>JBBFLA010000001.1:0-123352 GCA_037481795.1 Spirochaetota bacterium
GCCTACAATATTTCTTGACAAATGATTAAAATTTTGACTAATATTATCTTTGCCTGGCATTCATGTATTAATGGGTTTTATAAGGGAAGGTAAATGGTATTTCTTATGGATGAAGAAAGTTCAAAATTATATAATTAGTACTATTTAGTTTTTGTAGAATATTTCATATAAAATATTGTCACTATAAAACAATTTGTATATATTATTTTATAAGATTATAACATACTATACCGTATATACATATATTGGGATAAGGGGCCGGATATGTTGCAGAAGATGTTACAGGAATACAACTCAAAGATTCATCTGGAAGAGTTGCTGACGTTTGGCATGGCATTATTTCTTAATATATTAATTATTATTTTTTCGCACATTACGCTGGCACCAGTAATTTTTACCATCAATACTACCGTTATGTTGCTTATTATTGCAACAGTATATGCCCAGCGTTATGCCACTTCCACACTATTTAGCATTTATAGGGACTGGTATATATTGCCACTTCTTGTAGCAATATTTATGGAACATAATAAACTGGTACCCCTTATTAACCCTCATGACATAGATTCTGTCTTGATTAAGATTGATTATGCATTATTTTTGGGTAATCACCCTACAATATTACTGGAAAAAATGTTACACCCCTTTGTCACTGAATTGTTACAGATAGTTTATGCAAGTTTCTATTTTTTACCTTTTACACTATGCTTATTATTATATCTTAAAGAAAGAAAAGTTGAATTTCACATAGTTGCTTCCACAATAATGCTTGGTTTTTATTTATCATATATTGGCTACTATATATTCCCTGCCATTGGCCCAAGGTTTACCCTCACTCATCTTCAAACAAAACCTCTTGAAGGGTTACTACTGTTCAACTTTGTCCATCATGGACTGGCATATTTAGAAGGTGTTACACGCGATTGTTTTCCCAGTGGCCATACATTGGTATCAATTTTGACAGTACTTCTTGCTATAAAATTTCACAAGAAATTCAGCGTCATTTCAACTTTATGGGCACTGCTTTTGATTATATCAACTGTGTATCTGCGCTATCACTATGTCATTGATGTCATAGCCGGATTTTTTGTTGGTCTGGCTACATTTCGTTATGGCCCTGTACTGGCACGTATGTATATCTTTGGCAGTGCTGAAATTTCTACTCCAGTACTTGATTATTTGCGTAACTGGTGGGATTGGCTTTCTGAAATCAGAAGACGGTAACATTATTATAAAATAAAATAACCATATATATACAAAGCTATTCCAAGAACTAAAAACAATAATGTCTTGAGCAATAGTGTTTCTTTTTCACGAATAAATATATCAATAAATGCCAGCAGTATACCAAAAGCTGCAGATACTATACCTGCTTTAATAAAATCTAAACTGAGAAAATATACTCCACCAACAGTTGCACCACCAATACCAATATCCATCATATCACGTATTCTAACTTTTTGTTTTGAAACAACTGTGGTTTCTTTTTTAACAAACGATGGGACTTCGTCTGGTTTGAAATACCGTTTGCGGGTTCTTTCCAGTTCTTCCTGTCGCTTTTTCTTCCGAGCAGCTATCTCCTCAGGGCTTTCTCCTATTCCATAATGTTTGTTTATAAGTCTTATAACATCTTTATTGGGAATTGTAGATATAAGTTCGGCACGTTTTTCAATTTTTTCCTGTAAGCTTACAGGCCTGCCTGATGTAGCGTTCCGCTCTGCAGTAATCCTACCCTTATCTATCACTGCATAATAGGGGTTTCCTCCTTCATCGCTGTCCTCTAAATAAATGCGGACCCTTTTATCCTTTAAATTATAATCAACACGAATATAATCACCATTTTCAGTATTGCAGTAAAAAACGCGCTGATAGCCACGAATTTCTGATGGTCTTCGTTTCCAGTAAGTTTTTTTTGCTTCAGGAATTATAACCTGTTTTTTTTGTATTCTTCTCCGCATTATATAACCTGATTATATAGTAAAAATAGAAAAGAGATTGACATGTCTTTGTGCCAATCTCTCTTCTACATACATTATCGTAATTTTTTCTTGTGGCGATTAAGTCTTCTTCGTTTTTTTCGCTTGTGATTAGCAATCTTTCTGCGTTTTCGCTTCCTACCACAGGGCATAGTATTTAACTCTCCTTATTAAAAAAATATATCATTATAATACTTTATGAAGTATATCCAATTACTATAATACTGCAAAACTAATTAAATAATCCACTATTTTTTAAAGTTATCAAGATCTTTCTTTAAAGATTCTGATTCGCTGTCATTAGCCAAATCCAACGGGATATTTTTATCCGAAGTTACTATCACCCTCACATTATCAGCTAATTTGTCAATATAAATATACTTCAATATATCCTTATTTTTAGCTATCATTCTGGATATTTTTTCCAGATGTTCCAGATACCGTGCATCTTTCAGTTCATCTTCCTTAAGCTGCTGTTGCAGCGCATTAAGCTGTATTGAACTTAATTTCTCCTGAGTAAGCAATTCAATCAAAAATTTTTTGCCTTCCGTATAAACAGTATAGTCTGGCACGTAGATATTACCTGGAGTAATATCTTTAATATTAATCCCATCTCTGGCAAATGATTCTTTTACATGATCTATCGCTACAAATACTTCTTTTTTGATATTTGCTTGCAGGGCATTATACTGGTAATACGGATATAGATATCGGGAAATAGCATCTTTAATGCTACCCGACAATCGTATCCCAAATTGCTGTGATAGATATGACCTGTCCGAATACAATCTGTTTAAATCCAGTGTTAATTGTTCAGGATTGAGTGTATAATTAATAACAACTGGAATTTTAATAGAATAATGATCACTTTGTATTGATTCCAGCGGGGGAACAGGGATTGCAATATCCACATTGCATGAACCATTTAAAGGAATATAGTTTGCCTTTATTGTAGCAAAAATCCCCTGCGGAACTACATTTACCTTTTTTGGCAAATATCCAAGTATATGACCATTTGAATCTGTAACAAAAGCAAATACTCCATCACCAACAAAGACAACAGTTCGTACAAAAATATAAACAAAAGCAGCTATAATAAATGCTGCAATAATAATTTTTTGTACTTTACCCATGAATTATTCTTCATCTTTATACTGAACAGGCTTTGACGGCATAATCGTTGATATTGCATGTTTATAAATAAGATTTTGCTTTTTGTCAACTTCAACTAAGATTGTGAAGCTATCAAAACTTATTACCTTTCCCTTGATTGGTACGCCATTCATAAGGTAGATAGTAATTTCCACTTTATCTTTGCGTGCTGCATTAAGAAAAGTGTCCTGTAAATTTTTTGTTTGTTTGCCCATTGTACACCCTCTTTATGTATTTTAATGTTAATATTTATTTTAACTATTTATTACCATTTAACACTTACTTATCATTGAATAGTAATATTATCAATATTTTTTTCTAATTATTTTAAAATCTACTTTTTATATAACCATTCAAAGACTATTTCTTTTATTTTCTCAATATTATCTGGTGGTACCCATAACGGTTTGTATCTTTTAAACCACGTGACCTGCCTTTTGGCATAATGTTTAGTTTCCTGTTTTATTTGCTCAATTGCTTCACTAAGCGATAGCTCATTTGTTAATACCCTGTGTAGTTGCAAATATCCTATTGCCTTTTGAGAATTGAACTTTAGTGTATATCCCATAGCTCTTAAATTTTTTACTTCTTCCACAAAGCCCCGTCTGATCATTTCATCAACCCTGGCTTCAATCCGTTTGTATAAAATATCACGGTCAACGTCCAGCGCAATCATCAAAATATTCAAATTACTCTTTTTATGCTTTGACTGTAAAAATTGCGTTAATGGTATACCGGTAGCCCTGAAAACTTCCAGTCCACGCAATATCCTCTGGGTATCATTGGGATGAATGCGCTGTGCCCAATGCAAATCACAGTGCATTAGCTCCTCGTAAAGGGCTTTCAGGCCTTTTTGCTGTAATTCAACATGTAATTGTTTTTTTACTGTTGAATTAATTACGGGTAGTTCAGCTAACCCATAAAAAAACGCATGGATGTATAATCCGGTACCACCAACAAAAAGGGGTATTTTGCCATGAGATTGTATTATCTGTATTGCATGTTCAGCTTCTCTGCAAAAATCTCCTGCAGTAAACCAGTAATCCGGGTTAACAATATCTATGCAATAATGTGTTATCAAAGATCTATGGTAGGGTGAAACTTTCCCCGTACCAATATCCATATATGTATAAACTTGTGCTGAATCAACAGAAACTATCTCAAATATATCCTGTGCTATTTCAAGCGATAGATTTGTTTTTCCTGAAGCTGTTGGACCAACAAGAACAACAGCCTTATTCTTCAGATCATCTATCCCAAAACATCAAAACCTATGCGTTATCATCAATATAATAAATATGATGTAGTGTCAAAATTGACAAACACTATTGCCGTTCTTTCGTTTCTTCTTTAAATTCAAATTTAATTGTATTATTCAGCATTAAATTCAATATGTTTGGAACAACCTTCCAGTTTTTATCACTTTCTGGATAGCCTTCAATATTGCCCAACTTATCAACCACTTTCATTGCTGCACACGAAAAAATATATCGGTTGTTGTTAAATGCAATCAATTTATCTAATGGTATAATCATGTACATCCTCCATTAATCTTTTAACTGTAGCATCCATATATTCACGTTTAAGTATAATTGTCTTTAATATAGCATTGAGTTCATCCAGGGCTTTTTGCAAATCATCATTAACAACTATATAATCATAATTTACATATTCCCGCAGTTCAGCAATTGCATTATTTAATCTCACTATTATTTGATGTTCTGTCTCTGTTGAACGGTGCCTTAACCTTCTTTCCAATTCTTTTATAGATGGCGGAATAATAAATACTGATATAACATTTTGTAATTTATTACGTAAGCTCCTGGCCCCCTGAACATCCACATCAAAAATAGGTATTTTTGAATTTGCTTTAATTCTGTCAACCTCTTTTTTAGAGGTGCCATAATAATTATCATGAACTCTGGCCCATTCCAGAAATTCCCCCCTGTCCACCATCTGCATAAAATCACTATAACTTACATAATAATAATTTTTCCCTTCAACCTCACCTGCCCGCTTAATACGGGTAGTAGTGGAAATTGCAAACTCAAAAATAGGATGTTGAATCAACAGTTTTTCAATTAAAGTTGTTTTTCCTGCACCTGATGGTGCTGAAATAATTACTGAAAACATGATTATTCTTCACTTTGATTTAATCGGTTTGCGATAGTTTCCGGCTGCATTGCTGATAATATTACATGATTACTGTCCATAATAATTATAGCACGTGTTTTTCGTCCATGAGTAGCATCTATCAGCATATTGTTTTCTTTTGCTTCTTCGCGCAAACGTTTACCTGAAGCAGACATGGGGGTAATAACAGCTATGACGCGCTCAGCTACAACAGCATTGCCAAATCCTATGTTAATAAGAGTTGTTGATTTCATACACTCATCCTTATCCTCATATCAAACAATATTCCGGCATTGTTCACGTATTTTATCAATATGATTTTTAACTTCAACAACTTTATGCGCTATGAGCGTACTGTTAGATTTTGAGCCTATGGTATTTATTTCCCTGAACATTTCCTGAGCAAGAAAATCCAGCTGTCTTCCCAGTTGCCCTTCCTGTGCCATTATTTCTTTAAATTTACTGATATGGTCATTGAGCCGAGACAGTTCTTCATTTATATCCTGTTTATCCGCTAAAATTGCAATCTCGGTATAAATCCTGTTTTCGTCAACCTTGCTGTGCAATAATGACTCTAAAGATTTTTTTAATCGTTTAAACTGATATTCAACAACTGTATGCGCCTGCTTTTGAATATCATGGCATGCATTTTCTATGACTCTTAGGGATAATTCCAGGTCCTTTTTTATTGATTTGCCTTCTTTTTTACGCATCTTTATAGCAGACTCAATTGATCTTTGTAAGGTATTATAAATATCAGTTTTTGACTTTTTTGAAAGGATGGTTCTTTCTTTATGTACTACTCCATCAAGTTGCAATAATGCATCAACCGAAAAACTGGCAGGAATTTTTAACTTTGCAAGGGATCTTTGAACTTCCTTATAATATTTCAGTAAAACTTTGCCGTCAATATGAACAGGACGTGATTCAACCCAATCATATATATCTATAGTACATTCTACCTTTCCACGCTCAAAACTTTTTTTCAAAATATTCGTAATTGTATCATCTTCTGATTTAAGCATTTTAGGAATATTTGTATAAACTTCCAGATACTTAGAATTTAATGTTTTTATTTCAATTGAAAATGTAAACTGTTCAGTGCTTTTTTCTATAAATGAATACCCTGTCATGCTTTCCATTTATTCTACCCACTAAATTTCTTTATCTTCATGTCCCAGAGACTTAATTTTTAACTTTCCAGTTTCAAGGAAGAAATCAACTGTTCTGCCATAATCTCCAAAAACATCCTGACTGATAATGGTTATACGATAGTTATCTAATATTTCTCTAACTTTCTGGACATTATTAATACCTATTGAACCTATGAATGAATTCTCAGGCATTTTAAACATTGAGGCACCACCAGCAATTTTGGCAATCAGATGTTCAATGTTTGCACCATTTTTTTGCAATTCTTCTATCATAAGAGCTATCGCGCTATCAGCATATTTTTTTGGATTTGTGGATTTATCATTGTTTTCAGGTAACATTATGTGAGCCAGACCACCTATTTTAGTTTCCGGATCATACAGGCAAATTCCAACACATGACCCCAATATTGTACGTAATATATCAGGAGATTGCGAAACTTTATAATCTGCTATGGGAACAGTAATAAGTTTAAATTCCATTTACTTTCTCCTTGGGAACATATACAGGCGAATCCATAATCTTGACATACTGGAAATCATCAGACAGGGCATGCAGAGTTTCAGAATGACCAATGAACAGGTACCCCCATGGATTCAGGACCTTGTAAAAATTTGCTATAAGCTCTTTTTGACGAGCGCGGTCAAAATATATCATTACATTGCGGCAAAATATGACATCCACATTTTCAGGATAAGGATTTTTAAATAGATTGAGATATGAAAAAGAAACCAGTTTTTTTAACTCATCCTTTATTTCATACACTTCAGGATTATCAGGCATTTGTGTAAAGTATTTTTTTAAAATTTCAGGTGGTACCTTTTCAATCCGTCTTCCAGTGTACCTGCCAATTTTTGCAAAATCAAGCACAGATGGAGCAATGTCTGTTGCTATGATGGAAATATTCCATCCTGAAAGGATTTGCCGTGCTTCCATAACACAGATAGCTATAGTGTAAGGCTCTTCACCCGTGGAACACCCCGCACTCCATATTTTAAGTTTTTTATCTTTTTTCTTCTTTACAATTTCTGGAATACAAACATCCTTTAATGCATCAAACTGCCGTTCATTTCTAAAAAAGTATGTTTCATTGGTAGATACAACATCAAGTAATTCTTCAATTTCTTTGCTTTTATCCTTCAGGTTGGTTATATAATCATAATAATCTGAAAATTCCGAAAGGTTCAATGCCCTCAACCGTTTCCGCAACCGGTTTGACAAAAGTGTAATCTTTGATTCTTTTAAAAAGATACCACTTTCATTATATATTAATTGTGCAAATTTTTTAAACTCATCCTCATTTAATCTCTTGATATTTGAGAAGTCAATCATAATCAACCAATATGCAAATAATCTTTATTATAACTACTTTTTCATTGAAAGATTTAATATGAGTGATATTTCCCCAATTGGTATACCGGATATTTTCGATAGTACCTGTAAAGGATATCCCTGACTGTACAATTTAGCTATCATCAAATATTTATCATCGGCATTATTATACATAGTTATTAGTTCGTCTTCACTAACAGGAATAACTACATCCGCCAATTTTTCATCAACCTTTGCTTGAGAAGTATTATATTCCTCAATAGCACTATGATATACATCTTCTGGATGTACAGGAAAATCATTGTTTGCTTTTTTAGTATATCTGGATTCAATGTATTGACTAAATTTATGTAAAACTACTCTGGCTATCTCTGATAATTGTTCTGTAATCGTTGGTACTTTAGATTTGTTTTCAGAAAATGATTGAGTCTTTTCTCTTTCCAAATATACTATCGCATTGTCATGTAATTCTTTACCGGCTCTTTTTGTAATATCATGAAAAGGATCAGGTAAAATTGTTTGTATATCGTCTTTGTTTTGTATTTGTTCTGCAAAAATTCTTTCTTCTTTCCTGTCTATTTTTTTCCTGCTTTTTTTTGAGCCGGATTTCATTTGGTTTTCATCATTAATGGTAATATCAAGACCAGGCAATGCATCCGCTCTTTTTAATAATTCCCGTAAAATATTGATTTTATATTCAAGCAAAGCTAAATTACGTTCAGCAGTATGGTTAAACTCATTTATAAGTTCTTCCATTTCTTTCCGCAACCGTTTTGACCGGAATTCAGTTGCAGAACGTTCTAATTTTAATGAAATAACCAGATAAAATATAGATGCTATTAAAATATTCACCATTATAAGAATAACAAGTTGCATTGCGCATACTTCCTTTTTTTATTTTTTTACATCAATAATTCTTCCAATTTTTGTATCTTCCAATTCTTCAGGTTGTTCCTGTTTTTCCTTTTTTTCACCTTCTTTAAATTGTTTCCCCTTTTTAAACTGCTTTTCTTCATTTAAGATGATAGTTCTTTCAGCCTTTTTATTTTCTTCAACCTTCTCCTTCTGTATATTGGTCTTTTCCTGTGATTCTTTGCTCAATATATGTTGCTGCTCAACAACTGCAGCATTACGCGCATGCTCTCCCCGTGCAACCTCTATGATCTGTGCTATGTTAGTTTGCAAATCTATAGGTTTAATAGCCATTACAATCTCCTGGTATTAATGTAATTATCTTCTCCTCCTTATCATTATTTTTTGTGCTTCGCCCAGATCTGGCGGTTCATACTCAGATAATCTGATATCAGCTCCCTCTAAAGCAAATTTAACATAATTGTAAGGATCTTTCACGTTAAAACGTTTATCTTTTATATATATCTCCACACCAGGAAATATGGTTTTTTCAACGCATACTTTACCTTTTTGTTCTAACATATTAAGATATGCTTTCAATTCTTCTAATGACAGGTTAATTTCATTAAGTCGCTGTTCCAATTTCTGCTTTTGAACAATTAGCTTACCTAATAACTCTTCTCTATCTTTTGGCAAATGCCCACCAGCATTATTTTTCTGTACGGTAAGTGTTGTTACATCTTTCCTGACCTTATCAAATTCTTCAGATATAGACCTTTTGTTTTCTTCCAGTTCAGTTAACTGTTGAAGTACTTTTGGATTCATACCAACACGAACTATTGTTTTTGTAAATGAGTCGGATCCAACATATTTTGAATTTACCTCTTCGCCTGCCCTAATTAAACCTCCAACGATACGTGCTCTTCTTCCATTGCAGATAATCCTGTTGCCCGCATCAACATTTGAATGGACTATACCTTCTGCAACTATAACATCTTTTTCAGCAACAACTGTTGCAGTCTGTATGAATTTAGCAATAATAGAACCACCAGTGGATTCTATCCGTGCACCTTCTCTTCCCATAATCCCCTGACGGATAATGATATCACCTTCTGCCTCAAGATTAGCTTTTTGTACCGTACCTTTAATCTCAATATTGCCTGCAGCTTTTACAGTAAAATTGTCCTGCACACTACCACTTACAATAACTGAACCCAGAAAGACTACATCACCTGTTTCTGTGGAAACATCTCCTTTAACTACATATACCGGCTCAACACTGAGCTTCCCATTTTGGTAAACAACCTGCCCATTTATTTCAGCAGTTAATTCAGTACCATCCTGCGACAGGATAGTACCCTTCCCATACTTGATTTGTATATCTTTACCCGAACGAGCAGGAATAATCCTGTTGGTAACCGTTCTTCCTGGAACTCCTTCCTCAGCAGGAACTTTTACTGCCAGCACCTGCCCAACAACAACATTTTCAATCAAATCCAGATCCTTAAAGTCAACCCTACCCTTTTCATCCTCTTCTAACTGGACTCCACTCTTATCAATTCTGACTTTATAGTCAATATAGGCATCTCGCCCATGCCTGGGTGGAGTACCCTCTGCAGCAAGGAGCGGTTGGCTATAATCCATTCTATCTAAATACTCAGCAATCCTTTCTTCTTTAATACCAGTAACAACACCTGCACGCTTTAATGCTTCAATAACATCATCAACATCCATATGTCTTCCGCAAAACCGTGGAGGTACAAAATGTACAAATGCCTTCATTTCATCTTCAGTAACCTCAACAGTCATTGTGCCATCATATTCAGGATTGGGTATCCAATCACCTATTTTAACAGGTTTACCAGATGGCTTACGGACTTCCTTTTCAACCTTAACCATATCGGCATTCTGAATGCGTAAGGCATAGATTTTATTGGAAATATCAGATAAGTCAACACGCCTTCCATTTCCTTTTGGTGGGGTTATTGTCAGCCAGATTCCTGTTTTTGTTACCCGTATTTTTGCCGAACCATCAACATTTTTGGGAATATCTTTTACTCGAAGGTCAACGTCAGGCATAGAATGAAGTTTCTGTTCTATCTCTGTAAAATCTTCCTCTTCTTCTTTTTCAGTAATTATTGGTCGTACCAGCACCCGGTAAGGCTGTCTTCCAATACCCATAAAACCTGAAGTGCCTTTTTCCAGAATCTGATAATCAAGTTCAGAAATATCAACTCCCAGTTCTCCAGCAGCTAATTCTAATGCCTGTTTCACTGAATCAGCATACACTTCTATTTCATTTTCGGATGATTCATCATCCTGTATCGTTTTCATCAAATCTTTTAAATTTTTCATTATATCACTAACCAGTAATACATTTTAAAACATCTAATAGACCTCTTTTATATCTTATCCAACTATATTAGATTTAATCCTGCCTAACCGGCCCCTCAGCCTCATGATTGCCTTAGTATGCAATTGTGATACTCTGCTTTCAGTAACTTCTAGTACTTCACCTATTTCTTTTAATGTCAGGTCTTCATAATAATAGAGAACAATAACCTTCTTTTCTTTATCCGGCAATTTCTTTATTGCATCTACAATATAATCTCGAATTTCTTCTTTTTCAATCATAACATCAGGATTCAATGTATCCGGAGCTTCCAGAGTTTCAAGTATTGACAGTTCATCATTTTCATCCCCAACATACCATATATCATTCAATGATAACATAGCAGTGCCACTGAGCTTATTAAGCAGCGATTGAAATTCCTCAACAGTTATCCCCAATTCCTTTGCTATCTCTTCATCTTCAACTGTTCTTCCCAACTTATTTTCCAGGTCTGCAATTGCCTGTTCTATCTGTTTTGCTTTCTGCCGTATTGAACGTGGTATCCAGTCTATAGAACGAAGTTCATCAAAAATTGCACCTCGTATTCTCGTCATGGCATATGTTTTGAATTTGATACCCCTTTCTGGATCAAATTTTGTTATTGCATCAATCAAGCCAAACACACCATATGAAACAAGATCATCAAATTCTATTGAACTGGGCATTCCCATAGCAATTTTGCCTGCAACATACTTAACCAACGGAGCATACTTCACTACAAAATAGTCTCTTATTGCCTGATCATGTGTTTTGGCAAAGCGCTTCCAGAGTTCATCTTCATCAATTGCATCAAATTCCTGAAATTTTTTATTTGCCATACAACCTCGTTATTTAAATTAATCCTTATCACGTTTGAGCATAGTTCGTATAGCTTCTGCCATTATTTTGGGTTCATATTGAATCTTCTTATCGTCCAGTACAATATGTTTGCCCATCTTTTTGGGTTTACTATCCTTAGTACTTAAATTAGTAAAATCTTTTGCTTCAAGTGGTGTAAAAACTTCATTATATGAAGTATCCGATGTTCCAGATACTGATGTCTGACCGGTATACTCCTCATCGCGTGTAGCACTATCTTCCTGAACAGTACTGGTTTCATCTGGTTTAACGGATACATATTCTTCCTGGCTAATATCCTTTTTTGAAAATTCAAAAGATTGATTTAATATCTCATATACTTCCGGCACAAGACGTTTTATTATTAATAGTGAACCATATCCAATTGCGGAATATATAACCGTAAAAAAAAGTACTCTGCCAAATAAAATACCAACTCTGTTACCTACCATAATACCAAATAACAACGAAACAAAAAAAGCAAGAATACCAAAGATTATTGATACTTTCCCTTCTAATGGAATTTTGGGCATTTTTTCATTAAATAACATAATATACTTATAATCCTTACATTTTCTTTTAAAAGAAACCTCTACTATGTAAAAATAGTGCCAGATTCAAATTAAATCAAGTAATAATTATCACCATTAAAAATAGCATCTACTGTAATGAATCATCCTCATTTTCAGACTCATAATGCCCAAAAAATCTTCTAAAAAAGCTTAACATTCCTGTGCCTTTATCAGTATCCGATTCAATATTTGCAATCCTGTCAGCTATAATTTCTATACATGTTGAAGCTTTTGATTTAGGATAGCTCACTATAAACGGCTTCTGATTCCGAATTGACTTTGCTACATACATGTCATCAAAGATAAACCCCAAATTATCAACTTTAATATTTAAAAACTGTCCTGCTATATTGATAACCCTCTGAGCTACTTTCTTTGCCTCGGTTACTGTTTGAGCTCTGTTTACCAAAAGCTTAACTGTTTTATCAGGGTCATTAGCTGCAATGGCTTTGATAGTACCATATGCATCTGTAATAGCTGTTGGCTCTGGTGTGGTAACAACTATCACTTCATCCGAAGCAACCAAAAAACTCAGGACATTCTGTGAAATACCGGCCCCGGTATCAATAATCATATAATCATCGTCATTCAGTTCCGATAGTGCCTTGATAAAATATTCCCGTTGCTTAACATCCAAATTTGCAAGCTGATGAAACCCGGAGGCACCCGCAATTATCTTTATTCCTTCAGGAACATCAATAATTATTTCCTCCAACTTTTTCTTTCCTTTTATGACATGGTAAAGATTGTATTTTGGTATTATACCCAATACAACATTAACATTAGCCAGGCCTAAGTCAGCATCTAACAATGTAACAGAATAATTGCGTTTAGCAAGTGCTATAGCAAGGCTGACAGCTACACTTGTTTTGCCCACCCCACCTTTACCGCTGGTAATGGCTATAGTTTTAGTTCTGCGAGCAGCATTGTTTTGTATTACCAACCGCCTTAAATTTGCAGCCTGATCCAAGGTATCCCTCCTTAACGCATTGTTGATTCCAGTATCATATTCACCATCATATCAGGTTCAGCAATTGCTATGTCATTTGGAACTTCCTGCCCGTTAGTGATATATGATATGGGCTTATTATATTTATCGGCTACTGAAATGACATTTCCAATATATGAAGTCTCATCAACCTTAGTAATTATTACACTATCAATATGAAGTATATCATACGCTTTGAATACCTCAGCCAGATCACTGCGTTTTGTGTTGGCACTTACACACAGTATCTTTACAATCTCACAGGTACAATTATCAGCAAAGTTTTTTATCTCGGCAATTTTAAGATCATTTCTGTGGCTTCTTCCTGAAGTATCTACCATTATAATGTCAGCTTTTTCATTTTCAACTATTTCTTTAAATTCTGCCGGATCGGTAACAACATGAATTGGTATTCGCATTATTTCAGCATATTTTTTCAGCTGCTCGGTTGCTGCAATTCGGTAATTATCAATTGTAATAAATGATACCTTCAAACCCTGCCGCAAAGACAGTATGGCACCCAATTTTGCCATCGTTGTTGTTTTACCTACTCCTGTTGGGCCTACAAACATCAATACTTTTTTGCGTTTGCCCTTATCAATAGGCCCGCTTACCACTATCCTGCTTTTAATGAGTTCACGCAATGTTTTTTCAATTTTATATTTATCTTTCATATCTTCACTGCTTACATTACGCTTTACTTCATCTAAAAGCATAGTACATTCTTCATCGTCCATATCATTTTTACGTAAAATTTCTTTAAATGGCTTAAAATACATATCGCCACTATCAATGCATATATCTGAAGTCAGTCTTTCTTGCTTTGTCTCAACAAGATTTTTAAGCAAAGCTTTTAATTCATTGAATTCCTTTTCCAATTTTATGTATGAGGAATCAGTTGTTTCAACTTTTGGTTCTTCAACCGTCTTAACTACAGGCTTAACATCTTCCTGTTGGGTTTTTGATTGCAGTAAGCTCTGAGTTAAAAGTTGCTCAAGCCCTGCATGTGGTTTTCTATGTGGCTCATTTTCAGGTTTTTCAATAACCTGTTTTAAAAGTTCGTTTACATTATCATTGGTTCCAACAGTTAAATCAATGTTCTTCTTTGGCTTTAATTTTGCAGGTTTGACATCTGGTATTGCAGCAGTTAACTCAACAAAATCTCGTGCAAATAACCCTGTGTTAAACAAACCACCTTCTTTAACATTTTTATGGCTGATAGGTATAGCATCGTCACCATGCTCCATCTTGAGTTTCATCATTGCTTCATTATAGGTGCGTGCTTTAATTTTTACGTACCTCATTGTCAAACACCTCACTTTTTTTAATTTTTTTATTATGCTGCCCGCAATAACGCTGTACCTATAACATTAACTCTGATCTCGGGCACAATTTCATTATACGAAAGAACAACGGGATCAGGAACTTCCCTTTCCAGCAATGTAAATAGAACACTGCGAATATGTGGCGACACCAGATACACTGGTGCAAATCCTGCACTTCGTGCTTTAGAATATGAACCCAGCAAACTATCCAGTACATCTCTATGCGTATCCGGATCCAGGCTTACGATTCTTCCTTCAACCGGATCCTCGTGTATTGAAGATCGTATTATAGTTTCTATCTCCGGATCTACTGTAATCACTGAAAGTGTATTGTTTTTATCAGCATATTCCCTGCATATCTGACGAGCCAGTGCAACGCGAACATACTCAGTGAGCAAACCTATATCTTTGGTATAATCAGAATAGCTTGCCAGTGTTTCTAAGATAGTAACCATATTGCGGATTGAAACACGTTCACGCAAAAGGTTTTGCAATACTTTCTGTATTTCACCTATGCTAAGCTTTTTATCGCCAACAAGTTCATTAACTACAGCCGGGTAGTCATTCTTTATTGTATCAATTAGCTGCTGAACCTCCTGCCTGCCCAAAATTTCATCTGCATGCCTGCGGATTATCTCTGTCAAATGTGTTGCAATAATGGTGGGACAATCAACAACAGTATATCCACGGCGCTCGGCCACATCTCTGTTATCAGGATCTATCCATATTGCCTTGAGGTTAAATACCGGCTCGGTAAATTCAACACCTTCAATTTTTTCCATAACAGTGCCAGGATCCATTGCCATGAGCTTCCCCACCTGTAAGCTGCCATGACCAACTTCAACACCTTTAATTAAAATGGAATAATCCTGGGGTGCAAGTTCCATATTATCCCGTATACGAATTGGTGGCACTATAAGCCCCATTTCAAGAGCACTGCGCCTTCGTATATTGGTAATCCTATCAAGAAGAGTGCCACCCTGGTCAGGGTCAGCCAGCGGTATAAGGCTGTAACCAATTTCTACTTCCAGCGGGTCAACTTGAATGAGAGGTATTACCGATTCAGGTTTATGTGTTTTTAAAGCAGCTTCTTTTTGCTCTATTTTGGTTTTTTCAATTTGTTCTTCTTCAGTCTGTTTTAACAGGTACCCCAATGCACCAATACCAAGTGCAAGCAAGATTAACGTAATTTTGGGAAAGCCCGGTATAATAGCAGATAATCCCAATGCAGCAGCGGTAAGCATCAATGCACGTGGCTGTGAACCTAATTGTGCTGAAAGGTCTTTACCCAAGCTATCTTCTGATACAGCTCGGGTTACAATGATACCGGTTGCCGTTGTGATTAACAATGATGGAATCTGGGCCACCAGGCCATCACCTATTGACAATAATGTGTATGTATGTACTGCTACATCAAAACTTTCACCGCGCATCACCATGCCTATGATAAAACCGCCAATAATATTGACAATTGTAATGATAATACCTACTTTAACATCGCCCTGTACAAACTTTGAAGCACCATCCATGGCTCCGTAAAAATCAGCTTCTTTACGAACTTCCCGCCTGCGCCGTAACGCTTCCTCCTCGTTGATAATACCATTGGAAAGATCAGAATCAATACTCATAAGCTTGGCTGGCATTGCATCCAAAGTAAAGCGGGCTGCCACTTCGGCAGTTCGTGTTGCACCTTTGGTAATAACAATAAACTGTACAGCAACAAGGATGACGAATACAATGAATCCAATGACATAATTGCCACCAACAACAAACTCACCAAATGTGCGGATTATCTTGCCATCAAATGCAGCACCCTGCAAAAGGATTAAACGGGTTGATGAAACATTGAGTGCCAAACGATAAACAGTAGTTATAAGCAGCAAGGCAGGAAATACGGAAAAATCAAAAGATCGCGGTACATACATAACTACCAGTAATATCAGGATGCCCAGCATGATGCTGATTGCCATAAGGAAATCCAGAAGGAATGTAGGCAATGGAATAACCAGCATGGTTACAACTGCAATAACACCAATGCCAAGCAAAATATCACTCTTTTGCATCCATGAAAGATCGTATGTTTGTTCTGCCATACGCTACCTCAACAATTATATTGCTGCTTTATAGTTTCTTTTCTTATACACTTCAGCATAAATTAACGAAACGGCATAAAATAAATCTTCAGGAATAATATCTCCTACTTCTACACGTTTAAATAATTCCTGTGCCAGTGGTCTGTTTTCAATAATAAGTATATTGTTATCAAGGGCTATCTGTCTAATCCTTAAAGCCATTGCATCAACACCCTTTGCAATAACCATGGGTGCATACATTGCTTCCGGTTCATACCGCATGGCTATGGCAAAATGTGTTGGGTTTGTTACTACCACATCTGCCTTGGGCACCTCCCTTATCATGTTGCGCATGATAAGCTCTCGCTGCATCTCCTGTAACCGTGCCCGTACATGTGGGTCGCCAACGGTTTCCTTCCATTCTTCTTTTAATTCCTGCTTGGTCATTTTTAATGATTCAATATATTCGCGTTTCTGGAAAATATAATCAGGAATGGAAAGGACAAGTAAACATACTGTTGACCAGATTATTACCTTTAAAGCAATAATAGAAATATTTTGAAATGCAAGCCCAACACTAATATCAGGGGTTTTAATAAGTTCATCAAAATCATTGCTGATAACCAAATAACATACAAAGCCAATAACAACCACTTTGAAAATAGACTTAAAAAGATTCATTGCAACCTGACGTGAAAAGAATATCTTGCGCGCCATGGTGGCAGGATCAAACTTTATCTTAGAAAGGTCAAACTTGAGTGGATGTGTTGAAATTTGAAAACCAACCTGTGCAATATTACCCAGTAGTGCTGCAATCACGGTTGCAACAAATATTGGCAATAGTATCTTAAAGGATTCAATGCCGGTTACTATCGCCTCATGAAATAAACTGCGTTCAGTAAGATGAAAATGCGAAAAGCTTGTAAGGTAATAATGCATCATCCTGATAATAGTTTCAAAGATAAAACCGCAAAACACAACAATGGTAATCATGGCAAAGATAACCACCAGTGCTTGTGGCAACTCTTCGGTTTTGGCAACCTGGCCTTTTTCACGTGCTTCGCGAAGCTTTTTCTCGGTAGGCTCCTCGGTCCTGCCTTCATCCTCAGCTGCAAAAAGCTGAAGGTCAAATACTATCGCACTTGTAAATGAAAGCGATAGTTGTTGAGTATCTATGTCATCATACCATTTCATACCGGCCAGTACTTTATTACCTTTACAATAAATTGAAATGTTCTTTCTAACGAAACATTCATAACCCTGACTATCAATGGCGAAATAAGAATCATCATCCCAAAAGCTACTGCAATCTTGAACGGGAAGCCCAACATCATAATATTCATCTGCGGTGCTGCTTTTGCCAGAATTCCCAGGCTCACTGAAACAAGAAACACTGCTGCTATTACAGGCAGTGAAATTTTAAGGGCTATCACAAACATGCCGCTGAATGAATGAGCTAAAAATTTTAAAAAAGCCTGTATGCTTTCACCTTTAAGCGTAAATGCCGGTGCTAATTCATAAGAGTGGTAAATAGCCTTTATCATAAAATGGTGGCCATTAATAGCCAAGAATACCAGAAGCCCAATAATATTTTTTAATTGTCCCACAAGCGGTATGGAAATCTGTGCAAGGGGGTCAATGACTTCATTGATACCAAAGCCAATCTGAACGGCAAAATATTGCCCTGAAAGCTGGAATGCCGAAAACACTACACTAACCAAAAACCCAATGTATAAACCA
The DNA here is from genome assembly GCA_037481795.1 of Spirochaetota bacterium. Lineage (GTDB taxonomy): Bacteria > Spirochaetota > UBA4802 > UBA4802 > UB4802 > UBA4802. The sequence continues at coordinate 18,524 of JBBFLA010000001.1, forward strand.
ATTATTATCTCCTGAATAACCATAAGGTAGTATACACCCATATTACCGGTAAGTGCTGCATTACTGATTGAGAGTACCGGAAAGATAACCAGTGACACAAAAAATGAAAGTGCCCCTCTCATAAGTAAAGGAATAGCCCCACTTGAAAAAAATGGAGCAATAACCATCATTGCTGTCATACGCACCAGCACCAGAAAGAATGCCTGAAACTGATATACAAAATATTCCATTATCCGGCACCCAATTTAGAAATCATCATGAATAATCCCTTTGTATACGCTACCAGTGTATGAAGAATCCACGCTGCAAACAGTATCAAAGCAGCAAAGATAGCAATAATCTTTGGCACAAATGTCAGCGTCTGTTCCTGAATTGACGTTGTAGTCTGAAATATGGATATGATGAGTCCCACAAACATGCCAATTCCCAATATGGGAGCTGAAACCACCATGGTCACCATCAATGCTTCGCGTAAAATTTTTATTACTTCAACATCAGTCATAGTTTTCTCCTACATAAACGACTTCACCAGCTCATAGGTAAGCAGATTCCATCCATCAACCAGCACAAAAAGTACAATCTTAAACGGCAATGAAATCATAATAGGCGGAAGCATGATCATACCCATTGCCATAAGGGCACTTGCCACAATCATATCGATAACAATAAAAGGTATGAATATATACACACCCATTTCAAATGCACGTTTCAATTCACTGATCATAAACGCTGGAATAAGGCAATACGTTGGCACATCATCTTCGGTTTTTGGCCGTTCTAATTTTGCAAGCTCAATAAACAGTGCTATATCTTTTTTGCGTGTTTGCTTCAGCATGAATTTGCGTAATGGCTCCATACCCCTATTGTAAAATTCTTCGTTGCTGATCTGCCCTTTTAGATATGGCTGGAGTGCTTTATCATTGATCTCGGTAAGAGTAGGTGACATAATAAATATAGTCAGGAAAATTGCAAGTCCCACAATAACCTGTGTGGGGGGCATCTGCTGAAGCGATAGTGCACGGCGCACAAAATCAAGCACAATAACAACACGGGTAAATGAGGTCATCATCATAATAATAGAAGGCGCCAGCGTTAGAATTGTGAGCAAGAATAAAATCTGCAGGCTTAGCGATACATCCTTGGGTGTTTTTGCCTCTTCAATATCAAATCCTATTTTTGGTATGGGCATTTTGACATTGCCAGCTTTCTGGGCAAATGCTGTATCAATGCACATTGCACCAATACCAAACAACATTACCATTGTTACCAGTAGTATAATTATATGTTTAGTTTTAATTCTTTTCATACCATCTTACTCATTATCACCATTTAATTTCTTCAAGCGTTGCCTGTATGAAATCAGCACATCATCATGAATTGTTCTTTCTTCAGTGGTAAATCGCTGCGATGGCCTACCCTGATTTTTCATTTTATCAAGCACCTTACCCAACTGTGTGGACAGATACTCCTGAAAACCTCCCTGTTTTGGTGGCGTTGATTTAGAACTCAATAACCGTATTCTATCGATATCATCCTTATCTTTTATCTCAGTAATGAGATTAATATTGTTATCCGATACACCTAGCACATATATCCTTCCCGCAATATCCACTACCTGCAAAAATTTATTCTGACCCAGTGGTACTACTGACAATATAGTGATTACCTCCTGGCCAATAGCTGTTATTGCCACTTTTTGTGTAATGAACTTGAAAAAATAATAAAATCCTGCAATAAGCACTCCCATCACAAAGATAGTTTTGAAAATAAGCCATATATATGACTCCTCTTCAACTTGAGGCTGCTCATAGTTATATAAGTAATCGCCTTTTTGCGCTTCATTGTCTTTTTTATCAGCATTTGTAGTTTCTGCTATTGGGGCAGCATTTTCCTTTACATCAACAACATCATTGCTTTTTTCTGTACCGCTTCTTTCTTTATCATTCTTAACTGCTTTAACAGCTTTGGTTTCTTTTGCATACAGCATACTATCATTTGGGCGATAGTACATGGTAATGGGACATAATATAAAAATGAGACATAATAAAAAACTATGGTAAAAAATTTTTTTCATGACACTCATATTATCACCAATCATTGTTATATCATGTTCCATTAAGTAACCTAACACAATACTAAAATTGCTGTAAAACTGCCTACGACTGCATCTTGGCAATACGTTCCGCCGGGCTTACAATATCAGTTACACGAACTCCAAAATTTTCATCAATAACAACAACCTCACCACGGGCAATTAGTTTACCATTGACAAGCAGGTCCACAGGCTCACCAGCTAATTTATCAAGCTCAATGATGGAACCCTCACCCAATCCCAATATATCTTTAACTAGCTGTCGTGTTCTTCCCAACTCCACGGTCAGCGTCATGGGCACATCAAGTAACAGATTAATGTTACCTGTTGGAATTGATTGCATGCCTTCACCCAATGGCGGGAACCGAACAGGGCTTATACCCACTTGTGAAGTTGTTCTGGGCTGTGCTGGCTCAGGCCTGTATTCCGGCTGTTGCATTTGTGGGACATAAGCACCACGGGCAATTTCTCCTGCAAGTTCAATATTCATCAGTTGATACATTTTGGAGTTGATTAAATTTTGGATGGTAAGATTATAGGTTACCTTTACCACATCTGGAGTCCCTGGAACTTCTATGTTACCCTGAACAACTTTTAAATCAGGAGCGGTAGTATTAACACCTTTACCAATTTTATTACTTAATTGTGTTGCAATAGTTGACATCATCTGACTTACAAATTCCTGCAATGTACTCTGATGAGCTTCAGTCAGAGTTGCAGGTGGTGTACCTGAATCATCTCCCATCATTAATGAGGAAATAACCCCGGCATCATTCATTGACAGCAGAATGACGTTCTTGCCATTCACTCCCCCAGAAAAATTAACTACAATCTGTACATATTGTTTGGGGAATTCGGCACGTACCTGATCTGCACTTTTTACTTCCACCAGGGCATTGCCAATAATTATATTCTTTCCCAAATAGCCGGATAATGCAGGCATTACACTGCCCATGCTGCTATTTAAAAAATCAGCTACAGATTCTCTTTCTACTGGTGATAAAGCAGCCTGAGCAGGAGCAAATTCACCTGCCGGTACCCGTGCTGTTCCGGAGAGCATATCATCAGCACCCTGTAATAGGGCATCTATTTCATCCTGGGACAATGAACCGTCACCCATTGTTTCCTCCAGTGTGTTTAATTCTTAAATACACAATTCTTTTAAAAATACTTACCATATTAATAATACAAAATATTACACTAATTTACAACAAATTCTCTGAAATAGACTTCTTTGATCTTGCCTTTCAAAAGCAAGACATTGATGTGTGCTTTTATCTCTTCAGCTAAATTAACCGTATCATCTACAGAATTCAGATCTTCATATGACTTATCACGTAAAAGAATGTTAACTACATGCTGCATCTGTGGAGTACGCTGAACCAGCTCAGCATTTAGCTCTACATTTTCTTCATATCCTAATGAAATTGTAATCTTAGCAAAATGCGGCTCTGGATCATTGGTTGTTATAGAAAATGATGGCAAATCAAAATGAGCCAATGGCGGTGGAGGTGGAGCCAGCACTATATCCTGCTCACGCTGATAGCGCTGTTCCTGAACATATTTAGCAACAAGATACGAAATTCCAATTATAATAAATATTGCCAGTATAGCGCCAGCTATGTATAGCAGGATCTTTATAATACGTGAAGTCTCAAAGGCACCGGCAGCCTTAGCCTCTTCCGGCTTTTCCTGCTCCTCTATTTCCTCAACATTGACCCGTTCTTCATCACCCATTCTTTTACCTCACCAACAATTTACAATTTCATTTAGTATTATATCAATAAAAACTGTACACACATTGTTGGTTAATTGTTATACTAAATTTATCGACATAATACTATATTAATTAAAAAAGTCAATTAATTTATGATTATGTCACTAAAATGTATCAATTTTTTTCAATATTTTGTACTTCTCCCCTAACATATTCTTATCAACGCCATTCCTCATCAGGCAAAGGCCTTACAATCTCAGGAGTAGTAGATTCAACCACACCTTTATCCCTGAGTATAACTATCTCAACCCTGCGATTATAGGCTCTGCCTTCAGGTGTATTATTATCATCTATGGGCCTGTATTCACCAAAGGCAACTGCTGACATCTGTTTTGGATTTACCCCTGTTTCCTCTATGAGATATCGAAGTACATTAACCGCCCGTGCAGAGGAAAGCTCCCAGTTAGTAGCATACCCTTCTTCAAGACCTCGGGGAGGAACAGGCCTGTTGTCAGTATGACCTTCTATTCTTACATAGTTGGGCATTGACTTTATAATAAGGGCAACTTTCTTCAATATTGGTATAATATCATCCTTAAGCTTTGCACTCCCTGGTTCAAAATAGGCATCACTTGATAGTGTAATTATCAAACCCCTTTCATCTTCGCGCACCCTGACTTTCTTTGCCTGAATTTCAGGCTTAAAAGCCTCAACTGCTCTTTTCAGCATCTTTGCAAGCGCCCTTCCCTGCTCACTAGAGGGCAGATTGAGCATATTAAGCCCTATCTCTTCCATTCTGCCACGTGCCAGTGAATATCCGCCCTGCATCATACCCAATGATCCTTTAAAAGAAGACAAAACAAGATTAAAATCCTGTCCAATAATAGGGGAAATATCAAACATCATAACAAAGAAAGTTAATAGCAGGGTATTTAAATCTCCCCAGCTGGTAAGCCAGGGTGGCGGTGGTGGTAGCTCTAATTTTTTCCTTTTTGCCATCAGTCACCAACCTCACTGGTAATTGCTTCGCGCATCTTAGGATCAAGGAATGATACCAGTTTATCCTTCACTATTCGTGGATTATCACCTGACTGAATTGATAATGTTCCTTCAATCATAATTAGTTTCATCAATATTTCCTGATTATTAATATACCCAAGCTTGGCAGATATAGGATACAAAACCAGATATGCCATTATAGCACCATAGAATGTGGTAATAAGAGCAGCAGACATACCAGGCCCAATTGCTGATTTATCTTCAATATTAACCAGCATCAGAACCAGACCTAACAGTGTACCAATCATACCAAAGGCTGGTGCGTATGTTGCCCAGTCATCAAAGAGCTTTTTTCCTTCATCATGGCGTGCCATAATGTTTTCAAGCTCCGTTTCCATGATGCGGCGCACCAATTCAGGGTCAGTACCGTCAACAACAAGCTGTATACCCTTACGCAAAAACTGATCATCCAGTTCATCCAGATCATCTTCCAATGCAAGCAAGCCCTCACGGCGAGCTTTCTCAGAAAATGAAACAAGGGTTATGATGAGTTCATTGGGATTATACTTTGGCGGGAAAAAAGCATGTTTGGCAACTTTCCAAATACTAAGGACTTTGCTTAAAGGATTTGAAATGAGCAATGCACAAAAAGAACCCCCTATTGTAATAAATACTGAAGGTATATCAAAGAAAAGCAAAGGATTGCCTTTGGCAAAAATTATTCCCATTATAATATTAGTAAAACCAACTATTAGCCCAATGACGGTAGCAAGATCCATATATTTTTACCCCTCCTAAAGAAGCCATTCAAATCGTACATGTATTCTTATTAACAATTTTCGGTTAAAATTTTAAAATTATTCATTAATTATTAAATTATTATACTATTCCTTTCTGATAGTTTACCAGGTACTATCGCTCAAAATATTATTTTTTTTGCAATTATTGCAATCCAGTCAGCACCTTACGATAATATTCATAAATACGTGATAACACCTCATCTTTTGACTCTTTAACCAGATATTTTTTTTCATTGGTCAGAGTTATGGTTGTATCAGGCTTGGATTCAATGGTTTCAATATGATTTGCGTTAAGAATGAATTCCTCACCATTCATTTTATGTAATGTTATCATGCTCTGCCTCTTTTCTTTAATCGTTTTTCAGGAAATAATATACTCATTACTTTACTAATTGATATTTTAGTGACTTTACGCTCACTGCAACCCGGAATGCTGCAATCAAATATTGGTACCGTAACGTTTGTAAAAAGGTTTTCCAACCACTGCCTGGCAGCTAAAAACTGATGATCTGTATAATATATCGACTCTCTTCGTTTGACCAAATACATTTTCTTTCTATGGATCATAGTATAATCATTTGAATTAGCTGTTGAAAATCTATTGTAATTCATGATAAAGCGCTGGCATACTACCGTATGCTGTGCATAATAATTATCTTTAAATGCCAGGTCATTACCAACCATGGTTAAGGAAGCAATGGAACACCCTAACGCCAGTGATATTGCCTGTGTTGTTACAATACTTGCTGTGGCCACATACCCCAAATGCTCCCCTGCAAGCTTCCACAATGCATCAAAAGGGCTTTCATATATCATCCAGTTGTAAAAGCTGATTTTCCCCTTCCAGGCAGTCAACGTATGTGAGCTTACGCCACTGAACGCTAAAAGATGGCTGGATGATGTTGGTAAAAATGCATAATATGAAACGGGCATGGCCTCGCATGATATGGAAAAATGTGGCAAAACCCCGGATAGTACCAACGGCCTGTACGCCATATCTGTTGCTATGATAGCAAGGTCTTTTCTGTATTGATATTTTTTCAACACTTTAAGAGTATCGTTTAAACTCCTGCCTGCACCACACACAATGACATGCTTGCCACTTAAAAGCCCAACAACCTTCTGCAACCCACCCCATTTTTCTATCAATACTTTATTCCTGGTTATATTACGCTTTATTATCGCATACCGTTCCTGTAGTAAACCTTGATTTAATGCCTGATAAAGGCTTTCAGTATTCATAATAATGGAAACCTGACCAGTTAGAATTACATGCTACTGTATTACCGTGCGTATGATTGTATGCTGCTTAAGTGCACCTTCCATGGCTGTCGCTATGCCAAAATACACCTGTACCTCTCCAAAATCTCCATAGCCTTTAACAACTCCAGCAAATCCTTCAATATCAGCCCAGTAACCAGCAGTGATACGAACATGAAGTTGTGAACCAATACTATATTTAAAATCGTGAAGAGATGTTGAATCTATCCATATATTGCCATACTCAACAAACGGTGTCAACCACATATCCCTGAACATGAGCGGCAGCATTCTGTAGCCACTATCGTTCTGAAATAAAGGAATACGATACTCAACAATACCTACGGCCAGCCTGTTGCCATAAAACATGTCTTTGGCAAAACCTCGCATACTATAAGCATCTTCATCTGATGGGATGCCCTGACTCTTTCCTTTTGCGTAACGCCCTATATTATACGGATACAGATAGTAAGGTACATTGTGAGCATAACCACCCCTTAGCATAAAAGCTAACGCATCGTTACCAAAACCCCGGAAAAAATAATACAAACCACCACGCACCTTGGAATATGAAATATCTGAAGAAAGTGAAGAATCATAGATATCCGCATAGGTTTCAAAAACCATGCCATCCTCAGGGCTTACCGAAAAGCTTCCCATATACGTTCCATCATGTAAAAACGCTATGTGTGAGCCTGCAAGAACAACATCATGGGTAAAAACAGCATTACTATAATATTCACTCACCATCGTTTTTTCATAGGTATAATACAAAAGCAACTGATTATAGTTATATATTTTTTGAAAGGGAACTGAAATACCTGACGATACCTTTCGTTTCAGGGTTCTTCGCATATAGACCACAGTATCAGGCGGCTCCCACGGGAACGTATCATCAAAAATAATCCCTTCATCTTTATATGAAACAAACACATCAGGATACAAACCCGAATAAATATAATCAAGGGCAAGTGTCATCCTCTTCTGTAGCATTGCATAATCCAACCCCAACGCATAACTGTGCCTGTATAAGGTATCATTACCCGATGTTGTGAATCCAATATGATTATCATATTTATCCGGGTATAACTCTTCACTATATACATATGGTGCCCACCATGGTCCAATCACGGAATACAGTGGATTATATGGCTGGTGTAAAACTTCTTTTTGTTCTTCATTTTGCGGTATAGTAAAGGGTATGGGTGATAGTTCCTGTGAATAACCTGTTGCATAGGGCATCAGTGCAATGTTATATCCATTGGCTTCGTATGAAGAAAAAACTATGGTTGTGCCATCACTGTTTACATCTGGGAAAAACGCTCCACCAATAACATTGCTGATACGGGAAATTTTTTTCTTGTTAATATCTATCTCATAGAGATTAAACACCCCATCCCTATCCGATGAAAAGATAACTTTCTGTCCTTCAGGATGGAATGTGGGATGAATATCTACAAAGGAATCGTTGGTTAATAATACCGTTTGCTGGGTGACAAAGTCTAAAAGTGCAATATCGCTATAGCCATTATGCACTATACTGAATACTGCCTTAGAACTATCGCCCAAAACCCGTAAATATGAAATTTGAAAAGGTGTATTGTGTATAAAATACTTCTGTATGCTAAAAGCAGCATCAAGCTGTACCAGTGAATATTTTCCTTTATCATAGAGTATTGCAACATAACCAGAGTTGAACGGTTCAATATATTGAACACGCAACCCTTTTGTTTTTTGTGAATATTTATTGTCATAAACAAATACATCCCTGAACAAATCAAATGACTGATAATACTGTATATCACTTACAATGATAGCATTTTGATTTACGGTTATACTATTGGGATTGTTTACGTAAGCTAAACGTGAAAACGTTTTATTGTTGGCATTATATTTTAGCAATGATGGTTTTTCTTTATTTGTCATGGCAACAAAAACAATATCATTATTATAAAATCGCGGGAAACTGGTGTAAAAGCCTGTACTGGTTAACACAGTATAATCAGACACACCACGCTTTTTGATTTCTGCAATTTGATCATTCAGGTCATTCATTAATTCCTTTTGCCATATATGCCACAAATCTATTGCACGGTTGCCATATACATCATTAAAATTCTTTTCCATCAGGAATGGCAGTATATTATCCGCATTTTCTTTAAATATTTCACTAAAATCTTTTTCCGGATAATTTCGTGTACAGAACTCTACAAAAAAACCACCATATAAGTAGGGAACCATCCCTGCAGGCCATTTCCGCGGGAAATTACTTGCCAGTGATATGTCTTTAAGGTTTTTTGAATATACTTCCTGTCGTAAAACCATACGTGTGTAATTAGCGTTGAGTCTGCCCCAGGGTTTTCGTTGAGATTCCTGTAATACCGGGTATCCTTCAACTGCCCATACTGGCATGAGTATATTTGGGAAGCATACCCTTCCCAGTGTATAGCGTGTTGCTTCCGGAATACCACCAATCATATCCATGGTAAGGGTATGCGTATATTCATGAGTAAAGACCATACGCAGCCAATCATCAGTATTGGATAAGCCTGCATCTTCAACATGTGGCATTATCACAAAAAGCTGTACTCTGTTATATGGAAACGGCATGGAAAATCCATTTACCATGTCAGTGGTATCACACAATACAACATCTGTTCGGAAAAAAGGCTGCCAGTTGATATTCTTTGCAAGTTTTTCATGAACTTCTTCGGCAATAGCTGCAAGGCGTACTGCATCCTGCTCTAAACCATCATGATAATGTATCCAAAAATGGCTGGTTTTAATAGAATACCAGTTATACCGAGGATTGAACATACTTGCAGCATGGAGCGTATATGCATGTAAAGAAGTAATCAGGATAATATAAATCCATAATAATCGTTTTAACATACAGTGCCACCTCGAAGTTACTATGCTGTCCATTTATCAAGATGTGTAATGGCTTAATACAATTCTATTGTATGAATGTACACTCAATGTATAAAGCAAAGTGTATGTTTTATATATAAAATAATTATAAAATACTGCAACAAGAAAATCATTTTGGTTTTTTATGGTAGGGCAGATTCAATAAAATATAAGAAAAGCAGTTGTGCGATAGTTAGTAAAATAGTAGCTTGTATATGGGGGTGTGTAAACTACATAATGTTTAAAAACTCAAAAAAAAAAACGATCTTTGAAAACGTAAATTCTTGTCGTGATAAGGGAAATTTGTTGATAGCAAGTATATTACAAAGCAAGAAAATTGTATTTTTGTGGTAAAATAGTTATTCAATTTCTGAACTTATGACATTATTTAACCTCCGGGGATCGATTAGATGGTTATATGGCGCTGTTACAATAATGTCACTCACTTCGTGGGTTAGATGGTGTGTCACTCAGTTGGGTGTTGGTGGGTTAGTGTTGTTGTGGTTTAATGCAGTAATGTTACCAATTCTGGAGGTTAGTTGAGGTGTGTTGTTAATAATAAAGGAAAATAATTTCACGTACAATGCATTGCTATATATTTTAAGCTGTATTTATTACTTCAAAAAAAACATAGGGACAGGGAAATATATAAATGGTAAAATGGATAATAGAGCAGTAGGTTGATGATGCACAATATTTTGAAGAATGAGCGACTGTGGTGAAAATACCATTAAAAGAAGGGGTTATAAGAGCAATCATAAAAAAATAATTTCAAAAGAGTCAAATTAAGCTTGAAAACGTCCGTATGAATAAATACACATCCACGAAATTCTAAAGGATGGAAATCTTAAAATAGGGTTTTACAAGAACAACTAAATGGTGCTCTTACAACTTGAAATTACATTTGGAATGAATCGTATCCACATAAATATATTGACAATTTAATTGTTATTAAGGTATGTTAAAAGCAGGATAATGGCATATGCACAAGTGGCACATAGAAAAACGCGACACTGTTAATAAACAAAGGATTTTTTCAATTGAAAAACTTTTGTGCTATCACCCAGCAAAAAAAGTTAATCACGACTTTTACATTCTCAATAATCCTGACTGGGTTAATATTGTTACAATTGATACAAACGGCAATATTGTCCTTGTAAAGCAGCACCGATTGGGTACTAATGAATATACTATAGAAACAGTAGCTGGCCTTATTGATCCTGGCGAAGAGCCAGCCAAATCTGCACATCGCGAATTATTGGAAGAAACAGGCTACCGAGCACAGGAAATAGTACTACTCAAAAAGCTGGCAGCCAATCCTGCTATTATGAATAATTACATCTATTTTTACTGTGCGTTGAATGCACAAAAGGTTCAGGAACAATCGTTAGATCTGGCGGAGGATATAGAAATTTTAACATTAACACCACAGCAAGTATTAGAGTATATCCAGAATGGGGTTATTAATCATTCTATTATAATCACAGCATTGCTGCTTTACTTTTTGTCACCCTATTCAACAATTCCAAAAGACAAAATATTACTTTATTGATACACTCTAATGATAACCGGTAAATCAATTATAGTATCATTATTCCTTTTACTGCAAAGCACTGCACCGGATTTTTCTATTTCTCTTTCATATCATCCAGCACCATTTTACTACGAGGAGTGGCATATCACCATAGTCAGGATTGGACAACATACATACATTGAAACCACAAGCCCTCAGTATGTAAGGAAAAAACGTTCAATCCCGGTGGATGAATATTCATTGCTTGTGGAAAAAATTGTTTCCTCAGGAATATGGAATTGCAAAGACTGCTACTCATATGGGAATTATTATATGCTGAAGGTTACTAAGGGTAACTATCGCCACCAGTGCAAAATTGAGTATACACCAGAAAAAAACTTTTGCAACAACGCTACTCAAATTATCCGGCTAATAATTAATACAGCCAATAATTATTTACAATAAAAGACAGAATTAGTATACTATCTAATAGTGAAAAAATAAAAATTTCATTTGACAAAGAAAAGCATAAAATAATAAACTTTTTTTATACTATTCAATAGTATTTACTCTCAAAAATAAGAATAATAATCTAAAGGAGGTTATATGAAAAGAAAGTATGTAGTATGGTTATTACCCATAGTATTAGTATTTTCTTCTTTAACGTTTTCACAGCAAACCACACAGGAAAATGTGGTTCAGCCTGATGTACAGAGTCCTGCTTCACCTGAAGTAAAAAAAGAAGAGATAGCAACAGCAGCACTCAAAGCTACATCATTTAGCAACGGCGTGAGCACTTTTGTAAATTCAAAGGTTAAATTTGAACTGGTTTCTAAAGACAATGTTGCAACCGATAAAATACTGTATAAACTTGATGCAGGTAATGAACTGGAATACAAAGAGCCTTTTGCTATCTATGAAGAAGGCAAACATGTAATAAGCTACTATGCTGTTGATAAAGTTGGAAATAAAGAAGACCCAAAAGCTTTCAAGGTAGTGGTTGATAACACCCCACCAGTGGTCAATGTTTCTGTATCTGCACCAGTTATAAAATCAGGTACAAAATTATATGCTTCAAAAAATTTTACTTTTGTCGTTGAAGCAAAAGATGCATTGTCAGGAGTTCAGTCAGTAGAATACAGTATAGATAAAAACAATTATCAGCCCTATCTGACACCTTTTACCATACCAGTTGAAGGTGATATAAGTTTAAGCATTAAAGCTATGGATAATGTAACCAATTATACTGAAAAATATACAATGGTTGCAAAAGATGAAAATGGCAATCCCATCAATTTAACTGATGGCAATGTATCGATATTTGTTGACAACAAAGCACCTGTTGTTGAAATTAAGCCCGATAAAGAACTGCTTGATAAAAATGCCAGAAAAGTTGCAACAGCTGATTACAGCTATACCATTTCAGCTAGCGATGCTGAATCAGGATTATCCTCTATTCTTTTCCGATTGGATGGCAAAGGCGAATTTAAAGCATACACTGGAGCCATAAAGTTTGATACCAATGGCGAACACATGATTGAAGCAAAAGCAATAGATAAAGTTGGCAATGTATCACCTGTTGCTGTATTATCAGTATTTGTTGACATCATTGCACCTGACACAACAATTAAAGCTATTGAATAAAGCATTATACTTTACCAGCACTGTAATAATTACTTACAGTGCTGGTAATACTATTATAATCTAATAATATTCATTATGTTTATTGAAACAACAAAATTAGATTCAATTCTTGTAGTAACCCCACACGAAGATATCATCAGAGAAAATTCTGAGGATTTGGAAAGAGCTATCTTTACCAACGTCAACAAATCAACTACTGATGTTATACTGGACTGCAAACATGTGCAGTATATTAATAGTTTTTCATTGGGCACACTGGTTAAAATTCACCAGAAACTTGAAGAAAATTCCCGTAAATTACATTTCCTCAATGTTGCACCATCAATAAAAACATTGTTTAAAATAACCCGTGTACTGGATTACTTTTCACTTATTGACTCAATGGATGATGTTAAAAATAAAAAATAGCTTTTTATAACAAATCAAATTCTTCATCATACAGTGCAAATTTTAGAACAAAAGGCCTGTATCCTTTTTATTTTTCTCAAAAAAATATTTATCATAATAAACTTTTGATTTATATGTATCACCGGTAATTTCATAAATAACGGCAACATTATAGATCGCTTCAACCAATTCCGTATCTAATCTGTATGCTTCTTTAAAGCAATAATTTGCCTTTACATAGTTTTTTGCAAAAAAGTGTGCAAAACCCAAATAAAACCACCCACGTGCAGACGTTGCATCCAAAGTTACAGCAATATTCAAATGCTTGATAGCGTTATTAATATCACCAGAATACAGGCATACTTTTCCATATCCATAATGAGCACAATAGTAATAAGGATTGAGATTGATAGCTTTCAAAAATAAATCCTTTGCTTTTGAATATTCATTAGCTTTTGCAAGTGCAGTTGCTTCAGAGCATACTGAGGAAGCAAACTGACTTTGAAGAGGAACCATACATAATAACGCAATGAGTATTGATTTACTGAGCATTGGGTATCATTTCGCGAAGTGTGTGAAACAAAAATGTATCAATTTGTTTACTGTAAAAGGTGTATAATGTAAAAACAAGCCATACAACAAGGGTAAATATGCACATAAATTTCAGCAACCGCTCTGCACCAACATCATCTGCCTTGTAAAAGATAATTATTAATGCTAATGGCCATAAGAAAAACATATTTGCAAAAATTAAGGCACTGAATTCTTTTATAAAAGCGATAGTTACCAGATACCAGTCTTTTTCCAATTGGCTGTATCCTTTTGAAAGATCTTTATAAAAAAACCACACATAAAACCCAAATATACCAGAAGCTGCAATTTTCCATAGTATTTCAATTCTGGGACGCATCCAGAGTAGCAACACTGACAACCCCCAGATTGTTGTAAATATCAATAATGAAGTGGATAGCATTGTTGTATTCATTGGGTATTATCCCTCTTTAAAAGCTAAATAACTTGCCAGTTCTATGGCTTTCTTCATACTACTATAGTCAGCACAATCTTTACCAGCAATATCAAATGCAGTCCCATGGTCAACTGAAGTCCGTATAACTGATAATCCCACAGTAACATTTACACCTTCATCAAACGCCAGCATCTTAAAAGGTATTAAACCCTGGTCATGATAATGTGCTATAACACAATCATAGTGTGCCCAGCGCTGTGGTATAAATATAGTATCGGCAGAAAATGGCCCTTCAATTATGACTCCTTGTGCTTGTGCATCCTTTACCACCTTTGCGGTTACATCCTTATCAAAACTGCCTATAGCACCATCATCTCCACAATGAGGATCAAGCCCACATAGAGCAATCTTTGGCTTTTTTTTCATTATTCTGGTTAAGCTACTTTCACAAATCTGAATAGTTTGCAGCAATACATTATAATTAATAACATCTTTGAGTTTAAAAACAGGTACATGTGTTGTAACAAGCATAACATTATATTTTCCTGAATACATAAGCATCCGTGGATTATCTTCATGTATCTGTTTTGCAATATATTCAGTGTGTCCCATAAATGGCACCCATTTTTCAATAAGGGATTTATTTACAGGGCCAGTAACAATTGCATCAATTAATCTGAGCTTCCATAACCTAATGACTGCATCAATATATGCTAAACTTTCTTTACCTGTAAGTTCAGTGCCACAGGAAGGTTTTGGGATTGGTACATCACTAGGAATATTTATAAAATAGGGTTTTTGTATAACAGTATCAGGTTGGATTTGATTAAAATCCAGAATATCCCACGGGGGCATGAGATGACGATAGTATTGCTGCAGTACACTAACCCTGCATATTACCAGAGGAAGGCACGGCAGTGTTTCAAAATCACATAATGCTTTTAATGTTACTTCCGGTCCAATGCCAGCTGGATCGCCAATAGTAATAGCTACTCTGGGCTTCCTAATCTGCAAGAAACTCCTCGGGTATTATTTTATTTTTTTCATATTCATTTTCAATCAAGTCCTTGGCCGAAATTTTAAGATCATTTGCTATAGTGCAACGTCCTTCTAATATTACACCATTCTGAATTATAAGTTCAGGTGTTTTTATATCACCTAAAATTTTTGCTGTGGGCATTAACAACACCCTATTGGTAGCATTAATATTACCTATCACCAAACCTTCAATTATAACTGATACAGCATTAATATTGGTTTTAACTTTTCCGTTTGGACCAATATATAACTGGTCAGCCTGCAAATATTTTCCTTCAAAACGACCATCTATACGCAATGAGCCATTAATAAGAAATTTGCCACTGAAATAAGAATTTTCACCAATAACGTTATTTGCAACATCACCACCAGATTTTGCTAAAGCCATAAAAACACCTGCCCTTCATTTTTTTTTCATAGCTACATAATGAATACATTAATGTCAACATGAAAATTATATTTACTTTATGAATAGCGTACATTGCCACCACAGGTGGCATGAATATATTATAGTTATGAAATTTTTCAAAACTAAAACTTTGTTTTATCCGGTACTTTAATTATTTGTAAAACTTCCTGAACAAACCCTTTGAGATACCGCAAGGCTTCTTTTACTGTTAATCCCTCAAATGTTTTGTACACATCATATTTGGCATAAGTGATTTTGTCATCAGCATTTAAAACCATTGTGCCGCCAAATTCCGTATCAGCAAGTATTTTTGTTACAAAATCATTAACATCTTTAAAAAAAGAAAACAATTCCATTAAAAATAACCTGCCCTGGCGCATCCGCATAAGATTCAATTGTGAAATATGAGCGCTTGTGTTTGCCTTTTCAATATCGTCCACTGTTTGTTGAAATATCTTTAATGCCCGCTGGCATTCATCTAATTTTCTGTATAGAGCATCTCGTTCCAGTGAATTGGAATAATCCAATTTAGTATATTGATCAGCTATCACGCCCCATATTTTTTCTGAAAAATGCTTTAAAATTGAGGAAGCGATATTAATCTCATTATCGTCCTTGAAATTTGATATTTTTTCAATTTCAACATTTTTTAAATATTCCAGAGATTCCAGTTCCGATTTTCCCGTTGGGTTTACTATTAAATCATCAGTTAGTATTGCTTCAATAAGTTCATCAAGTTCAACATTAGGATATAATTCTTGAAGTTTATCCCTCAGCGATTTCAAATCTTTTTTTACCCGCTCACGCTGTTTTGCATCAGGTGTAGTCTTTAATACACCTTCTAACGCTCGTAAAGATCTAACTATCTGTTTAGCTTTTTCTTCTCTTTCGTCCATAATTATTCATTATGATATTTTCTACAACATTTTAAACTATAATAACAAACTTGATATTTTTTTGCAACATAAATTCCAGATAGATGATTTATCTATACGCTTATAATAAAAATTTAATCATCAAGAATACCCTGTAACTACCGATAGTATATATAAAACAAAACATTGTGATAACAGCATATGAAATTTGTAAAAAAAAATTATTTATTACATCTTTTTATATTATTATGTCTTATTTTTCCCGCATCGGGAAATACTTTTGCTACTATAATACCAGTTATCAATGATCTTTCCCGAAACAATGATACCATTGCACTATTACGTAAGGATATCCGCAAAACACTATACACTATAAAAAGCAATAGATCGGTTGAAGAATTACCAGAGCTAGTTATGTATAAATATAAAGTTAAGAATAATGAAACGTTCTGGGATATAGTATCAGTTACAAATCTTGATCTTGATACAATAGTTTCTGTAAATTCACTTTCATCTCCATCAGATATAAAAAAAGGGCTTATTCTTTATATACCAAATATGCGGGGAATAATACATGAAAAATCTCAAAATGAAAGTTATGATACTATTGCTACGAGTTATCGAATACCGGTACAATATATTCTGAAAGTTAACAGAATAGTTTCAAACGAACATAAACAATTTATATTTATACCCTGTGGAACCCTTTCTGATTTAGACCGATCCCTTTTTCTGGGAACAGCGTTTGTTTCACCACTTACCGTTGGCAAACTCAGTTCTTATTTTGGCGTGCGCAAAGACCCAATTGACCATGCACACAAATTTCATGCAGGTGTGGATATTGCATGCCCCATAAACTCACCTGTCTATGCATCCCGTGATGGTGTGGTTTTGTTTTCCGGATTTTTGGGCGGTTATGGAAATCTCGTAATCATAAAACACAGCAGGGACTATTTTACTTTATATGGCCATTTAAATAAAATATTAGTTCAAAAAGGGGCGATAGTTACTGCAGGGCAGCTCATTGCAAAATCAGGAAACACAGGAAGGACTACAGGCCCTCACCTTCACTTTGAAATAAGAAAAAACAGTAAGCCAATAAATCCATTATTGCTACTGCGATAGACTAATCAATTGCATCGAGCAGCGAATATACATCCGTACCATCTTCAGGATATTCCGCCATAAGAAAAGTTACCAGTAATTGCAACTCTTTATCACTGAATTGCTGTACCATCTCATTTTTAAGTGCATTTGCAAAGGGTACTGCAAATTTCTTGTTCTTGCCAGGTAACACAATTAAAAATTTATTCCTATCAATCCTTGCAGTAAAATCACCTTCAGATAGTCGGCTGATTATTATTGCTTCAATTTTATTCATAAGTTCCTGTGTTTTTTCTAACCCCTGAATTGTATAATATCGTTTTAAATTTTTAATTGTAAAGAGTATTATTGTAAGAGGAATTGTTAATCGGGTAACATTAGCCAATTCTTTATCAATTCGATTAAAAACAGGTAATATGATATCACTATAATTGACATATTGAGATTCAATCAATTGCAATATCAAATAGTGACTCAACAAAACATCTGTCATTACTTTAAACCGTTCAAACTGAATTTCCCTGCGCTGGTAATCACGAAGTCTAAAAACACAAAAAAAACCCAACAGTTCGTCTGCCACTTTAAATGGGTTGATCCAGAACAATGTCATCTTTCGTATACTACTTTCTGAAAAAACCTCTCGTATAGCCCTGTTTCTGTCAAAATCTTCTAAGTCTACAGCTGAATTGAATGATACTATATAGTCAATAAACGCCGTATCACCATTTATAGAATTTGCTGAATCTTTAAGAAGCAGCACGTCTTCCTCATCTGTCAACAATAAAGAATAACTTCTATCCTTATTATTTTTAATATATACTGCATAACTCAAAAAACCATTAGCCTTCATGATACTTTGGGCACTAACGTTGAAATGATCTTTTTGTGGGTACTTTCGTATACTCTGTTTATATTCATCCAGGTCATTCCAGAATTTTCTGTCGTCTACTGATTTGCGTATATCATTTTCAAGTTGTTCCATTTTATGCACTTTCTCATAGGTTATGGCAGCAAATTCGCTTATCCGTTCAATAAAATCAATTTCCTCTTCACTGTAATCCCCAATTGTTATTTTATCACCCAGAACTAAAGCACCAAAGACTTTGGAATCATATCGTAAAGGAATAAATAAACGTGCGTCAATTGCAATTAACTGATAATACTCATCCTTGTATTGAGTTTCCTGTTTAAACTGTTCTATATCTACAACCCCTTTTGATTGCATAAGTATATTAAAAAGGCCCTTTCGTATATCAAAACGTATATTTTTATTTTTTATTGTTATGCCTCTGGAATCAGCGACAATTAAAGAATTATCATCATCAACACTTAATACAAGCAATGTAGCAGATGCTGAACCAATCTGCCCCATAACTGAAAAGAGTATGGCATCATACAATTCATTCAGTGAATGAGCTTTAACTATTTCTTTTCCAATTTCATATAAAACAACAAAATCCTGAAACTTCTTATCAGGCTTTATAGAATACTCAGAGGAAGGAGGTTGTTTTATGGTATCATCTTCTTGCATAGCATGAACACTATCCTTGTTTTCTTCCGGGGATTCAATAATTCTAAAATTTGGGCTACCATTTTGCCTATTACCAAAATTTTTACCCTTAAATTCGTTTGTTTCCGGTATGATGTTTTTCTGCAATAATTCTAAATCCGGTTCATCTTCAGGACCCAAATAATCGGGCTCACTATTCAACATAGGTTCCTGTTCTTGCATTATTACGGTATCATGCTTGGTGGTATCTGTTGCAACTTTATCTTTTGCTGGAGTATTATCATCAGGTAAAATAAATAACTCATCTTCTATGGGTTCAATACTTCTCAAGTCCCCATTATTTAATTCAATAATATTTCCATCATCCTGTAAAGCTGTAGATGTGTCATCTTTTCTGTCATTGATAAATTCAGTCTCAGCTGGTCCAATAATTGTATCTATTAGTGTTTCTTTGCCTTTTTTATTTATTTCCTGTTTATACTGTAATGCTTTTTCCAGTAACCCCATACAGGTTAAACTCCTAATTCATTTAATACCTTAACGTACAGGTCAAAATATTCAGAATTGGCAAAATTCTTTATAACATCTTCTGGTAATTTATCAAACAAGGAATCCAGATATTTAAGCAATCTTCGGATATTCTCTTGCTTCTCAACTGGTAATGTATCAACAAATCTGTTTACATCCTCTTTGCTATCAAGAATAATGACCTGATCAGTAATATTAGTAATTTCTTCCTGTTTTGCAGGTTTCTCTTCAATAATAGTATCTGGTTTACTATGATCACCATCATATAGCTTTGAAGGTTGTTGTGGCATTTGAGCCAATAATTTTGTAATATCAACTTGTGGTTTAATCTTTTTTAACCGCTCAACTATATCATCAATATTTTCTTCTATGACAACAGCTACCGGTGATTCTATATTTTCCTCAATGCTTTTCTTTTCTTTATCAGACAGGCTTTGCGGTTTTGCCTGTATATATTTAAATTGTTTTACTAGTGTGGCATCCTTTTCGGGGTGGTCTCTCCCAACTGTAATATCTTTAAATGCTTTTGAAGCTTTGATTGTTTCGTACTCTTTTTCAAAAAGAATGTCATAAAAAAACTCAAATTCATCTTTGGTTAATCCAAAAAGTTCTACAGTAGATGAACTCTTTTTAACTGTTTTTGTTTCATAATAATCATCAATAACCTTTAAATATTTATCATATTCATCTACCAAAACAGCATTATCTATAAAAACTATATCATCATCTTTAAACTTATACTCTTCTTCAAACTCTATCATTTTGTCCTGAAATGTTGGTAGTGTTCCTGTCAGGATTGGAGCTATATATTCATCCTCTTCTTTTGAACTGGCTTCTTTTAATATCTTAGCCTCTCCTTCTGTAATTTCTATCATACCACTAACTAATTTATCAATATCATCTATAGGGTTTTCTTCCATTGACAGGTGATCTTTAACTTCAACACCCGCATCATCTATGATCATGATTTTTTGATTAGCAGCCCCGGCCAGGCCATCAGGAATAGTTTCAATTTTAAATTGTGCATAATCTCGTATTACATTTTTTGTATCAAATGAGTCACCAGTTTCTTTAGTAGTTACTGATGCAGGCGCAAATTCTTTTTCTTCTTCTAATGTGATTATGTCTATATTCTTTTCATGGGATGGTTGCTGTGACTTGACTTCAGGCTTTTCTTTTATTTCTGTATCTATTTTAGAAACTTCTGTTATTATCTCTTTGGTTACAGGAATTTCTTCCTGCTTTAGATCTATATTCTCTTCTTTTTGTATAATTTCCTCTTTTATGGTTTTTGCAGGCTCAATTTTTTTCTTTTCTTTATCAGGTTTAACGATAGCATCTTCTGAAAGATCTCCAACATGCGTCTGAATATCTACTACTTCTTTTTTTTCAGGCTCATGTTTCTTTGGTGAAACTTTTACATCTGAAGATACTTTTTCTTTCTTCTTTTCTTTTGATTTTTTTTCTTCTACAGTAGTTTCAATTGGGATAAGATCATATTCATCAAGTTCTTCAATTAAATCTTCTTCTGAAAGAATTAAAATATCTTCACTTGCTATCTGTTCAGCTTCATCAAGATTAATAAATTGGAAATCTTCAATATCCTTTTCCTCTATTTTATTTCTAACTTCTGGAGGTATCTCAATAGTTAAAATATCTGCTTCTTTTCGGTTAATTTTACCTTCATCACTAATTAAATTATCTTCATCAACATATAAAGGTTTATCTATTGCTTTTTCTGCTTCAAATTCATATCCTGATGCTACTTCTTTTGATTCTGCCTGTTCTTTTTGTGCTAATTCCTCATCTTCAGAAAAATCTTCTATTACCAGTGCATCAATATTTTTGTCATAATATATCTTACCTTTTATTTCCCTGTTTTCTTCATCAATGGTAGTATCAATATAACTATCTTTAACATAGGATTCTTCTTTTTGGGATGTAGAGGAATGTAACGGTTCAGGGATGTCTTCAAACAACCTATCTTCCTTCTGAAGCTTGCTATGAACTTTAGTATGCTTGGCCACTTTTATAGTATTAATAGCATCAACATGAGCAGTTATATTGATTATATCATCATCACCACCCTTCTGTATTTGCAAAGGTGGATTTTCATCTTCTATAATGAGCGTTGAAGTGGTAATATCCTGTAAGCCTGTAATCTCCTCCAACTCACCTGAAACCTTTTCTTCAGGCATATCAATAACAACATCTTCCTCTGTTAAATCAATAACTGGTTCAGGTATGTCGGTAATTTCTTCCAGCTCACGTACTTTATGTTCTAATTCCTGACTCATAGCCATTATGTTTTTTATAAATTAATTTTATTAACTATCTCATATTAATAATATATAGTAATATTCATAAAAAATCTAATTATGACAACCATAAGGGAACTTCAAAAAACTGTTTTTTCGGATGTTCCCTTGTGGGCACTTTACATAGGACATAACCGCTTTCTATTTTATAAATAATTTTGGAAGAAAGCAGTTCTTCCAAGGTGCCCATAACAATCAGCATAATAATTAATTAATCTTTAATAATTAATACCATTTTGTCAATAGTTATATACAACCCTTACTGTACAATATCGGTTAATTTTTTATTATTATTGAGTAGCCATGCAATCACTATATTTTTGCAAAAAATCGTTGCACTTTAATGTTATTAACTGGTACTATCTCACAATACACTAAGTAAAATAATAAGGAGGAAATACTTATATGAAGTTAACACACAAATTAGTATGCATGGCGATAGCTCTGGTGATGTTGCCAACAGCATCATTTGCCATAGTTGATTTTGGCATGTATGGCGGTTATACATTTGCAGGTAAGATAGACAGCCCTGATATCAGCAATGCGGACACAAATGGCTGGCAATATGGTTTCATTGGCCACCTGAACGGTTCAGTAATTCCTATGGTGCTAAGCATAGGAATTGGTGGATTTTATCAAAAATCCCCACTATCATATACAGTAGCTGGCAAGGATTTTGACCTTACAAAAACCATGTACGGAATTGATGCGATAGTCATGTTAGAACTTCCTATCCTTATCCATCCATATGCACGGGCAGGGATTGCAATAAACGAAAAAGTTGAAATTAAAACACCCTTTGGAACATCATCAGATGAAAAGAAATTTAATTCATACTACGGTGGCATTGGTGCTGCGTTTACAGTATTTCCATTTGTCCAGATTTTTGGTGAGTATTTATACAATTATTCCAAACTGGAAGATGATGGGAAGTTGAAAAGCAACTCCATAAACATTGGGGCACGATTAAATATATAAGGGAACTTCTAAAAACTGTTTTTTGGATGTTCCCTTGTGGGCACAATATATTAAGATAAAACTGCTTTCATTGTATTGCATTCTCAATGATGAAATAGGTTTTTTAAAGGTGTCCATAAAATGTATCAAGATATAAAGGGGGTGTGTCAAAAGGCATCCCCTTTGCAATGATTTTTGCCTTCCTGTCATTGCGAGGAACTTTAGTGACGAAGCAATCCCATGATTTGCGAGCGCTGCAGGCGCGTGGCAATTTCTCTATTCATTGGGATTGCTTCCCTTTGACAGGCGGTTGCTGAGCTTGTCGAAGTACGGTTACTAAGCTTGCCGAAGTACTCATGACAAGCGCTATGCTCGCAATGACTTTGCACCCGCGTCATTGAACCTACAAGGTTTGTTTTGAGACATTCTCATTTTTTATGCGCGTATTCCTTCAAGATATATCTTTATTTTTTCAAAGAGCGTTTCCACTGTTTCCTGATTAATTAATTCTATTATTACATTTTTCCTGCCAACCTGCTTTTCAGATAATGCTTTCTCTGAGCGTAATAAGCTTAATGCATTAGTATAATTGGGAAGCGATAGCGATTCGGAAAGCATTATTTCACCTGTATGATACATTTTTACGCCATTTTTGCGTATTTCAGTGAGCAGGTCTTTTTTCTGTATCTCTACTCTTTTCTTTGGTAATAACGTTGAACAAACAATATAATATGATTCCAGATATTCTTGTAAAATTCTTCCAAAAAAACGCAACTGTGCATCCTTTTCGCGGTCATCATTGATGGCAATACTGTTTTTGGTTATTGTAGCATACCCTTTTTGCTGCATATACTTAATGGCGTCTTTTATGGAAAGCATAACATCTTCAAGCATATTCTCCGGATAAATAAATTCTTTCATGAAAAGATCCCGTATATATACATATTCACTTCTGAAAGAATCTAATGATGTTTCTGCTTTTTTATTCATTATTCTGAGTGCAAGCGATGAAAACGTTAGCGGCAAGAAGTAATGGATGATTGAATTTTTATAAAAAATCATTCTTGGCCTGTTTTCTTCTGGCAGAACATACATGTCGGGCATAGTTTCCAGTTTTTTCCCTTCACCCACTACTTTCAATGACTCAAGTATTTTATCTTCTCTGAAAGATTGAATAACATAATCAATTATTTCATCAAAATTATTTCTATCTTTAAGAGTATCTGAAAGCTGATACCCTTTATATTCACAGAAATCATATAATGATTCAAAGTTATTCTTCACCATTTCCCGTGAAAAGCCTTTCACTGAAGACATAAGGATAGCAGTAGTTGTCAGGGAAAATGGTGTAATGGTTACAACATCATTGATTCTCCTGACAATATTCATGGCAACTGATTCCGCAACATTTACGGGATTAAGTGTAGATTTAATTTCTTTAAGAGTAAAAGTTTTATTAAAGTTGATATATACCATACCATATTTACGGTTAAGCAACTTGCTACTTTGCATCATGCTTACAACAGATTCTTTTTCCTTTTCTTTTCCTTTCAGTTCCTGGACATAACTTGATTCTTCAAGAATACGATCATAATTTATTGAAATTGGCACAAATACTACATCGGTGTTATACCCCTCTTCAATTGCTTCAGTGATATAGCTTAGAAAACCCAATTTGGGGAATGCCACCTTCCCTGTTCTTGAACGGCCGCCTTCAATAAAAAACTCAATGGTATATCCCTCAGAAATTATTGTTTTGATATATTGCTTAAATACCGTAGGATATAATTTCAATCCCCTGAAGGTACGGCGCATGAAAAATGCACCTGAATGCCTGAAGATTGTACCCATAGGGAAAAATGATAGGTTTACACCGGCAGCAATGTGCGGAGGTGCCATTTTATTTTTATAAAATACATACGATAATAACAAATAATCTAAATGGCTCTTATGACAGGGAGTTAATACTAAGGGACCCTTTGTTGCCGCCTGACGTATTTCTTCAATGGCTTTTGGATCATACCGTATGCCATCAAATATTTTTCTGAACATCCAGTCCAGAGCCATTTCAAATAATCGTATGTACAATATGGAAAAATTGGCTGCTATCTCTTTAAAATATTTATAGGCCTTTTTACGCAATTTTGATTCAGGTATTCCATCTTCCTGAGCTATACGTTTGATCTCATTTTCAACATTGGGGTGATATAATACCCGTTCCATCATCTCCTGCTGTGATTTCAACACTGGACCCAATATGGTACGTTTTTCATGATAATAATCTTCAAGCAATTTGTTGCGCAACATAACAGCTAATTGACGTGTATCATCAACTGTAGCTTTGCCTATCTCCTCTTTTAAATTAATTGGCTGTGATATACGAACAAAGGGAGCCGTTGCACTTTTCATAATTGTCAGCCAGGCAAACAGCAATGACTTATCACCTGTTGCCTGTGAACTGATTATTGAATACAATGGCCCCAAAGGTGAACCTGATCGTTCTGGATTTCGGTTCCAGAATATCATTTCTGGTAATAGATAGATAGGCTCATCAATTCGTTTCTGGACTTCTATTAAATACCGTAGAGAGTCATATTTAACTTCAGTGTATCGTTTAAGGAAGTATCGTTTCGATAATAATGAAAAGAGGATGCTCTTATTATCTTTTATTAAACTTTCAACATAATCGGTATCCAGTACGTATTCATACTGTTTCCCTAACACTGTAGACGAAAAAAATTGCCATAAACGTCTGGTAATAAACCCAATATCCTGAAACCAGAAAGGATTGTACTCCAGTGCAAACACTGGAAGTGGGTAGTTATGCCTGCGCAATAGATTATATAATATCAAAAGTGAAAGGTTTGAACTCTGGAAGGATGCATAAACAATATGACCTTTTCTGGAAAATTCTTCTATCCGCGAACAGCTTTCCTCATCAAAATCAACGTTATTAAAAAGTACCAGTGCCAGTTTTTCAAGTAATGGATTGAGACGTTCATATATTATTCCATCATATATGCCTGATGTTATAACCCCATCATTTTTTTTCATAACAATCACCCCTTACAAATGAAGGCTATGAATGTTCATAGCCATTTTTATATTTTAAGACTTTTAATGCTTTATAAATTACTAATCTTCTTTTAGTTATTCCTTAATACTAAACAAAAATATCTAAATTTCAATCATTTTATAATCATGCAATAAACTTTTGAGTATTGTAAAAGGTACGTTTTTCATTGCAAGTACTTTTTTAAGATAATTGGACTGAATCAATATACATATTTATATATATATTTTTATTTTTATGATTACAATAAGTAAAAATAGCGCAAATCTCATCCTAATAGCATGCAGTATAGTGTATGCTATAAAACCAGAGTGTAAGGATTATATCTTCTCTATTAATTTTAGAATTATAGGTTTTTGCCTAAAAATATTATCGCTGATTAAAAAAAATGTTTGCAATATATATGTCCTGTTTACATTATATATTGCCAGAATGAATATCATGAAAATTTTCATACAATATGTAACCAGGATTACCAAAGAAAAATTTATGTGTACTAGTACAATTATCATGATATAATATTGTAAATAAAGCCTTTTAGATAAACAACGGGATGTAGCGCAGTCCGGTTAGCGCGCTTCGTTCGGGACGAAGAGGCCGGGAGTTCAAATCTCCCCATCCCGAAAGCGTTAGTATATACTGAGGAATTGATGACTCATTCTAAAATGACTTTATTAAAAGCTAAATACCCTACAATTAAAGAAATACGGAAATCTATTGTAGATGATATTATAACCGAGCTTGCTAAAAATAAAATACAGGTAAGGCTGGATAACCTTGAATTGTATCTTATAATTGATGAAGCAATAACCAATGCCATGGAACATGGCAACAAATGGAATCAGAATAAATATATCCATATTGAAGTTGCAAAAGATACCAACCAATTGTATATTACTATTACAGACGAGGGGAATGGCTTTAAGCATCCCGATTTACTTTCAAATGTTCACCTGCAACCCCGGGGGCGAGGTATTTTTATAATTAAACAATTTGCCAAAGTTTCATGGAATAAAAAAGGCAACAGCATAACCATGGCAATACCCATTACACACAATAGCAATCCTGTTTAAAGAGCTATCAAGCATTTTGTTATGAAACGATATGACAGTACCCCCAACCGGCTTTCATATACTTCTGGTAAATACTCTCCACCTGCAAAACGATATACCAGTTATCACATCATACCATGTATAATTCTGGCGATAGTTCTTGCAATTACTCTATTTATATATAGAAGCTGTAACAATAACCACATCCATCAAACCACTGCAACACAACATCTTGAACAAACCAGTAAATCACCAAACAATGCTAAAACTCATAGAGAAATTTTACCCAAAAAACAAAATATTCCCGTTGATACCATCCCAAAGGATTCATTGCCACCTGAAACGGATTTAAGAATATTAACCGACAAGTAAACTTTGATTTTTTTAAAAAATCCGGAATATCCTGTACCACATTGCATGTAATGAAAAGGCTATACGGGTACTCATGCCTATTGCCAGAACTATACATAGCATTCCTATACTGTAGATGATAGTTACTAACTGCCTGTCTTTAATCATTGAATTAAGATTTTCGGCATAGTTCATTAATGGGGATGTATATGCTGATTTAACAACCAGCGTGGTATAGCTGGGTGCACTCCACTTATATGCTACTTTGCCATTAATGTAGTATATATACCGCATACGGGCTGTTATGGTGTAATTTCCAGGTTTAACATTTGTAAGCATTATCTCACTGGTTGGATGGGTAACGATAAAAGGTGGTACTACTTTCTGTGAAGAAACAACAACAGAATACCCCATAACCTGCTTTTGCAAAATGTTTTTTGGCAATAATGTAAATTTGTAAAATGAAGATGCATAAATTTCTTTAAACGGTATATTAAAAAGCACAACCGGATACTGTATTCTTACCTTTCCCGGTATTTTTCCCGGTAACTCTTCTGGTGGCTTAACTCCTTTGGCTAATTGTTCATAGTATGCTGCATCTGCTTTTCCAACATCTCCAATAACTATCTCATAGGTGGCCATCCGTCCTTTCATATTGGTCATATCAACGGGACGAATGCTGAAAAAATATCTTCCTTTTGGCAGGCTTTCAAGAGTCACTGAATCAGCAGTTGTAAATGTTGATGGTTCAACAATGGCATCTTTAGCAATTGCATAGTAAAATCCTTTAAGCCTGTCCCGCTGTTCAACTGTCCATTGTAATACTGGAACAGGATTATCCACCCGTGTACCTTCAGGATGTGTTGGGGAACTCACAGTGGGCATGGGTAGTGGCGTACTGGAAACAAGCAATGGATAATGGATGGTACGGCTGTAGTTGCCAGCTTTATCAATAGCTCGAATATGAAAATAGGTTATACCATCCTTTAGATCAGGTACAACATATTTTCTTATAGGCCCTTCCACGTTCTGTACTGTTGGATCAAATGTTGGTAGGTCATTATAAATAACAGCATACCCAGCTATACCAGATTCATCAACCGGTGGATCCCATTCAATAATGGCATTTGTTTGACGTGTCCAAACATTTTCCGGATGAGTTCGCGAATACACATTTGGAGGAAGTACCGAAATATCCGAAAACTTTGCCTGAAGGCGCTGGTTACTATTCCAGAATAATAGAACCTGCTTTTTAATAATGACTGGAAACTGTTCATATGAGGTAACATTGGCATCGGATATCCGCAATGGGTTGGAAAGCGATCCATCAATCAAAGAATATTTCTTTCCAAACACTGCCTGATATCGCTCTCGCATATCATTCCATACAATAAGCATTTCATCATCCGAGGAAGCAACTAATTTAGGAGCATAGCAATCAATTTCTGCTCTTGTAATAATAATAGGATCAAGCTCCCATTGTTTCCCTTTATTGTATCCTCGCAATAATCTCACTTCCCAATGTCTCTGTTCATTGTTCATATAAACACAGTAAAGAACATCTTTGTGTAAATAGAGATACGGAGAAGAATCATTTGCAGGGCTTAGAGTAATGCGCTTTGGCCTGGAAAAACTTTTCCCATTATTATCTGAATATACAAAGAACAGGTCATCGGATAACACTCCTCCGGATAATATCTTTGCCTGAAATACTAAGTATATAGAATCACCTTCAAAAACTATTGCAGGGAAGAATATACCACGGTATTCAGTTGCAATATCTGCTATTGTATCTATCCTGGTAAATTGTAATTCATCCGGAGAAAATGCATGATACAGAATAAGACGGCCACCTACTGATCCATGATAAAACAGGTGCAGTCCGCCAGTTGAATCATAAAACACCTGGGACAACATGGATTCATCAGTCTGAAGCGATAGTGCAACAGGTTTGCTCCATGTGGCACCCAAGTCATTTGAAATGGTTATAAAAATTTTACTTTTACTGTCAACAAGGTTATGCCAGGTACAGGCAATATGACCGTTGTTTGATATGGCAATATGAGGGCGCACCGCCACAGTAGGGTCAATACCTGATAATTTATATGCGGGTAGAAAATCCTTCCCTCCATTAAGGGAAAGTATAACATAAATACCGTTTTCATTTTTTTCCGTGCCCTCAAAAGCCACTGCAACAACATTGCCTTTGGAAACTGCAAAGGGTGATTTCACTTTCAGTGTATATGGTGTTATAAGAGCACTTCGCTCCCATCCCACCGGATAGGTTACCACCTCTTCATAAAAGAGATGGTAACCTGCATAGATACTTACACTAATAATAACAGCCCAAACAACATATCGTAGGCGCGGAAATGTAAATGCTAATTCAAAAATATATATAGAAAGTCTATTCATACTCCTATTATCGGAACTTTATCCAGCATATTCTCCACGGCTTCGTAATTTTTCCTTTTCCTCTTCTTCCAGTACATTAAAGGCAATTTTGCCAACTTTTGTTTTTGGCAATTCATCTCTAAACTCAATTTCCCGTGGGCAACTCCATTTTATCAGATGTTCCCTGCAATGTCCAATTAATTCTTCTGCCAATGCATTACCTGCTTTATCCTTATATTCCGGTTTTAATACAATAAAAGCTTTTACCCTTTCTACCTGTGCCTTATCCGGTACACCTATGACACAGGCCTGGTCAACTGCTGGATGTTTCCGCAATACATCTTCAACCTGAGATGGGTATACATTAAATCCAGAAGATTTAATCATTCTTTTCAAGCGCAATTTGAAATAGAAAAATCCATCCTCATCCATTGACCCTATATCACCAGTATGTAACCACACCAGCCCATCATCATGCTTACGCAACGTTTTTGCGGTCTCTTCCGGCTGATTAAGGTAGCCAAGCATTACTGCAGGCCCGGAAACACATATTTCACCTTCCTGTCCACATGGGGCTTCCTCAGTTGTGCCCTGTTTAACAATCTTTGCCAGCATATCAGGGAAAGGAACTCCAATACTACCTTCGCGATATTCATTCATTGGCATTGCCATAATTGCTGTTACTGCTTCGGTAAGCCCATACCCTTCACGCAATTTTACATTACCGCCCTGCCGTGCCACTACTCTTTCAAATTCCTCTTTCACTACACGCGGCAGAGTATCCGCACCACTAAAAGCTGCCTTTATACATGACAAATCTGCAGAACAAAATACCTTATTTTTACTCAAAGCCTCAAATAACGTTGGAACCCCAATAAGAAAATTAGGTTTCTTTTGTTTAATAAGTTTTGCAACAATAACCGGATCAAATTGGGGTACTAATATACTTTTTCCACCACCCATAAAAAATGCATTGGTGCAAACACCCAGTCCAAATCCATGGAATATTGGTAATATTGCCAGTATTGAATCATCTTCGGACATTTTCCCCCATGAAGCAACCTGCATGCCTTCACTGATAAAATTCATATTTGAAAGCATAATGCCTTTGGGCATGCCTGTAGTACCGCCACTATATAAAATGACTGCCATATCATCAGTTTTCATGTTGGATTTGGGAACAGAGCTTGTCTTTTTCATCACGTCATCCCACCATACCACTCGCGGATCTTTGGGCACTTTTGGAATTTTCCTCCCTTTGGTAAGATAAAACCCCAATGCTTTAAGCCCCGGCAGAAAATCAGAGATTTTAGTAAGAATTAAGGTTTTACAGGGAGTTCTATCCATCACTTCCTTAAACGCACCATAAAAGGCATCAATGGTAAGAGCAAATGTACTGTTGCTTATAGTAAGATAAAACTCAATTTCTTTAGGGGGCGATAGTGGATGAATCATACTGGCTACAGCCCCAATTTTATTTACCGCATAAAAGCATATTATCCCCTGTGGAGTTGTCGGCATTGAGATAGTTATGGTATCACCCTCTTTAAGCCCTAATGCATACAACCCTTCAGCACACCTATCAATGAGTTGTGCAAATTCCTTGTACGTGGCTGTATACCCCATAAAGTCCCAGGCAATAGCATTGGGTTTTCGCTCAACCGTACGCAACAGCGCTTCATACATGGTTACCTTAGGGTAATCCAGTGAATGTGGAACTTCTCCATAGTATTTAAGCCATGGCTTTGTTTCGTACATATAAGGCCTCCAAAATATATTATTTTTTACTTTTAATAATTTCCATAAAGGCTTCAATGCGGGTTAACACCTGCGCTTCGCTAAAATTGCGCTCATCCACCATATCTGCTTCAATTATAAGCGATGGAATCCCTCGCTCCTTCTGCACAATCCTCTGAATATCATACTGCCCCAGTGAATATGGTTTGCAACTTCGGTTTGAATGCATTACAAGCCCATCAACATCGTATTTGTCTATCATACCTATTACAGCTTTTGCCATCTGATCCACTGATATATTTAAATATATGGCAGTATACCCTTCTACCATACTCTTCAAAAAGTCATTCTCATCTAAATAATCTAATTGTCTGCACCATGCTGTAGTATAGGTATCAGCCACAAGACATGCGTTATGTGCAGCAAATGTATCGGAAAGCCACTTTGTTTTATACCACACAGGGAGGTTATCCCACAACAGGCGATACTGTTCATTGGGAATTGCACTGATACCGTTTGCTATACGCTCCTTCATCTCATTAAGCAATTCAGTATAATAATCCACCACAATCTGGGTACCACGCAACGTAACAATAAGTGCCAAATGGAAAAATGCATCAAAAGCACTCATTGGTGCGGGCTTATGCATGGCAGTATCAAGTACCGCCTGCCACAATCTTTGACCTGCAATTGAAAGTTTGCCCACCTCAATAGCTTTATCATAATCAAATTTTTTGCCGCAATGCTCCTCTAAAAATGCAATATATTCAAGTATCTGTGCACCTACATAATCCTTTGCTTCCTGCGTCATTTCACTGTGACAAAACGGTGTATCAAAGATAAACAATGGCACATTAAAATACCTCGCCTGCACCTCATACCATTTGAGTACTGTGCCACAGATGTTGTTGCAGCATACTAAAAAATCAGGCTTTGGTAATCCACCAATAGGCCCACCATTGATAGGCGCAGCAGCAATGTCCGAGCGTGCATATGAGCACAGGTCGCGGCAGTAGCCCATTTCCTCTGCTTTTTCGCAAAGCCCCACACCCATCTTTGATGCACCAACCATTGCTCCATGATTTTCTGGATACACGGGAATAACATCCATAACTAAAAGAGGCTCCACCGGTCCACCACTGGTGATCCAGGCCACCTTTTTATTGTTCTGTGCTGCAGTTTTTGCCTCTATATAGTAATTGGTCATTATCTCTTTCATCCGTTTAACGGATTTTATTTTGTTGTCCTTTTTTTCCTGTGGTTCTGCCATAGGTTCACCTCGTTAAAAGTTAAATCATATCAATAAATGCTTCAAGTCGTGTTTTCATCTGCCCTTCCGATGGAAGTTGCTGTTCTAATTCCAGCAATATGGAAGGAACACCAACCTCATCCAGAGCTTCTTTCAGGTAAGGATAGTCAAACGAATGAGGATCGCAAAACTTGAGGTACAGGAATATTGCACCCTGCACATTATGCGTCTTAATCATTGTTTTAATTGTTTCAGCACGGGTATAATAATCACGGTGTTTTGCCGGGCAGATATTTCTTTCATAGTATCTGTCGGCTATTGCCCGCAATGGCTCCTTATCAGTTGCTATCGCCCCCTCAAAATACCGTGAGCCTGTACACAAATCATCCCATACTACTACACCGCCTGAAGCTTCAATATAATCATAAATACCGGGATGATTGCAAATACCGCCAATAAGCATTATGCGTTTTCGTTTTTCAGTTTGCGGCGATAGTTGAATGGATGGGATCAATTCCTTTAAATTTGCCACTACCTGGTCACGATCCAGTATCATTGCTGCCTTAATGACCGCATTCATCTGGCTACCCGATAAAGCACTTTTGTTATCACTTTTAAGTTGCCAGATAGTTTTTAAAAGTGAGCGGATTTCATTATAGGTAGCAATAGCTTTTTGTAACTTATCGTCAGATAGTGTTATCCCAAAGCTTTGTTCCAGTTCCCTGGCAAAGCGCACCAGCACATCATACATGTATTTGCGTGCACTATCAGTATGAAGCTTAACCGCCCATACCACATCAAAATGATGCTTCATACCAGCATTCAGGCGCCATATATCGGAAAGCCGCTGAATGGAATCACAGGTGTGCGGAAAAACAGCACCATCCACAAATGACAGCCTGCCCTGCAGTGCATCCTCCAGCGCACCACGCACCAGTGAACAGCTGTAGACTTGCAGATGTGCATCCGCCTTAGAGATAGCTTCAACCTGCCCAAATATCCTGAATGGATGAATACCTGCGGCGTAGATAATCTCTTCGGGTGTGTATGAACACATATATGCAAGCACCCTTTTGCCTGTTGCCTTTTTTAAATTAGCAACATACTCATACGGATCACCAATCTCAAATTTTTTCAGTATATCCATTCTCCACTCCTGAAAAAGTAGTTGACAATGTACGACAATATCGTACATTGTACGATATTATATTCAATATAAATTTGAATATGTAAACTGTCAATTACTTTTTGTTATATAGTATGACAATTATGAAAACAAAAAAGATCAAACGCATTCAATCAATTGAACGGGCACATGCTATTTTATCGCTGTTTATTAATGATAAAAAACCACTTGGCATAAGTGATTTTGCCAGACAATTAGTACTTCCCAAAACCACCGTACAGGGAATAGTTCAAACGCTCTGTCATTTAGGCTATCTGGAAAAAGATCATGAAACTGGTAAATACCGGCTTGGTCCGTATGTATTCCAGTTAGGTATGAAATATGCCACTAACCTTGACCTGGTAAGCATTGCCAGGGTATGGGCTGAACGTCTATGCTTTCAATTCAGACAACCGGTCAATATTGGCATGCTTGTAGGCGATAAAGTTGTTATAGTACTCCGTGTTGAGCCTGAAAACAGGTTTATGTCTTATCCTCAGGCTGGTTCAGTTATTCCCACACATACCACCTGTATAGGCAAGTTACTCTGTGCCTACATTGAAAAACAACGATTAGAAGAAATTCTAAAAGATTATACCTTCCAGATGCTGACCCCCAATTCAATTACCTCAAAGGAAGACTTTTTGAAAGAAATAAAAAAGGTGCGCCAGGCTGGTTTTAGTTTTGATAATCAGGAATCAGTGATAGGTTTGGCAGGGATTGGCGGTCCTATCTTTAACTATAGTGGTATTATTGCAGCTTTTGCCATTACCGGTAATGCTGATTTTATACTGAAACACAAACAGGACATTATTCATGCTGTAAAAGACACTTCACTTCAGTTATCAGTTCAGTTAGGGTATAATCCTGACACCAAAATACTCTAAAAAATATACCAAAATACTTGACGATATAATGAATTTTATGTATATTATTGTTAGCACTCATAATAAAAGAGTGCTAATGCAGCCTATAACAAGATTTTTGGCCCCTCTTGGGGCTATTTTTTTAAAACCCTCCTCCGTACAAAGCTTCTTTATATTTAACAATATCAATTGCATAGCTTTTTATTCTTTCATTTCGATTATCTATTTTTTCTGCAACAGAAGGATCTGCTTTGATAATGGCCTGTTTTAAACTATCACAAAACCGTCTGGTATCCGGTAACAACGTGTCGGAATAGTAGTAATAGAACTTCCATTTCTTTCTTGCCTTAGCAAGATCAGCCATGTATTCAATCATGTACACTGATAGCAACAACCGCTCATAAATAAAAATAACATCATTAGGGTTAGTTTTATATTGCAGGGAAATATACATAATGAATGTATCTGTTTTTTTGGCATCAGCTGGCTGATTGCTCCAGAAAGTTATGTACACTATCTCCCTTATTTCATCATATCCCAATGAAGCCTGTAATATGTCAGTAGCAGAATTTAAAATTAAACGCTGCTTTCCATTGAAAATATTATTTACGGTTAATGCATATACGGGATGGACTAACATAAAAAAAAGAAATACAATGACTATCTTTTTCATTCTGTGATTCCCTCACCTTGCAGGTTTATAGTAGTATAGAAAACAATCACAACACAATGTTTCTTTATAACTCATTTTATTCAACAATTTTATAGTTTAACAATAACACAAGTATAAAATTTTAACAGCTTCACGCTGATATTTCAATATTAATTCATTTGACTCTTCTATGGCTTAAAAACAAATATACCACGCTTGATTTTTGGTTTATTAATTGTAAATGCCATTGCAAAAAGCTCTGGAAAATATTCCTCATTCAACATCGCCTTCACATACGGGCATGTCTTTTTGTATTGTATGTTTAACTTTTTTCCCTATAATGGCATCAAGATGTAGCGGCGATAGGCCCACGCCCGGTCGCTTTATAATGATATCACCGTAGTTAATCTTTGTCCCTGCTGGTATATCCCGTGCTGCAAAAATGCTTCGCCGTGCTGATTGCGCAACGGCTGCTTCATCTTCCTTGTAATCGATTGACCCATCACCAAGCATTGCCTGTGCTGTATTAATATCGTGAATGTAGGCTGCAAATTCTTCAGGTGTAAGCGATACATCCTTATCTGCACAATCATGGTTGTGTGATAATTTGAAATGCCTTTCAAATACCCGTGCACCCAATGCAACAGCCATCATAGAAGCACGATTATCATTTGCATGATCTGAAAATCCAACTGGCACACCATACAAATGTTGTAAACTTTTGATTCGCAACAGATTAATTGCACTATGCGGTACTGGATACAGTGATACACAATGCAACAGCACAACATGACACTGTTCTTTTTGCAAAAGGTGTATTGCATGAGCTATCTCATGCTGCAATGAAATGCCAGTGGAAACAATCACATGCTTATGAGTGGATGCAATGTTCTTTAATAATGGCACATTGGTAATCTCTGATGAAGCTATTTTATACAATGGCACATTAAGGCTTTCCATCATTGTAAAAGAATCATCATCAAAACATGATGCAAAAAATACAACTCCATTTTCACAAGCAACCTGTTGCAGGGTTTTGTAATCGTTAAATGAAAGTTCAAACTTTTTAAAAAACTGTATGGTGCTATCATCATATTCTGGCTTTTTATGGTTAATGAGGGATTTTGTATACACTGAATAAAATTTTTCTGCATTAAATATTTGAAACTTAACTAAATCAGCACCTGCTTGTGCTGCTTTTTGAATTAAGGCAATGGCTTCATCTAATTTACCATTATGGTTAAGTCCAATTTCTGCAATAAAAATTGGCACATTATTTTGCAATTTATTCAGATACTTCTTTTCAAATAAATCCATAAAAATAAATATTCCCGTAAAATAGAATTAATATTCTTAACTACTATAAGAATTCCTGATTCCGCAACAGTGCTTTTTCCACAATTTTTAAAAACGCAATAATCGCTAAACAGTGTTTCAAAAAAGCCATACCTTTGCAAGATATTTTTATATATAGCTCATTTTCTTTCTCAAAATTTAATTGACAAATTTTTATTTAAAACAGTAGGATAAGCGTTCAACGATATTGAATATCTAAATACTTCACTGTAAAGCCTTAAACATATTTTACCGTATTGCTTTTAATTAATTATTTGTTTTTAATGTACAGTAACTATCGCACATAAAAATAATGAAGGGGTTGTATTATGGGTAAAAAGTTCCTCATTGCTATTGATTTAGGTACTACCGGTAACCGCGTATTCTGTTTTGATGAACATGGATTGCCAATTTCAAGCAGCTATGCAGAGTTTACACAGTATTTCCCAAAACCTGGCTGGGTTGAACACGATGCTAATGAAATCTGGGAATCAGTTGTAAAACTGCTACCTGAAGCTATACAAAAAGGAAATCTGGATCCAAAGGATGCCATAGCAATTGGTATTACCAACCAGCGAGAAACTTCAGTTCTATGGAATGAAGAAACCGGTAAACCAATTTACCACGCCATTGTGTGGCAATGCCGTAGAACAACTGATATATGCAATCAACTGAAAGAAGCTGGCCACGAACAATTATTCCGTGAAAAGACTGGCCTTGTGATTGATGCATATTTTTCGGGTACAAAGGTTAAATGGTTGCTTGATAATGTGCCTGGTGCCCGCGATTTAGCTAAAAGCGGTAAGCTATTATTTGGGACTATCGACACCTGGATTTTGTGGAAATTAACTGGCGGCAAATCTCATAAAACAGATTACACCAACGCCTCACGTACCCTCATGTTTAATATAAAAGAAAAAATATGGGATCTGGATATCTTAGAAATACTGGATATACCGCGCACCATACTACCTGAAGTGAGAGAATCAGCATCATATTTTGGCGAAACAAGTGGCGTATCGGGACTACCTGATGGCATAACGATTGGTGGTATTGCTGGCGACCAGCAGGCAGCAATGGTGGGACAGAACTGTGTTTTTGAAGGAACTTCAAAAAATACGTATGGTACCGGTTGTTTTATGCTGCTCAACATGGGGAATGAATGGATGCTTTCAAAGCATGGACTGCTTACCACGCTGACATGCGATAATAAAGGCCAACCCGTGTATGCATTTGAGGGATCAGTATTTATTGGTGGGGCTGTAGTACAGTGGCTTCGTGACTACATGAAATTTATTGAAAAAAGTTCTGATGCTGAAAAAGTAGCGCTTTCGGTTAAAAAAGAGGATGAAGTTGTGGTAGTGCCGGCATTTGTTGGGCTGGGTGCACCATACTGGAAGATGGATGCACGTGGCGCTATTTTTGGACTTACACGTGATACAACGCCTGAACAGATTGTGCGAGCTGCAGTAAAATCTATTGCATTGCAATCATACGAAGTTTTGGAAGCAATGCAAAATGACTCGGGCAAGAACATCCATGAGCTCAGAGTTGATGGCGGAGCAACACGTGATACATTTTTAATGCAATATCAAGCTGATATATTGGGTATACCAGTTCTGCTGCCAGAAGTAACTGAATCAACAGCATTGGGTGCAGCATATTTAGCTGGTATAACTGAAAAAGTATATAATACCATTGATGAGGTTGCAAAATTCAACAAGATAGCAAAACGATTTAATCCATCCATGAATGAGACTGCCCGTAAACGTGAAATTGCTTTGTGGAAAGATGCAGTAAAACGATTATTATAATAATACTGGACAAATATCAGATTTGCTTATATAATTATTAATCATTATTTTGCAAGGAGGCATTATGGCTAAGCCATTGTTAGGTGAGCTGTTAGTTGAAGATGGAGTTATAACACAGGACCAATTGAATCAAGCTTTGTCCATCCAGAAAAAGGAAGGTGGACTTATTGGTATAATACTTATGAATTTAGGATTTATTGATGAACCAACCCTGGTAAAATATTTAGCTCTTCAGGCTGAACGGGTAATAAAATCAGAATAAGTATTAATCCTGTAATGTATTGTA
This sequence comes from Spirochaetota bacterium, assembly GCA_037481795.1. Classification (GTDB taxonomy): domain Bacteria; phylum Spirochaetota; class UBA4802; order UBA4802; family UB4802; genus UBA4802. The sequence continues at coordinate 57,526 of JBBFLA010000001.1, forward strand.
TCTTCGTGCCATTATTTCATTGGTTAATTTGATGATTGTTTCTATTTTGAAGGGTTTTCTAAGAACGCCTTCCAGTCCCATCATTAATAGCTTATCAATATCAGGTATTGAATCTACCCCTGTGATAAATACAACATCCGTTTGAGGGCTAACTTCATGTATTGACTTGAAAACAGCATCGCCTTTATGTCCGGGCATTAGATAATCTAAAAACACAATATCAATATCTTCAAATGTGCATATATCAATGGCTTCCTGTCCATTATCAGTTGTTAACACCTGATAGCCCATCCGTTCAAAAGCAGAAGACAAAAACTGGCGTATTGGCTCTTCATCATCCACTATTAAAATTTTCACTTCACCTAAATACAGCATCTCTTTTTCTTCTTTTTTTTCAACTGTATCAAACACAGGATTAAAACGCTTAAAATAGAGTGTTACTTCATTACATCTTGCGGGGTCATGGCATAGTGTCATATCACCACCATGGCTTTGCATTATGCCATACGCAATTGCTAAATTAATGCCATTGCCCACACTATCCACACCATTACTGCCTTTTGCTTTCTGTTCCTCACCATTTTCCCAGTTTACGGGAACACCATTATTAAGCAGTTTAAGCATCACTGCATCGCGGTTAAAAGATGTTTCAATGGTGATAGACCCCTTTTTATTGGGCTTTATTGCCGAACGAGCATGTGAAATTAGGTTTAAAAGCACCTCTTTTATTTGGCGTGAGTCTACAAATATTTCGGGAACCTTGCCTAATTTTAATTTACACTCAATGGATTCCTTTTCTAACGTAAACCTTTGCAAATCAACTATCTCTTTAATCAAATCATTAAGAGAACAGTATTCAAATGAGATATCTTTACCCGTGACGAATACACTAAGCCTGTCAATGAGAGATGAACCTCTGGTAGTTTGCCTGTCAATAATGGATACTGCTTCCTTGACTGATTCATCAACAGCTTCATTCATCAGCAAAAGCTCAGCATACCCTTTTATAACCGCCAGAATATTGTTAAATTCATGTGCTACACCCTGAGCAAGCACCCGTAAGCTGTTAATAGTTTTTTCAAATTCTTCTTCAGCAGTATCAGATTTGCTGACCTTAAGTCCTGTCTGATAATACCGTATGGTGCCTGTAATTTTACCAATGAGTGTGAAAAACGGTGCATTGTTCTGCAAATATTGTAGTTCCTCTAAGGGAAAAACCAGACATACCATGCCAACAACAATATCTGCATGCAATAGAGGAATAATTACTACTGAAATATCGGTTTCATCGTGTTGGAAAGGTTTGGCTGTGGGCAAAAACAAAACACTTTTCTTTTTAATTGCTTTGCGCACAATCAGTGAAAAATTATAAATTTTCACTACCAGTTCATCAAAGTTTTTGCCTGCTTCATGGTGCAGTACCAGCCGTTCGTCCCCAACCAGTGTATAGACTGAAACAGCTATTGGTTTCATATCATGATGCAGCAGATCCACAACATCTGATAAAAATGCATCACTATTTTTTGCGTTCTGAGCTGTTTTAAAAATATCAAGCAATAGGGAATATTGCTGTTTGCTTAACATAAAAATAATTCCATTGTAATTTATTTCTACTACAGACTATAGCACGCATGATTATTAATTCAACAATTGTGGGCAGGATTATCCGACTTTTGGTAAAAATAAGGGCAACTGTTTTAAACGCTGCTTTTCTAAATCAGATAGCGTTCAATTATACAATTTAACAGCATCTTACAATTATCATAAGCTTTTACAAATGGGTGTGTCGTTGTAACTACCGAATCCCCAGATGTGCCATACAAAATTATTTACCTGATTTTGCTGTAATCTATTTTACTTTTATTTCATGCAACCAGCCAAATGTATCTTTTATTTCACCTGTCTGCAATTTTGTAAGATACTCATACAGTTTAGTAATAGTAGGCCCTGCTTTTTCCTCATCACAAAATGTAAATACTCTGTCACGATAGTGAATGCTGCATACTGGTGTAATAACCGCTGCAGTACCAACAGCGCCAACTTCATCAAAATGCTCAACTTCATCTATTGCTATTGGGCGTTTTTCAACATTCATACCCAAAAGTGTGGCTATATCCATAAGGCTTTTGTTAGTTATGCTGGCCAAAATAGAATTTGATTCGGGGGTTAAATAGGTATTGCCCTTGATAGCTATAAAATTAGACGTCCCAAATTCATCAACATATTTCTTTTCTTTTGGATCCAGATATAGCGGTATAGGGAAACCTTTCTTTTTGGCATATTCCCCACCACGTAATCCAGCAGCATAATTACCACCAACCTTGCAGTCACCCACACCATTGGGAGCTGCCCTATCGTATTGTTCAACAACAAGAGCCTTAACCGGCTTAAAACCACCTTTATAGTAAGGTCCAACAGGAGTTACAAACACAATAAACACATATTCATCCGCCGGTCCCAACCCAACTCTTGCACCAGCACCATATATAACAGGCCTAACATACAGGCTTGCACCTGTACCAAATGGTGGTACAAATTTTGCATTTGCTGCAACTACTTTATCCACAGCTTCAATGAACATATCAACAGGCACTTCAGGGATAAAAATCCTTTCACAACTGCGCTGCATTCGTTTTGCATTCTCATCGGGTCTGAATGCTACAATACGCCCATCCACAGTTTCAAAGACTTTAAGTCCCTCAAAAGCTTGCTGCCCATAATGAAGACCTGGTGCAGCTATATGAATGGGTATTGTTTCCTGGGTTGAAAGCTCTCCTTCAGACCATTTCCCATCTTTATAAAAATATCTGATATTATAATCTGTCTTTATGTATCCAAATGGTAGATTTTGCCAGTCTAACTTAGATTTTTCTCGTTGTGTTTGCATAGCTTATAAACCCTCATAAAAAATAAAAACCATAGCTTTTGATATGGTTAATTGAATGAAAAATATTTATATCATTTTACCAACATAATAATACAGTGTCAAATATATTTTAATTAATATATTATTTAAAGTAGTATTAAATTTTTTTATATACTATCAATTGGTCCTTCGCTATCCCCATCAATAAACTGCTTTGCATACGGATTATTCTTTGAAAAAAACTCTTGAGATTCCATATCAACAACAATCTTGCCATTAAATAACAGCCCAACCTGATGAGCGGTTTTACGGGCAACAGCTAAATCCTGCGTTACCAGTAAAGAGGTCATCCTGTATTTTTCCTGAGTTGCCACAATAAGATCAGAAATTGAATCAGCAAGCACCGGATCCAGCCCTGCAGTGGGATCATCATACAGAATGATTGATGGGGAAAGGCATAATGCACGTGCAAGCCCAACTCTTTTTTGCATACCACCACTTAACTGGGATGGTAGTTTTTGTTCTGATCCTGACAATCCCACCCATTCCAGAGCTTCCATTACTTTTTCAAAAACTATTGCCTCATTTTCACCACGCCGTCGCAATCCAAAAGCAACATTATCAAACACATTCATGGAATCAAAAAGCCCACCTTTCTGGAACACATACGCCATGGTTATATTGCGTTTAATTTTTTCTTCAATAGAAATTGCACGGTATTCCTGTAACGGAATACCAGCTAACGCGATAGTTCCTGTAAAATGAGGAAATAGCCCTGCAATTGTTTTTAACAGTACTGTCTTGCCACTGCCATTTTTTCCAAGAATAACATAGGTTAAGCCCTGCGGTACAGAAAGGCTCACATCCTGTAACACAGCATGATGATTAAATGTTAATTTAACATGTTGTAAAGTTATCATGAGTACATCGTTGCATAATAATCTTTCAATGAATAGAGAATATTAATATATGAAATATACCGTTCTTCATATATTATACCCTTTTGCACTAATCGCTTCACTTCGCAATCCGGTTCGTGATCATGGGTGCATGGCTTAAATGCGCACCTGGTTGCATATTTTTCAAATTCATAAAAATATTTACTCACCAGATGAGGCGCAATATCCATAATTCCAAATTCACGAAGGCCAGGAGTGTCAATAATTCGCGTGTGCTCTTCCACAATAATCATGGAAACATTGGTGGTAGTGTGTTTACCTTTACCAGTGCTTGCCGAAACCTCACCTACCTTAAGATCCAGATGTGGATAGATGGTATTTAATATGCTTGTTTTGCCAACTCCTGAATAGCCAATAAAAACTGAAGTTTTGTTGTATAAGAGGTTTTTAAACCTGTCAATATTGTATCCCGTTTTAGCACTGGTCATTATGATACAGATATCAGTATTTTTGTAATAATTGTGTATGTATTCAATATCTTTCTTTAAAGCTAAGTCATACTTATTAACACATAGAATAAGAGGAATATGTTGCTGTCCACACCTGACTGCTATCCTATCAGCAAATCGCAAATTTAGCTTTGGTAAAGCAAATGACTGCATGACTACAACACAATCACAATTTGCTGCAATGATATCTATTTTTCTGTGTTTACCTTTTTCTTTGCGTGAAAAATAATTTTTTCTGGGAACTATGTCCTCAATAACACCCGTACCGTCATCAGCTACCGTTATTTCAACCTCATCGCCAACAGCAACCGGATTGGAAAACTTTTCATTATCAGATTCAAACTTTTGACGTAATTTACCTCTCAGTACGCAGTTTGTATATGTTGAATCATGATATACGGTATAATAAAGCCCCATTACTTTAGATACTACACCATGCATACCAGGTAAACCTTTATTACAATAACGTAGAGCCAGTTATAAAACTGGCTCTACACGTATGCATCAATATCAACATTAAATATTTTCTGCTTTACTTCTTTGGAACAACTTTGAAAGTAACGCGTCGGTTTGCAGCATCCCTGGGATCTACACCTGGCAGAAGCTCAGATGAACCAACGCCTTTGTAGGTCATTTTTGGCGAATCAATTCCTTTAGCTTTGAGAGCATTATATACAGCTTTTGCTCTTTCAGTGGATATTTTAATGTTACCAGGTTTGTTGCCAACTGGTTCTTCAGGCCCTGAACCATCGGTGTGGCCGGTTACCTGCAATACATAGCCTTCGGGCAATTTATTCAATACTTCTTTTACAACAGGAGCAGCCATAGTAGCCCATTTGTCCCAATCCTGTTTTGGTACAACTGCACTTTTATAGGCAAAGCCGGTTACAGGTATTTTTTCAAGCTGCTTATTCTGTGCATTTACTAAAGCAATATTTGGATCACCTGCAGGCTGCTGAACTTCCGGAGTGCTGCTGCAAGCAACCATCGCCATTACCATTATTACTGCAAAAACTAAAGACATTTTTTTCATATAAATACTCCTTTCTTATAATATTTTTGTTGAGTATTGAAAAGCAAACCTTTTATATGCTATTAATTATAAAATACTCTTTTTTGATATTAGCTGTCAAGAAGTTTTTTTAAGTTTATTTTATAATTTTTTTCTAAAGTCAATAAGCTTTTCTTCCGACAATAAGAACTGACAGGAGCACATAAGTAAATCCCTCCCGATCATTACTTTTTGTGCTCAAGGCACTGCGCATACGTTTACCCATTTAGGGGAAGGCAGGATAGCCGCCCAGCTATCTTGCCTTTCGTTTTTTATTGCATTTTTAAGGAAGTTTTTGTAATATAGCCGGCTCAAAATAATCAAGATCAGCAATTACCTCTTTAAGATTTCCCACACCTTTTACGGTAAATGTAACCCTATATGCCATTCCAGGATGAAGATTTAATCTTTGTTGTATAAACCAGGGCTGTTTAACCAATGAAAGGCAGTCAAATGTAATATCATGATTTTTGTTATCATAAAACGTTATAACCTGAAATACTGTATCATACCGTTTTAGCTTTAATATCATTGTTATTTGCTTATTTTTATACGTTTCAATGTTGTCCGATAGTTCATAAAGATAGGCTTGTGGATATGCTATTGTTGTACATAATACTATCAGTATTGGTAGTAGCTTTTTCATACGTTCTCCCATGAAACTAAAATGTATTGACCGGACCACCTGCTTTTTAATTTCGGCTTTGTTACAATCTAACACAAGAGCAATTAGCCAACCGTTTATACTACTATGCTTTAATCCATTTGTCATCACCAGAATTTTTTACCATTAACTGCAGGTGTTATGGTACTTATGTAACTGCAACTATTGACTTAATACTTATAATTTAATCTTTTAGCAATGTCTATCATTATTAGTAACTATCGCACAAAAAAAAACTGCAGCTATAAAAACTGCAGTGAAATAAAAAAACTGGGATTGATTGTTATGAATAAACGGATTGTATCCTGCCGGATATGCTACATTAATGACCTCTTTTGTGACTTCTATAAACAATATATTCAATAATGACCCAGAGAAGCACACATACCCAGAAAAGCACAAAAACCTGTATAATTGGTATATTCATCATGGTTATGCTCCTTAGCTTTTCTAATAATAGTAATTAGCAATATTTGTGCCAACTTTTTCTTTTTGGAAAAAACGTGAAAGTGCTGGAATTTCGAGAGTTTTCAATTGTTATTTATTTTCTGGTATTACAATGAAGATTATAATTTATGCCACACCGTGTCATTTTTGCAACACAGCAAGCTTTTTATTCTTTACCAAACAGCTTCTCAACCCACAAATACAATGTTGGCAGCAACAGCAATGTCAGAATTGTTGAAGAGATTAATCCTCCTATTACCACTGTTGCCAGAGGTCGCTGAACTTCTGCTCCTATGCCTGTATTAAAGGCCATGGGAATAAAGCCAAAACTTGCAACAAGGGCTGTCATCAAAACTGGTTTTAAACGGATTAATGTGCCTTCATAAACAGCTTTTTCTAACTTTACACCTTGATTGCGTAACTGGTTAAAAAAATTAACAAGTACCATTCCATTGAGTATTGCTATACCAATAAGTGCAATAAATCCTATTCCTGCAGAAACACTGAGTGGAATATTACGGATATATATCAACATAATACCACCTGTAAGAGCAAAGGGTATGCTATTAAATACAAGTAATGTCTGTGTTAAACTTTTAAATGTCCTTATTAATATTACGAATATAATAACTAACACTACAGGAATTATTATGAGCAACCTTAAACGAGCTGACTCTAAATTTTTAAATTGGCCTCCCCACTGTAATTGATACCCTTTTGGTATATTCAAGGCTTTTATTTTTTCCTTTGCCTCATTTACAAAACTTTGTGTATCCCTATTTTTAATATTTATTGAAACTGCTGCATATCGCTGCGCTCGTGTTCGAGCTATTGTTGTTATCTGCTGGTGTCTTTGAACTGAAGCTACAGTGGCAATAGGTATTGCTCCACCATCAGCCAGACCAACTGGTATTTTTGCTATATTTGCAATATTGTTACGGTAAAGGTCGCTTATTCTTATCAAAATTGGGAAGCGTTTATCTTCGTCATAAAGATAACCCACCTGCTTACCACTCATTGCAATTGAAAAAGCATTATTGACATCATTAATATTTACACCATATTTTGATATGGCATCATAATTCAGAACAACATCAATAATTTCGCTTTTTTTCAAAGCAGTTAAAGGATCAAGTTCAACCGTAGAAGCCCCCTCAATTTCTTCAAGAATAGGAATAGATTTATTCGATAGTTCATATAAAGTATCCAGATTTTGGCCAATGATTCGCAAGGTAATATCTGCACGGTTGCCTTCCAGTATTTCATTAAACCGCATTTCAATTGGCTGCGTAAGTGATATTTCCTGTCCCGGAACATTTTCATTAATTTTTTGAGCTATTGCCTCAAAAAGCTCAACTTTTGCTGGACGTTTGCCATTGTATAATCCCCACTTTGATTTGTCTTTTTCCAAAATGACAAATGTATCAGCAAAATTAACTCCCATTGGGTCAGTAGCCGATTCAGGTGTTCCCATACGGGAAAAAACAGTTTTAACCTCTTTAAACTGGCTTATTATCTGGTCACTTTTCTTCTGAATTTCAAGTGAAGAATCAAGGCTTATTGTCTGATTCCGAACAAGCCCTATAACCATATCACCTTCATCAAGTCTGGGGATAAAATCAGAACCCAAATGTACAAACATAATAATAGAGATGAACGCAATCAACATTGTTGGGATAATAACCTTCACAGGATGTTTCAAAGAATACACTAAAAAAGGATTGTATGCCTTTTCCAGCACTCTGAAAACCAAAGGCTCTTTTTCGGTTTTTCTGGGGGTTATACCATAATAAGCCAGAACAGGCATAAGAAACAGAGCAATTATGATACTTCCACCAAGTGCATATAATACCGTTTGGGCCATGGGTTTGAACATCTTACCTTCAATACCCGTGAGGCTTAACACTGGCACATACACCAGCATTATTATTAAGACTCCTAAAAAAACAGGCTGGCTAACTTCTTTTGCAGCATCACCTATTATGGCAATCTTCTCTTTTTTTGTTAATGGTTTATTTTTCACAGTATTAAAATGGCGCACTATATTTTCAATCATTACAACCGAACCATCAACAATAAGGCCAAAATCTATAGCACCTAAACTCATCAAGCTTGCAGCAATACCCGATGCTACCATACCACCAGTAGCAAAAAGCATTGACAATGGTATTGCAAGAGCAACTAAGAATGCAGCTTTTATATTACCTAAGATAAAAAACAGAATTGCTATGACCAACAAACCTCCCTCAGTTAAATTGCGGGCAACAGTTTTAATAGTTGCATTTACAAGAAAACTTCGTGTATATAAAACTTTAATTTCTACATCAGCTGGCAATGGTATTTCCTTTATAAATTTTTCAACCGCTAATGATACTTCCCTGCTATTTGCATTAATACGCATCAATACAGTACCCAACACTGTTTCATTACCATTGAGTGTAGCCGCCCCTAAACGCTGTTGATGCCCCACAGTAACAGTTGCCACCTGCCACAATCGCACAGGTGCTCCATATACATTTAATTTTACCGGTATATTTTTAATCTGTTGTAGTGAATCTATCTTGCCATAAGTTCTCACAATAATCTGCTTGCCCTCAACCTGAATATAACCCCCGCCATAATTTTGGCCAATATTTTCAAGGGCTGTTACAAGATGATGACACGTAATACCATAATTTTGCATTTTAACGGGATCTACATTAATATGTATTTCTTTCTTATACCCACCATTAGACTCTACTTCTGCAACACCTGGTACGCTTTTTAATGCTGGTTTGATGACAAAATCCTGCACAGTTCTAAGATATGTTAACTGATCTTTTTGAGATAATTTAGAAAGATTGCTCCCTGCCCTGGGTAATACTGCATACATAAATATTTCGCCCAGGCCAGTAGAAACCGGACCCAACTCAGGCGATAATCCTTCCGGAAGTTTATCACGTATGGACTGTATACGTTCATTTACCAGCTGTCGGGCAAAATAGATATCAGTATCATCAGAAAAAACTACTATAACCTGTGATAACCCATATTTAGAAAGTGAACGTATATCCTGTACATCAGGTAATCCTGCCAACTCTGATTCAATAGGGAATGTTACTGTTCTTTCAACTTCTTCTGGTGCTAAAGCCCCCGTTTTGGTGTTAACCATTACTGAAACATTGGTAATATCAGGCACTGCATCAATGGGTAATTTCCCAATTGAATAAAATCCTACAATGATAATACCAATAGTAATGAGTAAAACCCAAAACCTGCCTGTTAGTGCTTTTTCTATCCAGGTCGATATCATCTGGCTAACTCCATTAACAGATTATAATCATTTATAAGAGTTGCTATGGTTGCCATAGTACGCACAAGTTCTTTTTGGGTTGTATATATATTCTCAAAAGTTTCATGAACCAGTACATCAAGCTCTAAATACGATTGCAATGTTATTGTTCCTTTCTGAAATTGATCATCAGCATAATACATCGATTGTTCTAATTCACTTTCTATTGATGGGGGAAATAATGGCAACAAATTGAGGTAATAATTATATAGTGCCACTGTTGTACGAATATCACTTTCAATCATCTTTTCAATATACTGTAAGTATAATTCTTCCTGTTTTGCTTTTGATTGCAAGGCATCAACAGCATTTTGATTTTGATTATAAAGTGGAATAGGAATGCTGATGCCTCCTGAAATAGACTGTTCTTTTTCATAAACTTTTTCATAATCGTAATTTAATAGGATATTAAAATCAGGATACATATTTCTTTTTGCCAGTGAAATTTCTTTTAATGAAGCCATCAGTATTTCTTTTTGCTTTTTTACCATTATACTTTCATTTTTTGCCCTTGCAATTACATCATTCACATTAAACACTGGAGGATTTTCAATCCAGTTGATATTAATTTTCAATTCAGGTGAATCCAATTGTGTATATATTGCCAATCGTGCATGGGTAACAGCCTGATCAGCTTTTATCCGATGAATCTCTGATTGGAGCATTCGTATCCTGTTTTTTACAATTGCCACCTCAACCTTCTTTTGAGGCGAAACCACTGGCCTGGCAGTCATGTATGTATTTAATAAATTCAAACGTTTGATTCTTGAATTAATATGAGAAGACCTCAGCTGGCTTATTGCATAGTCATAGCTCAAATTAATAACACTTGTTGCTATATAATATTTCATCTCTTCATATGATAGTACTTCATAATTTTTCTTGTAACGATATATTTCATCTACAAGTGAAAGCTTGCCAGGAAAAAAAAGAGGTTGTGTAACAGCAATACCTGAAACGTGACCCTTCTGGGAATCAATAGATTTATTGCCATAATAAGCAGATATTTCAGGGTTTTTCCATTGTGTATAATACTTTTTTAGTGCCTCAAGTTCATCAATTTTTACCTGTTGAGCCTTAAGTAATTCAAAAGATCGCAATGCATTATCAATGAGTTGTTGAATTGAAAATTGTGTTTGTGTATATGATGAATTATAAAAAATAAAAATGTTTACAATAGCTACACCAATTACACTGAGTACTTTTTTCATACTTTAATTTCCTCTCTAAAACATTAAAAAAGAATTACTAAGATGTATAAATGATGTATCGTGGGAAGTCAAGTTTAATATTTTTTATTAAAATACAAAGGATATTCCAGCTACACTAAAATATTCTTTGTAATTATTATGATTGTTTGCATAACAATATCCTGCTGCAATATCCAATGCTATTTCATTATTAATACCAAATATTATTCCCGTTATAATTCTATGATACATAGTATCAACATCATACTCTACAAAATTATCAAGTATTATACTAAGTTGCTGCAACAATGCATAATCAAAACCTAACCCAAATAAAACAACAGTATTGCCAAAATACCTTTTTAAGCCTACTTGTGAATGCATTACCAATGCACCAAATCTTTTTGTTGCTATTGCACTGGCACCATAACAATCATCAGGTAATTCATAACCAGCTTTAACTGCCAGCATTCCTGTATCATCATCAGTTCCTAAAATGTTAATTTTAGCAGCCAGTATTATCCCATTTAATCCTTTTTCTTGACCATTGAAACAGTATGGTGTTTCAACAAGAATTTCAGATTTCCCCAAACCAATCCCATACAAAAAAGAAATATAATTGTACCAGTATACATTTTGCTTGCTCCCAATAAATCCCATCTCAATTTTTTGTTCACCCAATTTTGCAACACCTGCATCTTCTGTTGTGAAAGGTCTATATGAATATGCATCTTGATGGGATAAGAATACAATAAATAACAAAAGACACACTATGTTCCTGACCATATTTTGTTTAAACTAATAATATTAGTTTTTACTAACTTTTTTTAATAAAAAAATATATATCTCTATTGTCAATAAAAAAATATTTTTTTGCATTGCTAAAAATTTCTTGAAGCCATTTAAAAAGGTCAATTTGATGCAAAATTTTTTGGTCACTCTAATAATTTTGTCATACATGTTGAACAATCATATTCAAATGACCGGATTTTTTATAATATAACTTTTAGAAAAACAACTTAAAAATCGTCTTCAGGCAGCCCATCAAAACGATAATATTATTGTATGGAAAAGTTATGTAGCAGTTTTTTCAAATAGTGGTATTCTAAATCACAGTCATAGTAAGACAAAACATTTTTTATAAAGGTAAGATGCCAAGGAGCTTATAAACTTCTAAATAATTATGTTCTGGATATTTTAATTAATCTTTACCATAATAAGCGTCACATCATCTTCAAGTGCAGCGGTATCCCCAACAAAGTGTATAAGTTCAGAATAAATGGAATTAATTGATTCAGCACATGAAAATTCTTTTGTTTGTTCTACAATTTTTAGTAATCGTTCAATTCCAAACATATTTTTATTACTATCTATAGCTTCAACTATACCGTCAGTGTATATTAAAACCTTATCACCAGGCAATACTGCCTGATTTAACGTTTCGTATGTGTTATCAGTCTTCAATCCTAATGCTTTACCCTGAGGAATATATTCTTTAATGTTACCATCAGCCTTCTGAATTATAATTGATGGATGGCCTGCACGTGCAATGCGCACAAATTTTTCATAGCGATTAATATACAAACATGCTGCTGTAACAAAGGTTTGCGGTAGCATATTGCATATATTTATATTCAAGCTTCGCAAAAGCAAACCCGGATCAACTGACAACATCTGGAACATCTTAAAAAGAATATTCACCATGGAGGCTATCATAGCTGCCGGAATACCATGCCCCACCACATCAGCAAGGAAGATAACAACACCATCTTTTATCTGAAAAACATTATAAATATCCCCACCAATACGTAATGCCGGCTGAAACCGTATTGCTATATCCACACCCTTAATATGGGGAATTTTAGATGGAAGCAGCTGATTTTGTATAGTACGCGCAATTTCAAGCTCTTTTTCCAGATACGCTAACTTTTTTGTATCCTGCAATAATTGCTGCAGTTGAATATTCAGTTCTTTTGACTGTTGTAATGCTGTAATAAAAATATTTACAAGGTATATTGCAATGATAAATAATAAAAAGGGCAGGCCATATACATACAACACAACATTAGAAGGAATTATCTTAAAACCATAAGCAAGTACATCATGTAACCCTAATATAACCATAGGGACTATGCCAATAAAGATAAGTAAACCAGCCTTTTTATGTTGAATTAATTGCAAGCCTGAAGAAACAAATAAATCAATCATAAATAAAATTGCTATAACAATGGAAACGTTTCGTATAAATAAAATATCACTGCGTGTCTTCTGAAAAACCAACACTACTGTAAGTACTGTTGGAATTAAAAGATAAATTAAAGTAATCCATAGCTTATTCCTTCCTACATGATACCGGTAAAATAGATTTAATAATGCCGGAAAAAAGATTAATCCTGGCTGCGAAACTTTCAGCACGGTATTGGATGAATACGGTAGATCAGCATATAAATTTTCAATAAAATGCAGAAGCTGAGGAAACGCAACAGACAAACATGATAGCCCAAAGAATAGATATTCCACCGAATCCCTTTGAAAATAAAACATCACAATAAAGAAGATAGCCAGTGTAAGCATGATAAAAAACATTGCCTGCATCAGATGTACGCGAATAAAGTTAATAAAATCAAAAGCCGCCTTACCGGAACTATCGGTAACCAGTGCAATAGGGGCATTTATCCAGAATTCAGCATCATAGTATATTTTTATAGATAAAAGGTTTTTACCTTTATGCAATATCGCAGCAGGTATTGTATAATGTCTGAACTGGTTCCATGCTGATTTAAAATGTGGCGGAAAGCGGCCACTGGCACCTATAAAGACTCCATTACAATATGCCTTATCAGCATTCATTATCTCACCAATTTGAAGTGCCAGATCATGTGCAGGTACAGCATTGAGCACAAACTCTTTCTGAATCCACACATAACCAGTTTTAGCTAATGTGATGGTATTTCCTGTGGTTTTGTCTTCCAGTGTATGGGGAAGGCTTATAACAATTGGCAATGTAATTGGAATGCTATCGGTTGATACTGAATTTGTGTACGTGTCGTTATTGGTTGTTGTCAACTGCCAGGTACCTTCAAGTGATTGTACAACTTCTCCTGAACCAGTACAGGCGGTTAAAGTTATTGTACTATATAGCAAAATTATTACAGTAACTATCGTTTTCATAAAGCACACTTTGTTTGAGAACATAAAACATATAAACTACAAAAAGTCAAAAACTTTATTTTTAAAATGTCAACAATAAGGCTTGACGTATTATATGTATATTATGTACAATTAGTAAGCAGTGTTGAAAACAGTATATATTTTTTGTGGCGATAGTTACTTATAAAGCGCTATTGCCTATATAAAAAGAGTACACTATGAAAATAAAAGATTTTTTGCATCTAACGTTTAAAGAATACGAAGGCAATCCCATTATAGCCCCACCCTTCCCTTCGCCGATAATTGCCGACCCAACGTTTGTACCATCCCAAGAGTCGCCTGATGGTAAATGGCATTTATTTGCACATTCTTTATTGGGGATCCATCATTTTGTTTCAGATGATGGTATTCATTATATTAAGATGCCAAAGCACATTATTGGCAATGCTATGCGTGCTTTTCTTTATTATGAAGACAACACTTACTATTTATACTACGAAAAGATTAAACCGTACATCTTATGGTATTCATGGCTTCCCCATACATGGTACTCATATATTGCAATGCGTTCTTCACATGATTTATATTCCTGGAGTGATGAACAAACAATTTTAACACCTACACTGCCCTGGCATAGCAATGAATATGGGGAATCTGTCAGCAATCCATGCCTGATTAAAAACAAGCAATCATATTTTCTTTATTACAGCGCTGCATTAACCCACATTCAGGATTGCGGTTTCAATGAACCGTTGTATATTGGCCTTGCTAAAGCCAATAGCCCTTCAGGACCTTTTGAAAGTCTTCCTCAACCAATCATAGAACCATCAAAATATAATCGATGGTGTAACATTGGGTGTGGTTCGTTTAAAGCCCTGAAAATGGATGATGGTTTTATTGGATTGCAGAACGGTATTTACTGGGATTATACCATAAACCAGTCTGGTTCAGCTATTGTAGTGTACTCATCAAAAGATGGCATACACTACACCCTGTTAATGAAAAACCCTTTGTTGAAACCTGATATCAAAGAGGGTTCATATAAACGAAGCCATGTCTATGCATTTGATTTAAAACAGGTTGATAACAAACAATGGTATCTGTATTTCAATGCCCGCAATAACTGGCACTGGTCAAAAGGGAAAGAACACATAGGATTGCTGATAGGAAGCATTCAATCATAAACAAAAAGCATCTTATTATCAGTAACTAAGATTGCTATTTACATAATCAAAGTTTTATATACCACCGCCATTTTCAAAAATCATTTCCATTGGTTTTTGCTGGAGCACATGAGTCCCTGGTGGAACACTTTCAGTTAACCATACATTACCACCTATGACTGACCCCCTGCCAATGGTCACTCTGCCTAAGATTGTTGCCCCTGAATATATTATTACATCATCTTCAACTATTGGGTGACGCGGTATTCCTTTAATGGGATTGCCGTTTTCATCAAGCGGGAAGCTTTTTGCACCTAACGTCACGCCCTGATAGATGCGCACATTTTTGCCTATAATTGTGGTTTCACCTATGACAACACCTGTTCCATGGTCTATGAAAAATTTTTCACCAATGGTAGCTCCTGGATGGATATCAATACCGGTTGCAGAATGTGCCATTTCGGTAATGATACGCGGAATGAGTGGCACATCCAGAACATACAGGGCATGAGCAATCCTGTAATTAATCATTGCCATTATGCTTGGATAGCAGAATATGGTTTCCCCATGGCTTTTGGCAGCAGGGTCACCTTCATAGGCCGCCTGTACATCCAAGGCAAGCATCCGCCGAATATCTGGAAGCATATCTAAAAACTGAAACATTATCCTCCGTGAACGATGCTCACACTCAATGCAATCCATGGTTTCACCTTCAGCACATGAGAAACAGTATCCTCGTTTTATCTGCTCTGTTAGTTTGCGCGCAATACTATCTATAGCTGAACCTATATAATATTGCATGTTTTGTGGGGTAATCTCAGAATTACCAAAATAGCCAGGAAACAGTACCAGCTTACACTCTTCAACAATTTCTGCCAGTTGAGGTATGGAAGGCATGGGAACATCATGATTGGTACGGTGGTATACTTTTTTATATGATTCAGGCTGGCATAAAGTCTTTACAACATGCTCTAAATGCTTTTGATAATCACCGTTTTCAGATATATCTTTAAACATACAGTAAACCAGAAAATGAATAATACCTTTTAGGTAGTAATTATATCACACTTACACAGGTTAATCAAGATTAAAATACTGTACTATCGTATAAGATTTTGAATTATCTGCTCTTTTATTTTTTTATTATATTCAGCATAATCAAATGCATCAGGATCAATAATATACTGTATGATAAGACCCTGTACAAACGCCACTATCATTGTTGCGGTATACTCCACATCTACATCTTTAAATATTTTTTTTTCAATACCTTCCTTTATTATCTTGGAACACTCCGCACGATAACTTTGGTACAACTTAATATTGGCTTTACGCATTCGTTCATTATGATTAATCTGAGTCCAGAAATCTATTAATACATGAAAATATTCCTTTTCACGCTCAACCAGATGAAAAGCTTCATCAATAAAAATAATTAATTTGTCTTTTGGATCATGTTTCTGTTCCAATGCCTTTGCTAAATAGAAGCTTAAATTTTCATTCATGACACGCAACACCGATACCAACAGGTCATCCTTGTTTTTAAAATAATAATGAACCAGACCTGTAGACAGCCCTGCTTCTTTTGCAATATCACGAACAGTAAAATTATAATAACCTTTTTTACTGACTACCTTATAGGCAGCTCTGGTCAACTGATTCCTACGTACTTCAATGATATTAACATTTTTCTTTTTCATTGGCACTTAACCTTTTAACAATGTATGAATAGTAATTAATTGTTGCATATTTTTTTTATTTTGGCATCAAAGCATTTTTAATAAAATCCATTACTCCCTTTACAATTCGTTCATCATCACTCAAAGCATCCTGCCCAATAAAAAGTTTGAGGCGTTCTTTAAAATATTCAGAAGTATATGAAAATTGTGTCAACACCAGAATATTATCAATACACAATGAAACAACGTTTATATCCACATCCTGTCGCACAATACCCTCTCGTTTAGCTGCTTCTAATTCATGGCGGTAAAATTCAATGGTAATATATTCAATGGTTTTTGAAAGACGTGGGGTCAGATGCGAAAGTCCTTCTGATGTTATATCAAGGTAAACCTGATGTATTTCAGGGTATTGGCGAGCAAATTTCTGTGCTGCTCTTACCAGTTCCTCTATTTTTTCATAGAAATTTTTATTTTCAAGGCTAACTGACCCCAAAACTTTTTCAAGCAGTTTATACGCCTCATTGACTACAGTAAGCAAAAGATCTTCTTTACTTTCAAAATAATTATACATTGAACCAATACTGATGCCTGCTTTTCTGGCAATGATATTAATATTAGCACCTTTAAATCCATTCTTTGCAAATTCCTGGGTGGCAATTGTTATAATACGTTCACGTTTTTCGGCAGAAATTTTTTCAAATGTATCTTTATGATGTTTTTTTACAGTAGTTGGTACCATTGTTATACTCCATTGCCAGCTTTTGTTTACAGCACAATTCTTAATAATTAATTTATTCGTCAACCAATTTTACAAAATAAATTATTTTATCCATTTTGGCAAGAAAATTATTATAATCAAAATAATATATTTATACAATATCAGAGATAGCTCTCAATAACACTGATGATTGAATTAATAGGTTTCAATTAAACAAACTTTCAATAAAATCTATCAAACAACGTTTCATGAGCATGTCACACTGTAACTGTGGTATGATTTCTTTTGCATTGTTAACATGCTGTGAAATCAGGCGCCTGACATGTTCTGTTGCACCACTTTTCTCTATATATTCTTTAATGAGCAGTATATCCTGTTTTGTTTTTTGCTCCTTTTTAAACAAGGTCATAAACTGATCTTTAACAGTATTGTCTTGTAAAAGCTGTAAGGTCTTTTGCACCAGTACGGTATATTTACCTTCTTCAATATCCGAACTTGTTGATTTACCGCTATCCTCCTCACTGCCAAATATACCAATAATATCGTCACGCATCTGAAATGCAAAGCCTGTTGCATAACCAGCTTGCTCTAATTTTTGCAACTCATCATTGTTGCTGCCACCAGCAAGTATGTATCCCAGCCTGAGTGGTCCGGATACGGTATAATGTGCCGTTTTCATTGAGGCAATTGTATGTGGGATATCTTCATCACCTATGTGTTCTGGATTAGACCATATAATATCAAGCATCTGCCCCAGCGCTGTTCGTTCATATATCACCGCAAACTCATGTAAAAACGCAGACATAAAAGGTGTGTCTAATCCTGAAATCATCTCCACTGCATTGCTCATAAGAACATCAGCCAGTACTATAGCCACCCATGAACCAATATTTTTGTTATACTTATTATAAGAACTATCGCACACGTTATGAAATGCTGGTTTGCCACGGCGCATTATGGCTCCATCAATGATGTCATCCTGTATTAATAAAAATGCGTGCATTAACTCAAGTGATGCTGCCACTGAAATTAACGATTGCATGTTAGAGATAGATCCACCATACCCCAGGTATGACAGAAGTAACAGCAGCGGTCGTATACGCTTGCCATCACGCGTACAATATTCTTTAAGAAGGCTGTATGCCAGCTTTATATCAGGATTATGTGCCGACAGTTCCTTATCAGAGTAAAACGTATATATGTACTCATTAATGAAAGGCACATACGTGCGTGAAAATTCAGCAAATGACATGTATTCATTTTTTTTTGACATAACAATTCCATTTGATAGATTGGGTTGTGATTGTCAAACCAGTTTTAACTATTTGACATATCGTAACTGCATCTATACTATTTAATTGTACAATTTATTATTCAGGATAGCACAGTATGTTAGCCAAACGAATTATCCCCTGCCTGGACGTTAAAGATGGGCGTGTAGTTAAAGGCGTAAATTTTGTCAACCTGCAGGATGCAGGTGATCCCGTTCACAACGGCATGTTTTATGACAAAGAAGGAGCCGATGAATTGGTATTTCTTGACATTACGGCATCAAGCGACAGGCGCGCTATAATCTTGAAAATGGTCAAAGACGTTGCTGAAACGGTTAACATACCATTTACCGTTGGTGGCGGCATCAGGACTGTTGATGATGTGCGATTAATCTTAGAGAATGGTGCTGACAAGGTCTCCATCAATACGCAGGCAGTACAGCAACCAGAGCTTATTACCGAATGTGCCAGGCGTTTTGGCTCTCAATGTATTGTGGTTGCTATCGATGCCAAGCGCAATAATGGTGGCTGGAATGTGTACCTCCATGGCGGAAGAACCAGGACTGATGTTGATGCTATACAATGGGCAAAGCACGTTGAAGAACTGGGAGCAGGAGAAATTTTATTAACCAGTATGGACCGCGATGGCACCAAACTTGGTTACGATTTAGAACTCACTCAAAAAGTGGCTGAAACAGTCTCTATACCGGTAATAGCCTCTGGTGGTGTTGGTACGTTAGAACATCTGTATGAAGGGTTTGCAATAGGAAAAGCAGACGCAGTGTTAGCAGCTTCAATTTTTCACTACCGTGAATACAGCATCAAACAAGCAAAGGAATACCTTGCAGAGCGTGGAATTCACATCCGACCTGTATAATTATCCTGCACTTAGAAGAAAATATAACACCCCTATGACAATACCAAATAACAGGATAAGAATTGCCATTACAACATAATTTGGTTTTGTTTCTTCTTCCTGTGGCTGTAATGTAGCAGCATATGCAGGGTCAAGGGCTACCTTAATATTTTCTTCTTCCTCATCGATATCAACCACAATACCCTTGGCAATTAAACCATATACTTTATATCCTTTTTGTGGAATATATTGTACATACGTTATGCGAGCAGGTATTGGCTTAAATGTTTCATTTTCATACGCTTTTAAGGCCTGTGCAACTTTTACTGCCTGAGGGTTATTATCAATAATTGATATCATTACTCTGTCGCCTGGTGATAATTTTGAGATATGTTTCCCCTTTATAGGCGATAGTATCAGGGCAGATTTAATAATGAGTTTAACTCCATCCACCCCAACCTGTGGTGCATATTCAGCTTCTCCAGTTGTTGTTGGCTGAGTTTCAGTTTTTTTGACCTGTTCGCCTTCAACAATTTCACTTTTCAATTTTGAGATAGTTACTGAATGCAATTCCATAGTCAGAGATGATGTTGGCTGGTACAAGACAAGCGAATCAACGCGCTTTAATGCAAGTGTTTCCTGAATGAGTTTTCTGAAAAGATTATCAATTGCTATTTCATTCTTTGATTCTATATTGCGGGCAAGTTCATTTAACAAGACAATATCAAGGCTTTTTATTATCTTGTCGCGAAATGTCTTTGCAAGAACCTGATCATAGTTGCCTTTCTGCATCAGCTCTGCTATCTCTTTTTCAAACACTATCCAGTCCCACTCTGGATTAATATTCTGTAATGTATACGATGGTGATAAAATAAGAGTAAGCCCCGATATAATTTTATATATATGGTTAAAAAACAGTAAAAACGCACCAAACATGGTTGATGAAGCAAAACGAACCTTGATAGCATACAAGTCATTATAGTTGCCTGCTACCATCTGGCGGGCTTTTTCCATATCTCCATGGGTATAATGCAGTGCAATATTAATCTTTTTTGTTTGTTCAGAAAGATGCTGATATGCCTTATCGTTTTCCCCCATTGTTTTACTTTCCTCACATGGATGGTATTTGTATCACTTCTTTTGTAATACTGCCTTAACGCGTTCCAGAATAGTCCCACGCTGAATTGGCTTCAATATAAAATCAGCAGCACCCATTTTCAATAAATCAGCCAGCACGCCTTTTGTAGTTTCATCACTGATAAACACTATCTTTGCCTTTGGTTTTTTCTGGCTAAGTTCATACATAAATGCATATCCGTCAAGTTTTGGCATATCCAGATCGGTGGTAATGAGATCAAGATCAGCTGCAAGTGAGTCGTATAATTTCAACGCCTCTGCTCCGTTACCAGCTGCTGCGATAACCTCATAGCCTTCTGATTCCAGTATCTGAATAATTTGCTTACGGTGGAATTCCTTATCCTCTACCACCATTACTTTATACGGAATACCGTTTGGCTTTATGCCATCAGGTTTTTTAGGATTAATTGCAGGAAAATCATGTGGACTCTTCATGTACAGTTACTCCATATCTACAAAACTTGGTAAAAGTTTAAAAATATCTAAATTTCAATTAACTCATATTCTGCATCTCCAGCCCCAATTGATGCAGCATAATCAAAAAGATACTTCCACTGTACTGGATAGAGAGCAGTTATATTATCTTTTGATGCATCTTTGCCAGCTATACGTGAACCTGGTAGTGGCATGGCCTTATTTATAAGGTCAACGGAAGCTTTGTCGATAGCAACAGGATCCGTTGATGCAAGTATGCCAATATTGGGCACAATTGGTGTATCATTCCAGTAACAGCAATCGCATTCTGGAGACACATTTATAATGAAATTGAAAAATGCAACCTTATTTTTTTTATGTTGCATAAACGCATTTACATACTCTGCTGTGCGTTCAAATAATGCAGTAGCATCTGTTTTCCACACAACAGGTATTGCATTATATATACATATAACAGTACATTCCCCACATCCGAAGCACTTGTTGCTATCGATAAACGCTTTTTTATTTTCATCAAATGAAATTGCAAATGCAGGACATCGTTTTATGCAGGCACCACAGGATGTACATAGTGCCTGTTTCACTTTAGGTTTTAAATCAGAATGCAGTGACTGTTTCATTGCAGGTGGCGCACAACCCATGGCTATATTTTTTATTGCCCCGCCAAACCCATACAATTCATGGCCTTTCACATGGCTTACTACTATCATTGCATCAGCATCGTGGATAGCGGATGCCACCTTTACACTTGAATACCACTTGCCAGTAGCAGGTATTTCCTTAAAATCATTGCCACGCAACCCATCTGCAATGATAACAGGCGCACCACATGAAAACAAAGAAAATCCGTTCATTTCAGCATTTTTTAGATGGTCAATCGCATTACTTCTGGTACCGCGATACAATGTATTGGCATCGGTAATAAATGGGCTTGCTTTCAGGTTGTTAACTAAGTCCACAAAAGTCCGTATAATCGCTGGTGGTAGATAGGCAACATTGCCATATTCACCAAAATGTGTCTTTATTGCCACAAAATCTTTTTCATTGATTATTGAATTTATTTCCAATTTAAAAAATAATTTTTTAATTTTGCTGATTATATTTTCACGACTACTCATATGCATGTTTATAAAATATA
Source organism: Spirochaetota bacterium (assembly GCA_037481795.1). GTDB lineage: Bacteria > Spirochaetota > UBA4802 > UBA4802 > UB4802 > UBA4802. Next base: position 80,033 of record JBBFLA010000001.1, read on the forward strand.
CTTTTGCCATACCAACCTCTATTTATGTTTCAGTTATTATTTCTGCTTCAAGATAATTTGTCAATAATAGTTTTGCATTACAGATTAATAGCTCTTTAAATAGATTTCTCAAAAGAATAAATTGTCCGATAATAACTATATAATAAAATCTTGACATAATGTATTAATTTTCTTGCAATATTATTGTCGATATGTATAGTTTTACCATATTGTACGTTGAGAGGAAAGGAATTGGAAGGAATACAACAAAAAACCCAATATTTTTGTAAACCAGCTAATTACAAAGAAGCCCTTAAAATGGGCCAGGATGTATATATTCAATTTTCGCTGATGACTCCTGAAGTTGAATCTATTATCATACGAATGCTCAGTGTGTATCTGGCCCAGCTTGATCTCCTGTATTTAAAAGATATGTTCATTAATATAATCAAGGAATTGGTTAATAACGCAATCAAAGCAAATGCAAAAAGGCTTTATTTTAAACAAAAAAATCTTGATATTAACAAAAAGGAAGATTACCGATCAGGTATGGAGACATTCAAAGAGGATGTCTTTGTTGAAAACCCTGAATTTCTTGAACAGCTTGGGCAGTCAAATTTCATTGTAAGAGTCTTTTTCTCTATCACCGGTGATACTCACAAAATACATGTAATAAATAATGTTCCCATAATCACTGAAGAAATGAACAAAATAAATGCCCGTGTAAAAAAGGCATATACCTACTCTGATATTTCAGATGCTTTTGATGACATTCTTGATGACTCAGAAGGTGCTGGACTTGGACTAATTATTGCCCTCATGCTCATGAAAAATGCAGGCTTTCCCCCTGAAGCTTTTACAATCTCAACCAATGGAAAGGTTACCAGCGCTTCCATCAATATTGACGAAAGCTTCAGAAATATGGACCTTAAGGTTAAGATGGCACAGGAAATCATCAATGAAGTTGAATCGCTGCCATCATTCCCGCAAAATATACTTGAGATACAACGGTTATGTGCAAATCCCGAATCAACTATTAAAGCGATAGCCGATAGCATTAAGCGTGACCCGGGGCTTGTGACTGCAATATTAAAATTAGCCAACTCAGCAGGATATATTACTTCTAAGCGGGTTGAAACAATAGAGGAAGCAGTAAAAATCATTGGAACTAAAGGTATAAATACGTTACTTGTTGCCAGTGGTGTACAGAAGATACTTGATTCCCGTTACAAGAAATTCGAAACGATATGGATTAATTCTTATAAAACTGCTTTCTACGCACAATTTATTGCGATGAAATATCGTAAGGAAAAGCTTTCAGAATTTGCCTATCTGGCTTCGCTGCTGGCTGATATTGGCCTTATGGTGCTTCTTTCTATCAAACCTGATGATATACAGAAGATACGAGATATAGTTGGGCTGAAACAACTGGAAAATATCTCCTTGCTGGAAGAAATATCTTTAGGAGTAAGCCACAGCACATTAGGAAGCATGATTTGCCAGAAATGGAAGTTCAACGATGCATTAGTTAAAGCTATAGAGTTTCACCACAGGCCCCATTTAGCCCCTCCACAGTATCGGGACTTAATTTATATTGTTTACCTGGCATATGTCTTCAGCAGTATTGAAACAAAAAATTTCAGATTTGAGATTGCCGATGAAGACTGTCTTGACTATTTTAAGCTCAATAATAAAAATGACTTTGAACAGCTTCATGAATTGACAAAAGCCAAATACGAAGAGTATATTAAAACTAATCAACAGATTACACAATAACACTTATTGTCTACAGGGAGTATATCATGTATTTTCAGGATCTTATTGCTAATCTTAATAGCTATTGGGCAAAACAGGGATGTATAATTGCACAAGGGTATGATCTGGAAGTTGGTGCTGGTACATTTAATCCTGCAACGTTTCTTCGTGTGTTGGGGCCCGAACCATGGAATGTTGCATATGTTGAACCATCACGACGACCAACTGATGGGCGGTATGGTGACAATCCTAACAGATTGCAACACTATTACCAGTATCAGGTAATTATGAAGCCTTCGCCACTTAATATACAGGAGCTCTATCTGGATTCTTTACGCAACTTAGGGATTAAACTGGAAGAGCATGATGTGCGTTTTGTTGAAGATGATTGGGAGTCACCTACTCTTGGAGCTTCAGGGCTAGGATGGGAAGTATGGCTTGATGGCATGGAAATAACACAGTTTACTTATTTTCAGCAGTGTGGCAGCATTGAACTGGATCCAATACCTGTGGAAATAACCTATGGCCTTGAACGTATTTGCATGTATATCCAGGGTGTAGAAAGTGTTTTTGACATACAATGGAACGAATCATTGACATATCGGGACGTACATCACCGTAGTGAGTTTGAATTCTCACATTATAATTTCAATATAGCTGATATCGATTTACATTTCACACTCTTTGATCTGTACGAAAAAGAATGTCTGAAAATACTGGATTATGAACCGGTTCAGGTTGTGCTGCCTGCATATGATTATGTATTGAAATGTTCGCATGTTTTTAATATTCTTGATGCACGTGGGGCTATTTCAGTAACTGAGCGCGTTGGATATATTGCGAGGGTCAGAAATTTAGCACGACGTTGTGCTGAGCGGTATATTGCAATACGCGAATCAATGGGTTACCCACTATGCAAATATGCTCAATCTGAGAAAATTTAATGGATTACTTTGTTAATCTAAAGAAATATCTCAATGCTTACAACCAGTTTATTATCTCTACTCATGAAAGCCCTGACCCTGATGGATTGGGTGCAGAAATTGCATTCAAAGAATTGCTTTTAAAATTAGGTAAACAGGCAATAATTATTAACTCAGACCCTACCCCATCAAAATTCAGATTTATAGATCCTGAAAATGAAATACTTATATTTCATGAAAATATGGAGATAGATAACCTGCATAATTATGCAGTTTTTGTTCTGGACACCAATGACTTTGACAATATTGGGAAAGCATATCATCATATTAAAGATTCTATTAAAGACGTCTTCATCATTGACCATCATGAAGGTGGACAGGACAAGATAAAATCTAATTTTATTAAAGTTGAAGCTTCATCAACTTCAGAGATTATCGGGAATACTCTTCAACATTTTGGAGTAATTCCATCTTTTAAATCTGCCCAGGCTCTTTATGCAGGAATAGTTTTTGATACAGGTTGTTTCAAATATCCAAAAACATCGCCTGTCACCTTTGTTTTAGCAGCACAACTGGTTGCATTGGGAGTAAAACCGTATGAGATATATCAGCGTATTTATGAAAACAATTCCCTTGAAGTATTCAGACTACGTGCCCTGATGCTTTCTTCCATGGAAGTCCATTTTGGTGGAAAACTCATACTTATGAAGCTAACCCCGGATATGATAAAAGAAAGCAATGCACCATTTTCTGAAGGTGAAGTTAACATAAATTTACCATTAACTATTGAAGGTGTAGTAGCCAGCGTTCTTGTAAAACAGGATATTGGTGGACCGGTAAAAGTCAGTATGCGCACAAAAGGTGATTTAGATGTAGCTGAGATTGCGATTGCTAATGGAGGTGGTGGACATAAAAATGCTGCTGGGTATAAATCGCCTTACGACTTTGAAACCACCCGGCTGAAAGTGTTAGATGAAATGTCACGCTTTTTCAGATAAATGATATACGCTATGTATTCAGTGTTTATACTTTTACAAAAAATTATTATAACAGCTCAATAATCGACTTAATCAATCCTGATATATTACTATCTTTTTCCAGCAAAGGATGTAATGGCTTATTTTTTCTTACCTCAACAATAACGTTAATGCTATCCCCTTCTAAATACGCTGGTATTTCAACTTTTATTCCAACCGCATTCAGTTTATTCTTAATATTTTCAACCCGGTTCATATATCCTGTATACTCAGGATAACGAATTGCATATATACATTTATACACATCCTCATCTGTTACATTATCTTTCATCAGCAATAATTCAAGATTATCGTTCAGAATCTTTTCTTTCCCCGTTCTAGAGATATCCTCTATCATAACAACAATGTTATTAAAATAATTTACCCGCATCTGACATGCAGTAATGATTTTTTTAAGCATGTCAATTGAGGATTCAGATAACCGTAAAAACGGCATAACAAACTTGGGAGCAATAGCTCTTGAATCAATATAATTCTTAATAACTAGTGGCAGATTAATTATTACCTGTACATTTTTTAAGTTGGTTAAAGAAATAGGGAGCGATAGCTCCCGGGCTATGTCTATTATTAATTTTTTATCAGCATTGAAGTGCTCATATAGTAAATATAAACATTTAATTTTGCCTAAAGTCCCCAACAAATTATGGTATAGTTTTACCCTAACTATTTGTAAAAAATCATCCAATGTTATTTCATTAATAACCCTTGCAGATATCTCTTTTATCCCTGCCTCCTGTGCTGCTGCAATCCTATTATGGCCATATACCGGTACATATCGCTCATTTTGATTTAAAAGAAGCACAGGCTCAATTACACCGGATTGCACAACAGACCTGACCAATTCCTGTTGCAAAGGCTTTGAAATTTTAAAATAATCATTATGGGTTTCAATTTTATTAATTGAAATTAATGCCACACGGCTATCAGGACAAATCATTATATAAGCCCTCGTAGCAACTTAGTTATTTCTTCTGGATAAATAACTGTAACTTTAGAGAGTTTTTTTAAACTTTCTTTAGCGGCCTGCGTAAGATCTGCGGTTGTGATGAAGATTCCTTGCTGCGCTTTCATGTCATTAACTGCCTGTGCAAAATTTCGCAATGTTATTTCCCCAACATTTGTTTTTGCCCAGCGCCTGACCCACACCAAAACCTTGTCCTTTGTTTCAGGATTAATTGCTAAAAAATCAACACCATCTGCTTCACGGTATGTTTGCAAAATCTGGTCAACCTTAAAACCCATTTTTGCTACCAGTCTGTTAGAAATAATTCTGAAATTCTCAGTATCCAATGAAACATATTTATCCAATATATCATCAGAACTGCTTATTGTTTTTCCATCATCATAACTTATCCTGGTAGTAACAACGATATCTTTTAAATTATATTTTTTTGTACTTTTTAAACCACACATTTCCCACAATAAACCTTGTGGGAATGCATCATCCATCCATGCAGTTATAGTTTCCATAACTGATGCTGATTCTTCTTTGATAAATTTATCAACCTCCATCTCCTTTCGCAATTGAGTTACCAGATATTGAATATTACGATAGTTTCGGTCTTTGCGGTAAAGTTCATTCCACGCTTCATACGCCAGTGAAGATTGTTCATTTTTTAAATACGCATACCCAAGATCATATAATGCCAGAATTTCCGCATCATCATTTGCATTTTTTCGCGCAATTTCAAGTAAATCCTGAAACAGTTTTATCCCTTCTTCATGCCGTTTAAGACGCATCAACATGAATGCCTGGAATCTTTTTGCCAGATACAACACATCAGGATCCTGTGCTGTATCAGCAATTTTGGAAATATATCCTAACGCCTGGCGATAATCTCGTTTTCTATTACATGCAAATGCTGCTGCAATCTGTGCAATTTCTGATTGTGGTTTTATCTGCAATGCTGATTTAAAGTTATCGATAGCTTCCTGTATTCGCATATTTTGATAATAACAAATACCTGCACCAAAAAGGATTTCATAATTATCATTTTTCAACTTCAATAATCTGTCAAAATAACGCTGGGCTATATCAAATTCTTCCTGCCCAAGTGATATAAATGCTATATGGTAGAGAGATTCAATATCGGCTGGATAATTTTTAAGAATATCCATATATGTCTGAAAAGCTTTTTCAACTTCATCACGCATATAGTATGATTTAGCCAATTTCTTCTGTACCGAAAGCTGGTCAACCTCATAATTGAATTTCCCAATTTCCAGTACCTTCTCAAAATGTATAACAGCCTGATCAATTTCACCAACAGCCAGATACAGGTCAGCTAACCGGTAGTGGACAACAAAATCATCTGGATATTCATCAATAGCTTTCTTATATTCAAGTATTGCATCAAGAAGCTGATTCTGCTCAACCAGTTGCTGAGCCTTATATAATGGGCTAAATTTTGGACGTATATAAACAAGGTAATAAAGGAAAGCGCTTATGATGAACAATGATATAAGGATATATGTAACCATCTGATTCTTTCCACATTAAAATTTATTAAAATCACTATCTATTGTATTATCGTTATAATCGGAATTATCGTTTAAATCTTAGTTCCGATGGCCATCCATTTATACACCATGATTTTTCTGTCTCATATTTAACTATGAAATCATCAGCTTTTTTTATTTTTGCTCTAAATGGAAGATTGATCAATATATCTTGAGGAATAAAGCGGGGAATATCAGTAAACTGAATGACAAATTCATCGGATGTTGAAGTTGCAGTAAAACTAATATTACCAAACCGTGAAGGTGCATTTGTTATCACAATTTGAGAGTCACCAAACCACTGTTCAAATGGAACAGGGAATAATTCCAACCGTTCGGGATGGTCAATAAAACATATATTACGAATAGCCTGGAATAATAATGACACTGCAACTATTGAAATGGGTTCTTTTACCACTGCATGACCAGAAACAGGATCAAGAAAATCAGGCATAAATTTGCGTTTTTTACATAGCGTGATAATAGCATAGATTATATCAACTGCTCTAGCATCATGAGCGTATAGCATGCTGTTTGCAAGGCTAAGAGAACTTATAACATCTATGCCACTTATAACTGTATTATATAAAGGCAAACCTTTGCCTGCACTAATGATAGTATCTATTATTTTCTGTGTTGTGTATTTCAGTATAAGATGAACCATATAAGGATATAAAAATGATGTATACTGTAAAATCCTGTTATTGGAAGTATTGATAGTATGTGTAAACTCTAAGCTTTCTTTAAACGATATCTTTTGCTTTCGTAGTGGCTTACCATGTTTGGGTTGCCATTCTATAAGCTTTTCTTCTTCTTTACCTGTTTCCTGTGATATATGGAACAAAGCATTCACAGCAGAAGCCTCAAGTGCATTAGCTTCAGCTAAAAATTTTTTTTCATCACTAAAGAGCCCCAATGATCGGGACATAAACGCTAGATTATCAAGACCAGCAATAATTACCGGGATATGCAGTACGTTAGTGCTCTTCTTTTCATCAGAGCTATCGGCCAGAATATATTTACTGATATTCTTTAATTCTTTACAATATTGTATCATATTCTGTCCGTACTGTTTGCAAACAGAATAGTTATTTTGCAAAAAAGAAGAATCTTTCACAATTCTATAATAATCACCCACCATATTACATACATATGCAGCAGATACGGCACTTCCAAAATCATCTTTCATATTAATATTTTTTAGAATATGATGTATAATCGATAGTGACTGTTGGAAGTGGCCCATTCTGTTCAATGTCATAATTGTAAAATAATAACGTGTAAAATCCTGTTCCTGATTTTTATAACTTAATTCAAAATTGGCAGCTTCTACCAGTGCTGAAAATTTGCAAAAATTTACCCAATCATTTATTACATTCTTTCCAATTGCTATGCCAACCCCTTCTTTCATCCTCAGATCTATATAATTGGTATACTCATTTTTTGTTGATTTAATTATGAACTTAGAAACTGTAATTTTAGAGTTTTCATTAACAGCAACACGTACAGGAACTTCTAATTCTCTATTGCTTACATCATACACAAATGCCATTGTTGCCATACCTGCATTGCTGGTAATTTTATTCTTACTTTCTTTACGCCCAAAATCAATATCTCCTGCTATTTCATTTCCTGTAAGGACAAAATCAGGTTTAACCAGTAAAGCACAATGATATTCATTATTTATCCGTATAAAATTATTCTTAACAAGTTCTATTGATTCCAGGCCTGATAATCTTTCAGTTGTATATGGCCGCACGGCAATAATAAAATACACCTTATTCTTCTTTTTATAATGAACATTATTAACAACAACCGCTTCATCAATATTTGTATGAGTAATATAAACTAATTGTTTATAAGTAAAATCTGGATGGGAATAAGAAGTCTTTACCACACCATTGTCAATTTCCTGCTGAATATAATTATCATTATGAAATTGTATTAAAGCATTATCTGCATACACCCAGAACTCTAAAGACCATGATGACCATACAGGATGGAGCATACCCGAAGGGTCAATTCTTATTGACCCACTGCTTAAAAAGCTATTAATGGTATACCATGTCCGGCAATGATTATTGTAAAGAAAAAAGGGGAGTGATTGTATTCGCTCATTAACTTTATTAACGTATCGAGATATCCAGTAAGGCCATACAAAATAATTATATTTTTGATAAATAGCAAAATTCTTCATACCTTCGGATATCTCCGAAGGTATGGCTAAAGGGTTGTTTTCTGTATTTCCAGATAATGAATCTATAAGAGAATTTTTTTCAGGATCCTCAGACTTAATCAATGGAAACAACATAATCATTATTTAAAAGAAGCTATGGCTTCTTCTTCAGTATCATATATTTCGAACATATCCATAAGCTCAACAACTTCAAATATCTTTTTAACAGCGCTATTCATGTTACAAAGCTTTAATTTTCTATTTGACTCCTTCAAAATCCGCATAGTGGAAACAAATATTCTCAATCCACTGCTGCTCATATATTCTACACCTGAAAGATTTAATAATAAATGAGCATCTGGCTCGTCTTTAATTAATTTATTTATTTCTTTTTCAATATCAGCTGAAAGATGAACATCTAACCGCCCCTGCAAATATACTACAACAACATTGCCAATTTTCTTTGTTTGAAGATTCATCATACCCTCCTGATTATAAAATTAAATACTGGCTTAATTCTGTTGTAAAATAAAAACAATCTTAAACATGTATAGCTGCACTCTGACCCCAATACAATAAGTTCTTATACTATAAAAGTTATTACTGCATTTATGTAATATTTTGCATTATAAATTGGAAAAAAGCAAGCAATTTATAATGAAATACTATTCCTGCCCCAATTTAGCCTGTTTTCTGGTTATTATTAAACCAAAACCAACAAAGATAAATAATACAACCAATAATACTCCACATATGGTTAATATGTGATGATCGTAGGTAAGACCATTTACAAGAAGAACTGGTGCTGATACTAAGGGAAAAAGAACACTATTATAGTATATCATTCCACGATATTTTAAAGGGTCAAACAAAGGAAGAATCATACTTAATCCCGCCACTGCCATCATTAATGCAAATACTCGTGAAAAATGATATAAAGGAGAGGTAAAAGTATCATATTTAATTAAATTATACCAATCAGGGTTAACTTCAATTCCAAAAATATTTGCAAACAATATTGGACTAAATCCATACAAGAGTCCAATAGCTATATATAGAATTCCTGTTAATAAAACTCCAAACTGTAATATGTTTGTAGCTTTTGATCTCATTTACCCTCCTACTATTTTTATCATGATATCATCAAAATTTTCTTTATTATCAAATGATTTTTCAATAAGATCATTAATTGAAGTCACCTCTGGTATCTGTAAAGAAAACTCTTTATTACAAACTGCCCCAGTATCGCAAGCATATAAATAGCAATATGGAAGAAAATCAACAAATTTTCTAAAAATCCCCAAAACTTTACTTTTTAATGAAAGTGGACTGAACATGGTATTGTTGCTTATAAACGATATTTGCTGTATATGTGTACGCAATAACGTTTCAGGCATGGCAGGATATAATGGAAATGATGAATAATACTCATCCTTGTTTATACTCACTGGTTCAAACATTGGCAGGAAAGCAATAGAAGCTGCAACAATATCACGCATATCCCCCGTAGTAAACATTCTTGGTGAATTTTTTGAAAAAAGAATTGTATAGGGAATACTATTGTAATATTCAAGCCGCTCCAAAGTACATATTGAAGACGAAAAGGATTTTAAAGGATCATTTTTAAATAGATATTTATCAGGAAATGAAACATCAAGCATTGAATGCAATTTATCATCAGAAAAATAATTTAAGAGTATTTTTTTATATTCCTTTAATGAGCTTGAATGAAAAAATGCAATCAATAATACATAGGGAATTCCAGCTGTATAAATTATATCAGGAACATTGTCAAAATCTCTCAATGTTTCAAAAATACCTGCATAATACAGTGTTTCATACATCCCGGATGCAAGAACCAGGGCTTTTTTATCAGATAAAATTTCACGGAAAAGGATATCATGTTGTAATTTAGCTTTCAGGATTGCATGGAAAACTGTTTCATCAGACCCAATGGAAATGGTGTCAAAATCTTTATGGGAATCATCAATTTTATAAGTCTTTTCAAAATGTTTGTTAACAATATATATGACCTGCTGCCCCTGAGTTAATAATGAATCATTTATTGCCTGAAGTTTGGATATGGATTTATTATTAATAATTTCAATCAGGATATCAGTATTATACAATATTGTATCACGTAAAGCAACATCACTGTTTGAACAATCAATAACAATATATGAATATTCAAAAGAAAGATAGAATAACAGTGGGTTGATAATATCAGGATTTAATTTTACCTTTGAACCATAAGCAACGTTGAGAATGTCTAATGTTTCGGATACTTTTTCAATTCTTTGCTCAATAAATTTTTGGCCAGTTACTTCATCAGGGCTTTTTTGGGATAGAGGTGGCAATAATTGTTTGCCACACATATCAAAAACAGATATGCCATCATAGGATGCATCTATCAAAATGGTTTTTTTATTAAACGATGATAGAGTGGCTGCTGTTACTGCTACTGTAGTTTTACCACAATGTTTTTCAGTACTAAAAACAGTGATAATTTGAGTTTTATTTCTGTTTAATTTTTTGCCTGCATCAGTTAAAGAAAATCTATAAAAGTCGGCTATCCTGAGATACCCTCGTAAAGCCTTGAAGTTATTTCCCATAAACTGATACAGGTCGGTATCTTTTAGTTCATAGACAATTGAATCACTTACTGCCCTTACAACACCTGAACCTTTTTCGCAAAAAGGTAATTCACCAAAAAAGGATGAAGGTGTAACATAAATAGATTCAGCATGCTTTTGAATTTCTAAAAGCCCTTTTTTGACAATATATAAAGAATGTGAATCACAGTTAATAATTCCTCCTTTAGGGATGGACAGAGGTTTTACTATTGTAAGCAATGCAGACAACTCCTCATCCATCAAATGTTTAAAAAATGGAGTTTGTCTGAGTATAAGGATATCTTTATTTATCATATAATTATATTTTTTTTAATAAACGTAAAAGATCATTTTTCCCGTATAATTCTATGGGGCGTGTATTTGAAAAATCAATTGCACTCTGCGTAAACTCTCCTGCTGTTATGATAATAACGCGTGTTGCATTTTTTTCTTTTAGTTTTTCATGGAGCTTTCTCAATAATTTATCATTTACCACATCAGTTGTTCTAAGAATCCGTACAATTTTATTAGTTCTACGTGTATTTCGCCATTTCCCTTCGGTATCAGTTGCAATTATCTCTATTTCAGTATCACTGATTATATCAACATCCATAACTGTCAAACCCATTGATTCCACCATTTTACGGCATGTATGTTCAAATTGTGCAAGGCCAGCAATCATAAAATCCTTAATGCGGTCATCCTGCCTGAACTCAGCATAAGCTTTAAGTTTTTCCTGAACATCACGAAAGGTTGGATTAATTGCCACAATTTTTTCCCAATTTGCTATAGCTGAATGAAGGTCACGCATTTTTTCCTGAGCATCAGCTAAAAAATACCGCAAATTTAATTCTGTATCACTGCCCCGTTTGGCAAATTTTAAACCCCGTTCAAACTCTACTACAGCTTTAGGAAGTTGTTCACGCTCTAAAAAGCAAGTCCCTTTTGCCAGAAAACATTTAACTTTTATTTCATCACTTTTTTGAGCTGTCTCAAATTCCTTAATAGCCCATTCATAATCACCCAACTGTCGCAACACCAGACCCAAAAAATAATGCGATTTATAATCATTGGGGTCAATCTTAATGGCTTCTATAAATGACTGTTTAGCATCAGCATAGTTTTGCATCCGGTAATAAACCTGACCAAGATAATAATATGCTGAAGAATGTTTACTATTATTGGCTATACTCTTTTTAAAATAGGGTGCTGCTTTCTCTAACTGTCCTGCATTGAAAAATATAACACCTAACTCATAAAAAGGCTCATAGTTTGCAGGATCTAATTTAGTTAAAAGCAGGTATTCTTTTTTTGCTTCTTCAATGGCATTACGCGCTTTGTATATACTTGCCAGACGTCTCCGAATATCTATCTCATTAACCTTATCATCAAATTTTGATATTTTCAATACCTGTCTGTATTCAAGAATAGCATATTGAATATTATTTTCTTTTTCATAAGCCAATGCCAGAAGATAATGCGCATAATGGTTTCGGTCATCTTTTTCTATAATATCATTAAGCTTCCGTATTGCTATTTTAGTCTGGCCTGATTCAATGAGTTGTTGAATTTCTTCTAATTTACGTGGAAAAATATAAATATTTGCAAAATAAAGAATGAAGATGACAAGAATTATTATAAATAAAAATATTATTGCATATGTTACCAGCATACCCTGAAACCTGTTGCCTTTTTTGGATTATACATGTACCTTATGCATTTCCTTTTTGAGCTCTGAGCTTTTTGTTTTCTTCTTCAAGCTGTTTTATCTTTTCAAATGCTTGCATTAATTCCAATCTGCTAAGCTGGGAGGCACTTTCCCGTGCCTGTGCTGTCTCAGTTGCAAGCTTTAACTCAGAGCGGGAATATTCAACAATGTTTTCATACATTGCAATAATCTGATACGCGTTTGATAGTTCCTGCTCATTAAGTTTCAAGACATTTTCATATGTCTGAATGATTTTGCGCAATTCGGCTATTTCTTCAGTTAGACTCAGATTTTCTTTTTTTAGTTTTTCAATTTCAGATCCCATACTGTAACCTCAGAATAGTATATCCTCAAAGTAACATATAATATTATACTACCATAATGATTATCATTTTTGCAAGAATAAATCCAGTGTAATAATAAAATTTATTATATATCATATCAAAAAATATTGACAAAATATTGTGATTAGTTACTTAGAACATACATGTTCATATTTTAACCACATTGGGGGCGTAGCTCAGTTGGGAGAGCGCTTGAATGGCATTCAAGAGGTCAGGGGTTCGACTCCCCTCGTCTCCAAAACATTTAACCAATAACATGGACAAGCAGCCCATCTCTCAGCTTAGGTTCAAACCATGTTGATTTTGGAGGCATAATTCCTCCTTTATCCGAAATAGCCATAAGCTCATTAATTGAAGTTGGAAACAAAGAAAACCCTATTTTAAATTTTCCACTGTCAACCATGGCAATGAGATCATTAACAGCATTAATACCACCAATAAAATCTATTTTGGAATCTCTTCGTGGATCCTGAATACCAAGAATAGGTGCCAATATAACATTTTGCAAAATTGCAACATCAAGCCTGTCAACATCATTTTGAGGCAACTCTTTTTTATAATGCAGAACGTACCATTGCTCATCACAATACATTCTTATTTCATGAGGCTTTGTAACAATACCGCTATCAGTTTTTTCTACTGAAAAACTCTGGACAAGTTCATTCATAAATGATCTGAAGTTGTGATTGTTAAAATCTTTAACTACACGATTATAAGGTAATATTTGTAATTCTGAATGGGGGAAAATAGTTGCAACAAAATAATTAAATGCCTCATTCCCTGAATATCCACTTTTTCTACGTTCCAATCCCACTCTAACAGCTGATGCAGCACGATGATGCCCATCGGCAATGTACAAAACAAGTGGCCGCAATGCTTCTTTTATCTTTGCAATTAATTGGTTATCTTCAATTCTTCTAACAGTGTGCTGCACACCATCAGCAGCAACAAAGTCATACAGAACAGGTGATTGGATGGATTCTTTCATCAGCTTTTGCATTGAATCATTATTTTTATAAAAAAGATATACAAGTCCTGTCTGTGCCCCTACAATATTTATATGGTTCATCCGATCAATTTCTTTATCTTCACGGGTTAACTCATGTTTTTTTACCACACCATTAATATAATCATCAATAGAGACCCCAGCTACAATGCCGGTCTGTATATGATGACCCATCTTCAATGTATAAAGATAAAGGTATGCTGCATCATCATATGCAAGCACACCATCATTAATAAATTTTTGTAAATTTTCCTTCCCCTTTTTATAAACATCCTCAGCATATGGATTGTGTACTGCTGGCAAATCTATTTCTGGCCTGGTAACATGAAAAAAGCTATATGGATTTCCTTGTGCCAGTGACCTTGCCTCATCAGTACTTACTACATCATAGGGTAACTCAGCTACCTTTGATACAAATTCTTTATTGGGCCGTAATGCAATAAACTCGTTTATAATAGCCATGAATATTTCCTTTTTTAGAGCGATAGTTCTTCACCATGAATGGTAACAAGCTTTTCTATTCTGAAACGCCTGGTCCCTGCAGGTATCTGTACGGTTACCTCATCACCTACTGTCTTTTTATGCAATGCTCTTCCGATAGGGGATGACAGCGAAATCTTCCCTGCCGAAGCATCAACCTCATTTGGTGTGACGATAGTAAACTCAACAACTTCATCAGTATCTAAATTGCGTACCGTAACAAGTGAACCAAATTCCACTTTACCCTGCTCTATTGATGAGATGTCTATACTATCCATCAAACTCAGTTGTTTGCTTAAATATGCAATACGCGCCTGAACAAATGACTGTCTTTCACGTGCAGCATGATATTCAGCATTTTCTTTCAGGTCGCCTTTTGCACGTGCTTCGGCAATACGCTGTGGCAATTCAATTTTCATTTCATATTGCAGTTTTTCTATTTCCTCTTTTATCTGCTTTTTCTTGTCTTCAATATTAACGGGCATACGTATTCTCCTTGTGATAATATAATTCAGTATATTTTTAATTGTAAGAAATTCTGACCTGTCGGGATGACGAAATAGTCTCAATTCCCTAAAAAAATATAAAATAATTATCTCCTTTGTTATAATAACAGTAACTATCGCCCAATTTTTAAATCATATTGCATGGCTGCTATGATATAAAATGTATGTCTACAATTTTTTACAACAACTTTTCTACTTTAATCATTTCTGGTGTTATTTGATTACGCTTTACAATTTGTCTTGAGGCAAATCGCATTACCATAAAAGAAATCAACAAAAAAACAATTCCAATAACCATACCTGAAACTTCTTTATCATGCAAAACAGGCAATGGTATAAGTGACCCCAGGAGTATCCCTGCAATGAGAAAAACAATAGGTATCCCATAAAGCACAAACGATGAAAGTACAAGCCCTTTTGATGGAATGACAAAAAATACCCTGTCACCTGCCTGAGCGCCCATGGTATTCTCAATTAAAAGCTGTCGCCCTCTGGATTGCCGCATGGTACATTCGTGATTGCCGCATGAAGAGCAAAAAGAAACTGCATCAGCTTCAACAACAACATATTTACCAGTAACCTTTTTAACTATGCCACATTCAGTTTCCATGATTTGCATTCACCTCAATGGTAACATATCACAAAATTACAGTATGTCTGAAAATACCAACCCCTGCCCATCCTTTGCCATGAATGTTGCCTTGCATTCTGACTCAATATGCAACTAATATTTACTTATAATTTCTTTTAATTACAATTTATTACTTATTATTACAATTAATAGTTGACACTCCCCCTATTGCTTTTTTACTGGTACACAATGTTATTTTACACTTACATAAGGAGAATTACATGAAAAGGCTTCCTGAAATCATGCTCATTGTATGCATTATGCTCATTTTCACAATGAATGCGTTTGCTCAGGAAGGTGATACGCCTTTGGAGCAAAATGGTAATGAAAAAGAAACTACGGCTAGTGCACAACAGGACCAAAAAAAATACAGTGTTTTTCATCCTGGTGAGATAGTTATTACCGAAACACGTATTCCCAATATTGAGAAAGCAGCAACAAACACACAGATCACCGGTAAAGACATTGAGATTCGTAATGATAAAGTGTTAGCTGATTCATTGCAGATGGTACCGGGTGTTCAGATTGAGCAAACCGCCAAAGGATTTACCGGGCTTAGTTTGAGAGGCATGGATCATCAGTATGTTGCCATACTCATCGATGGCGTCCCTGTACTTGATCCATACTATGGCGGCAACAACATTGATATATCAATGATCCCCGTAGCCAATGTTGAGCGCATTATTGTCAACCGCGGTGTTTCATCTGCATTGTATGGTTCCCTTGGCAGCGCTGGTTCCATCAACATCGTTACCAAAAAGCCTGATGCCCTCTATGCCAAAGCAAAAGCCGAATACGGTGAATATACCAATTACTTTATAACCGCTGAAGCAGGATTGCTTATTGGTAATTTTTACAGCTGGACAAGCGCAAGCCGGCAGCGATCCGAAGGATATGAAATATCAGAAAAACTAACCACAAGCAAACGCCGCGAGTGGTTTGACAAACTTGTCACGTATGATCTGGCTGATCAGTCGGGTAGCATTGTACATCCTGCATTTACTGATATTGATCTTGATGCAGTGGATAATTATTTACATGATAGCGGTAAATGGAATAACACGGAATATACCAAGCATACTATTGCCGGGAAAATTGGTTATGCAATAACAAACACTATTGAGATTGGTGTTTCTGCCAATTACTATCACAATGAAATGTATTCCAATACCTTCCAGGAGAACTCACTCCCCTATTTTGATGAAGAAAATGGTGAATGGTCATTACCTGCATACACTCGTGATTATACTGACGCTAGTGGAAGATCATGGCGAGATATTTTTTGCAACAGGGCATTCTACTGGCCTGAGGACTGGCGTCTTAATGTATCACCGTATATTAGCATAGGATCAGGTAATCTACAATTACGCATAAATACATTTTATATTAAACAGCGCAATAACCTGGAAAGCTGCTTTAATCAGGATTACACCATTGCCCAGATGTTCCCCAATTCAACCAGTTATACTGGCGATGTGCAATCAATATTTGAAGAAACTGCATACGGTATGTATATATTGCCTCACTATACACTATTTAAAAACAATACGGTGTACGGTACGATTCACTACCGCAAAGAACAGCATGACAAATACGAAAGAGCACTCGATGATACATCAACTCTGGCAACTACACTTGGTACCGATGAATATAAAGTACAGGATATGAGTGCAGATTATGTGACAATAGCCATTGAGGATCAATGGGATGTAAACACAGGTGTCGGAATGCTCTATCTCTCGTTTGGCTTTTCCTATGATGCACAGAAACTCTCTGTGCTCCGGGTTTATGATGATGCGACCGATTCGCTAATAAAGTTGCCAAAAATGGATAATGACTCAGCTATCTGGGGAACATACGATTCTTTTAACCCTGTAGCATCGGCCATGTATGAGGCAATACCCGGCCTCCTTAAACTGCGGCTTGCAGGCGGTATAAAAACCATGTTCCCCAATCTATCACAATATAAGGATATTGGTGATGATGTACTAACAAACAATGAAACATACCAATTAGAACCAGAAACCATATACAGCAGCAACGCCGGTTTTGAAATTACACTTATGAATGATGCTCTGTCATTGAGAAACGATTATTTTTACACAAAGGCTAAGAGTAAAATAGCACGGATCTATGATCCCGACAGCGCTTATGAAAAGTACGAAAACCTTGATGGTATAACTGCACAGGGTATTGAAAGCACACTTACCTATGGAACCACACTGGGGGAGACAACTATAGAGACTACACTTAATTATGTCTTTACCCATGCACGCAATGATGCGGTAACCAGCCTGACATACGGTGAAAGGGTTGAAGGGATAGCAACACATCAATTTCTCATTCAGCTTAAGGCACACTTCACCACCATGACAGACATTATTGTATGGGGTACCTATACAGCCGACCAGATTGTCTACGTTGCTGACACATCGTTTGACTTTAACTCAACGTCATTCAGTGCTGATGCCTATAATACAGTTAAATTACATGATCCAATAATGCTCAATGTCAAGCTGCAGCAAAAATTTTTAACACGTTATTCAGTGTACCTAACCTGTAAAAATGTACTGGATGAATATAACGCCGATCCGTTTAATCCAGGACCTGGACGCATGTTTTATATTGGGCTTAATGCCGAGCTTTAATGATATACTTACTGCATAATCAGTATCTTCTCTATTTGTACAGGGATACCGGAGTATATCCCTGTACAATTTTTTACCATTACTATCGTGTCATAAAAGAGGTGATAGCATGAAAAGCATACAAGCAAATTCAAAGAGTGTTATGGTAAGTATTTTTACGATTGTCTTAGCATGCAGTATTGGTGCAGTGTGGTGCAGCAAAAGCCCCCAGGACATAATTGCCATCACCGGAGCAACTCCAAAAGCAATTGCCGCCACCGTACCATCAGGCAGCATGCTTACCATAAAGGGATGTACCGATAAAGTGTATACTTTTGACAGCAATGCACTTTCGGCTCTGGTTCCAACATATATATTTACCAGGGAAATTACCCCCGACTCACATTATCTTGGTGCCTATCGGTATCACGGTATTCCGATAGCCAATATACTTGATGGAATAAAAATTAAAAAGCCTGCTGGTGCAGCATTTGACGGACCTCATGATATAATTGTGCAATTTAAATCTCGAAACGGAAAAATTGCACAATGCAGCTATGGTGAACTTGTCATGTCGGGCAACATGTTTAATTATATCCTTGCCTACAAACGCCAGCCGATTCAACCAGCACATGAAGGCAGTGCATATACAAAAAATCTCTATAAAGAAGATCTTAAAGGTTTACGGCTTGTCATTGCCTGCGATTCTGATACATCACGATATCTTGATGATGTTGTTGAAATCAATCTTTCAGTCCCTGCCTATGATTCATCATTATTGCCAAAAACAAAAAAGGGGATGAGCTGCAGTTCGTCTGCAATCCATTGCATTACCAAAGATACCAATACCATTGCCAATTTCAGCACATTACAAAAGCAAACAGTATCCAATTGGATTATGGTTGGTCATGGCAGGGGATACAAAGGCATATCAACAGTAGCAGGTTTTAACATGAAATCCTTTTTGCATAAAAATTTTACACATATTCCAAAAGATGCATGGTTTTTATTTGTGGGCTGTGACGGATACCGATGCATCTTTTCATATAAGGAAATATTTGAACATGACACCGGTAATAAATTGTTGGTTGCAACCAATATAAATGAAAAACAGGTACAGGGTAATTTCATGGTAGGATCAACAGCCGATTACTTTGTTGATAGGTGCGTTTGGGGATTATCGCATATTCTGATGTTCACTGTAACTTCTCACTGAGCTATGCATTATTCAATTCATACATGGCTAATGGTACCTGCTTGTTTGTACCTTATATCATTTATAGCGATAGTTTTTAAAAAAGAGGCATTTTCGTTTTTATTAGTTCTCACTGGTTTTTTTACCTATACCATATATCTGTGTTTGCGATTATTCATTCCCGGACAATGTTACTTACAAAGCGCTTTTGACAGTGTCTTTTTAACTCCATGGACAATAGCTCTTACAATTATTTTACTGTACCTTTACTATAGAAATGGCACCCTGCTTTATGCATCTTTTGTGCTAATTATTTGTGTTGCACTGGCACTGATATATCCTAAGGGAATACTGCCGCCTTCTCCTCATAAACTGTCATATCTTGCCTATTGTTTTTTCCTTTTTGAGTCAGCTGGGATAGGATTATTCTATATTGGCGGCTGCTATGCGCTGATGTATTGTTCAACTTTGAACAATAACAATTTCAAATATTTTTATCAATGCATCATACTGGGTTTCCTTTTTTACAGTGCAGCTCAATTTGTTGGAGCTATGTGGTGTTATCGCGGGTGGGGAGTTTATTTTAAATGGAGTCCCAGACATCTTCAAAGCGTATTAGTCTGGATAGTATATATAAACTGTATCCATTTGAAATATATTCCCTATTTTAATAAGCAGAAAATATCAGTCTATGGGTTTATAAGCGCACTGTTAACATTATATCTTTATTTTTGCTCATATCTGCATGAATATAACTTCCCACGGATAGGTAATTGATGTCATGAAAAAGATATGGAACATCATAGCCGGTATTAATACTACATTTGTTTTATTAACCCTTATTGCTTTGCTACTACTTGCAGGAGTTCTATATACAAATGCATATTTTGAATTCTTTGCCAGCCTTGATTTCAGCAGCATACCGGGATGGTTATATAATCATTTCCTTACTCATTTTCATCTGATATGGTGGATTTCTGGACTGTGTATCAGCATTCCAGCTTTGATGGGGAACATGCTGTTATGTACTGTTGATAAATCTGTAACAGTGATAAAAAACAAACACCTTTTTTCTAAAAAGCAATTAATTGGGAAATACTGCATAGCTGCCGTTCACCTGATAAGCATTCTTGTTATAGGTTCACACTTCATTTCAGATCAATTCAGCACGATAAAGACGTTTCCTGTACAAAAAAAAGGTGATATAATTCAAGTGGATAATAATGCAATATTATACGTTACAAATATACAGTATACGTATTTTCCAAAACATTCACTGTTAAAAAATTACATTAAAAATATTTCAGTTCAACTTTCCGATGAAAATGGAATACAATATATGGTTCATTCACTCTCTCCCCTACCCTATAATGACCATACACTGTTGTTAATTCAGAAAAATCAGAAAAAATCAAAGAAAGAGCGTACAAATAACATCAATATATCCACACCTCAAGGATCGCCGCAACTGCATCTTTTAGTAAAAAAAGATTATGGATATACTCTATGGCGCTTTTCATTTTTTTGTATTATTGTTCTAATGTCATTTTTTTATATTATGTTATAAACTAAAAATACAATTTTTACTACACCACTCAACGGCTCTTGTACAGTTGTCACTGTATTACTAAATTTCACTTGACCGTTACTATGCTGTGTATTAAAAAATCCTTTATACTTTTGCAGCAACTATTTTGGTCACCCTGTAAGAATGCATTATTCATTCTTAATAAAAACCATATAAGAAAATGACTGTACCTGTGCTATCAAAAACGTAAATGAATATCAGGCACCATTGGTTTTTCAAGAATTTCTTTATTATACACTTAATATTGAGACTTTGTTGATTACTCAAATTTACATGAACGATTAATAAGCTGTGCTACTTTTATTTACCGGGGGGGGGAACATACCTATGCCTAAAGAAATGATGAATACAAAAGAAGTGGCTGAATACCTGGACATTCATGAAAAGCAGGTTTACCTGTTAATTAAAGAAAATAAAATTCCCTGCACAAAAATTACAGGTAAATGGATCTTTCCCAAGCAGCTCATTGATGAATGGATTTTGCATCATTCCATGGAACAAATAAAAAACATTAGTAGCACACTCAAACAATCAGGCGATGGCATACTTGCAGCAGGGAGCAATGATCCTTTACTGGATATAATGCTCAATGAATTAAAGCAGCTACACCCCGTTACATATATTTTTGCAACATCTACCGGAAGTAAAAATGGTTTATATTTATTAAATAAAGGTCTTGTTGATGTAGCCTGGTCGCACTTATATGATTCTGAAAGCGATAGCTACAACATACCTTTTATAAAAGAAATCTGTACCAACAGAGAAGTCGTTGCAGTTCATCTATTTTATAGAGAGATAGGATTGTTAATTAAGCCAACCATGCAGGATAAAATCAAAAATTTCACCGACATCAGTCGTCCTGATGTTGTATTTGTTAATCGTCAGGATGGTTCCGGAATCCGCCAGCTTACTGATATGTATTGTGAAAAATACCATATCAATCCGGATTCAATTAATGGATATTCCAATACCAAATATTCACATATTGAAATAGGATTGGCCATACAAACAGGCGAAGCAGATTGTGGCATTGCATCAGTTGCAATTGCAAACTTTTTCAAATTACCTTTTATCCCATTGGCTAACGAAAGCTTTGACATGATAATTGCGAAAGATATATTTTTCAATAAGACGATACAATCTTTTTTGAAACTATTGCATGATCATACCTTTACAAATAAAATTAAAACGATTGGGAATTACAATTTCACTAATTCAGGCGATATTATATATGCTTCCAATCAAAAAGAATAATAGATGCCATAGCATATATACTTAAATATATTATGAGTGTTATGTTTTTAAGTGCTCCATACTTTAAGTTTAGCATTCTAATGATTGATGAGGGATGGCAGGTTACATCAGTAGCAAAGGAAAGATAGTGCAAAAGAGTTTAGTGTTACCAGCTGGATCTCAAACCTGTAAAAATATAATACTCACTGAACTGTGCACCAGTATTCCAGGCACATCCAATGGTAAAAAGTATTGTAGTATAATAGACGCTGGCACCAGCACCATAGCTTGATGTTGTTTCCCACCTGTCATACTCTGATTTATAAACACCTGATGAACCAAAAATTTCAAAGTACATTAATTCATAGAGCACTTCATACCCCAATTCAAGTTTAGCAATATGCCGTGACTGTGTGGTGGTATATCGCCGGGAATACCCTAACAGGTAACTATCGAACACATATTCTGCATACATTCTGTTATGTGAATTTGTGTAAAAGCTATAACCGGAAGGTGCAACATACAGGCGGGATGTGACCTGTAATGGTATATACACGGAAGCACGTGACATCAGGATATATTCATCCTGTGATAGACCTGCAAACAGTGTTGTATTCAATGCCGTAGTTTTTTTTGCAATGGAACGGCCATCAGTTGTACGGATACTGAGCTTGAGTCCTGCATCTTTGTAGGTATCATGAAGTGGTAGCATTGAATGCTCTTGTGACACGCGGTAGTATGTTGCAACCCCATAAAGAAATGCTGAAATATCAAAAACACCACTGTTGTGGAATATTCCAATACCCGTATACGGTTTGGCGATAGTTACTGTAAAATCAGCACCATATCGCTCCCATACAGCATATTCCTGTGATGCAAGTAATCCCGTATGCCATGCAATTGTTGATGAATAGCTCATATATTCAAGCACACCTTTTTTTAACGTGACCCTTTCTTCGTTGAAACCTACCTGCCCCTCTCCCGTTATAACGGCTTTGTAAAGTGGTAGTGATAGTGTAATTGAAGGAACTATTCCATAGATGGGAAGCGTGTTAATTTCAAATGCAAAGACCAGCCTCTTAGCTTTGACATGTACAGTCAGGATAACATCATTGCCCTCATTATAATTTGCCACATTTACCTGTATTGAATCCAGTATATATTTTTCTTTCAACTGCACTAAAAATGCATGCACTGTTTTCCTATTATATACTGTTCCCAGTAATTTCTGTAAATCCTGCATGATGAGTTCTTTAACAAAAGAATCGGCTGTAAGCTTTATATCTGCAATGCGCGACTCAACAACATACAGATAGCATATATCGCCATCACGCTGGTAACGGTTTACATAACTTGTGGTGTATCCCGATTCATGAAGTTTATTGGTTAAAGCTATTGCTAGTGCTTTTGCCTGCTGTTCTGATGCAACAGTTTGATTTTCAATTTCAGCAATGTCTAAGGGGATAGTTAAACCACTAACAACGACCTTTGCCATACAAATAGTGGAATAAAAAATAAACAAAAGCAGAAAAGAAAACCTTTTCACAGTATCCTCACATGTGTTTCACTGTAACACCTTTGGGTATTTGCAGGGTAAAAATATCTGGCGGTACCTTTCCATTCAGATGTACATTGTAATAGCGGGTTACATTGCGGGTGATGCCGCTGTGAGTTAGTGCAATAACCTCAACCGTAGCAGGAAACCATACGGTATCGATATACATATAATCTTCATACAGTTCCCGCATAATCTCAATATTGTCTGCAGTACGAGTAATTTTCTTAATTGGATACCCTCTCTTTTTATCTATTATCAACTCAATCCTGGTACGGGTGGCAGTGTCCATGAGCATATATCGGTATGCGCTTTTAAAAAAACCATAATATGTATTTTCTTTTCTTGTAATAACGATTCTATCCTTGAAAGCAAAAAATTGAGCAAAAGGATGAGTAACTGGGGCACTCACATCCTTCATTACCCATAACTCTTTTGATTCAGGATAGTACCACTGAAGATTCCCTTCTTTTATAATGACGATTTGGGGGAAAGGTTTAGTGTAATCTATACGCATATTTTGCTTATATGCTCTGTATCTGCCTTCATAGCGAATTCTTGGTTTTCCTGTTTCAGCTATGACCTGTACAATAGTGGCATCAATGCTTTCCACAGCAAAATTATTTATAATGCTATTAATGTCATCTGCAGACGATTGAATTGAAAATAACAGGCATATGATATATACTACATGTTTCATAGGGTTAACTCTATTAATTTTATTGTTGCATAATTTGATTGCTCTGACACTGTAGAGTATACCATCACACTTGTCAAGGTAAACCTATGCAACTGATAATCAGTATAGTAGTTCTATTAACATGCTTTACATACTCCTTTGCCCAGATTAATGAAAGCGCCCAGCCATTACAGTATCCAGAAGGTGTAGTGTCAAACGCACAGCCTTATTTTATATGGTGCGATATATACAATACCGGCAACAGGCCTTTTGTGGTTACAGTTACTGTCACCAACTCACAGGGACAGAGCAATGAATATATACTGCATCCTGAAATAATAGACGGGATGTACTGTGTTGTACAAATACCAGTTGCTCTGACCCCCGATACATATACATATACAATAAAACTTTTGCATAATAATAAACCTGAAAATAAGCGCTATTATCACTATAAAAAATACCCAATAGAAGGCACCTTTAGCGTTGATACCACACAGCAAAATCACATAGATACTTTAACAAAAACTGACCTTATTTATTTTTTAAGCCAGAGCCGTCAGAATAAACTCCACAATGGCTACAATGCCCTATTCTTTTCGTCAAGCGGTACCATTTCACTTGGTACTGGTATAGCAGTGTATTATCTAACTAATTTTGGTATTGTTACTACTATTGTATCAGCAGTAGCCATAACCTCCGGTGTTATTGGTATAACTGCTGGTATTTATTACGGTGTAAAATATTATAACACCAGGAAGACAATTGAATCGGTAATAAAATAAATCATCATAAAAAAGATTGAAAAATCCATAAAACAAAAGTACAATTGAAATATGTATATTAAAAATACGCGTGTTTGTTTTTATACATACTATTAAGTATATACCATACTCACTGTATACACGATATACATAATACTATTTACTACCATGGTCTTGAAAGAACTTACTAACATATATTCATCAACCGATGAATTCAAATCACTGGCAGCCTCAGGTGTAAAAGCCCTTTCCATAGAGGGCATTCACCCATCTGCATTTCCATTTATTGTAGCAACATCATTTAACACCTTGCAAACGCAAACCATTGTGGTTACCACCGACTATCACACAATGAACCGCTTTGTTGCCGACATATCAGCATTTGTCAATGAAGACAGCATTTTCCCTTTCCCGCCCTTAGAAGTACTTCCGTATGAGTATGTTAATCCATCATCATCAATTGAACGTGACCGTATTACCGCGCTGTATCAGCTTCTTTCAGGAAAGCATGTTATTGTGGTTACAACCATTGAATCATTGCTCAGAGCTATCCCCCATAAAGAATTCTTTTTGAAAAAAGGCATTAATATTAACAAGGGCCAGGAGTATCCCTTTGAAGTAATCATTGAAACCCTTATTGCCTATGGCTATGAGCGCGAAACACGAGTTGAGCGCTACGGTCAATTTTCCGTTAAAGGTGGCATCATTGATATCTATCTTCCCAATGCAGACAACCCTGTACGATTAGATTTTTTTGGCGATACCTGCGAGTCCATTCGCTACTTTGACCCCATGACGCAGGTTTCACTTGAGCAGGTGGAAGCCACAACCATTTATCCACGCCGTGAAATTTTGTTGTCTCAATCTGAAAAAGAAAAAATACAAAAAGAATTGTTGCGCGGCGATAGTAACCTTAATCAGCAGGCCCTTGAGTCATTGCAAAAAACAAATGTCCCTGGCATATACGATTTGTTCCCACTTGCAATTCAAACCGACATAGTATCATCATTTGCACACAATCCACACATATTCCTGTGCGATCCACCGCAACTAAAAGCAAAATTGTCTGAAATTGAGCGCACCTACCATCAGCTCTACAATCACAAAAAAGAGAGCACATTCTGCATTCCAGCAACGCAATTATTGTTAAGCGATAGTTACCAGCACATTGAGATACAGGCTGTTAAACTGCATCCATTCATAACTGATTCAAAGAAGGTATGGCACTTAAAAGGAATCCCATCATTTCAGGGAAGAATTCAGGATGTACGCAATGAGTGCGCAAAACGCATTGAAGAAGGATGGCATATTGCTGTAAGCACATCGTTTGAAGGACAAGCCCGAAGGTTATATGATCTATTCAATGAATTTAAACCGCAGGAGCAATTTGATTCATATAATCCTGAAAAGCATTTTGGCATCATTATATCAAACCTTCATGAAGGCCTTGAAATAGAAAGCATCAAAGCATGCATCATTACTGACCATGAAATTTTTGGCAAATCGTATCGAAAGAAAAAGCACTTCAAGCAGAAATATTCCAAGCCAATAGAAACGTTCTTAGAGCTATCGCCCGGTGACTACGTTGTGCATATTAACCATGGCATAGGAATATTCAAAGCCATTGAACGTATGAGTGCTGGTGGCATTGAGCGTGATTTTTTAGTCATAGAGTATGCTGACGGTGATAAGCTGTATGTTTCACTTGACCAGATAAATATGGTACAGCGCTATGTGGGGCTTGATGGCCGTCAGCCACGAATTGATGCACTTGGTAAAAAATCCGCGTGGAACCGCATTAAAGAGCGTGTTCAGCAATCAGTAGAAGAGATAGCACAGGATTTGTTGAAGATTTACTCTCAGCGAAAAGCATTGAAGGGATTTCAATATCCTTTAGATACCATGTGGCAGGAAGAATTTGAATCAAAGTTTGAATATGAAGAAACACCTGATCAGATCACTGCTATTGAAGATGTAAAGGATGATATGGAAAAATCCCAGCCAATGGATCGTCTGGTGTGTGGCGATGTTGGATTTGGCAAAACTGAGGTGGCTATCCGTGCTGCATTTAAAGCGGTAATGGCAGGCAAACAGGTTGCAATACTGGTTCCCACAACAGTACTTGCAATGCAGCATTATACAACATTTTGCAAGCGTTTTGCTGATTACCCGGTAACTATCGAGATGTTATCGCGCTTTAAAACACAACAGCAAATAAAATCAATAAAAGAGCGGCTGAAATCAGGAACTATTGACATTATTATTGGCACACATGCGTTGCTTGCAAAGGATGTGCATTTCAAAAATTTAGGGCTGGTAGTGATAGATGAAGAACAGCGTTTTGGTGTTAAGCATAAAGAACATTTAAAGAAATTGCGCCTTCTGGTAGATGTGCTAACACTTTCGGCAACACCCATACCGCGCACCCTGCACATGGCACTTGCAGGCATCCGTGACCTGTCAATCATTGCAACGCCGCCAGAGAATCGTCAGTCCATTGAAACACTTGTTATTGAAGATAACCCTGACATTGTCCGCATGGCAATACTAAAAGAGATAGAGCGCAAGGGACAGGTATTCTATGTGCACAACCGCATCAGTACCATCTATGAGCAGGCCCAGTACTTAGAAAAGCTTGTGCCGGAAGCAACGTTTTGCGTGGCACACGGCAGAATGCATGAGCACGAGCTTGAAGAAGTAATGATTGACTTTATCAACGGTAAATATGATGTGCTTGTGTCAACGTCTATTATTGAATCGGGACTTGATATGCCCAATGTCAATACCATCATTGTAAACAGGGCTGATACATTTGGGCTGTCGCAGCTATACCAGTTAAAAGGGCGTGTTGGCAGATCAGACAAACAGGCATATGCATACCTCTTTTATCCACGGGATTCCCGTATTACCGAAGATGCACAGAAGCGCTTACAGGTAATTGCAGAATATACTGAAATTGGCAGCGGATTCAAGATTGCCATGAAAGATATGGAAATACGTGGTTCCGGCAACATTTTAGGCAAAGAACAGTCGGGCAATATCATGGATGTTGGTTTTGACCTGTACTGCCAGATGCTTGAGGATGCTGTACGAAAGCTCAAAGGAGAAAAACCCATTTCTGTTTTCAGGACCCCCGTATATGTCAAAACCAATATATTTATCCCGGATAATTATATAGCTGATGAAAAACAGAAGATAGAATTTTATAAGCGATATGAAGCCTGTGAATCCCTTGAAGAATTAACTGACCTAACCCAGGAGATGATTGACCGCTTTGGGCCACCACCTGAAGAGGTAAAATCACTAATAGCAATGGAAGAAGTTAGGGCATTAGCTTCACGCCTCTACATTGATGAAATTATTGAGGACACAAAATTAGTCAAAATGCGCATTACCAAAGAAGCAAAGCTTGATACCAAAAGGTTAGTTGCACTCATTCAAAAAGATAAACGGTTGTCCATTGACAGGTATGACAGGGAGATAGTAAACTTTGTTACCGGAGCAATACCTCCAGAAAAAAAATTAGAAGAGATAAAAAAATTGTTGCAACAATTACTATAATCTAGTATCAATCATAAAACTTTTACTTTTACAAACAGTGAATGATAATTCCCTCCCCTGGAGGCATATTTTTTAATTCTTACTATTAATAAAAAGGATGGATACCATGAAAACAAAGATTTTCTACTCAGTAATTGCAGTTATGATTTTAACACTTGCAATCTCCTGTGGCAATAAATACGGCGGTAAATGGATTGCAAAGATTGATAGCGATGAAATCACTGATAATGAACTCAATGCATATTACTATGCACAGATGAAAAGTATTTATAATCTCCCTAAAGAAGAAATAGATAAATTAGCTCAAGACCCAGCACAACTGGAACGAAACCCCCTGTTAAACAAAAGCAATTTTCTTGAGCAGATGATTCAGCAGCGCCTGGTGTATAAAAAAGCTTTGGATGATGGTATTTTAAAAAATGAAGAGCTAAATACTCTACTAGATATTTCTAAAGAAGGCCTTGTAGTACAGTACTATATTCGTGAAAAGTTTAAAAACGATATTACTATTGCACCTCAGGAAGTTGAGCAGATTTACAACCAGCAGCGTGCTCGTTTCAAAGGTGTTCCTGTAGACCAGGCTGAAATGTATATCAAGCAGCAGCTTTTCCAGCAGAAACTTAACATGAAAATAAAAGAGTTAGTTGATACATTGCGCGACGAAAAGAAGATTGAGAAAAACATGGAATTGCTGCGAAAGGAGTTGAACACACCAAATCAGAACCAGCAAGCACCAGAGCAGGCTCCACAACAACAACCAAAGTAAACTCTGATATACTTGATATTGTTAAAAAAGCTGCTCCCGTGTGAGCAGCTTTTTTTATTTCAATAGTCCATGTATTGAATGGACATTATTACGGCATAAGCTTATTATATATGGCTGTAATTACTTCTTCCACATATTCAGCATTATTAATGACAATGCTATTGCCTTTAATCATTGGTTTTAGCAACATCTCAATATCATCAGTCAGCCTGCCGTATTGCCCAACAAACGACTCCAATCGCGCACGCAATCGATACTGCAAGCGCTCGGTGTAACTCTTAGACTTATATTCACGTATTTCTGAAAGCAGTGCACTTTTATCCTGCGGCAGTTTTCCGTTTAGCGGCAATAGATTCGTAGCGCTATCGCTATACAACATAACAGGAACATCAATGGCAGTTACCAGTGTTTCAATTTCATCCACAATTTCATCATCACTACACGGCTCAAACTCCCCCGTTTTTACCATATCTGAAAGCGGCGTATACGGAAAAACTGAAAGCGTACGTAAACGTACAAAATCAGGTCCTGTTTCATTAATAACTCGTGCTGTTTCAAGCGCGTGTGCATAGCTCAACTTTTTACCCCCCAAACCAGGCATAATATATACTGACACCGAAAGCCGTGCTTCTTTTGTCTTCAAGCAACCCTCAATATGGTCACGGGAATCTTCACCCTTATTCATAAGCTTCAAAACGTCATCGCTGCCGCTTTCAATCCCAAAGTGCACACGATGCAGCCCCGCTTTGTGTAATTGCACAAGCTCCTTAAAATCTTTTCTGGAAGCAGTCTTAGTGCGGCCATAAATAGTAAAGCGTTGCAATGTGGGGAAATTTTGTTTTATGTACGATAGTATCTTTTCATAGTCTTTTGCCGCTACTATGAGTCCATCGGCATCGCCAAAAAAGCAGGTTTTACCACCACCAATGCGCCACTGCACAACATGCTCAAAGCACTGTGCCAATGTAGGTTTGTCAACAAACCACTGCATAAACCATTGCATACGTTCATCATTAATACTTTCCACACCAGCATCAGCACTACCATTTTCACTTACATCAATAATCCCTGCTTCCCAGCGTTGTTGCTGAACCTTCTGTAATATATTTTGCAACTTATAAAAATCAGCCTCTGAATAGACAGGATAACCAATCCCCTGTTCAAAAAGGAAATCATCAATTTGTTTTGCTCGCTTTATATCTTCCAGTACTTCGTCAACCTTTCTGCGTGAAAATTTAGCGCCACATTTATACACAGGACAAAACGCGCACCTGTTCCAGTAGCAGTTACGTGTTAGTCTAAACGTAAGGCTGTAATTTTCGGTTGGTGGACGTATTGAGCATATTTCAAAAGGCTGTAAGTCTAATACATCTATTTTTGAAAAGGAAAACATTTTATTCCTCTGTTTTTTTAACATTCATATATGCTGGTAAAAAATCTCTGTATACTTCTATTATAAAAATTATTTAACTTTTTTAATAGAATATTGTTTTATCTGGAAACAATTTTTTTACATAAGTGCCACCATTTCTTTATGGGCGATAGTTACTGTGTTACCTTTTTCTTTGCCTGCCATTATTCTCCCCTGCATATTTTCAAATGTCAAAGCGCTAACAAAAGAAAGTATGCAAAAAAACACCTTTTAGCTTCTTTAATGTAGCACACTTTCCATGGTATGTTTCAGGTAGAATCTATCACAGTACTTCTACTGATATTTATGAGTAGCCTTCTACAAGCTAAGAAACCACCTGTACTACAGTGTTGCTAATAGTGTGATGGTACTCAGAAAATGCTTGTTGGAAATCCTATGACTATTATACAAAATACTTTTTATTATTGAATACTAATCGAATACTGTGCTGTATTTGTTTTTTTATCATTAACCATTATTACTTCAGTTACTATATTGGATTTTGTTTCAAAGTAATAGTAGTTTGGTTTTGGCTGCAATATGTTATTTACTTTTTTATATTCACCTTCTTTTTCATCAAGCACCCACTTTTCTATAACGATAAGGTGTGTGTTGGCGGAAAGCTTTGCCTCAAAATATTTTTTTTGTGATTCCAGTCCTATAGTTGTTCTTCCTGCATCTATTTTATCAATGAATACTTTGTAATAGCACCTTTTATCATCATCTGGGTTAATAATACCTATATCACTTGCAATAAACCGGAAATTAACATTGACCTCAACCGGTGCAATAACCGGTTCTACCGGTGCCTCATATTTGGGAACAGATGTACAGGCAAATATACAACTAACTGCTGCCATTAATACTACAATAACATACTTTTTAACTATTCTCATAGCTTATCCTTGATATTAATATTATATATACCATCATAGGCATCATTCAATGGCTTCACTATACAATATCCTTTGCCATCAATTATTTCATTTATGGTTGCCGACTTGCCTGCTTTAACCTTAACTGTTTGTAAAATGTATCCCAATGAATCCGTAACCGAGAATGAAACAGGTATTTTTTCAGGTGCTGTAACAACAAAATACTTTTTTTGCCTTCCTTTATACTGCAGTAGAAAATAATCTGTATCTGCTTTCTTTGATACATAGCCGGTGATAGAATTATCCTGTACTGTATTTGCTTGTTCTTTAGTATCATTGGGTTCTATATCAATCATATCAGATATATTCACAGGAACTATCGCTAATGCATAATGATTATCAAGATCAAGCTGACCACGCTTTGCCCAAACCTTTACATAAAACGGTGTGCCAATAAAAAGATTGGGATGCAATTCTTTGTTTCCGGTACCTTCATTATTAACTAAGTACAGTTCATCGCCTTTTGTATTGTAAATTGCAAACAGTATATCCAGAGTCATGGGTGGTGTTACTTCAACACGATACCATTTATTTTCGGAACTATCGCCACTATAGCTAAAAAAATCCACATCACTATCCGGATATATTCTTCCCATTATGGTATCATTCACAATTGGTGTTGCTGAATTCATTATATTATTTGGTTCAATCTCGGTTGTATTATCGTAACTACGTGTGGTAACTATAAGACTATAGGGGGTTTCATTGTTTGCTGCATAATTTTTTGCAGCAACCATAATATAATAGCTCCCTGCAGCCGATAAACCAATTCCCTTTGCTATCTGGCTTACCCCCTGTCCCTGTGGATTTGAAGAAAATAACACTGTGCCCTGTGCATCAACAATATCAAGTTGCAATTCAATGTCAGTAACACCAGTTACCTCAACATCACATACTACCGGAACCTCTTCCACATAAAACGTAAACCAATCCTCTTCACGATTGGGATTTGCTGCATTAATATTTGCTTTGTTAAATGAAGGCGAATAGTACCCGCGCACTGGAACACCTATTGGCAGTGGGTTTGCTGATAAGATTGTATCATTGGGCTCTGACTCAAAGCCCTCGGCATCTTCCTCATTTATTAACAGTGTATATGCATTTTCAGTATTTTTAGTTCGTTGATCCTTATCCCCATGTGAAATGGAAACATAGTATCTTCCCGGTTCAACTTTAAATCCGCGTAAGCGTTCGGGTGCTGATTTGCGCATATCATCAACATATTTCAGTGGCTCAATATCATCACCAGCAGCTTTCCACACAGTAAAAGCTATGTTCACACCCTTGATGGCGGAAACGCGAATGTCAAAGAGTGCCGGCTCACTAACATCTATCATGTAAAAATCAAAATCACTTTCAGTATTAATAAAACCACTTACTGGCCTGGCAATATTTATCAGGTTTGCCTGCGTGTAGGTATCATTGGGTTCAACTTCAAACATTGTTTCTTTTTTACAGGTACTAAATAGCATGATGCTACAAAGCATCATGCATACTGGTAATTGTATTTTTGCCATACACATTCCAATCCAATTCATGATTTTGTATATAAAATAGGAAACAGTTCAGATGAATTGTTACCAGCTATGCAATTAAAGTCAAGTATCATTTTTGGTTGACAGTAAATTTGTCTTAAGATTATATTTTGCAAATTATATTGTTTCTTACATCACTTGATCGTCTGGATAAATTCATAGGAGATATGTCATGACTACGAAATCAAAACTGTATATCACAGGGATTGTGTTAGCAATTCTTTTGCTTTCTGGTGTATATCTGTACTTTAAGTACTTTTTCACGTACGAACAGAAGAATATTGTTCAGCGAAAAATTGAAACAATAACCGGACAAAATCTTACCATTACCGTATTTGGGTATGACGGCAGGATAATTAAGCGCTGGTACGGTGTTCAAAAGATCACCACACCTAAAGACGGCCGCAACTATTCATTTTTCTATACCCGTGAAGGGAAATATGTACAGATACCTGCCAGTGTGTGGTACATCGCCGAAGAGGAGTAATTGTGCTTGACCAGAGCATTCAATACATTAAAGGGATTGGCCCAAAACGTGCAGAGCTTTTAAAGCAGGAACTGGGCATTGAAACCGTTGAAGACCTGCTTTACTTTTTACCAAGGAAATATATTGACCGTTCCAACACTAAATTAATCAAAGACTGTTTTGTTAATGACGTTGTGACAGTTACCGGAATTGTTAAGCAGGTAAAAATTTCAGGCCATCGGCGCAAATTCCTTGAAGTTGTTATAGACGATGGCAGTGATACGTTATCGGGTGTTTTTTTTGGCGGCATTCAGTATTACCTTAAACTTTTTGAAGTAGGCGACACTGTACTGTTCTCAGGCAAAGTGGATTATTACAGTACCAAACAGATAGTCCATCCAGAATATGATTTTATTGGCGATAGTTCCGATGCATTACACACAGGCAGGATAGTACCAATATACCCCTCAACAGAAACACTCAAATCGCATGGATTTAACTCCCGGGTTTTTAGAAAGATTATTTACAACGCACTTGAATTAGCAAAGCAGCATATACAGGAACCCTTTGATAACGAGATGGTTGAAAGGCTGAATCTCATGCCTCTGTCAAAGGCTATACAGCATATTCACTTCCCTGCCACAATGGATGAAGCCCATCAGGCGCGCTTGCGATTGGCTTTTAATGAACTTTTTTTTCTACAATATTATTTACACCTTTCACGGTACTATATCAGAGAAACACATAAACATGCAAAACCAGCAATGAATGATTCACTGTATAATGATTTTATTCAAACCCTGCCATTTAAACTTACTGATGATCAGATAAAAGCAGTGCAGGAAATTATTAATGATTTACAAGCGGATTTTCCAATGAACCGTTTATTGCAAGGTGACGTTGGTTCCGGTAAAACGGTAGTTTCAATGATTGCAAGCCTTGCTGTAATAAGTCGTGGACAGCAGGTTGCCTTTATGGCACCAACAGAAATACTGGCACAACAGCATTATGCCACGTTTAAAAAGTTTTTACCGGAATCTGTTACTGTAGAGCTTCTCACTGGTTCAACAACTGCTGCGGTACGCAAAGTAATTTTGTCTGGTTTAAAAGACGGATCTATTCATATCATCATTGGCACCCATGCTCTGATTCAGGAATCGGTACAGTTTGCAAATCTGGGATTTATTATTATTGATGAGCAACATCGCTTTGGGGTTAATCAGCGCGCAAGTCTTAGAACCAAAGGCTATATGCCAGATCTATTAGTCATGACAGCAACACCTATTCCCCGGTCACTATCGCTAACGCTGTATGGAGATCTGGATATTTCAGTAATCAAACAAAAGCCTGCAAACAGAATCCCTGTTACAACACTTGCGTTTCCATCATCAAAACTTGAAGCGGTATATCGTTCACTGGAAAAATATATGAATGAGGGCAGACAGATATATTATGTACTGCCATTAATTGAGGATTCAGAAAAACTGGATTTAAAATCCGCAACAACAACCTATACTCAGCTTTTGAAGCGGTTCCCAACAAAAACAATTGCACTGCTACATGGAAAGTTACCCAATGAAGACAAAGAAAAAATTATGCAACAATTTAATAATCATGCCATTGACCTTCTGGTCAGCACAACAGTTATTGAAGTTGGGATTGATGTTGCCAACGCATCTATCATTGTTATAGAACATGCTGAGCGGTTTGGGCTTTCACAGCTTCATCAATTACGTGGCCGTGTTGGGCGCGGTGAATACAAATCGTTTTGTGTTTTGATTTATCCTGATGATATCCCCAAGGAAAGCAAGCAGCGCATTCAAATTTTGACAACAACCGATGATGGGTTTGTTATAGCTGAAGAAGATTTGAAAATGCGCGGAGCTGGCGAATTTATTGGCACCCGTCAGCATGGACAGGGCATAGCGTTTGAATTTGCAGATCCCGTTAACGACTTTGAACTTATTAGTTTAGCCCGACAGGAAGCTTGGAGGCAGGTTGAAAGATTGAAAAACATTCCTGCACTTTTTGAAAATATAAAACGAACACAAGCAATGAATATACTGGAAGGATTACGAAAAAAACATATACTGGCGTTGCTATCGTAACATATTTATTTACCGCAACAGTTTTTATATTTTTTGCCACTGCCACAGGGACAAGGATCATTGCGACCAATTTCAGTCCCGGTTTGTTGCTGAATTGCCTCAATGATATTCTTATTATTCATTTTTTGCAAATTAAATATTTTGGCATGTTCCTTCAATGCTATTTGGGTATCCCACATAACCCGTACAAAGCCAGTTAATTTTTTCAGGAAGGTAGTATCACTGGCAAAATCCTCCTGTGACCATTTTTCTTCCATGCTTATAATCAAAGCTTTTAAGAGATTAACATTGCCAATAAATATTGAATATATTTTATTCACTTTCTCGTTTTTGAGCATTTCATCTAATTGGCCTGTGGATAAATATTTTAAAAATGTTTCAGCTCGCATAATGGAAGCATTTACATACGCTGTATATGCTTCACGGGTTTTATTGTCAAAATCTGGCTGATCAAGTTCACTATCATCAAAGCGTTGTAAGCGTAACAGATAAAACCACAATGATTCAATCTGATCTGCAACACCTTTATTGTTCAAAACTTCTTCATTAAAAAAATCTTTTATAAGTGATCGCAGTGTAAAACTTCCTGCTGAAGCCTGTACTCCCAAAATAGCTGCTTTGAGATTATATATGTCTACAGGTAAATTGTTCTTATCCAGAATCTTTTTAAGATTCTCATCGCCTTTGTACTGTTTAACCGTGAACATAGTAATCCTTCATCCTACTTAAATATTGTCCTGTCAACAAAGCGGTTGAAAACTAATATTTGTTTCTGATTATAAACCTGTAAGGCTTTTTGTTTTATGAATGATTTACGGTCCAGCTTTTTTAATGTTTCTGGATTCAATGTTCCTAGATATGCATCAATCTTTGCGACAAACTTATCTATTTCAGAAAAATATTTTTTTGAAACCTGCCTGCGAATCAAATCAAGCGCATTAACGCTGTCAAATGGCAAATCCCGGTTATTTACATTATTCTCAAACCATTCTAGAACAATTGCCTTTAAAAATTCATACGGAACCAACTTTTTGATTTTCTTGCCATCTCGTGAACTGAAACAGTATCCTTCACCTGTTATCTGGATATCAGCTAAAAGCAAACGAAAGATAGTATGTGGCCCTAAATGATAATAAAATAGCCATTGATCATTATAAGGAATATCAAAATATTCAACACATTCATGCAAGATGGATACAACTTTTTTACTGTTAAACTCAATAAAATCTTCAATAATATCATATTTTTCTTTATCGATAGACAGCTTTAATAAAGCCCTCCGTAATTCTGACTTAATCTGGTCATCAGTCAGTTGTGTTTTGGTATAATAGACCATATATTCCAGATCTTCCTTTTCAATCTTCAATACATTTTCATCAACCGGTAAAATATATGGTTCACGGGTATTCCATGGCTTTGTGCCCTTAACCGTAAATGGAATTGAACTTTGTTGGGTAAAGTCTTCCAAATGTGTTGTACTGTTGCTAGTATCAATCTGTTTGTGTTTATTGAATTCATTAGAATCCAGTGTTTTTCCCAAACCATCAGGAAAAGTTATGTGTGAAGTTTTGTTTTCATCGTGCTTGGAAGGTTCAGGCTGATGTATAGTAGATTCAGTTGTTTCCAGTTTATTTAGTAAACTTTGCACTGTATACGACTTATATTCATTAAATCGCAATTTGGACCGAATATCTACATCAAGCAAATTATAATGATGGGGAAGCAATCCCAAATGGTTAGCAATTAATTCCAGTAACATATCTGTTGCTTTACATAAGCTGTTTCCTTCAATAATAATATCATTAAGTACTGATGACAGCTGTTTACCACCCTCAGCAAAATTAAATACTGCAGATTGCTTTTCAAGCTCTGCCCAATCCTTTTTAACAATACTATTAAATGAACGCAATGCAAGATATAATTCTTTGAGTACTATAAAGTCAAGCCGGTTGTCGTCGGGATAATCATCGGGAAAGTAAAGAGGAAAATCCTTGGTTGCTTTTCTTCTTAAATTTGCTTCATTAATTTCGCTTAAAAATTTATCTGTAAGAATTTCAATATCTTCAACAATTTTAAATATTGAATAAGACGATTTCTTTATTACAGGCACTATCTGTTCAGGAACTTCAGCTATATCCAACCGTGATCGTAATAACTTTGCCAGTTCAATGTGCCTGTGTATTCCATTGGGAAGGCCACGCTTAAAGAACTTAACCACTTCTGATGTATCTTTCTTCTCAGGCAATGGGATATCATGTGATGTTTCATATAGTTCACTATCAAGTGCGTGTTCCGTAAAATGCTTTACATGTGCTTTCTGAACTGTATAATCCTTATCGCTATCAATATCCTGTAATAACCTGTCCAGTTCATCATCTATCATACAAACCCCAAACTCTTTATGTTGGAATCACTTCTTTATCATCCAGTAAAGGTTCTTGTGATGTTTTCTTTTTTATTTTTTCTATTTTAGGCTCTTCCTCAGACTGCTGTGGATTATCACCATTGTGAATAGGTGGTAATGGTTCACCTTTCATTAAAAGTTCAATTTCCTGAGCATTCAGTGTTTCACGTTCTATGAGATTTGTTGCAATCAATTCAAATTTATCCATATTTTCTTCTATTAACTTGATGGCTCTGTCCCTGCAACTGGTGACAATATCATGAACCTCTTTATCAATAAGCTGTGCTGTTTGTTCACTGTAATCCCTGTGTTGGGCTATCTCCCGAGCTAAAAATATCTGTTCAGTTTTTTTGCCAAATGCTAACGGGCCCAAAGTTTCACTCATTCCCCATTCACACACCATTCGGCGAGCAATATCAGTAGCCCGTTCAATATCATTGCTTGAACCTGTGGTAACCTGTCCAAATTTTATCTTTTCGGCAACATGGCCACCAAATAAAATGGTGATCTGATTGAGCCAGTATTCCCTGTTATGCAAATGTCGTTCTTCTTTGGGTAAATGCATGGTTAATCCTAACGCCCTCCCACGAGGAATAACCGTTACTTTGTGCACAGGGTCAGCTCCGGTAAGTATACCCAGCAATGCATGCCCGGCCTCATGATAGGCAATAACCTTCTTTTCTTCGGCAGAAATGAGGACCGACTTTCTTTCAGGACCCATTAATACTTTGTCCTTGGCATCTTCCATCTCAAGCATGCTCACGCGCTTTTTATTACGCCGCGCAGCCAGTAGTGCAGCCTCATTAACAAGATTTGCCAGATCTGCACCGGTAAATCCAGGTGTACCACGGGCAATAACCTTTAAATCCACATCCTTTGCCAGAGGGATTTTACGGGTATGAACAGCTAATATCTTTTCCCTTCCCTTGATATCAGGTATGTCAACGACAACCTGGCGGTCAAAACGGCCGGGCCTGAGCAACGCAGGATCCAGTACATCAGGCCTGTTGGTAGCAGCAACAATAATAACACCTTCGTTGGTTTCAAATCCATCCATTTCAACAAGAAGCTGATTCAACGTTTGTTCACGTTCATCATGCCCTCCACCAAGTCCAGCACCACGCAGCCTTCCCACAGCATCTATCTCATCTATAAATATGATGCATGGAGCATTACGTTTTCCCTGATCAAACAGGTCACGTACTCGCGATGCACCAACCCCTACAAACATTTCCACAAAATCAGAACCACTGATGGAAAAAAATGGCACGCCAGCCTCACCAGCAACAGCCCGTGCAAGTAAGGTTTTGCCTGTACCAGGAGGCCCTACCAGAAGAACACCTTTAGGTATCTTTGCACCAATAGTAATGAATTTCTTTGGGTCTTTTAAAAATTCAATGATTTCCTGAAGTTCAACTTTAGCTTCATCAACACCTGCCACATCGGCAAATGTTACTTTATTTTTTGTTTCAGGCTGCAATTTAGCCCTTACTTTGCCAAAACTCATTGCCTTGTTTCCGGTTGATTGTATCTGGCGAATCATAAAAAACCAGATAAATCCAAAGAAAAGAAGCCATGGTAAAAAATTGAGTACACCTTTCCAGAAAAGATTATCATCAACCTCTTCGCCTTTAATTTCAACCCGATTATTAATAAGTGTTTTTATTAAATCAGGATCCTGATATGGTATAATTGTTTCAAAAAGATAGACTTTGTCGCCTTTGGTAAAGGTTCCCTCTATTTTTTTGCCATTAACTATCGTAACTGATTTAACTTTATTTTCATATACTTTCTTTATAAAATCACTATATTGCAGCTGCTCAACTTTCTGAGTATTCATATCATTCATTCTGAATATGGCGATAGCAAGTAGCGCTATAAGCAAAAGCAGAGCAACCTGTTTAGCAGCTTTGTTCATAGAATCACCCGTTATTATATGTTTTGATCAAGAAGTTATTCACATTATTATATTGTAGTCTTTACTTACAAGATACTACAAATACAGAAATACTCAAATAAATTTATTGTACCATGTCCAACTTTTATTCATTAGCTGGATAATAGTCTTTTCATGTAAATCACGTGGCATTACATACAGTATTGCTATGCCAGTAACGAATAACAAGCATTTTTTGACCATTTTCTGGCAAAAAAGAAGGTGAAACTTGAGCTTTTGTTGTACCTGTCACATCAAACAATATAGCAGCTATCTGATTATCGATAACAATTAGCGGCACCAGATTTTTTTGTTCCGGAGTAAGCCGGTAATCAATATATAAGCGTTTAAGTGTCCGTCTACCTGTTTTTCGGACAATTGCATCACCTGTTCGTCTATTTCTAATAACAATATGGTCACATCCAGTATAGCGTAATACCAGCATCCTGCTTTCAGGTGATTGCGCATTAATTGATTCAGCAACAGCGCATTGAACGGTAATACCAGCTTGAGTAATAGTAACCGTTTTGCCCACCGGTAGTTTATATTCATAGTTACTATCGCCCTTACCAAAAGGCTTTGAAGAAAAAATTAGAAACGATGTGGTAGTGCTACGGCGCCTGTATATGTAGATTCCTTTTCCCTCAAAAAGAGTAACATTCTTTTTCTTTGAGTAATGCGCGCGATACAGCGCATCAAGAATATCAGAATCAACATGTTTTTTGAGATAGTTACTGATAATATATGCACAGTAAAATTTAAATATATATTCACTGTGTGCAATGGCCCTCTCCTGCACCTGTATTAGTCCGGGCTGCTTTTGAATAAATCCTGGATAAAGCATATGCATAAGATTAATGATGCTCTGGGTAGCATCATGTGCCTGTTTTTGAAGATTAAGCAGTGCTTCATCAAAGTGTGGAAACCGTTTCCGAATGACTGGTATTACACTGTGGCGTATATAATTTCTTAGATATGTACTATCATCATTTGTATAATCGTGCCGGTACGGTAAGTCATTATATTTTAGATATGAATATACTTCATCCTGTGACAACACAAGCATTGGACGTATGACGGTTCCCTGTACCAGTGCTATTGCTCCTAAACCCTGCAATCCAGTCCCCTGGAACATGCGCATAAGCAGGGTTTCAACCTGATCATTTTTTGTATGTGCAGTTGCAATTTTAGTATAGCCATAGTGTTGTGCTAACAGGTATAATCGCTCATAGCGGTACTCCCGTGCCTGCTGTTCAAAACTCTTGCCCGGTTCTTTATGTTTCACAAAATCAAACCGTTCTATAAAAGCAGAGATTCCATACCGTGAAGCTTTATTCATGACAAAAAGTAGATCGTCAAATGATTCCTCACCCCGCACCTTATGATCAAGGTGATAGATGGCAATGGTGCACCCAAGTTGCTCACGTAACACATACAGTATATGTAATAGTGTCATTGAATCCTTGCCAGCAGACACTGATAGCAGTACTCTATCGCCAGATACAATCAGGTTATTATCCTGAATAAATGTATATACTTTTTGTATAATGGTATTCATACAGCAGGTGCTATAATAAAAATTTCATACGTACAAAACATATATCCATTATAAGCAATGTGGGGATTCTTTCAATACATTTTATATGTCAGGCATTCAGGGATTTTTTTACTATTGCTGGGTGCGGTCCCCAGTATAATGTATAAAAAAATATGTTTGCATCCTCACCTATCTCAAATGTATAGCCGCTATAACGATAGTTATCGGTATAGTAATCTTCATCTTCTTCCGCTTTTGTTAAAAATTTTAAAAATTCGTATAATACATTATCTATGCAGTATGCAATAACCATTGCCAAAGACATCTTCCAAAGCTTTTTCACATCCAGAAAAAACTCATACTCATCATTATGCAATACTAAATGCAATCTCTTCCATTTACTTCCCTTTGGTCGATACTTTACCTGTTTAAAATAGCGTATATCTACTTTTTGACTCTGTGCAGCAAAACCAATAAGTGAAGAGATAAATGTCCTTAGCGACATACCATGTTTAGTAGCATGACTATGTAGCAATTCAAGGTGTTCAAAAGAAATACATGTGGTGGTTTCAATATCCATATTTGTTCCTCCCAAAGTAATTTTTCTATATTTTGTTTGATTCTAAAATAACCTGTAATAAATTTTCAAGCATAAAAAATTTATAAATAATACACAAACATCGAAGGCAGGCGTATATATTGCATGTTGAGTTCATAAAATTATATCCAAAAATTATGTAGTAAAATTATTATTGCAACATATAAAGCAATATATGATTTTGTAATTCCTTAAACTATTATTCTGTTGACCGTACGGCCATTATGCTTTAGAATAATTTAAAAAGATAGTCTGTTTTATAAGGAGGAATGATAAAAAAGTCAAAATAGTTGCGGTGGAACGATGATCTGTTCATAAATGTACTCATGAACAGGAAGGTTACCGTTCGTCATAGTATGTGGTCAAAAAGGCCGGAAAGGAGAATGAGGAACTGTAACCGTACCATTCAATGACCTGCGAGGTCGAATAGGAGAATGGCGTCACACCGAAGAGGCCCTGTTCAAATACTATTTAATACTATTTAAAGACAGGAGCTACAAGATGAATTACGTAGGCGTTGATTTACACAAGAACATGTTTACAGCATACAGTACGGTCAGCGGGCACTATCGCAACTATGGGACGAATGAGATAGGTATTAAGAGTTTTATTGATGACTGTAAACGAAATGTTGGTAAGGGGCAGGTGATAGTGGGGGTAGAATCAACAGGGAATACCCGGTATTTCAAGCGTGTACTTGAAGAAGAGGGGATACTGGTAAAAGTCATCAATACGATGAAATTCAAGGTAATAACCGAATCAGTGA
>JBBFLA010000002.1:0-115792 GCA_037481795.1 Spirochaetota bacterium
AAAGATTGGGTTTTTTTACTCCCAATGAATTATTTTTTACAGAAAAGGGTTGCACTTAATTGTTGAATCTAGCATATGTAATTTACAGTATTATTGCACATTTTGAAAATATATATCAACCTCTCCAGCAGCAGAAGACCTTTCATCAACCCAGATGTATATTCCTTCATTTGGTAGAGATCCATTATTATCCCACTGTAGCAGTGAATGGTAGATTTCATAAGGATTTGCTGATTGTGTATCTTTTACCGGTATGCCAACAAACTTATCACTTACATATAACTTATTGAGGGATGAATCTAAATGCTGAGCATACAAAACATAATAAATATTTGGGAAATAACGAGAATCAAGCCATGAAATCAAAGCACCACCGTTACCATCAGGGGTAGCTGTGGGGTAATATTGAGCTTTTGTCACAGCATCAACACTAACCTGGACAGGACCTGTGCTGGCAGCAGGTGTATTATTATATATACGTGCAAATATCCTACTGGGATTGCCTGCAGTATAATATTCATATACAAGCAATATTTGTGTACTTGAGATAGTTGCTATATCAGCAAATCCTGCAGGACTTATGGTAAAGTTATTTACAGTAGAATCACCTTTGATATGTGCTAAC
Source organism: Spirochaetota bacterium (assembly GCA_037481795.1). GTDB lineage: Bacteria > Spirochaetota > UBA4802 > UBA4802 > UB4802 > UBA4802. The sequence continues at coordinate 626 of JBBFLA010000002.1, forward strand.
CCAACCGTTGGCGCATTTGTTTCATACAATACCCATGCACCATTATTGCCATCGGGCAGCACTTTTTTAATTAAGGTGCTGCCAGATGGGGTTTGTCCTGTTACAAGTGATATACCCGGGTCAGTTGTATCATTTGCAGGATCAGCCCATAATAGGGTACCAACTCCATTTATTTTTTTAGCTCTAATGTCCCAGGTACCACCGCCTGCATCCAATTCATAGATAACTATCGCATTGCCAAAACTGTCGCTTACTGGATGTGGATTGCGTGCATTGTTTGGATGATCAGTAATAGTGTATTTTGAAGTAGTAGTATTATCTGGGAAAATTTTATCCCCTGTTGCAGCATCAATAACTTTTGCATAGATGTTATTTGATTCTTGCCAGGTAAATAATATACCAGTGTAATCTGTGAAACGTATTACTAAAAAACATTGACTGGTATCACTGAATATTTGCGAAGAAAGGGTTAATGTATCACTAGCAATGCCTGATATAGTAGTATATCCTTTTGTTGTAATATTATAGATAATATCACCAGCTACTACTCCATCGGTAGAAAAATTCCTTCCGGTTTGCGTAATAGTGTTTGCTCCAATTAATGTTGGTTTGCCACTGGTAACAAACTGTGTTGCTGATGGCAATCTGAGTATTTGATAGGGAGTATTATCTAGATAAAATATAAATTTTGAAGAGTCATGTAAAGTGAGAACTGTAGTGCCAATTTTAGAATCTATTATATCACTTTCAGCAGTGCTTAAATTGACCACTATGTCATTGATGTTCACTGAAGAAAAATCAGCAGCACTATCATATACTATATTTGTATCAGCAGTACCTGCTAATTTATACGCATATACACTATATGTATCAGTTGTATTAAGATTTACGTTTGAACGGTTCACCGTATATTGATAATTAGGAGGGGGAAATGTTACAATTACCTTGTTTGTTAAATACGCGCTTCCTGGTGTAGTATTATTTATTATAAGGTCATTGATGTTAAAAAGGGTATTGGCACCAAATTCAGTTAGGCTATATACCCATCCTATTGTACCAGTAGCAATAGGCGTACCACCCCCTATTCTATAAGAGAAATTCCCCGGTGTAATAATTGTACTATTTAATTCAAGAAATTGATTATTTAATATATTTGTAACTGTAACATAAGATATTGTTGCGTCATCATCATTGATGATAACATCATTGTTTACAATAGAGGAAAAATCTGCTAAACTGTCATACAGGTATTCAGTATCAGCAGTTCCGCTGGTTATTTCAGTTACATAGCCGCTAAATACCAACGCCATTGTGGTATTTGATGCAGCGCCGTCATAAACCATAACACCAGCAGAAGGGGAACCTCCCCAATGCCAACCTATTGATCCAGTGTTATTGTAAATAGAGGCTGCATATATATCGCCAGATGCATCAGTACGTGAAACAATACAATTGCTGTTATGCAGTAAAGTGGATAAAGTACCTATATTTAGATTAGAAAACACATTTACTCCATTTGGAGCCCATGTGTCCCAGGTTTCAGGTGTTCCAACACTGGAATCTATAAACTGCGCTTTAATATCAGTGCCATTGTCATTCCATATTATAAATGAGGTATTTGTGTTAATCTGAAGTACGTGTATATCAGTTTTAGTTCCAGAACTTACAGAAAGCTTATAATTCCCTGTTGTTCCTTCATTTTCATCAGGTATAGTGCGTATAATAGCATTGTATATATAGGTATTATCAAATGGTCCTCCCGATGGAGTGCCAGTGTTTGAATCAGTGCATATTCGTAAACTATAAACCTGATTGCGAGCTAATCCTGTAAATGTGTGAGAGTGATAGGTTGCATAGGTTAATGTATCGTGTACTGTGGTATCGGCACTGCCAAAAGACTCCGCATCGTCTATCTCAATATGTTTAATTGATTTACGGTCTGTTGACCAGTAAACAGTAATTTGGTTAGGTGTGGAATTATAATCATAAACAATATAATAATGAACTAATGATGCAGCAGGTAATGAAGCATAATTAACTGTGGTAAAGGTTACACTTGTAAGTGAAGAATTATTTCCGGCGTAGTCTTTAATTTCATTCCCTGATGGTGAGATAGTTACTGTATATGTTTCATTATATTGTAAAGATATACTTGGCATAAAGAAAAAGCGTGTGTTTGAACCATCCAAAAGCCCTATGCTCCCTAAAACTGGATTTAATGCTGAATCTCGTAATGTTATGCTTGATGCCGTCACGGTTGTAGGATTAACTGGTTCAGAAAATTGTATTAAAATATAGCCTAAAGGTAAAAGGTCAATGTCAACATTGTTTGCACCATTTGCAGGTGTAGTTAACATAACAGTTGGAGGCGTTGTATCTGCAGGTGTAATGCCATTAGTAGTAATAAACTGAAATTCAACATAGCCACTTGTTGTTAAATAACCCGAATATAAATCCTCTAAATTGTCAAAATTTAATGTTTTTGTGGAATCACCATTAAGATGTGCTGAATTATATATCCTTATAGTATAGGTGGTACTTGCCGCCCTACCTGAAGGCAAGTTAATATTAAATATTTGATTATCAGTAGTGGTGATTGTTGGTGATAAAAGGGTTCCCCCTTCTTTAATTTGGATAGCAGTTTGTACACTTGCAGCATCCATTTGACGGGTAAACACTATTGTTATATCAGGGTTATAATCACCGGGTTGAACACCGGTCATGGGACCTGGGGTACCAGTATGTGATGTTAATGTACCAGGGAATACTGCATAAATTTGAGGTACATCAATGCCTATTGTTCCAACAATGCTTGTTTTTGTTTCAGGATTAGGCTGAACAGTTGGTGCTTCTTTTGAACATGAAATAAATATAGTCAATATGCTTATTATTACAATAAAAGCACTATTACAGACATATCTATGTATTTTTAAAAGTTTGTTCATGTAAAATTATTTTCCACAAAGAACTATTAGTATAACTTAAAATAATAAAAATAAAGCAATATTTCAATTAAAAAATGTTTGCCTTTTAACATAATGAAAGGATATATAATTACAGATGTACTATATAGTACTTATGGTATTGTGTAAAGTGAAAAAATATTTTATTACATTATTTATAGTAGTTACAATATTATGTAGCATAACCCCTCTTTTTGCTGCTATAGCGGGTGTGATAGTTACTGCAGCAACTCCAACTAATGTTTCTACTGGTCAGCCGTATTATTTAGCTTCATCAGCATGGGTTACTTATAGCTATGAGTTTGTTGTCAATGTCATTAATCCTACCGCAACACAGCTTTCAGATTATGATTATGTTGATTTAGTAATTTCATTGGGTGGTGGTAACAGCATAACAGCACGCTGGACAGCACCGCTTGGTGCTGGTTTAGGAACATTTGCCTGGCAAGCAGGCAGTTTTGGTGCTTCAACCATTGAAGCTGCAGATGGTACAACAGTTACCGGTACTCCACAAAACCTTACATTACGCTTTCGCATTACTTTTGCATGGGATATACCGCAAAGCCATAATGCAACACCTGCTGGTCGTGTTATTACTGCACAAGCTTTTGATGATGACCCTTCAACTGCTACGGGTACTGTCGCAATAAATTATGGTTTTTGCAATAGAATTAAAGTGTTAAATTTTGCCCAGGATGGCGAGGCAGTTGATGGGCAAGTTAATCCGTATGCGGCTAATTTTAATGTCACAGGTACTATCGCATATAATATTGTAGGTGCAACGGATCCAATACCAGCTGCAGCAATTAATACTGCCGAGTTATGGCGCGATAATAACAATGATGGCACGAGTGATGTTAATACAGGGTTAGCAGTCGGTTCACCTGCTATTTCTTTTTCTGTTGATCCTGGTCCTGGCATATATCCATTAGGCACTACATATTGGCGCGTAAGAGTTAGATTGAACAATCCAAATGTTACTACAACTCTACAAGATAGTTCCAATTCATTGCCTATTACCTTTGATAGGGTCTTGGTTACTGGTATGACAATATCCAACCCTGGATTTGCAGGAAGAGATGATGGCAATGTACACTGGCGAAGCTCTCTTGTACCTGGTACACAGATTACCATTACAGCACGAATGCACAATAGCGGTGCAGGGATGCAGGGTGATACGGTTTTTACTATAAGTAATGGTTCAAATACTTTTACAATAACTATGAATAGTGGTCAAACAACAGCATCTGCTGTTATTCCACCTGCTGTTATAACATTATCAGGTAGTGATACCTATACTATTACACAAATTACAGGGTCAAATTATGGAAGCCAAATAGGTGATAGCCAAATAAGGGATAATGCTAATTATCCTGCAGGGTATTATACTAATCAAACAGTGTGGTGGGATAATGCAAATGCTCCTAATGATGGAAAGGCCATTGGTGGAGTAGTACCGCATCCTTCACCTACATCATTAATCATTGAATGGTCACCAGTTAATACCAGTAATGCTTCGGCTGATGGTGATTTTTATGAATACAGAGTATATATACGGAAAACTGGATCACCAACATGGAATCAATGGGATGGCGATGATGATTCTCTACTAAGGGATGTTGCACCTGCCCCTATTGTACATAATCCAAATGGGTCAACTAATACTGCATTGCACTTTACTTCAAGTGGGAATAAATATACTATATTGAATAATTTAGAAATATTCACAGAATATGAATTCTATGTTACAGCTGTTGATATCTTTGGTAATGAAACACCTGCACCAGGTTCATATTATACGGTTCGTACACCAGCTTATTCTGTTGAGGTATCAGTCACGGATGGTATTACTACAATTGATAACACTGCCTTTATTACAGGGGGCAGTCCTTTAAATTATGCTAACCGTCAACTACGTGCTGTTAATTTGCGTTTAAATATAAAAATAATAACTTCATCAAGTGAACTTCCAGATAGCGTAAAGGTGTGGTACACCAATAATCCTTCAGATGGAGGTGATATACCTATAGTATCATTAGGGCCCCCACAATCAGCAAATTCAGGTGCTTTTCCAACACCAAATGTTCTGGAATCAGCGGATGGAGTAAAAACGGGGCCAAATACATGGGTAGCTTATATACCTACAACTTCTTCTATACTGAAAAATGGCAATCAAATTCGCTTTGTAGTAGAAACAAAGCGTGGAGCTACATCAGCATTTTCGGATTTTGATATAAGCGATAACGATCCCAACAACAATGAGTGGTCATTTTTACTTTCTGCTGCTCCAATTACTGTTCCCTGGCCTACGCGCATCCTGAACAATGTCATTACTGACAAAAACCCCACATGCTACCCGGCATATTACCTTACTGATGATGCGTATGTGGAGATCACCGTGTATGATATCAAGGGTAGGCCTGTAGCTAAATTGTTAGATAACGCATTCCGCAAAGGTGGCCAGAATATAAAAGAAGGCGGATGGAGCGGCACCAATAAGGCAAACAACAAGTTGGGTGTTGGATTGTACTACATTCATATTCGCGCCAAGCGCGTTAGTGACGGAAAAGTAATATTAAATTCCTTCCAGAAAGTAGTCATTGCAAAATAAGGTCTTTTACTCCTTCAGGTATTGCAATATTTAGTTTTTGTATCTGTGAATCAATGTAGCTTTTATCAACGGGTAGTGATGCAGCTAAAAGTGACTGGATATCAGCAATATCCTGATGCCTGCCAGAAGCACATTTCATGACAATAAGGTCTTCAATGCAAATAACCGGAATGTTGATACCAGATAGGGTGAAGATTTTGCTATTTTGTATGCACTGTTTTAAAAAATCATTTGTTGCCAAAAGTACATCAACCACAAAATGCGATGCGTTAGCTATTATGACATATCTTTTAATGGGAGTTAATGTGGATTGTAACATTGTATCTTTATGAGGAAGTATTTTGAAATGATTGTGCAACGCGGTAATTATTTGATTTTCGTTATCAGCATCAATTAAAGCTATAATATCAATATCCTCAGTTGCCCGTATATGTCCCCATAAACTAACGGCAATCCCGCCAGCAACACAGAATGGGATTTTTGCTTTTGTAAAACAGTTGGTAATAGAAATAATAATTTCATGTATTGATGTTTGCTGCATTAGCATCTTTTCTTTTTAAAATATCTTCAATAATTTTTTCCCAAATAGCATTATCATCAAGATTTGGAAATAATGATTTATAAAAAGCAAATTTCATATCAAATAATGCCTGGGTAAGCTCACAAAAACGAGTAAAGTTATTGTACATCATTTCTTGTAAAAAACTGTCAGGCTTCTTTGCCATACATTTTAATCCATTCAATATCCTGTAAATCTTTAGTTCTGCCAGAACTTGATTTGTTTTTAATTAAATCTTTTAAAGAAATTATAAAAACTGGTATGTCGCCAAAGGAATCTACAATTCGTCTTTCCCATGCTTCATTAAAATTTACGCCATCAATGGAGGTTAAAATATCAATTCTTTGAGGTGGCAATCCTAATTGTATTATTTTTTCTGGCTGTATAAGCTCTTCTATTGAGACAGAAACTCCTGTAAAACCAAATTTATTTAAAACATGAATAATTTTTTTAGCATTTTCTAAAGATGGTTGGATCCAGATATCTATATCTTCAGTATATCGTGGTCGTGAATGATAACCTACAGCGTACCCGCCAACCAGTAAATAGTTTACATTATTTTTGTTTAACAATTCTATAAACTCTTTGAAATCCTTGCTTACCTTCACCGGTTAGTTCCATATGCCTTAGTCTGATTTCTTCTAAAATTTCTAATTTTTTACGTGGTTCAAGAGATTTCCAGTATTCAATTTCAGCTTTTTTAGCTTCTTCAAAGCTATTAAATTTTTTAATTACTTTTTCCATAGTAAAAATATATACTATAATACTAACGCTGTCAATTGTAAAAAAAATTACTTTTCCATGTGTGCCCTGAAGGCTTTTAGATCTTTGGGCCCGTCAATGTCGTTTTCCCAGTGTGCAGCGTTTTTCCTGATATGATAGATATATCCACCAAATTTGGTTAAGTCTAATTTATAAACTCGTTCAATAACATCAATAACAGCACGATAAAATTTTTCTTCTTCTAAGCAGCGCTGCTTGACCTGCCGTATGACATCAAAATTTTTTGTTTTCCATAAGTGGTACAGTATTTTAGAAAAAATGTTGGGCGATAGTGCCTTGCGTAATCCGTAGAAGAAATCAATAATCTGGTATTCAACTATTGGGTCAATAGAATGATGCTTGATAATGGCAGCAGAGTTGCCAATGCGCCCTTCAAATGAATCAAAGCCAACAAAGTATTTATGCTTGCCTTTATGCTCTCCGCGCTTAAACTGCTTCAAGCGGTGAGGAAGCCAGGTATCTTTGGCAACATCCTGATATTCCACAATGCTGTAAATCAAATGAACTATCGCCCCCCTATAATCTTTTGCCTTTCCTAAAAGGGCATCATATTCACGGTTAATCCATTCAACATCATCAGGAGTAATGCGCGGAGTATCGCCAAAAAAAATATCAAGCCGCCTGCCATAGTCAATATAGTTAAAATAAAAATCTTTCAGATGCCCGCCCACTGATTGTTTCATTTGCAAAATAACAAGGTTTTTGTATTTTTTTGTATCAATGGCATCGGTGAAGTTTTGTATGTCATTATACACATAAATTCTTTCGTACAGGGGTTTTCCTTTTTTTTTAGCATGGTACACGGCATCAAGCACATACTGAATAACGGGCCTGCCGGCAAGTGTTTGCAAAAATTTATTTTTGCCAATATAGATGGAATCCCCGTCATAGGCTTCAATGATCTGCTTTTTGCGCTTTATCATAGTTTTTCGGTCAGGCTTGTCAAAACCTGCTAAAATGAGTGCTATTGGTTTTTGTTTATTTTCTTTAGGCATGATTGTATCCAGCTATACAGTTATTATAAACTAACGTATAAATGTATAATGTATCAGTCAAGCCTTTAATATAATACAAAAATTTTATACTACAAAGCGCATTAATTAAATAATCAAGAAGAGGCAAAAAATATAAATATAATTGCAATTTAACTTGACAGCCATTATATTAAAGATAAAGAAATAAATCTTAATTTTTATATAATGTAAAGATAGAATAGAGGTATCAATGAAGAAACTGTTTATACTGCTTTTAGCTGGTTTTGTGGCATGTGCTACCGGGGCAAATACCACTCAGACTAAATCTTTGTCAAAAGACCTTAAAAACCTGGTTAATGAATCCTGTTTTGAGGTTGTTGTCAACAAGCCGGAAAAGGATACATTAACATATGAAAAGGAACTTCCCTGGCACCTAATACCATATAATATACGGGTTGATAAATATTATTCCATTGGAACTGCATTTGCTATATCGCCTACTGAGCTTTTGACTGCATTTCATGTGCTGGATTTAAAAACGGATTCGCTCATCTATAAAGATTTTTATATCCGTGATTCGCAGGGAAATGTATATGAAATTGATAAAATACTGGCATTTGACAGCCACAGGGATTTTATACGCTTCACGGTGAAGAATAAAACCTTTACTAAATATTTAACGCTTAAAGAAGCATATAGTATTGGCGATAGTGTCTTTGCAGTTGGCAATGCGTATGGCGAGGGAATCGTCATGCGCCAGGGTGAGCTTATTGGCACGTACCCGGAGTCAGAAGATGGAAAATTTAACCTGTTAAAAAGCTCATCGGATGTCAATTTTGGCAACAGCGGGGGCCCTCTTATTGATGGCCAGGCAAATGTCATTGGCATTGTTATCCAGCGAAAAGATAATATTGCCTATTCGTTGCCGGTAAGCGAGGTAAAAAAAGGCTCTGATAAGGGTATCTTCCATGTGCGGATGAACTTTGGTTTTACGCTGCTTCCCGAAAAGACTATTGTAAAGGATTTTGACGATGAGATACAGCTTCCAAAAGGATATAAAGAAATTAAAAAGTTATTCAATGAGCGCTTTAAAAATTTTTATGTTGCAACAATGGATGAGCTTCTGAAAGGCCAGGGCAAGGGGATGTTCCCTGAAGGCGAGGAGTCGCTTATTCCGCTTTTTGATTTTACCGATAGTTACTTTTTACAGGTCAATTATTTAAGCAAGGACAACAACAAATGGACTATCTCCAATATTGAATATAAGGAAACAAAGATTCATGGCAATGGTGTTGTCCGCATGGCAAATCCTGATAAGCGTTTGCTTTTCATTGATATTTCACGCCCTGATGACATAAGCCTGCAGGATATGCTAAATGACCCTAAAGTGGGGATGAAACTTGTATTAGAAGGGCAGAGCATTACCCGCGATTTTGGCGATGTCAAAACACGAATACTGTCGCTGGGTGATCCAATAGCAGTTGAATACCATACAGATTCTTATGGCCGTAAATGGCGGCTGTGTACATGGATACTGGAATACTCAGATGAAGCTGTTATAAGCTGTGCAACACCAACCCCTGAAGGCATGTCAGCGGTGGTCTTTGTATGCGAAACATCTGAAATAGAATTCTGGAAATATGATGCATTGAAGCTACTTGATTATGTGCAATTGTCGTATTATGGAAGCTTAACTGACTGGAAGGAATTTTTAACCAACAACAAGCTATTGCCCAAAGCATTGAGTAATATAAAATTAAGCTATCAGGCTAACAAAAATTTGCAGTTGGGAGCAGGTTCATTTTCCATAAATGTAGGGAATGATATCATTGCTATTAATGATGATGTGCGTATGGGAATGAATTTTGGGTATGTAAAGAAAGCTACTGGTATAGAATGGGCCATCCGACGTGTGATGTTTAGTGAAAATCAGAGAGATAATTATTTTGTCCTTATTAACTGGTTTGCACCAGATAACCGCATGCCAAAAGATTATCTTAATTACTGGAGCAGCATGGTAAATGCCGAGCATCCGTATACCATGAAGCCTTTTACCAGTGATAATACAACAAAGGTTGCTGCAGTAGTTAAAAAGATTGGTAATAGTCCCGACACGATAAATAAGCTGTATACATTGTTTATGGGCAAAGCCGGCAAGGTTGAAGAAGAAAAGATGATCAATGATTTTAAAAAATTAATGAACAGCATCACGATAAACGAATAACAAAATATTATTTTTACGAATTATTCTGCGGGGGCATATTTGAAACATGCCCCTACATATATTAAACATGCCCCTATGTATTTGATTCAGTTACCTGAGCCAGCCGTTTTGCCGCAATTTGTTTTTCCTTTACGTTAGATTCACGGGCAATCATAATGCGCTGTGCCTGTGGGGAGCCGGCACCGTGCATGGATTCGGTTAAATAACCCACAGCCGCTGTGCCCATGGTGATGTTCTCTATTAAACGCAGAATGCGTATGCGGTGTTCGGTAGGCACATCGCTTTTTGCTTTAAAATATTTTTTAATCCATTTGCCTGCTTCCGGATGATTAAGGTCATCAGCCGAAGGAAGAGTAACAAGCGCACCACCGGCAATATCCTGTGCAAGCCGTGCAATCTCATACGGGAAGCGTGTAATATTCTGTTTGTGCACATTTGCAAGCAAGGTATTAACCATATATGTGCCAGGCTCTTCGCGCTTGCCTTCAGAAGCACAGGCAATGCATCCACAGTACAGTGTTTCATTGAGATGTATCATCTCAATGATTTTATCTTTTACATGTGACGCTTTATCAATGCCGTTGTATTCAGCTATTGTCTGTGTTGCACCAATAAGCACATCTCCAACGCCAACCTTACAGGCATAGCTCTGGCGGTGATATGATGCAAAGCGTTCAACAAGGTGGCTTGCAAAGTCATATTCTTTATACATAAAGACCCTGTCCCATGGAACAAACACATCATCAAAAACAATCAGCGCCTCATGGCCGCCAAATAGAGCATTACCCTGGTCAATGGTGTATGTTTCTAGTTTACGCGTATCACAGGACTGCCTCCCGTAGATATAGATAATGCCCTGGGCATCTGCAGGGACTGCAAAGGAAACAGCCCAATCCTTATCTTCAGGGCGCATGGCGATAGTTGGCATGACAATGATTTCATGCGAATTGAGTGCACCGGTTTGATGAGCCTTTGCACCACGGACTATAATGCCATCTTTGGTTTCTTCTACCACATGCAGGTACAGATCCGGGTCTTCCTGTTTATGCGGTGGCAGTGAGCGGTCACCTTTGGGATCAGTCATTGCACCATCACACACTAAGTCGTTGTCCTGTACATACTGTAAGTACGTTAAAAAGCGCTGATAGTACTGTGTTCCATATTTCTGGTCTATGGCATATGTTGTCATAGACAGCGCATTGAGCGCATCCATTCCCACGCAGCGCTGGAAGCAGCAACCCGTCTGTGCACCTAATAGGCGCCCCATCTTGCTTTTTTTTACTAAATCGTCAATACTTTGATGAATATGGGTAAACCTGTTTATAACAGTGCCAGTAATATGAGATTTTGCTGTCATAATATCTTTATATTCATCCTTTTGTGCCAAAGCGTACGTCATGGCCACAGCATTCAATGAAGGCTTTATGATAGGATGATCTACGGTGTTTTCTATAGTCTGGCCAAAAAGATACACAGTTCTTTTTAATTTTCTGATACTTTCAATATATTCGGCGGGGGTTTTGAGTGGCATAGTTCATCTCCTATAAAAATGTTAATGTACATTCATAAATGTACGACATGAAATAAAATTGTCAATAAAAAATCTTTATATTTAAAATTTCTTTAAAAAACCTTTTTGAAGTAGTCTTGGATTCAAGTAACAAGTATTGTGCATAAATAAGATATTATAGAAAATCTTATTGTTTGGTAGTAGTTCGATGAAATTCCTACAGTACTTTTTCAATCTCTATGAAGCATTATATTTCTATAAAATATTTTGGATAATATTTTCTATAGGACATTTTATTTTTTATCCTTGTCCCATTTAATATGTCCATTTATGTTATATTTTTCATAGGTATTTAATATTTCTTCACAAAATTGCATAGTTTTTTTATCATTAATTTCTTTTGCTATTTCCCACAGTCGGATAAACATCTTTTTTCCGCTTTCGGTTTGATTATAATTTTTCTTTCTAAAATTACAAATGGAACAAAGAGTTTGACCATTATCTAAAGTGGCTTTGCCGCCTTTATCCTTAGGCAAAATATGATCTACATGCAATTCGTATCCTTCATTTGCAGTTCTACCACAGATTACACACTTATATCCATCGCGTTCAAAAATTTGTTTTTTTAATTCTGGTGGGAAATCTTCAAGATGTTTATTGTGTACTGAATCAGGATCGTATTTATATATACCTTTTTTAACTTTTATCAAAAAACCTTCTTGATGTAATTGCCTTATTGAACGCCATATATCTCGTGGTTTTGTATTATATAATTTGACATATTGCCCTTCAACCCAATCAACTACAGGACCATGGGGCATTTCTTCTTTAGGATGGTTTGTGAAAAAATCTATAATTAAATCAGTAATAGTTTTTTGATTTTTCATAAACTTTGTTAAAAATTAAAACAACATTAAGGTTTCATGTAAAATCCTTTGTTTTGCAAGCTCACAATAGGAAGGATCAATTTCCAGGCCAACAGAGTATCTATTAGTATTATTTGCCGCTATAAGTGTAGTACCACTTCCAGTGAAGGGATCAAAAACTATATCATTAACAAAGCTAAATAATTTTATACACCTATATGGCAATTCTAATGGGAATGGTGCAGGGTGCCCAATTCTTTTTTTGCTTTCACCGCTAAAAGTCCATAATCCATTTGTCCATTGCATAAATTCTTCTTTGGAAATATCTGAAATTTTTGATCCTTGAGTTTTTTTCCATTCATCTTTATAAAGTATAATAATAAGTTCAACGGGGGCAATAACATACGGTGCTGCTGCTGATAACCACGAACCCCATGCTGTTCTACGTGAGATATTCCCTTCATTCCAGATAATCGTTGAGTGGTATTTCCATCCAACTTTTTGCGCTAGTATCGTAAGATCAGCTCCCACACTTTTTTGGCCACCTTTGTTTTTATCAAGGGGAACGTTTAGGCATAATCTGGCTTGCCTTTTACACCATTTATAACAATTGCTTAACCATAATTCTGAAAATTGAAGATATTCTTCATACGTAATATTATCTTTATGTGTATTATATGTAATATCAATATTATACGGTGGAGATGTTACTATTAAATCAAATATATCATTATCAAAATAATTTGTATTTAAAACATCTCCCTGTAAAAGGAGGGTGCTTTTATGGCAGAGATGAGTATTTTCTTTATATTTCTCTGATAAAAAAATAAAAATATCTTCATTTTCATTTTTCTTTGTATGTTCCAGATGATCAGAATATTTATTTAAATCTGTTAGCATCTTTTTATCCTTTGAATTGAGGTGGACATTAATACTATACTGGTAATTATAAAATACTATGTCTCAAAAATCCTGTCAAGGCTTAATTGCAAATGTAATAAATAATATCACGGATGCAGTTTCAACCACGACAAAATGTATTCAAGAATTACATCAACATGTTTTTGCGATGTGAGCGTGTGGTCGCCATCGGGGATGATGTGCATGGTATGGGGTACGCAGAGCTGTTTCTGCAAATCATAGGCATGGCTTACTGGAACAACATCGTCATTCTGCCCATGAATAATACATACGGGGACATCGACATGGGGAATATGTTTAATCAATTCAATACTATCCATCTGCTGCAGGGATTGTGCATCAATTGTATATTCACCTACCGATACATACGTGCCTTGGATTCCTTCCGGAGCTATCGCCCTGACTAAATGTTGTAAGTGTACCGGTGTTGCTATAAGGCTTATGCTTTTTATGGAAAAAATGTAAGGTACGGTTGCTACGTAGTAGAGTGCAATTGCCCCGCCCATGCTTGAGCCAATAATATGCAGGTTGGGATTATAATTATTGGCAGCAAATTCTAATACAGCATTAAGTTCTAAAGCACACTGCGGCAATGCAATAGTAAGGGGATTGCCGGTTGTATAGTGGCGCGTGTATCCATAACTGAACGATATCACCGTATAGCCATTGTCATGAAGGGCTGGTGCAATCTGGTTTATCTTGTAGGCATCTTTGGAAGAAAAAAGCCCGTGGCTATAGACAATGGTGCCCACACTTTGGGCACACGGGTATAAAGCTGCATCAATGGGTTCTTTATACGGAATGGTTATGGCGCGATAGCTCATGGTTACATGCGTTGCAGTACAATGACCGGTTCAAAATATCCTTCAGAATTAATTCCATCAATGACAATGGACAGCGGCTTTAATTCAAGCATTTTTTTGTTGTTTTTTGTGGCAATGCTGGCATTGAAAAGAAAGTAAGATGATTTTACCTGCGAAAAGCCCGTGGTAGTATTGACATCACAGCAACTGTCAGCATTTTTCATCTGGTTAATGTTAATGCGGATGGTTTGCGGATTGTCAAATGTATAGACACCTTTGAAGACAACGGCATTAGTCTGCATATAGATAATACACACTGCCTGGTAATTTTTATAAAACCTGAATTCATATCCGTAATTGCCACGGTAAAGTAGCTGCCACCTGCCATGAATATCTGCAAACTGAAGAGCATACGTGGCGATAGTTACTGTTAAAAGAATTATTGCTGGTAATAATTTTGGAAATCTCATGATGGTATATGCCTCTTTATTAAGTGAGTGTATTAATAATGTGATAAGTTTTCAATAAATTAATTATATAAAAGTGAAAAAGTTTAAAAAATAAAAAAATTTTCAGTAATTATTCCTAAACAATAATTTAACATAAATACTTGTACACTCCCGCCGCCGAAGGCGGTGGGAGTGTACATTATTTAGTTTTTGTACATAATAATATTTTTAGGAATTAACAGTGAAAAATTTTTAAAGTTTTTCTTATTACAGCGTTTTATATAGATGAAATGCCAAACTGCCAATTAACGCTTGACATAAGCAATTGGTGGCATTATTTTTTATTCAGGAGGGAAATAATGGGAATGCATGTTACGGCTGAAGTGTATGATATCTTTGAGAGTACATTTAAAAGCAAGGACAATGCAAAGAAGGTCATGAATGCATTGGAAGAGGTGATAGTGACTACCGTGCATAACAGCTGGTACAAAACGAAAGAAGAATTAAAAGGCGAGGTTCTAAGCCATTTTGCAACCAAACAGGATTTGGAGCAAGTGCACAACCAATTATCATCTGAGATTAAAAATGTACGGGTGGAGCTTTTAGGAAAGTTTGATACGTTGTATGAAAAAACAGAAAAAGATAAAGCTGAACTATTAGGTATTATTAAGCAGGATAAAGCTGAATTAATAGGCATGATGAAACAGGATAAGGCTGAATTATTAGGGGTTATCAAAACAAATAAGGAAGAGCTATTAGGGAAGATTGAAGCATTATATCAAAAGACTGAGAAAGATAAAGCTGAAATGCTTTTAAAGTTTGAAAAGATGGATAAAAAATTCAGTATATATTTTACGTTGCTGTTATTCACAATAATCTTTTTGAATCAAAATGCATTAGAATTTATTGCAAAGATAATGGGATTGGTAAAGTGAAATAATAGCATACTAACTCATTTAGTAAAATGAAATCAATATAATTGGGTTGTTCAGCTAATCGTTTAGACTACCGTATCTCTAACGGCTGGTACGAGTTGTGATGTATTTTCCTAACGATATCGCTTGTTATATCATTGATTGTTGCGCAGCCTGTTAGTATCATAGCTTTTTTAAGCTCAGCCTGCAATGTTTTAAGGTAATATGCAACAGCTTCAGAACCCATTCCCACAGCAGCAATGGCAACAGGCCTGCCAATAAGCACATATTCAGCACCTAACGCTAATGCCTTTAAAATGTCAACGCCGGTTCTGAAACCACCATCAATGAGTATATGGATGTGCCCGCGTACCTCTCGAACAATGTCCTCAAGGACATCCATAGTGCCAACCATCTCATCAAGGACCCTGCCGCCATGGTTTGAAACAACCAGGGCATGGGCACCTGCTTCAACAGCCATTGCAGCATCGCGTGGATTCATAATGCCTTTGAGTATAAATGGCAGGTGTGTGGATGATAGTATGCTTTTAAGCTCACTAAGGCTTTTTGGCTTTACTGCTTGATGTTTTAATTCCATGGTTTTAAATACAATGGCATCAATATCCATGCCAACAGCCACAGCACCTGCTTTTTCTGCAGCTTTAATTCGTTTTATAATCTCATCGTTGTTTGCGCGTGGCTTAAATATGGGAATGCCCATACCGCCAAATTGATGCAACGCTTCCATAGCAATCTTATATTTTTCTGGATCAGCCCCATCACCTAAAAATGCAATAGTGCCTGCGTCCATGCATCCCTTTACAACAGCAATGTTATAATCAAGTTCATCTATTGCTCCGCCTAAATTGGTGATAGCTCCAGTAATGGGTGCCGCCATAACGGGAAAAGACAGGTGTATGCCAAAAAGTGAAGAAGATGTATCGGGATTGGTTACATCATGAATTACACGAGTGTTGATTTTATAATTCAGGAGTGCCTCGCTGTTTCGTTTAAATGATGCGCCACTGCCAGCCCCACCCATACCTGGAACGCCACTGGCACAGTCCTTGCCATTACACTGTTTGCATACATAGCACACCTTGCGCAAGCGCTCCCGTGCGGAAATATTGATGGTATCCATGGAAAGTTCTGATTCATCACATATTTCTATGTGTATCATTTCTTTGCATTTACGCACAGCTTTTTCTGCATCTTCTAAGGTGTCGGCAACAGCAATAATATGGCCTGCTTTTTCCACATTGGATGTTGGTTTTTTTACTTTATCGCCAGGTTTTACATTAATGAATATTTCAGCAATGCCGGGAATCTTTAATGCTTCTTCCACACCACAAATCTTTTTTACTATCCCGGGCCTGGTGATGATTGCCCGTTCAATGGAAACCCTGTTATACAATGGTTCAAGATTACCTGGTTCCTGCCCCAAAGCTACTTCAATAGCAGCGCGCATTAAGTTTACGCCGGTTGAAAGTGGGTAAGTGTAGGCGGACATAAAACCGCCTGAAAGGCGTGCAGCCAATTCCCCAATCTTAGGGCCATCTTTTGTAATTTTTATATCACCTTTGGCACAGCCTAAATGAATTCCTAAAGCCCTGATACCGGCTTTCATCACCTCACAGGCACTGTCCTGCATCTCTTTTGGTAGCTGTGATGGCATGGTGTGCCCTGTTTCAACAAAGTGAGGAGGGTATTCTATGATGCGGTCAGCTATGCCAGTGAAGGTTACTTCACCATTGAACACAACAGCGTCTATGGATAATTCATGCCCTTCCATAAATTCTTCTATGATTAGTTCCCCACTGGGGGAAGCGCTTTTGGCAAATGCAAATGCATCGGCTATCTGGTTTTTGTTGTCGATACGTACAACTCCCCGTGCACCCATATTATCAGAGGGTTTGATGACAACAGGAAATCCTAATACCTTGCATGCCTTCTTAGCATCAGAAAGTGACCATACGGGAAAGAAATGAGGCGATGGCACACCATGCTCAAAAAAACGGGTGCGCATCTTTATTTTATTAGTTGCAGCGATAGCATCTTCAAATTTTATCCCTGGCAAATTAAGTGCATTTGCCACGGCTGCAACTGTTGCTGATGCATCGGTACCAACAGTCAGAACGCCTGAAATAGGGGTAATCTCATGTTGTTTTTTTGCAACGCGCACAGATCCTTCAATATCACGGGTACTCATAACAATGGGGATATCAGCATACTTCATTCCCAATGCATTGGGGTTATAATCAGTAACTATCACCCTTAAGCCCATTTTTTGGGCTGTTTGAATAACCGGTACCTGTAAAAGGCCACCGCCAATTACCATGATAGTCTTTTTCATGAAATCCCCCTATATTATGTCACATTAGTATTACCTGACAAATACAGCAACACTTTTGCTGTTATAATTATTGGCTTTTCTGGATTAAAACTTAAATGTAATTTTTAGTTGCATTTCTGTGGCATTTTTCAATAGTATATAGTACTGTTATTGTTATACCATAAGTTTAAGGAAAGGATTATGTACAAAAAAATAATTACTGTATTATTTTGCATTTTTGTGACTGCTCTGTATGCTCAGGACCCTGAAGAATTGACTCAAGAAGGGGTTGAACTGGGCAGGAAACAGAAATATGAAGAATCGCTGCAGAAATTGGATGAATCAATCAAGTTATATAATGTCCGCTCAGCCAAGACATTGCATAATATGGGATATGTTTACGAACTTAAAGGAGAAATTGATAAGGCAATCCCTGCATATGAAGAGGCGGTACGACGCAATCCTATACAAATACCTTCACTGGAGAGGCTTGGCTATTTATACTATAAGACTGGTCTGTTTGATAAGGCAGTTGCAACAGGGGAAAATGTTTTAAAATTAGACCCTAAAAATCAGGAGGTTATCAAATGGTTGCCTGATGCCTATAAACAGAAACTTATTGCACAGGCAAAGGCTCAAATGGAAGAAGCAGCACAAAAAGAAGAAAAGAAGGTTACTAAGGAAGAGGTTGCAGAAGAAGAAAAACCACAGGAAAAGAAAAGAATACTGTTGGCTACCGTTGATTTGATGTCCAGGACAGGATATTTCCTGGAAGGCAGTGGATTTGAGGTAGTAAGTGATAATGGCATTGGCCCTAATATGCCTTACCTGTTCTTTGTTGATGTTGGGCCATTTGATGGATGGGAAGCCCGTATAACAACAGGCAATCCTTACTATGGAGCATTAATGCAGGATGTCAATGCATGGATGGAAAAGGTTGAAGGGATGTTTAATGCAGGGGGGTATTATTTGGGATTTGGTATTTTAGGCAATCATCACCGTAGTGGGGATGTCTTTGGCGAAAATAAACATCTTAATGATTATAAAATGGGGATATTGTTTGGATTTACTCGTGATAAAGCAATGATTGAAATTACCATGTACCCACGGCTCATTATGCGTGATGGTGAGAAATCAAGCGGGAAAACCTTTGATGCTGATTATTTTGATTTTTCCTATACATACATATTTGATAAATATTTACGATATTATACAAAGCTTACTATTAATGAATTTTACTTTTTTGACCATACAATACCAGTATGTTTGTATGCTGGTGTATATGATTTTAGTATAGGAGTTGTTCTTAACAGGTATAATGAATTAACCGGTCAAAAGATGCTTTCGTTTAATTTTAGCATTACAGAACGAATGTATTTTGGAAATATAAATATTGATGATCCATATGCAAAATTTGGGAATGGGCAGGGATGGTTTGGGATTAACACTGATAAATGGACAAAAGGGGATCCTTTTTCAGGATTCAGGTCGCTTTCGCATGTGTTTTCTGCTGTTGTGGAGGAATATGTTTATAAAAATATTTTCCTGTATCAGTCGCTGGGTTTTGAATTAGCTGATACCTCAGAAGACCATCATGAAATTACGGTTAAACTTGGAGCAGGGATAGAACTGTAGATATGGATTTTAAGGCAATCACTGAATATGCTATCCATGTTTGTAAACAGGCGGGTGCAATAATACTGGAAGGGTATTACAGCAACGATGTAACGGTTGATTACAAAAGCAGGACAAATTTAGTAACCAATATAGATTATGAATCTGAAAAACTAATTGTTGAAAGCATAAAAAATACATTTCCTGACCATGGCATAGTTGCCGAAGAGGGAAGTTTAAAGAAATCCAGCAGCAACTATGTGTGGTTTGTTGATCCGTTAGATGCTACTAATAACTTTGCTCACAAGATTCCGCATTTTTGTGTTACTGTTGCATTATATTCCCGGGAGATATCATCAACAGTTGTTGGTGTGGTCTATGACCCTTTACGCGATGAATGTTTTTATGCGTGGAAAGGAGGCGGTGCCTATCTCAATACAAAACGCATATATGTTTCACAGATTCAGGATATTGGCATTTCAGTTATTGCTACTGGCTTTCCCTATAAAAAAGATGATCCGGATGTAAACAATCTGAAACAATTTAATAATGTTTTGCCAAATGTTCAGGGAATTCGGAGAATGGGATCTGCAGCCATTGACCTTTCTTATGTGGCATGTGGAAGGTTTGATGGTTACTGGGAGCCCATGCTCTATCCATGGGATATGGCAGCAGGTGCACTTATTGTTGAACAAGCAGGAGGGATGGTGACAAAATACAACGGAGAAGCTTTTGATCCTGAGTACCCTGAAATTTGTGCCACCAATGGGCTCATTCATGGCCAGCTGCTTGATTGTATTAATGCGTAGATGGCGTATTCTTCTAAATTTTAAATGTATATTGACCGATAGATAATACGAAACACTGTAATGATGGGCGGTTTATATGAAGAAAAAATTTTTTACAATGATTATTGTATTGTTTGCATCTGTATTGCTGGCACAGACTACTCAAAAATTAGATATTCCTGTCCAGTCTTTATATAGCAATCAGATCAAAATAAAGGATATTTATTTTAACAAGAGAGTGGATACGGCCGGGAAAGGAGATGTTCTGGAGGTTGAGGTGCTGTTTGAAAATTTAACTGACAATCCTATGGATTTATATATAAATGTTATTGCAACCTTTGAAAAAGAAGAAAAAGCCAAATCCAGCTTTGAGATGCCTATACCCGAAAAGGAGCGTATACGAAATTTTGTTCCCTATCCTGATGATATAGCCAATTATGAATATACTGACAGCAAAGGGAAAAAAATATTTCAGGCGTATCCAAAGAATACAAAATCAGGGATTAATCCTTTAACAAATAAACTGTATTTCATGCCAGTAAGAGACATCTTAGTTATGCGTTCGTATCATGTATCTCCATACCGAAAAGATTTTGTATTTTTTAATTATGTTACAATACTTGTTTTTGACAGGGATGGCAATCCCATCATGCGCGAAGTATATGAACTAAAAGGTAAAAGGAAATAAAAAAAGGCGGTTTTTAAAACCGCCTTTTTTACTATGCTACATGATTATATAAGCTTTCGTGCCTTTAATGCAGCAACAACAGTAGTAGCTATCTGATC
Organism: Spirochaetota bacterium; assembly: GCA_037481795.1. Lineage (GTDB taxonomy): Bacteria > Spirochaetota > UBA4802 > UBA4802 > UB4802 > UBA4802. The sequence continues at coordinate 21,723 of JBBFLA010000002.1, forward strand.
AGGAGTGAACTGGGCAATATTGAAAGTAAGGTCATATGATGCCGGGTCATAAGCATCAAATTTGATATACTGAGTCATGAATTCATGGCGCTTTTTGTCTTTTTCTTCAATAAGTTTTTCAGCAGTAAGCCTGTCTTTAATTTTTTGAATTTCCATAACCTTCTGGATACGATATTGCAGCGGCGCAACAAAGCGTAAATGCAGCCCAAAGCGTAATCCTTTTGTAATAATTACTGACCCCCTCCCCACCAGAATAGCATTGCCATGGATTGCAAGTGAACGTATGGTGCTGGCAAGTTTTTGGAAAACAGCTACCTGTGGTGGCAGGTCAGAAAGCATGGTGCGCCACAATTCGCTCATTTCTTCACGCTTTTTAGTGTCGATAGTTTCCACAATCTTTTCTGAAATGTTATATTGCTCCTCAATTTTGTTAATTAAATTTTTGTCATAGGTAATCCATTTGTCAGTATGCTGTAAATCATTGAGGCTTTTGGTAATTGCTTCAGCAATATCGTTTGCAAAACAACCATATTGCCTGGAAATTGTGATAAAGGGGCGGGGCACGTCTTCTTTTTCAATAACCTTTTTTTCTGACTCCCAGACCTTCATCTGGTTCTGGATCCAGCGTTCCAGTGTAGATTCTTTAATTGGGTTACTCATAACAGGCTCCTATAATTGCTAAGATATAAAAATAATTATTATAATATCAAAAAGTAAGCTCTTTTCCTGAAGGGTATTTTACAGCGTTAAGGAAAAGTGCCTTTTGTAAAATTAATCCAACTATCTAACAATGATATATTTTTTCAATTATTTTACTTTGCATATTGTACAATTTTTATTATTTAAAATACTATTTCTTTTGTCATGTTTCTGGTAATAGGTATATTTCACTTGACCTGAAACTTTATGCATGAGATAGTATTATTATGTATACCGTTAGTATTCAGAACCTGGAGTCAATATGAAAGCTATTATAATGGCAGGTGGCGAAGGAACGCGGCTCAGGCCCCTGACATGTAACAGGCCAAAACCAATGATACCGGTACTTAATAGACCTGTTGTTGAATACTCAGTACATCTACTGAAACAATATGATATTAATACTATAACTATGAGTTTATTCTATCTTCCTGAGAATGTAGTAAATTATTTTGGAGATGGTACATTCTGGGAGGTTTCAATCGATTATAGTATTGAGGAATTACCTCTGGGAACTGCAGGGGGAGTAAAGTTAGCTTTGAAAGATTATGATGACACAATTATAGTATTAAGTGGTGATGGTATCTATGATTTTAATTTGAAAGATTTTATAAATTTTCATAAAAGAAACAAATCCCCGGTTACTATCGCCCTGACACGTGTTCATGATCCAATAGAGTATGGTATTGTCATTGCGCGCGATGACGGCACCATAGAGAGATTTCTGGAAAAGCCATCATGGGGTGAGGTTTTCAGTGATACCGTTAATACCGGGCTCTATATCATTGAACCTGAGATCATGGAACGGTTTGTCCCTGACAATGAAAAATTTGATTTTTCTTATGACCTTTTTCCTCTGTTACAGAAGAATAATATCCCTATTTATGGATATATTTCTGACGGTTACTGGTGTGACATAGGCAATCTGGAGGCATACCGGAAAGTACATCAGGATATACTCAATGGTATGGTAAAGATTACCTTCCCCGGGAAAAAAATTGGTGAAAATATATGGGCAGGCAAGGATGTGGAAATACATCCTGAAGCTAAAGTGACCGGGCCAGTTGTACTGGGCAATTATGTCAAAATCAAAAAAGGCGCAGAGGTTTCTGAATATAGTGTCATTGGCGATAACACCGTAATCCATGAAAATGCCTCTGTACGAAGAAGCGTGGTGCTGCATAATACCATTATTGGAACAAAGACGGAAATTCGCGGTGCAATCATTGGCAAACGCAATGTTATTGAAGATACTGTTTCAATTTATGAGGATGCGGTAATCAGCGATGATTGTCAGATAGGAAATAATGCTAAGATTGCTTCGGGAATACGAATTTGGCCGGAAAAGATAATTGACCAGGGTGCCCAGCTTAATTCGGACCTTATATGGGGCAAAACCGAAAAAAAGATTTTGTTTTCTACTGAAGGTGTTTATGGATCATTTAACATAAAGATTACACCTGAATTTGCTGCAAAATTGGGTTCGGCCATTGGTGCTTTCTTGGGTAAGAATAAAAAAGTCATTGTCAGCCGGGATACCACACGGGCATCACGGCTTATTAAACGTGCATTAACAGCCGGGCTTTTGTCAATGGGAGTGGAAGTATACGACCTTGAGATTGCAAGCATACCAATAAATAAATATTCTGTGGTTTACGAAAATGCAGACCTTGGGATTTATGTGCAGATTTCCCCACATACTGATTTGCAGTTTAATCTGATACGAATTTTTAATAAACAGGGGTTTGAACTTAGCAATGTGGAAAGAAGAAAAATTGAAAATATATTTTTTAGAGGCGATTATGCACGCAGCAGTGCATTTGAGGTTGGCAGGTTGTATTATCCAACTCATAATGTTGAATCATATATCATGTTTGTTTCAAATTTTGTAAATAAAGCGATAATAGCCCAAAAACAATTTAATGTAATAGTTGACTGTTTTTATGGAACTACCACACATATTTTCCCTTCACTTCTTGCTGCGTTTTCATGTACAGCTACTGTTCTGAGGGGGCAGATACGTGAGTTCAACAGTACTGAAGAAATACGAAATGAAAGCAGGGATTCTATAAATGGGATCAAAAATCTTGCAAAATTGAATAATGAAATTGGTGTAATAGTTGGACCACATGGAGAACAAGTGACAGTAGTTGATGAAGAGGGCAACATTTTACAGTGGGATGACATAACAACACTGTTAGGATTATTATTTATAAAATACAGGTCAATAAAAGAACTCTGTATTCCTGTTATATCCTCATCACGCCTGGGGAAAATTTCTGAAGAAAATAATGTGATACTCAAACGGGTACCTAAAACACAGGTATTTGAAGATGTGTTTGCAATATTTTCAAAAAATCCTGTGTCAGTGTATCCGCATAGCATTTATGAATATGACGCAATGATTGCATTCTTGCTTTTACTTGAACTTGTTGCTCGGGAAGAAAAGAAATTATCTGAAATCCGACGTGAATTGCCTGATACCAATATGTATCATATAGTGCTACCATGCCCAGTTGATGCTAAGGCTGTGGTTATGAGGGAGATAGCTTCCACGGCAAATGGTCATGTGGAGTTGATTGATGGTGTAAGGGTTGTTCATGATGATGGGTGGATTATCATTTTACCAGATACTATTCAGCCATCGGTTCATGTTTATTGTGAAGGGATAACCGATGAGGCGCGTGATAAATTAATGGATGAATACAGTATCAAAATAAAGAAATTAACGGCAAAATATGTATGAGGAATACCATGAAGCCATTAGTTAATCAGGAAAGGCTTGTTTCAACATTTATTGACCTTGCTAAGATTTCCTCTCCTTCATGGGAAGAAAAAGGGGTTATTGAGTATATAAAACAAAAAGCGGATACATTAGGTGTTGAATGTGTATTGTATCCCTGTAAAAATTCATACAATGTGTTGATCCGTGTTCCCGGGGATGAAAGCTATATGCCTGTTCTTTTTTCCTGTCATATGGACACGGTAACACCATGTGAAAACGTCCAGCCAATTATAAAAGATAATAAGATACTTTCGGATGGGAAGACTATCTTAGGGGCTGATGATAAATCAGCAATTGCAGCTTTTTTAGAAGCAATAGAACTGTTAAAAGAGCATGCTTTACCACATGGCCATATTGAGTTTTTATTTTCATGTGCAGAGGAAGTTGGATTGTTTGGGGCAAAGGGGTTTGATCTTTCAGTGGTTAAAGCACAGTATGCATTTGTGTTTGATAGCGATGGACCGGTAGGTAAAATTATTGTGGCAGCCCCCTATCATATTAGCATGAAAATTATTATTAAGGGGAAAGCTGCACATGCCGGCATGGAACCTGAAAAAGGGATAAGTGCTATACGAGTATTGTCAGAAATTATTGCTGCTATTCCTCATGGCAGGCTTGACGGGGAAACAACAGTAAATGTTGGAATAGTCAAGGGTGGACGAGCAACCAACATTGTTGCCGAGGAAGCCGAATGTACTCTTGAAACACGATCACGGCAAAAAGCCAGAGTACTTTCAGTAAAAAGAGAAATTGAAAGGATTGCAAAAACAATTGCACAGAAACATAAAGCAAAAGTAAAGATAGAAAGTACTATGGATTACGAAGGATATACTATCAGGGATACTGATCCAATTGTTTTAATTGCATCAAAAGCTTTAGCAAGCATTGGTATTAAGTCGGCTCTTGCGGTTTCGGGTGGCGGGAGTGATACCAATATATTCAATGCGCATGGAATTAAAGCAATAAACCTTTCATCTGGCATGCGGCAGGTACATACCACAAAAGAATATTTATTAATACAGGATCTTGTTGATGTTACTTCTTTAGTGTTGTCAATTATTCAGAATGCAAAACACTGATGTATTATTTCCCGCATCCTAATTTTACAATAAAATATGCACCACATACCAGTGTAAGGGGAAGTGTTAAAAAGTAGGTAAAAAGTTCGGGCATTTTTACTACATTGGGATGCAATACTTTTTTGCCAAAATATGAATAATGAAAGTACTGGGGATCTTTTGTGCGTTTGTATATATTTATTGCTATTTTGGTTTTTACATACAACATGCCAAAAAAAATTACACCGGATTCAATAAACAGTATGCGTTCTAAATTAATTGCCTTAAGATCTTGTGGAAAAATTAAAATAAATACTGACAGGAATATTCCTAAAAAAATATTAATCATTGAAGTAAAAAGAAAACCTTTGAAGTCTTTATCCTGTTTTTTTGAAATATAGCTTATAATATAATAGACATGGACGGCCAGTGATATTTGCAGGATAATAATAAATGTTAGAACAATCATATATGCTCGTGTGCTATTATTGAATAATTATAACCCCGCTCCTTTCAGCGGGGGTTATACAGTATAATATTTTGTATTATATAAACTGGTTAGCACAAGTCAAGAAAATCATTGGAGTGCACATAAACATTTACTTGTCTTTTTAGTATAAGGCGTGATACCATGAACTATCGCTTAAAGGGATAAGAAACCATGTGTGGACAACAGTTTATCTATAATCTGTATGAATTATTTCAGGAACAGGCACACAAATTCCCTGAGGAAATAATGCTATACTATAACGGCGTACCGGTGCTGTATAAGGACGCCTTGCGTAATGTACATAAAATTGCACATGCACTGCGACGGGTTGGAGTGCATAGTGGATCCACAGTGATTATACAAACTGGAAATACACCATATTTTGTATATAGCTTTTTTGCCATTTTACAGTGCAATGCAATACCTGTTCTGGTTAATCCTTTAGCACGACAATTTGAATTACAGCATTATTGTACTGTTACTACACCTGGATGTATCATTACCACAAACTTTATGGCTGACAGGCTAAGACAGTATGGTATTGTCAGCGATATTCATACTATCATTACCATTGATGAAAGCAGTATTTATACATCCATGGATTCAATTGTTAGCGGAGATATGTATGACAGCACCTATATACAGGAAAACAATGATGCTGCAGCAATAATATTTACCTCTGCAATGGATGGGTATGCGTTAGGTGCAGTTTTAACCCATTATGGCATTTACCAGAGTGCAAAAGCAGTGGCCCAGATGATGCCTGGTCATGCTTTGGTTTCAGTAGCGGTGCTTCCCTTATTTCATGCCTTTGGGCTTACCTCTTCGCTTGTTGTGCCACTTTTAAAAAATATCCCAATTGACTTAGTTGAAAAATTTTCACTGAAAAAAATAATACGGTCACTATCCAATAATGAAGTCAGGACATTTGTTGGAGTGCCAGCCATGTATGCTATCATGAAAGGGCTTTTTGAGCGTGGTAATAATTTTAAGCATATACAGTTATGGGTTAGTGGTGGAGATTATCTTCCAGTTGCCCTTCAGAAATGGTATGCTGAAAGGCAGGTGGATATACGCCAGGGTTACGGCCTGACAGAAGCCTCGCCCATTGTAAGCTGGAATATGCCAGAAATTGAAAATAAAATTGGTTCCATAGGAAAACCAATGCCCTATAATGAGGTCCGTGTGGTGGACGATAAAGGTAAGGATGTTGCTGCTGGCATGCATGGAGAGATCATTGTGAAGGGAATGAATGTGATACGCAGTTACTATAATAATCCCCAAAAAACAAAAGAATATATTAAAGATGGATGGTTATATACCGGTGATATTGGGTATTATGATAATGATGGCTATTTGTTTATATCCGGGAGAAAAAAAGATATGGTATTAAAAAATGGGTACAATGTGTATCCCAAAGAGGTGGAGCGGTTACTATTGTATAATCCCGATATAGAGAGTGTACAGGTATCAGGACACGTTGAATTTTTGGGCGATAGTACCAGAGAGTGGCTTGTTGCTCGTATAAAACCAAAAGGTACATCATTATCCCCGGATAAAATCAGAATGTGGTGCAGTGAGAATATTTCCATATATAAAATTCCTGATGAGATACTGGTAGAATAAAAAAAAAGAGAGGTAATCGGGCGATTACCTCTTAGCTCTACAAAAGCATAGCGGAATACTTTGGAAGGAAATTGTTGTGTACCAGGATTTTCCCAGCTCACTATTATATATAAGCAAATCGTATGCCAGCGTCAAGTAAAAAATTGTAATTTTTTTATATAAACAGAAAATTTTTTAAATTTTGGGCATAGTTAATACAATTTTAAAGGGTATTAAGTAATTTAAATAAAAAAAAAGACAAATAAAGCATAAAATATATACATAATATTATGATATGTCACTTATATATATTGTGGCAATTAGTTTTATCCGTAAAAGTGTATGGTAAAACGGACACATGTTTACTATACCGTACATACGGACTATTTTATTCAATATGATGAATGGATTTTCAATTACATGAAAATATTTATGCCAGAACTCATCATGAGTTGGCATGAAGGATTGGATTTGGGAACACAATTATTTATAAAAATGTCGTGTTAGGATATGAATAATGATAAACTAAATTTTTGATGTCACCGCAACAGGTTGGAATTTCTAAAAAACATATTTTAGACTATATACAATTTTCAATAGATTTGTACATACTTGTAGTTTTGGCAGTACAAAGCTTATCCAAAATAATTGCTTGACTAATGAATTTTTGTTACATACTATTTAGGTAAAATAGGGGGAAGGGTATGCAACAACTCATATCTAAAAAAGGTGATTTGCTTGATAAAAATGGTCAACTTATAGAAAAAGGGTATTCAACCACTCCTGTTAGAACATACAATCCTGAAAATGTTTCCCTGTATCCTGCTTCCTGGTTAAATAAAATGCGTATAAAGGAGTGGGATTATTATGGCATAACCACTAAAGATTACTTTGTTTCAGCTACTATCTCACATATTGGATATGCAGGACTTGTGTTTGTGTATTTTATTGATTTCAACACAAAAAAATATATTGAAGATACACTCATCACGCCACCGGGGAAAGGGTTTACGCTTGGGCACTCAAGTGATAAGGATAGTTACTTTAAAAAAGATGATATAACCTTTTCTTTCCGAAAAAGGGGTAATGAACGTGAGATATATGTTAGCTGGCCTCAATTTGGTAAAGGGAAGGGTTTTCACGCACACTGGATAATACGGCAAACACCACACGATTCAATCGTTATGATGACACCTATTGGGAAAAAGCGGTTTTACTACAATCAAAAAATTAACTGCATGCCTGTAAGTGGTGCATTTTTACTGGATGGGAAAGAATATGGCTTTGGCCCGGGGAAAGCACTGGCAACGTTAGATTGGGGCAGGGGAGTGTGGGAATATAAAAGCTTCTGGAACTGGGCAAGCGCTTCATGGTTTTTGCCTGATGGGACTCCGTTTGGTTTAAATTTAGGACAAGGTTTTGGCGATTTATCATATGCCACAGAAAATTGTTTTTTTATTAATGGGCGTATTCATAAGTTAGATAAGGTTACATTTAATTATGATAATACAAATTTTATGAAACCATGGTATTTTGGATCCAATGATGGCAGGCTGGGATTAACGTTTTCACCTTTTTTTGAAAGAGTAGCAAAATCCAACCTTCTGGTTATAACAAGTGAGGTGCATCAGCTGTTTGGCATATACAATGGCTTTGTTATTGATAACAGTGGTAAAAAAATACAGGTAGCCAACATTATTGGTTGGGCCGAAGAACATCATGCACGGTGGTGAGGGAGGATATATGTCGGGTTATTTTACGGTACATTTACCATCGTTTTCTTTGATGCATGTGCACTGGGCTATAGATAATGAATACTGGGATACTATTGTTTCTCATGCGGTAACTGATGTGTATGGCGATCCAGTGTTATTTGTACGAATTGTCAAACTGCATGGGAACCAGTGGATACAGGATCAGCAGATCGATGTTTTTGGAAGAAATAATCACTGGATTGTTTCCGTTGGTGATCATCTACACGGCTGTGTCATCAAAGTAATGCTTATGACAGAAATAGAAGGGAAAGGCGAAGAGATTATATTTGAATCGGATGCTATTACGCTGCCTCTTTCACCTGAAAACATGAAAGAGACTATCCCAACATTTACACAGGAAATTCGCATATTAAATACTATTGATTCAGCTGATGAAAAGCGCCTTTCTTCATGACCGCTCAAAAACAATCCAGTACAACAATGCTATGCATCATACTGCATGCGCATCTTCCGTATGTAAGGAATCCACAAGATAGTTTGCCGCTGGAAGAAGTCTGGTTGTATCAGAATATAGCCGAATGCTATATTCCACTTATACAGATGTGCCAGAGACTTAATCAAAAACATATAATCCCTTCAATTGCCCTGTCAATAAGCCCCACTTTGCTTACTATGTTACAGCAACCATACTATCATAAGCGGTTTAAAATGTGGGCACATATACTTCTGCACGCCATTACATTGCTAAAAAAAAAGAATACAAAGGCATGGAGTGCTCTTGATTTTTATACAACGTTTATAACCAACGCCCTTTCTTTTTTTGAAAACATACACGGTAAATGTGCTGATGCCTTTGGTGAATTGTTTTTGAACAATTCCATTGAATTGCTGACAACTGCTGGAACACACCCGTTTTTTCCTTTATATAGAATGTATCCTTCATTCCAGAAATTAGAGGTCATTGCTGGAATTAATTCTTTTACAACAACATTTGGGAAATCACCACGGGGTTTTTGGCTGCCAGAGTTAGGATACCATGCAGGGATTGACCAGCTTTTGCATCATAATTCAATAGAGTATACCATTGTTAATGATACAAGTGTTTTGTTTGCAAGAAACATTTCGCAAACAGGGAATTTTTTTCCGCTTAAAACTCATGCTGGTCTGGTTTTGTTTCCCCGGGATACAGTTTTATCCATGAAAATCTGGTCATCACGTGAGGGATATCCGGGGAATACTGCTTACAGGGAGTTTCACTATGATGCAATGTATGAATTGCCGGAACTATCGCCCACTAATGAACATAGATTATTGGGTTTAAAAATTTATGCGATAAGCGGAAGCAACCATAAAGATTATTATGACATACAGAAAGCCAGTATGGTTGTGCGTCAGCAGGTTGATGATTTTATTAATGCCATACTAAAACGCGCCCGGGAGGTTGAACGCATTATCAAACGGAAACCCGTGTTTGTGTTACCATTTGATGCAGAGCTGTTTGGTCACTGGTGGTTTGAAGGCCCTCTGTTTTTAGAGATGCTTCTGGAAACTATAGCTTCCCGCGATGATATAATGTGCGTGATGCCGCATGAGCTTTTAGATTGTGATATGGAAACTTTTGAACCGGTGGAATCGTCATGGGGCAGGGGTAATGATTTTTCTACCTGGTACAATGCAAGAGTGCGTCATATCGTAGTGAAATTAGAAGAATTACTCTACAGATTTGATAAAGTACTATACAACAATCATAGTAATGTCCCAGTATTGCAGCAGTGCGCACGGGAACTTATGCTTGCATCTTCATCGGACTGGCAGTTCATGATTTCAACAGGAAGTTATGCTGACTATGCACAGAAGCGTTTTGAGGAACACTCTGCTGCTGCAGAAAAACTTTTGGATATGATTGAAAAAAAGATAACCAACAGTACCTATATTAATGCACGGTTTAAACAATATCCTGTATTTGATAATATAGCCTCACTACTAGTCAGGCTTGTGCAGCAATGAAATTTTTAACAGTGTGATAGTAGTACTCAAAGGGCGGAGGAGATGGTGGCAGATCTTTTATAATAAGCTTTCGTGCCCACCTGCGTTCAGTCTGCTCACAAAGGTCTTTTATTGTTCTGCCCGAAAGGGACTGACTTGCTGCCGCCAGTTTAGCAAGCTCTTCAGCTGCAAGGTGTTTTGCGTAGTTTCCAAAAATGCTTGCTCGCTCCTGTTCTCCAGGTAATGGGAAATGAATAGTCTGATCAAATCGTGAAATGAGGGCATGATCCAAGTCCTGCTTGCGATTTGTGGCTCCAATTACTATAGTATTGGTGATAGCACCTATGCCATCAAGTCGCCGCAGAAGCACCGATAAAATGCGGCGTGTTGCCTCGTACATATTCTGATCCCGTGAACCTGCCAGTGAATCGATCTCATCAATGAATAAAATTGATCCACCTAAGTCATCACACGCATCAAAAATAGCTGCTAAGTTCTGTGATGACTGGCCATACCATTTTGACATGATTGATTCCACAGGCACATATACCAGTGGAACCTGCACCTCTTTTGCTATAATACGGGCAATAGTGGTTTTCCCAACGCCCGGCGGTCCTTCAAAGAGTATTGCTTTGGGCCTGTTGATTTCAAAGGTTTTGCGCGTGATTTCGGCAATGCTGTCATACACCTTTGGGTTTTTAAGCGGCAGGATTATGGATTCTCGTATGGTACGTTTTACATCTTCATAGCCAGCAATATAATTCCAGTCAAGCCCACCTGCATCGGTATAGACTGATGCCCCATATTTGATAAGTCGTATAACGGGATTTTCTTTTGCCTGTGAATAGGCTTTGTAAACCAGTGCAATGAAGCAGTTTATTTCTTCCTGTGAAAGGTTACCTTTTTTGGTGCATTCAATCTTAAAGTTTGTGGTAAGCCCTGAAAATTCTATTTTAAGGTTATCAAAGATATTCTCGGTTTTAAAAAGATTTTTATTTAAAGCCTGCACTGCGTAATAGCCATCAGAAAACGCATGAATGCGTATGTGTTCTAAATGGTCTTTGATAATGCCCAAACACTGTATTATGAGTGCAGGCGATAATTCCGGAATTGAAATGCTTATTCTGGAAAAACCTTTTTCAAAACCAATATAGGGTTCACTCACAATGGTGTTAGTTTTAATTGACAACTCTTCCAACGCGCGGATAATCTGAGTTTTCATCTGGTCAAAAGAGATGGTGTTGGTTTCATTATTCATAGTTGCAATTGCCATGTTCACCCTTTTTTAATTAAAGTTAAATTTAAGCCAGTGCCCCTCCATCAATGACAATAGTAGATCCTGTGGTATAGCTTGCAGCATCAGAAACCAGGTATAAAACAGCTCCGGTCATTTCCTGAGGGGAAGCTACTCGCTTCATTGGTATTGTCGGCAGAATCATGTTTAATATTTCTTGATTTTGTGTCATAACTGATGAAAATTTTGTTTCGGTAAGACCTGGCAGGATTGCATTAACACGGACATTAAATGGGGCAAGTTCCTTGGCAAAGGATTTTGTCATGGCAATAACCCCTGCTTTTGTAATTGAATATATTCCCTGGAAAGGTGCAGGACGTATTCCATTAATAGAAGCAACATTAACAATGGAACCACCTCCATTTTTTATCATGAGATTTGCAGCATACTGGCTTGCAAAGAAGTACCCCTTGAGGTTTACATCCACTGTTTTATCCCATGCATCCGGCGTAGCATGCAAGACATCCCCAAAAAATGGATTAGTTGCGGCATTATTTATCAGTATATCAAGCTTACCGTATTGTTCCTCCACAACCTTAAATAGATTCTGTATATCTTCTAATTTGCCAATATGGCAGGCAACAGCATGTGCCTTGCCACCCTGTGATTCAATTTCCTGTTGTACTTTTTTTAAATCTTCAATCTTCCTGCTTGTACAATAAACAACAGCGCCGTGTGCTGCCAGTGTTTGGGCTATTGCCTGACCAATCCCCCTGCTTGCACCGGTTACTATCGCTATTTTGCCAGTTAAATCAAATGTAAGTTTACTCATAAGACCTCCTTTTTGAATATTATCGTATACACCCGTAAATTGGGGTTAATGTTCGTCAAGTTTTTTGTACAGTATAGTACACTGCACATACGGGATATTCAACAATATTTATTTGTTGTATGAAAAGTTAACAAAAAAATGTATAACACCCATTCATTTTTATATTGCAAAAAAAGTATAGTATGTCGTAATGCAGGAAAAACATATTGAGGTATCATTATGGGTCCACTGGAAAAACTCATTAATCCTTCATCAATAGCCATTGTTGGCGCAAGCAACAACCCTTTAAAAATGGCTACCATGCACCTTTTAAGTATTATGAAAGATGGCTATTCAGGAAAAATATTTCCTGTTCACCCAAAGGAAGATGTTGTTTTTGGGCTAAAAGCATACAAAAACCCTCTTGATCTTCCTATAGCTCCTGATTGCGCCGTATTTGTAATTCCGGCTACAGGTATTCCCGCAACACTTGATGCATTTGGCACAATTGGGACCAAGCGGGCAATCATTATTAGTGCGGGCTTTAAAGAAGTTGGTGAAGAAGGAAAGAAGCTTGAAGAAGAAGTTAAAGCTATTGCTAAAAAGCATGGTATTCGTTTTTTGGGGCCTAATTGTATGGGTTTAATAAATTCAGAAATAGCTCTCAATACAACAGTAATGGCATATACTGCAAAACCAGGCTCTTTAGGATTTGCTTCGCAAAGTGGAACATATATTACACAGTCAATCATGTATCTGCAGCATCACGGGATTCGCTTTAGCAAAGCACTGAGTGTTGGCAATGAAGCAGATATCTCAATTATTGATGTGCTTGAATACTTAGGGAATGACGAACAGACCCGGGCAATTTCACTGTACATTGAAGGCATTCGGGATGTCCCACGATTTCTGGAAGTGGCATCGAATATTACACCCAAAAAGCCGGTAATTGCACAGTATGTTGGTGGATCTACTGCTGGAGCACGGGCTGGTTCCAGTCATACCGGAGCAATGGCAGGGCCCGATTATCTATATGAAGGTCTCTTCAAACAGGCTGGCATAATCAGAGTTTATTCTGTTGAGGAATTGTATATGCACGGGCATGTGCTTGCAACTCAGCCAAGGCTCAAAGGAAATCGTGTTGGTATTATTACAAACTCAGGAGGTCCGGGGACATCAATGGCAAACACCTGCGAAAAGGAGGGTTTTACAGTACCTCCATTCAGCCGTCAGTTGCAGGAAAAAATAAAACCAATGATACCACCACATGCGCCGGCAGGAAATCCTGTAGATATTACTTTCAACCTGGATTTAGATGTGTTGACAATTAAAATACCAGAGCTTGCAATACAGAGTGGGGAGGTTGATGCCCTTTGTATTCATGGCGCTTTCAGAAAAGGTTTTGTTGAATGTATATTCCCTCATGTGCAGGAGGTATTACATTTAAATAAACCTGAAGATGTTTTGGGGTTTTTACCAAGTGATTTAGATACTCCGGGTACTATTCCGTATAAATATGGTATTCCGATTGTTATGTCATCGTTTTTTGATTATCAGGATGATTTTACTGTTGCGATGCAGGAAAAATGTGTTCCTGTATTTGACAGCCCGGAAAAAGCGGCAAAAGCACTGGCAGTATTATTACGATATAAAGAAGTAACAGAGCGTCTACCCTATGAAAAGGTATCATTGCCAGAGGTAAATCCCCAGGCTTCTGCAATCATTCAGAAAGCATTAAAGAATAAACAGAAAGCACTGGATGAACATGATGCAAAAACACTGTTAGGCTTATATGGTATTCCAATCCCTGATGAAATACTTATTGAATCAAAAGAAAAATTAGATTCAGTTGTTGATTCATTGAAATATCCTGTAGTATTGAAAGCCTGTCATCCTGATATAATGCATAAGACAGAAAAGGGACTGGTAATTCTGCCTGTTAAAAACAGTACAGAAGCAAGAGTTGCATTTAATGAAATACAAAAGCGTGCAGGTTTTGCAACTCCCGTTTTAGTATATACTGTGGTTGAAGGTAAACGGGAATTCATGGCAGGAGCAATACATCAGAAAGGCTTTGGCAAAGCAGTTCTTTTTGGATTAGGAGGAATTTTTACAGAAGCATTGAAAGATATTACGTTCAGAGTTGCCCCACTTACAAAACGGGATGCATTTGAGATGCTTTATGATATACACGCTAAAACACTGTTAGGCAAATTCAGGAATGAAGATGAAGTGGATACATCTTCCTTGGCTAACCTTCTGTACACATTAAGTGCTGTACCATTGTTGCATCCAGAAATTTTGGAGATAGATTGCAACCCAATAATCATCAGTGGCAGTAAGCCTGTTGTTATTGATGCTCTGGTGGTTTTGAATAATTAACTATGAATATAAAATTGCCATTATCCACGCGGATACGATTATTATTCATACGCTATTTAGAAGCGCTTAATATGGAACGGAGGGTGGTAGTTCCACGCTATGAACCTGATTACAAACCAAACTGGGGTGTTATAAGTATACTTTTTGCTACTACATTTTTAACAACATCAATTGCTGGCTCTGCTGGTGGTGATACGCTGTTGGAAATAATTATAAATGGCTTGCCGTTTTCAATTTCCCTTTTAGGCATTTTAATGGCTCATGAAATGGGGCATTATTTAGCTGCACGCTATTTTCATGTTATTGCAACACCCCCATATTTTATCCCTTTTCCTTCCATTGTGGGCACAATGGGTGCAGTTATTCGCATTAAATCACCAATACCGGACAAACGTGCATTGTTATATATAGGTGCAATGGGACCAATAGCTGGCTTTATAATAAGTTGTATTATTACCATTATAGGGCTGTATCAGTCAAAAGTACAACCTCTTCCACAACCAGCACCTGATGCTATTATTCCAATATTTGGTGATTCATTACTGTATTATCTTTTTACAAAATTAATTCATGGCACCATCCCTCCCGGTAGCGATGTTCATCTTTCACCTCTTGCCTGGGCAGGCTGGATTGGTTTTCTGGTTACCAATTTAAACCTTATGCCTATTGGTCAACTTGATGGCAGCCATGTTATCTATGCATTGTTTGGTGAAAAGCAACGATATGCAGGATGGGTCTTTTTTGTAGTATTATTCTTTTTAGCACTATTGTGGCCAGGATGGGCAGTATGGATTGTCCTTACCCTTACACTGCTTATGATTGGACATCCGTATATTCCTGATGGAATGCCATTGAATATGTGGGAACGGTGTATGGGGTATATGTGTGTTATTATTTTTATTCTTACGTTTATACCGATACCAGTAAGTATTTTAGGACAATAATTAAATTTTATATTTGGAGGTATACATGCCACTGTATGAAATTAATGGGAGAAAGCCAGTAATAGGAGATGGAACCTGGATAGCACCATCAGCAGAGATCATTGGTGATGTACAAATTGGAAAGCGCTGCTATATAGGGTTTGGGGCAATTATACGGGGTGATTATGGCACCATAATAATTGGTGATGAAACTGCCATAGAGGAAGGATGCATGATTCATGCTCGCCCCATGCAACTGGTACAGATTGGTAATCGCGTAACAGTTGGACATATGGTTATGATACATGGTTCTATCATCATGGACAATGCTGTGATTGGGATGCATGCAACCTTAAGTGACAATGCCGAGATAGGGGAATGGGCTATTATTGCTGAACATGCTCTGGTGGTAAATAAACAAAAAATTCCCGGTTACAAAGTGTATGGTGGTGTACCAGCAAAAGAGATAGGTGATGTGTTACAGAAACATATGGATATATGGAATGCCGGTAAGCAGGTATATGTTGATTTGACCTATCAGTACCCTCAGTCATTCAAGAGGATAGATTAAATAAAAAAGGCGTTGCCATATAGCAACGCCTTTTTGTTTCAAATTTATTTTCTTATTTTTCCATTGCTTCCCATACATATTCAGCTAAATCAAATGTCTGCAGATTCTGAATGTCAAGTTCGTTGGCACCGTCAGAAAGCATGGTAAGACAGAATGGACAAGCAGTACCAATCTTTGTAGCACCGGTAGCCTGAGCATCCTTTGTTCTGAACTGATTAATACGGGTACCTAAATGCTCTTCAATCCACATACGAGCACCGCCAGCACCACAGCAGAAGCTTCGTTCATGGTTTCTGCTCATTTCAACAAAGTTGGTACCTGGTATAGCTTTAATTATATTTCGTGGCTGGTCATAAATATGGTTATATCGACCCAGGAAGCATGAATCATGATAGGTGATAGTTTCGTTAAGAGGTTTTGAAAGCCGGATCTTGCCTAATTTAATAAGATCCATGATAACCTCTGTGTGATGATATACTTCATAATTGGCTTCTAACGGATTACCAGCTGAATCAACACCAACTTTTGCAAATTTGGGATATTCTTTCTTGAGCATGTTATATCCATGTGGGCAGGTAGTGATAATCTTTTTTACACCATAGTTTTTAAATGTTTCAAGGTTTTGTGCTGCCAGTGAATGGAACAGGTATTCATTTCCTGCACGCATTGCTGAGTCACCACAACATGCTTCTTCGGCGCCAAGGATACCAACTTTGTATCCTGCAGCCTTCAATATCTTACAAAGAGCTATTGCCACTTTCTGATTACGTTTGTCATACGATGCAGCACATCCAACGTAATAGAGGAAATCTACATCAGGATCTTCAGCTAATGTTTTAACACCTAAATCTTCAGTGACCCAATCACCGCGGGCTGCAAATGCAAATCCGTAAGGATTGGAGTTGTTTTCCATATTGCTGAATGAAGTCTGCAATTCAGGAGCCATCTTACCTTCCATGAGGACCTGATAGCGACGCATATCATTTATTTTTGGTACATGCTCAATCTGAACCGGGCAGTTTTCCATACATGCTGCGCAGTTAGTACATGACCAGATTTCATCTTCCAGCACATACTCACCAATTAATGCTTTGGATTCAACTGATGCTGGATCCTGAGCAACAAGCAATTTTGGAATGCGGTCATCCATAGCAGCTTTAACATCGTTAATTATCTTTTTAGGAGATAGTGGCTTTTCAGTTAAATATGCCGGACAATTGTCCTGACAGCGTCCACAACGGGTACAAGCATCACCATCCATAAGCTGTTTCCAGGTAAAATGCTCAACAGTTCCCACACCAAAAGATTCTGCTGTTTCAAACTCCTGCGGACTGATGATTGGCATTGCAAATTTTGTTTTTGGGCTTTCATTGTCCAAATTCTGGAAGTAGACATTAAGCATGGTAATAAGCACGTGACCTAATTTATCGGTTGCTATCAGCCCAATAAATGTAAAAGCGCCAATCATGTGAAGCCACCAGTTGATATAGTGGGTAACTTCAAGCGTTGGGATACTGATCCATCCAAAGAGGTGAGCCAGCGTATAGCCCACCGGTGACCAGACTTCAAATGTTGGGAAGCCGGTGATTGCAATTCTAAGTGCTTCATTAAGAAAACCGGTGAGGATAATAAATGCAATAAGTACCAGTGCAAATGTGTCGATTGGCTTGGTATCAAGTCTACTTGGCTTCACTTTATACCTGCGCCAGAAAGCCATAACCAGCCCAACGATAACAGCAACGCCAAACACATCACCAGCCAGTGACCACAATAAATACGTATCTCCCACTAAAAATTTGAAATGGAAGAATAATTCAGTAACGTCTTCCTGGATAAGTAAGATGAACGTTACAATAAACAATCCTACAAATCCGTAGAACAGGGAAGCATGCATTATACCTGCATATTTTTCCCTTAGCACTTTCTTCTGCAAAAAGACATATTTGAGGAGTGCAATAATCCTTTTTTCGTGAAAATCGGTTCTGAGTTCTGGTTTACCCTTTCTCCATATTCTCACTCTCTGAATTAAACTGTACAGAATATATACACCTGCGATAATTAAAAAGATATAGACACCCCATCTCATGAAACCATGCATGCCACCAACATTAAAGTATGATTCCCTGGTAATCTGGTCGACAGGCAGGTCATATAAACTTGAAAGGCTCATGTATAACCCTCCTTACCCTTGAAAATGATTGCACATATTCATTTTACAACAATACTTTAATAGTTGAAGTCCTTGTCAAGACTATTTTAAATAATATAGTAACTCAGGAATGATTGATTAACAACCGGTGATACTATTACTTTGTGCAGATATTCGTAAAAATAGTTTGACTTGCCCATTGATTTATTGTAATGTATCTTCTATATAACTGTATACAAAAATTATTACAGAATACGAGGTTCAACTATGAAACGACATGTTTTTTGGATAACATTGTTGGTAATTATTTCATTTATTGCTTGTGGTGGTTCCAAACCACAGCAAAAAACGTCTAAAGCAGGATGTGAAATGTGCGGCGAAGCTGATGGTTTTGCTGCAATATTTGATAATGATATTGCACTAGCACGGGACAGGGCAATTGATGATGCTATGAATAAGCTGGTTAAAATGAAGTTAGGTACTACTGTAGAAGGCCGCGCAATTGTTGAGGATTATGCACTGGTGGAATCAATAGTTGAAGCAAAATCGACAGGGATGGTACGAAACTGGAAGGTTATTAAAGAAGGTTCTCAGGAAGGGGCTTATACCGTGAGGATTTATGGCGAAGTGTACCCACAGGCCGTTAATGATACTATTGAAGCTACCTTGAAAAATTATGGCCGTCCAAAATTTATGATTTTGGTACGTGAAACTTTTGAGGGCAAGCAGAATGAACCGGGATTTACCGTAACAGAACTTACCATGATGGAAATTATGCAGAATGCTGGTTTTGAGTTTGTGGATGCAGCTACTGTACAACAGTTGATAAAAAAAGACAGGGCAAAGATGATGCAGGCAATGCAGGGCCAGGTTGGTGGAAATGTTCAGGAATTGCTACTGGATGATGTTGGAGCCGAATGTATTATAGTAGGAGATGTAAAGACATCTGACCAGTCAGCAGTATTGAAGCAGTATTCAGCAAACATGAAATCAAAGCAGGCAATCCTCAATTTAAAGGCTATTGATGTATATACCGGCAGTATCCTTGCATCTACCAGCGTGAATATGCCAGGCGCTCATATAGACGATGCAACTGCTTCCAAAATAGCTATCCAGCGTGCTCTGGTAAAGATTTTAGGCAGTACTGATGAAGAAACCGGGAAGTTTAAATCAGGACAGTTTATGAATCAGATTACCAAAAAGTTTTTGCTGGCAGCAACTCATAGAATGATTACGCTGAATATAGTGGGACTGGACTACAATGGCCTTACAAAATTCAGGGATATTTTGCAGAATAGAATACGGGGCATCCAGAAAGTTTACGTAAGGGGCCAGGCCGGGAAACAGTCAAAGATTGATGTTGAGTTTTCAGGGAAAACTACAGATCTGGCAGATGAGCTTGTAGGTAAGGCTAATAGCATTGGATTTAAGATAGAGATTAAAGAAACCTACCCAAATAAGATAATGATGGTTGTACAGAAACTTTAAATACCAAGTGAAATTTTGGATTAAATTTATAAGGGCAGTGGTTATCACTGCCCTTAATTTTGGTTGACAATTTATTTTGGTACCCTATTTATATTGGTAGTACTGTGTATAGTCTGCAATTGCCCTGAACGGTTTAGTACAAAGTAAACCGCATGATTACCGTCTTTTTGTATGAAGGATGGAGCAATACTGTTGTGTGGGTTGTGATAATTTGATTTTTATTTCCGGGAGAACAATGTATGGATACTCAAGAAAAGCAGCCTGAACGCATTCTGGTGGTGGATGAAATATCATCAATTTTAACCAGTGATAATATTTTAAAAGCGTTAGCACAGTATAAAGCAAACACTCCTGAAAAAGAACATGCACTGGAATTTGTGAAAGCCCATTACGATTTTATAAAGGAGATAGTTACTAACGATATTCAGCGAAAAGTTGCCCGTTCTGATTTTGAGATAAAGGATCTGGTTTCCCATGTAAACGCACTTATGCAGCATAAAGATGAGTATATCTTTACTATGCTGGTTGTACATTCCCCCAGGCATTATCAGCAGGTCCAGAAAGCAGTATTGCAGGAAATGGCCAAAGAAGAAAAAGAAAATTAAAGGTAATATAGTATAATAATTCTTTCAAACACCATATGTACGTAATGTATTAATGTGTTTTTACTAAGCGTTGCAGATCGTCATATACTGTAAAATAAAATAATTATTCCAGTGACAGTATAAGCTCCAGTTCCAGAGTGTCAGCAACTTCAAAACACAAAATAACACAGCTTCCCTGGAAATTTTTCTCAAACCCTGAATCCGATTGTGAAATAGTATATAACGGGTATCGCAAAAACGTAGCTGGTCTGCTTGCTTGCACGTTGAATGTTACATCCCGGATTTCATCAGCAATTGCAAACCGGCTAATGTTTTCAATCTGCCCCAGGCTGTCAAGATATGAATCCTCTTCAGCCATTTCTTCAACAATATAATGACACTCTTTGACATGAGGTGCACGCATGTTGACATTACATTCTATTCCCAATACGCCGTTAAACCCACTGATGGCATAGTGAATGGATATAGCTGGATCAGTATCATGAACATAAAAGGATTTTTGTATTGCTGGCAATTCATTGCAAGAGCTATCGCTCATAATACTGTTATTGTGTATTGCATACGTATAGGGATATTTAGAACAATCTGTATAGTGTAGCGTGTTAAACATAAGTTCCTGGGGGGAAGGCATAGTAGAAAACAAAAGCTCCTTACATGAATATCGCCGTGAACTGTCATACACAAGGTATCGCTTCAGCCCTTTTTCTTTTACCGTTACCATATCATGAATAGATTTAACAGTATCATTATTAAGATCATCTTCATTAAGGTGAGACAGTAACTGATGATATGCTTCCTTGCGGCGAGCAATTACATCAAAAGCATTAACTTTTTTGCTGCGGTTACTGAATTCAGAAATTGAAGCACCAAAAGCAGGGTTTATAACAATGCTACAGGATGTATTGCGAATAAAAACCTGCTCTGATCCTTCATTGAGAAAATCACCGGTAACTATCTCCAGGTTATGTAGCTTTTTTGCTTTGCATACAAGCTCTTCGCTTTCCAGGATGTGTTCATATAGTGCGCCTCTGAGGTGTGTAAGATAGATACCGCCAAAGAGTCCATGCCAGTATGCGCAGTTGCACTGAGCTTTATACAATTCAAGTTTTGCCTGTGATAGATCCTTGCCTGTTTTCATCTCCAGATTGGTTATTTCCCGTGAAAGATACAGCGTGCGTTTATTAATGGCATTTGATTCAGGGTATTTGTTTAAAAAGTTATTCCATACTCCTCCCTTTAAAAACGGATAAAATTCTGCTTCCCTACCAGCGGATTTTATTTCATTGTGTATCCTGACAAGCTCCGCAGCGCTTTCGGCAGGAAGTGCCCATTCTGACATTTCGTAGTAGCTTCCCTGTGTAAGGTATATTCTATCAATTGGTGGGTGCTTTTTAATGTAATCTTTTGGATGTATCAGTTTAATGAAGTCTTCTTTCAAGATTGCTTCTATGAAATTCTGCAGCCATTTCTCTTCAAATACCCATTGATATGTATGGGGCCATACTCCAAATTTTTCACCATCGTCGCCATAGACAAATGCGCAGTTACCATATTTATCACACTGGCGTTTGAAATAGTCTATTGTTTCATGAGGAAGTTTAAATGGGATAGAATAGCGCAGAAATTTGTCTATGGGGAAAACGCGTAATGGCCTCAGCAGCCGTTCGGTTATATAATACCCATACAATCCGCTTTCTGGTATTCCTGCATAGCGGAAATGGATGTCGTCAAGTAGCGTATACTGTAATTTAAAATCATATACCAGCTGAGGTATATCCGGGTCCCATACACGCTCTGCTGTCCAGAATCCTACTGGTTCTGTGCCAAAGCGCTTTTTACAGAAACTCTGCATTAGCGAGATATGTCCGTGGATATCGTCTTCACTGATGATTGAAAAAATTGGTTCATAGAAACCACCGCCAATAATCTCAACCTGTCCTCGCTGTACCATCTGTGCCAGCTTGTCGCAATATGATGGATCATGACGTTCAATCCATTCAAGGAGGGGGCCTGAATTATGTATTGCAAATTTAAACTCAGGGTATTGATACAAAAGGTCAAGAGTTTTGAGGTAGCAATCGTTATATGCCCATTCAAATACATGATCAAAATTACCAACAGGCTGATGGTTATGAAGGCAAAAAATAAAATTACAATCCACGGAATCCCCCCAACTAACAATTAATGACGATGTAATTAATCTATCACGGAAAAAGTGGTTTGCTATAATTTTATTGTAAATAGCCTTTAGGTATCACAACGATGCCTTCAGGACTGACAGTAAAATGTTTTTTATCCTCTTCCAGATTGTATCCAATATGCATGTGTTCTGGTATATGATTGTCTTTGTCAATGATGGCATTTCGTATTTTTGCATATCGTCCAATGGTAGAACCGTGCATGATGATACTGCCTTTGACTTCTGAGAAACTGTTAACTTTTACCCCTGGTGATATGATTGAGTCTTCCACGTATCCTCCGCTTATAATTGCGCCATTGGCAACCAGCGAGTTTATTGCAATCCCTCTTCTTCCTTCTTCATTATGAATGAATTTTGCCGGAGGCCATTGTTCCATGTACGTACGGATAGGCCATTCTTTATCGTACAGGTTAAGGATGGGGGTTACTGAAATAATGTCCCTGTGGGCTTCATAATATGAGGCGATAGTTCCGATATCGCGCCAGTAGGCGCGTTCTCCTTCATTATGGACATAGTCGTATGCAAAGACACGCTCTGTTGAAAAAATGCGGGGAATAATATCTTTCCCAAAATCTTTTGAGCTATCGAGCTTATGATCATCAGAAACATAACGAACTAATTTTTCAGTGGTAAAAATATAAATTCCCATGGAAACAAATGCAACGGAAGGTTTACCGGGGACTGGTTTTGGATTTTGAGGTTTTTCCTCAAAACCAGTTACCCTTAAGGAACTATCGGTAACCAGAACCCCAAAGCGTTGTGCTTCTTCAAGCGGCATTTCGCAAGCGGCAATGGTCATATCTGCATCTTTTTCAATATGATATTTCAGCATTGTACGATAATCCATTTTGTAGATATGATCGCCGGAGAGGATTAGTGTATAGTGTGGCTTTTCATGTTCAATGATGTAGATATTCTGGAATATGGCATCTGCTGTGCCCAGATACCAGTTTTCGTCATATCGCTGCTGTGGAGGTACCACGTCGATAAAATTTCCGGATTCGCGGAAATATAGATTCCATGCTGTTTTTATGTGACGGTCAAGAGACAAAGATTTGTACTGGGTGAGTACTATAATACGGCTTAAGTCTGAGTTGAGACAATTGCTTAATGAAAAATCAATGATACGGTAGGTGCCAGCAAAATGCACCGAAGGCTTTGATCTGTCTTTTGTCAAAGGGTATAACCGTTCGCCCTGACCACCTGCAAGGATGAAAGTAAGTGTTTTTTTTAGTGCTTGCTGTAGTTCCATTTAGCTTCGGGTTGATACCAGTTCTTTGATTTTGTCTTTCAGTTCTTTTAAATTTGATGATTTGGTAATGTAAGCATCTGCTGTCCAGGTCATGAAGTTACTTTTATAATTGGAGTATGCAGTATAAATAATAATAGGTACTTTTTTGTCACGGGAAAGGATCTTCCCTAAAGCTTCTATGCCATCCATCTCAGGCATGCGTATGTCAAGCACCACACAATCATATTTATTTGCTTTGACTTTATCAACAGCTTCCTTACCATTTGCTGCCTGATCAACATCATATCCTTCTTCCTGAAGCTCCATTGCATACAGCTCGCGCTGATGCTGCTCATCTTCAACAATAAGTATTTTTTTCATAGCAACCTCCTGATGTTTTTCTACTATGTAATGTACACTATTTATATAAAAAATCAAAAACATTTTTTATATACATACTATTAATGAGCTGTTTACCTCCAGCACTAAATGACTTATAAAGGATACTTTATGGCAATGGTATTGAAATTGTAAACACTGCTCCTCTTTCCCTGTTAGTTACTTTAATTTCACCATTGTGGTCAGCTACAATTTTTTTTACAATAGCAAGGCCCAATCCCACACCGGTTGTCTTGGTTGTATAAAAAGGTTCAAAAATTATGTTAATGTTTTCCTCATCTATTCCTGTTCCTGTATCGCTGACATCAATATAGACATATCGATCATCTGCATATGTTTTAACTTCCACCACACCGTAAGGCTGGGTTGCATCAAGGGCATTTTGCAAAAGGTTGAGCATAACCTGCTTCATCTGATTAAAATCTGATTTGATTAATGGTACTTCCTGAAGCTGAAGCGATAGCTCCACGCGCCTTTCCTGGAAAAGATTGGAAAGCAGGGATGCTGTGTCTTTGATTATATCGTTGATATTATTAAACTTTAACAAAAATGGTGATGGACGTGTGAAGTCCATGACATTGGCAAGAATTTTTTCAAGGCGCTCTGTTTCAGTCATTATAATCTGAGCTGCTTTTTTTATTTTCTGTACATCGGGTGGGTTTTGACTACTATTCTGTAATATCCTGCGAGAATATCCACCAACGGTCACGAGAGGGTTGCGGATTTCATGTGCTATATGTGATGCTATACGACCAATGGCTGCCAGTTTTTCAGATTCGACAATGGCCTCCTGGCGCTGCTTTATTTTTTCCATCTCTTTTTTGAGGATATCAAGGCTGTTATAGCTTTCTATTGATAAAGCTGCCTGATATGCAAATACCGTTAAAAGGTCCACACTATCCTGGGTGATTGGCATCTGATTGAATTTATTATCGGCTATAACAATGCCTATTGTTTTATTCAAAGCAATAAGAGGAACAATCACAAATTCATTTACATCAATGAAAGACCTGATTTCATCATTCACACGGGGATCATGGTATGCATCATATACATGAATTGTTTCGCCAGTTTTAAATGCTTCAGTAAAAATTGTTTCTTCACTCAAATCGAATGAGGTAGATGCAACTTTTTCTTTGAGTAATTGACCATGGACATCATCCCCATTTACACCGCGGCTTAATATTTCCTTGTCCTTTTGTGGGCTTAAAGTACTCCAGATGGCAAATGCCTCTTCTAAAGTATCAGGACCAACTGCCATTCTACCATACAGAACATTATTCTTTTCATCTTTCAAAAAAAGCATTGCACGATTAAATCCAAGCCCCGTCCCTGACGTTACGGCAGTTAATATGGTCCGTAATACATGATCAAGCACATCATCTTTCTGTATTTTTTCTGATAGTCTGGTAATAAGTGAAATCTGATAATCACGCTTTGTTTTACTGGTAACATCATCCATTACCATAATTATCTGTGGCTCATTATTGGAAATCATATATGACAATTTGATGTCAGCAATAACGGTAATACGGTTATTTGAAATTAGGTGGGCTTTTTCCAAAACAATGGATTCATGAGTTTTTTTTATCTCTTCAATAGCTTGTAGCACAGTCCCCGTTAAAAAATAAAAAAGTTCAGTAATATTTTTACCTGATACCTCTTGTGGTGTGTATTGAAATTTCTTTAAAAATAAGTCATTGGTAAAAAGGATAGTATTGTGTACATCAAGAACAACAATATAGGCATTCATGGAAAACATCATATTGGTATACAGTTCGCGTAATTTCTCTATTTCGCTTTTCTGGGATTTAATAATGTTTTCCAGATTCTTTGAAGCTGATAATAGCTCAGTATATATTTTTGCAAACCGATCATCACCATCTATTTGGCCAACTTTGTGGTGAAATTCGCCTTTTTTAAAGTTTTCAGCAATTGCATATATTTTTTCAATTTTATCAATGAATAGAATTTTGTGTATTATCCTGATATAGATAAAAAGAAACACTAATAAAATAGTGCAGACAATACTTAAATAGAAAATCCATGAATGATGGTTACTTAAGTATAGAAATAGAGAGATAATTATTGCAATTACAATAACTATTATAAACAGGGTAATAGCAAAAAATTGTACAAGCTTATCTTTCATATCATCGTTGCTTATTTTGTGATTTGTTCCATGAAATATGGCTTAGTATATTCCTGAATTAGTTTGGTTAAAAATCTTTGCCATACTTTATGGGCATTGTCAAAATGAAAGGTTACAGCTCCTTTTAAAAATGATTTTGGTTTTAATTCATCATGCGTAATATCAAGTATTCTGATATAGGGGTCATATTTTTTTATTTCATTATACATGGATACTTCCTGAGCAACCTGTTTTACAGGTATATAGCCAACCACAACTAATTTTGGCGAAAGACCTTTTTCAAATAGTTTGAAAAGTTCATAGAATCCTGGAACAGTGTCAATAAATGGTTTATAGATTCCTCCTCCAATTCCTTCAATGGTAGCAATAAGCTGCAAAGAGAATTCTTTTGCATTGGGTGATTCAGTATTGGTTACAATAGCAATGCCTTCATCAGAGCTGAATATTTTAAACTCTGTATCAGGTTTAAAATTACGTTGCAGCAATTTTACAACTGATATATTTATATCGTGTGCTTTTTCAACAATAATGTTCCCATAGATATCCTTTAACTCCTCTCGTGAAACAACATATCGCCGTCGCCTTGAATACTGATTCATCAGGCGGAATGCTTTTACCAGCTCTTCCAGTTCGGGAAGATTTGCAATACCTATCCGTAATATATTTAACTGCTTCTGCTCTTCCATTACATTGGACTATATATAATGATACTAATTTTTTCAATGAAAATAAATAAAAACAGCCACAAATATTTTAGATTGACTATTTTATTATAGCATTTAATGGATAATCCAGTAATAATTCGTTAAAAAGTTTCATAATGAATAATAGAGTATACCCCCGCCGCCTTTGGCGGGGGGTATATTCTATTTTATATTTTATTCAAATTTCCACATTTAGGAATAATTAATGTGGATAATCAATAATTTTATGTAAGGAACACAATCACTTAATAGTTCTTATAGGAGTATTAAACAAATATGGAGATAGTAGTTGCAACACGTAATAAAGGAAAAATGAAAGAAATACTTTCTTTTAGTCTTTCTTCAGTAGTATTTACTTCACTTGAAAAGTATCCCGAAATAGGTGAAATAGAAGAAACTGGCTCAACTTTTACGGATAATGCATTAATAAAGGCGCGGCATGTATGTAATGTTACCGGCTTGCCTGCTTTAGCAGATGATTCAGGGCTTGTAGTTGATGCACTGAATGGTGAGCCCGGAGTGTATTCAGCAAGATTTGGTAATCTTACAACAGATGAAGAGAGGTATATGCTTTTATTACAAAAAATGCAAAAGGTGCCTGATGACAGGCGCCAGGCACGCTTTGTATGTGTTATGGCTTTGGTTTTTCCCGATGGCAGAGAATATATAGAAGAAGGTGTCTGTGAAGGTGTTATTGCAAAAGAGCCAGCAGGTGAAAATGGTTTTGGATATGATCCTGTTTTCTATATACCCGAATTGGGTAAAACCATGGCACAGTTACCTCTGGATATAAAAAATGCAATAAGCCATAGAGCACGAGCTTTACAAAAGATTAAATGCCTGTTAGAAAATATTGTGGGTGAAAAAACAATATGAAAAAATATATGATAGTGATACTATACATGACAGGGATCCTGCTTTTCTATTGTTCATCCGTGCAACACGGTACACATAAAAAGCTCTGGCGGTTTAATGACCCATATATAAATCAGACAATTATCAATGCCTGGGAAAATGTATATAAACGCCGATATGAATGGGCTGCACTCGATTTTACACGGCTTATACAGAAAAACTACATTGACTATGATATTTTGTTTGGGGCAGGACTATCATATTATTTTATGAATGAAAGTAACAAAGCTATGGACTATTTTACGCAGGCTATCGAAAAAAATCCCCAACACTTTGAAGCGTATTATTTCAGGGCAAAGCTTTTCCTGAGCCAGGGTGCACATGCAAAGGCAAAACAGGATCTGGAAGCTATTTTGAATATGAAATATGATGAACCTCTGATCTGTGGATATTATTTTACTAATGATGATATTGCCGATATACATGTATTAAAGTCCAGGCAAAAAGAGGCTCAATCACTTCTTATGGCGATAGTTCATGATAGATAAAGCTACCTCAAAAAAAATCATTAATCGTTTGAAGAAGCAGTATAAGGTTTCTGCACCATTGCGCTTTACCAATCTATACCAGTTGTGTATTGCAGTGGTTTTGTCTGCTCAGACAACAGATAATCAGGTTAACAGGGTAACCCCAGCACTGTTTAAAAAATATCCTGATTTTCATTCACTGGCACAGGCTGACATTGGTGATGTTGAGGAAATTATAAAATCAACAGGTTTTTATCACAACAAGGCAAAACATATTGTGGCATTATCAAGAACTATCGTACATACCTTTAATGGAGTTGTACCTGACACACGAGAGGCTTTAATGCGCCTGCCAGGCGTGGGAAGAAAATCCGCCAATGTAATATTGGCCTTTGGCTTTGGGATTCCCACAATACCCGTTGATACCCATGTAGCCCGTGTTGCTGGTAGAATAGGGTATGCAGATAGCAGGAAACCTATTGCAATTGAAATGGCGCTTATGGAAAGCATTAGTCAATCAGACTGGATCACAGCACATTTGTTATTCATCTATCATGGAAGAACAATATGCTATGCACGAAAGCCTGAATGCAGCAGATGTCCCATTATTTCATATTGCCTCTTTGAAAATAAAAATCTTTGAAAGCATTTAAAACCTGTGGGTCATTAGTTGGTAGGTTGTACTCAGCAGAAGGATTTTTACCTGTTATCTGTACCAGTGTGCTATAAGCAGTGGTAGCTAATGTTGTATTTGTGTCAGCACAGTAGGGCAGTAAAACAGGCAGATATATAATTTTTTTGTGAAATCCCATGACACTCATCATCCAGATTTTTAATGAAATATTTCCTTTCTCAAACATCAGTATAATTGTTTTTTCATTACCATCAGCAAATCGTGCAGCCAAACGTGCCAGGTGACCAGCAGATTGTAATTGTTCATCATGTTTGAATGATATAGTATATGCATAATCAATAATTGAATGAAATGGTATAGTAATGCTTTTCTTTAATAGTATTGAAGCAACTTCATCTGCCATCTGTATATTTTCCGAAAATAGGAGCTTGCTCCACTCTTCATCAGTAAAATTAACAGGCAAATCCAGTGCAGAAGAATACATGATAAGCAACTGATAATCTTTATATTGGCGTTTTGTCAAAACATATTGTTTTAGTTCATTAATCCTGAATGGTATTCCGTATCGAAGCAGTTTGAATTGTATTTCTTTTTTAATATGTTCATGTTTAACAGTAGAATACAAAAATATATAGGTTCCGATAGCTCCTGAAAAAAGCAGGCACCCGGTTGCTATAGCAATTAAAATGAGTTGAGGGAAATTTAAATGAAAATATTCAAACAACAATACACCTGTAAGTACAGATAGCTTTAAAAGTTTAACAAATACTATACCAGAACCCGCTATGATGTTGGTATAAATTAATTTATCCACAAAATAAAACGCGATAGATCCACCAACAAATAATGGTATTGCAATTGAAGGTTTTATTGTATACCGAAGTACAACAAAAAGAATTAATGAATAAAAAATAATATTAGTATATCGTCCATCCAGGATCCCAATGTAAGCAGTATATGGCCAGCTACTGTTATTAATATTGTCTATTAGTGTATGAAGGGTTGCAATGAAAAATATAAATAAAAAAGGAATAACCCTTGATTCCAAAAAAATAATTAGGTTTGCAAACGTAGGAAAACGGTTGCGATATACAGTTTCATAGCTTTTAAAATCTATCTGTGTATAATTGAAAATACATAAAAAAGAAAAAAGAAAAGAGTAAGACCTGACAATAATATCAATACCATACCAGTTAAAGTATAATTTTGAATACAAATTATATACTAAAAGAATTACTAAAAGTATTATAAAAAGTCCCATGCGCTTGAGTTGTTCGGATGTTATTATCATAAAAATATTATAGAGTATTTTTTAAGCGGTCATAAGAAATATAATGTTCTTCTATTCCATATCCTTTTTTGTTGGTGCCTATGACGGTGAAATCTGAAAAACTTACAACATGAATGTGAGATTTTTTAGCTTTTTTTGGAACATCAATCACTTGAGTTTTAATTGGTTTTGAAACAATTAAATCAATATCATCCTGAGCATCTTTATAGGTAAATTCAGATGATTCTAACTGTCCGTTTTTTATTGATAAATATTCAAGTTCAACCAGCACAAGTGCTAGATTACCACTTTTTCGGGAGATACAACCATAAGAGTAGCTCATCCCATTATATTCAATGTATCGGAATGTAATGGTCTGGTCACGGAAATGGACAACAACCCTACTATCACAATTTATTAAGGTATAAGGGTATAAACCCCATGTGTGTTCCTTAAACCCGACACAATCAAAATTTTTTTTAATAATTTTTGATTTGGCATGTAGCTCAACAGATACTTTTGCTCTGCAACGGGTAAAGTAGCTGGCAATCATATTTTCAAAACTTTCTGTTGATAGTTTTTTATTATGCAGTAATTCATAATAAGGGAAGTAATCAAATAAAGATATACTGGCATTGAGATTAGAGTCTTTATAAACAAGCTTGCTTTCCCTCAATGGCTGGATAATGGTATATTTGCATCGCTGAGAGCCAAAGGATTTTTTTGGTACAGTATCTTTTATAAACTGGCTTCCTGTTACAAAAAAGTCAAGAAAGTTAATTAGTGAATAAATCCCAATTTCATTAATGTGAGGATTCCATGTTATATTTGAAAAGCTATACCATTTATCGCGCTTACTGATAACACTAATTCTGTAAGATTCCACAAAATCTGGTAAATTGCTATCATGGAACAACTCCTCTCTGGTATTAATCATGCAGTTTGCTTCCCCTTTTTACTGGAATGCTCGTTTGGACAAGAATAATCAAATGTAAATGTATGGGTGCTTATACCATTATTCAGTTATTAGTAATATCGAATAAAATTATTATAAATTTATTATAATTTCTTATATGTTGATATTTTTTATGTTTTTCAATATAGCAATGCGGGGGAGTCTTGAATAATCTTTAAGTATTGAAATTGAAAAGTTAAAGAATGGGGCAAAATTTTGTATTTTTGATGATAGATCATCTCCAATTTCTATAATAAGAATGCCATTATCAGAAAGATAATGATTTGCTTTTTCAATTAGTGATTTAATAATGCCAAAACCATTATCAGGTGCAAGCAAGGCTTCCTTTGGTTCGTAATGGACATCCTTTTGCAACTGAGTATATATATCAGGGTTGATATATGGTGGATTGCTTACAATTACATCAAATGTCATTTTTGGTATTGAGTCAAATAGATTACTTTGCAAAAAATTAATTTTATGCTTACCAAGTATTGTGATGGCATTATATTTAGCTACTTTAAGAGCATCCTTTGAAATATCTGTTGCCCAGACAGAACAGTCAGGCCTGTTATATTTAATGGCAATGGCTATTGCACCGCTTCCCGTCCCGATATCAAGAATAGTTGCATATGGTCTGGCATGGTAGATTGCGCAATCAACCAGAAGTTCAGTTTCAGGGCGTGGTATAAGGACATGCCTGTTAACTTTGAATGGCAATGAGTAGAATTCCTTGCAACCTGTAATATAGGCAATGGGTTCGCTTTTTAATCTGCGTGAAAGGAGCCGTTTAAACCGTGTTAAAGTTTTTTTGTCAATTAATGTATTATGGTATAAAACCAGTTTATGTCGGTCAATACTCAATGCATGTGCCATTAGAATTTCAGCATCTAATACTGGTGTTGCTGAAATGGATTCAAGAAGTCTTGAGGCAAAAGATAGTGCCTGGATAATAGAATTATTATAAAAGACATCAGACATGAGAAGCTTTCAGTAATTTTTCCATTTCATTTTCACGTAATGGGATAATAATTTTATCCAGTTCACCATCGAGCACAGATTCCAGGTCGTATATGGTAAGATTTATTCTATGATCAGTGACCCGTGACTGCGGGAAGTTATAGGTTCTGATACGCTCACTGCGGTCGCCACTGCCTATTTGAGATCGTCGCAATGCTATTTCTTTTTCCATTCGTTCCCGTTCCATTTTTTCAAAAAGCCTGGCACGCAAGACTCGCAAAGCTTTAGCACGGTTTTTATGTTGGGATTTTTCATCCTGGCAGGTTACTACAATACCTGTTGGGATATGGGTTATACGGACAGCAGAATCTGTTGTATTGACTGATTGGCCACCATGGCCTGATGAACGGTAAACATCAATTCGTATATCGTCAGGATTAATATCAACTTCACTTTCCTCCACTTCGGGAAGAACTGCAACAGTAACAGCAGATGTATGAATTCTGCCACCCGATTCCGTAACAGGTATTCGCTGAACCCTATGAACACCGGATTCAAATTTTAAACAGCTGTATGCCTCAGCTCCACTGATGGAAAAAATGACTTCTTTAAATCCACCTAATTCTGTCTGATTGGCATCTATGTGCTCAACCTTCCACCCTTTAAGGTCGGCATATCGCATATACATTCTGTATAAATCCGCTACAAACAATGAGGCTTCATCCCCGCCTGTGCCAGCCCTAATTTCAATGATGATATCTTTGCCTTCATGAGGGTCCTGGGGCAACAGCATTTGAGTAATTTGCTCTTCAATTTCATGAAGTTTAGATTCAAGTTTAGGGATTTCCTCCTCAAGTAAGGATATCATTTCCTGGTCTTTTTCTGACTTTAAGGCTGTTTTGGTATCATCAATTTCTTTTTTTATTCGAATATATTCATTATATTTTTGAACTACTGGTGAAAGCCTGGCATGTTCTTTTGTCAGTGATTTGAATAAACTTTGATCACTGACAATTTTTGGATCAGCCATAGCATGTTCAATTTCGTTGTAACGATTAATAATTTGCTGTAGACGTTCTTCCATAGTCAATGCCTCTTGAAAAAAAACAGCGGGTTATCCCGCTAATGTACATATTATACCTCTTTGCTCCCGAGAGGACTCGAACCTCTGACACATAGTTTAGGAAACTACTGCTCTATCCTCCTGAGCTACGGGAGCTTATGCATACATGCTTTTGCGGCGTGAATTTACAAGCCGCTGGAAGTCCCTGATATTCCTGACAACTACCCTATCATTGAATAATTCAATTTTTCCCAATTTATTAAGATGTGTCAATATTTTTTGCACATCATTTATCTGCATGCCAGCCCAGTTTGCAATTTCCTGGACGGTTACACGCAATGTAACTGGTTCCTGAACATCTAAATGGGGATCCTGTTCAGCTAACATATTCATTACATCCATGACTTTCAACTGCGGGTCATCAAGCAAAAGAATCATAAGTCTTCGTTTTGCGTCATAAATTCGTTTTGAAAAAATAACCAGCAGTTTGTACGCAAGCTGAGGATTACCCTGTAACAGAGCATCAAAATTTTCCCTTCTAAAACGCAGTAACTTTACATGATCAATTGCGATAGCCGATGCGGAACGTGGTTCTTCCTCAAGTATTGCCATTTCGCCAAATACATCACCCGGGCCAAGTATATCAAGAGTTTTTTCCCGGTTATTGATGATTTTTACAATCTCAACACGTCCGGATTGAATAAAGTAAAAGTCATTGCCAGGTTCAAATTCGCAGAAAATTATATCATTGGGCTCGTATTCTACGCCAAATTTGTCAAATAGCTTTTCATCAAGTAACATAGCATACCTTTACCGTGATTCAAGATTTTTTAATCGTCGTGAAGCCTGTTTACCTATTTCCTCCTTGGCTGCCAGAGATATCACTTTCTGATAATATGATTTAGCTTTATCAAATTGTTTCTTTACTTCATAAATCATAGCTAAATGATACAATGCATTAACATTTAATTCAGATTGAGGGAACTTTTTCATTAACAATGAAAAAGCTTCTATGGCTTCATTGTATTGCCCCATTTTAAAATATGTTCTTCCTATTTCAAAGTGAGCTTTCTGATAAATTTTATTTTCCGCATCATTTTTTAATGCCTTCTGATTTAAGATTTTTTTGTAAATTTGTAATGCAGATTCGTATTCGGATTGTGAATAGAAGCTCATAGCATCATAAAATAAAGATGATATATCTTCATGTTTGGGGCTTTCATCAGCAATGTCAAAATCTGAACTTGCAGAATCATTTTCACCTAAAAAGTCGTCCATTTCATCAACAACTGATTCTTTTGCCGGCATTGAGTCAATATCATCGTCCAGGGTAAAATCTTTTAGTTCCTCTGTGGAAGTCTCAACTTCCTTACGTTTTACTGGCTGAGGGGCAATGTTTGATTCAGCCTGGCCGGAATCAATTTCGCGTATTCGCTTTGTTGCTAAATCTGAGTATTTTGCGTTTGGATAGTAATCAAGATATTTATTATATGCATACCGTGCCTGATTAAAGCGTCCTGCTCTGTAATAATATTCACCAATTTTAAAAAGCTCTTCCTCAGGATTAATTGTGCTTGTTTCTCCTAATACTTCACGTACTGCTCGCCCAATTCTTCTGAGCTGATTGCTGAAGATCCGGAGCATTTTTAAAACTACATTGACATTCTTTAAAATAAGACGTTCAAAATCAGCAAGTGTTAAGACTAGAACAACTGATTCTTTAATTACCTGTGCAGTTTCTTCACGCGGGTAACGCCCAAGTGCTGATTTTACACCAAAAAATTCACCCGGTCTTACTTCTTCTTTGACTTCCTCTCCAGTTTCCAGCTTTTGCGAAGTCAAAATTATGAGACCTGATTTAAGAATATAAATATTTTCACTCTTGTCATTTTCAAAATAAACAATAGAGCCTGGTTTATAGGTTCGTGTGGTAATCCCTTGAGTTGGTGAACCATTTGACATAGAAATCCTCACGCACGTTATATATCAAATTCAACAGGAATAAATGGAAATTCTTTCTTATAACCAACTGCTTTGCTAATTCTTCTAAGTAGCCCCAGTAAATCTCCTACAACCAGTTTGTGCCTGTTTCGCAGGATTATTTCCTGGTATTTGACTTTATTGTGATCAAAAAGTTTTTTATAGGAACTATCGCCATACATTGGTTTTCCATTAATAACCACCAATGCAATATCTTCAAGCTGAGCGTTCACAACTGCTGAATAAGGATTATCTTCTATACGGGAAATAACAATAAAGTCTGCAACATTGCCCGGTTTTATTGCCCCATGGTCATGCAATTTAAACGCATGGGAGGGATTGACCGTGATCATTTTTACTATTGTTTCATCCGGCAGATCCTGACCAAACAGCTTTTTGTATAATTTACGATCAAATTTTATTTCATACAAAAGGTTTTCGCCACCAGACATAGGAGAATCAGTGCCTATGCATACATTGACGCCATGTTCTATCATAAGCTTGACATTTGCTGTACGGTTGAACATATACATGTTGGAATCTCCACACCATACAACAGATGCACCAGCTTTTTTTATACGCTTGATATCATGTTCATTGAACGCTATTCCGTGGATAAGTACCGTGTATTCACCCAACGCCCCTAAACGTTCCAGTGTATCAATATCATGTCGGGTTTCATCATCAAAACCCTCGCCCGAGTGGGTGATGAAAGGTATGTGTTCCTTAGCTGCCTTCTGGTATTCCAGTGTTATACCATCTCCCCAGGCCAATGCAAAAGAAACAACTGCATGAGCCAGCGCATAGTTTTTCAATGCTTTAACAGGGAGTATGTCGATAAATGGCTCATTGACAAAATGGGGTATATGATCTGAAACGGTTGTTACTCCAGACAAAAGATTGCGGTAGCCACCCAAAAGGTAGAGGTCACGGTTTTCTATTTGCTGACGTTCTTCATATATTGGAGAACTTTTAAGATCATTATCCCAGGGAAGCCAGTTTTCATAGGGCCCATTGCCAACTTTAGGATGGTAAGTACCCAGTAAATGGTCATGGCTGTTTATGAGGCCAGGAACAATGATGCCATCAACTTCAATGGAAAAACCACTACGACCATCGATTTTATCAATTATCCCGTCACTTACCAGTATACTTGCTTTCTTTAAGAATTTATCCGGAGTTAATATTCCCTTTCCAGCTATTGACCATTCACTCATTAACCATCTCCTGTTTAGAAGATAAAAACAAAATAGTATTTTTTAAATTATAGTATAATATATTGATAGTCAAGTAAAATGTAACATGACCCATTACTTTACATATCGGTCATTTAGTATGCAGTATATAGCTTTTTGAATATATACTATCGCTATTTTATTTTCGTTTAATTTTAAAGTATAAATACATGTATGGTGCAAGCACGTTTAAACTGTCAAAATAAAAAGTTATAATTAACTTTAAAAGTGCTTTTACAAGCCCTCCTTTTATATTATGAATACCAATTTAATTAATTTTTGATAAGATCTCCTTAAATGGTTTTTTATGTGGCTTTACATAATATTCCATCAACAATTCACATCTGTCAGTAAAAAAACCATCTGCACCAAACCAGTCTAAAAGGCGATACTGCCATTTTTTATTCACTGTATATATATGAACCAGGAGCCCATTACGGTGAGCTTTACCGGTTATCCATGGCCAGCCTAAATATCCTGATGGTCCAATGCCAGCACATTGTGCCTGTTTTGCTTCAGCGATAAGAGTATCCCAGCCTTTCTGGTTAACCATATCCTCATCAATGAGATATATACGGGGAACCTGTGGTGCAATCTTTTGAAGTATCAGCAAACTTTCAATTTCAAATGATTGGAATATTACCGGTGCATAGGGGGCATTCATTTTGTTTTCATTATTAGCCATGTATCCACGGGTTTGTAGTATATGAACAAGCTGTTCTTCAATTCCGGGATAATTTTTTGGGCTTTTTGTTTCTATATATAATGGATATAATCCATTATCGGATGTAGCTATATCTATAACTTCATCAAGGGTCAATATTTGTGTTCCATTGTATGATTGCCTGGAACGGTTGGGGAAGGATGTATTAAACCATTTTCCTACATCTAACCTTTTTAGCTCTGCTATTGTAAAACTATTGATAGGGTCATTTTCCCTTCCGGGGAATACCTGGGCAACATTTGTTATACGGTTTAACGTGTCGTCATGAAATACAATAATAACATCATCTTTAGTTCTTTGCACATCCATTTCTAAATAGTCAGCACCAACATTTTTGGCAATATTATATGAAAAATAAGTTTCTTCTGGTGCCCAGTATGATGCTCCACGGTGAGCTATAACAGTTTTATACGGGATGTTGGCAGCCTGGCATGCTTTTCTGCCTGCTTGAGGCCGTGAAAGTACGGACACAACTGCATCAAGTATAATTGCAATGATAATAATAGAAACAATAACTATCCCTATGTTACGAACCATTGTATACCTCCGTAGCAATTTTAAAAAATCTGTGAATTGTTATAGTATTTATATTCCTGATACTATAAACACAATATTTCGTCTTCGGTCAAGTCTTCAACTCTCACAGGATCAATGCCTTTAATGCGTGCTGCCAGTTCACGAGCAGAGATCTCAGGTAATGTTTGTATTATGCGATACTTATGATCGCGAAGCCATGTGAAAAATTTCCATGCATAACAGTCAGCACATAGAAGAGCTTTTTGTTTGAAATACTCATCACCCGAATACTGTTCCAAAGCTTTGTGATGGGTACATTTAATGTCGATGCAAAAAGTCCCTGAAATGTACTCTTTTTTTGGCATAAGCACCCCTGTATACTTTATTAGATTTTAATAGCATTGTAATTTATCGTTTTAAAATTGCAAATAAAAAATAAAGAGGCTCTTTTTCCCAATCATGGTTTTAAGAATAGAATATATACCAGTAACTATCGCCAAAATCCAAAAGTGAGTGTGTGAATAATGAATGTTCAGCCTTTACCCCATGGGGTCAAGAGTGTACGTTAATTTATTTTAGTTGCTTTTTTACAGCAACTGTTGGATGATTATATACACTGACACTACAGTACAACAGTAATCCATATACGGGTACTTTAATTAATTCCGGGATTAATGTTATTGGTTGGGAGGCAAGGGTACAAGATTGGTAGCATATAATTTATTTGATGGGGGAATACTATAATGAAACGATTAGAAATTTTAAATAATTATTTAGCAACACATACCGTTCCGGAGTTGGTTGCTAAAAAGCTGGATGCCAATTCGT
Source organism: Spirochaetota bacterium (assembly GCA_037481795.1). Classification (GTDB taxonomy): domain Bacteria; phylum Spirochaetota; class UBA4802; order UBA4802; family UB4802; genus UBA4802. The sequence continues at coordinate 60,457 of JBBFLA010000002.1, forward strand.
TTTTGACAAATAATTTTGCTTACCATGCCTTGAGAATTGGCAATTCCATTGGCGATAATCTTGATATTTCAATTGAAATCATAATACTGGACGAGATTGCAAAAAAATATAACCTGATTCTTAACACCACTGAACATGCAGAACTGCATACACAGGGCATAACAGAGGCGGATCTGGATAGCCTGGTACAGGCTGCAATATTGTTTGAAAATATTAAAAACAATAAAAAGCAATATAAAGAAATTTTACGCAAAATCAGCTACTTTATCAGAAAAGAATTTTATCCTGTTATTCATCAGGATTAATCAGGCTTTCCCGGTTATCTGGAAGATTGGTATGGGGTGTTCCTTGCCTTTAACCTTGATAGGTTCAAGTTTTTTACCTTTAAATTTTCTTTTAGTAAGATTGGCAATAATTTCCTGCGATACCAGTATAGTTTGCGAATCTGCATGGGAACATAGCCGTGCTGCCAGGTTGACAGCATCTCCTATAGATGTAAAATCCATTCGGTCTTTTGAACCCATCCTTCCATGAACAATATCCCCCATATGGATTCCAATCCCTACGGTAACAGTTATTTTTCCTTCTTTTGCTCGCTGCTTGTTGAGATTTTCAATGGACTCAATGATATCCACAGCTGCCCCAACGGCACTATCGGCTTTCATTTTATCTTCAAATACAGCCATTATTTCATCACCAACAAATTTATCAATGTCACCACCATGCTTCTTTATTATTGAAGCCTGCAAGTCAAGATATTCATTAAGAATTTTTACAACTTCTTCAGGAGGAAGCTTCTCTGACATGGCTGTAAAGCCCCTGATATCTGAAAAAAGAAAGGCCATATTTTTTCTTGTCCCACCAAGATCAAGTTCATCGTCTCTTTTTTCACGAATCATGGAGATAGTTGATTCGGAAACAAATTTTTCCATTTTGAGCTTTTCCCGAAGGTGATTAATCATCTCATTAAATTCTTCTGTTAAAATACCAATTTCATCATGTGTAGTTACGATAAGACGTGTAGTGAGATCACCCTTCTTAACCCGTATGACGCCTGATGTCAATTGCACTATTGGTTCTACCATTTGCCTGGCAATTTTCATTGCGGCATATATGCTCAAGGACAACAATATAACTGCAACAATGAGCATCACCAGCCGTGCCCTGTGGACCGGGCCAAGAATTGCATCTTCAGTAAAAACTATCTCAATAATTCCAATCTTGGCTTTGAAAAACTCAAAAGGAACTCTATAACGGTAACAGACTGTTGGTTTTGAATCAATAGTTAGTTCTATCTTTTCTTTAACTGTAGTTTGTATTAATTCAAATTGCTTTAAAAGATCTTTTGAATAGTATTTGCCATGAAGTTTTGCATTGCTATGGGCCGCATACGTATATTTATTTTCAGCTATAATCCCCTGGGTATCATAAATGGCAGCATAAACAAATCCTTCAATGTTTGTTTTTGTAAGACCCTTTACTATATCCTGTAAAATCATGGAACGCTTTAATGGTTTTTTTTCTGCAGTTAAAAAACTTTCTGAAGAGGATATATTATAGGCAATAGTCTGGCATAATTTATCATTGGCTTTTATCAGAGCTCTCTCTGATATACTTATTAATAAAAAACTTATTACTGCAATAACTGTTACCATTAACATGGATATAGTTACAATCCACTTTAACTGAATGCCCCCTTTTTTTATGATGTTTGATAGAAAGGGAGTTGATTCAATCAGGGAAAATATTTTATCAGCCTGTGTGTTCATATAACCTCTTGATGATTTTCAAAATGAAAAAGTACAGTATACACTATTTACCAATGGTTATTTATATTCAAGAAAAAGATTTTAAAAAATTTTCACTATTTATTTCTAATCCTTGGTTTATGAACATACTATCAAATCATAGGCAAATGTGCTGATGCGAGCAGTTTACGTTTATTATGCAGTATTAATGAAAGTTTTTTATATTGTATAAAAATAATAATAACCTCATAATATAATAACATATATTATAATAATCGCCCATAAAAGCTTATAATTAACAATAATTTAGCTCAGTCGTTTTTTTCAATAAGACGAAGTTTGGAATGAACTATTTATATGGTTCATGCTATCACGGATGATAGTATATCGTTCAAGGAGGATACCATGATTATAAACCACAACATCAGCGCAATTTTTGCCCACCGAACGCTGAAATTTCACGATTGGGCAATCACCAAGGACATGGAAAAGCTCTCATCGGGGATGCGCATCAACAAAGCAGGTGATGATGCATCGGGATTAGCTGTGTCCGAAAAAATGCGTTCCCAGATTCAGGGCTTGCGGCAGGCTGAACGAAATACTGAAGACGGTATGTCAATGATTCAGACTGCAGAAGGGTATTTGCAGGAAGTACATGATATACTGCAGAGAATCAGGGTTTTAGCAGTACAGTCTGCAAACGGTATCTACACACCTGAAGACAGGCAGCAGATTCAGGTTGAAGTATCAGAGCTTGTTGATGAAATTGACCGTATTGCATCACAGGCTGAGTTCAACAAAATGAAGCTATTGACTGGTGCTTTTGCACGGCTTCATCCATCGGCTTCAATGTGGTTCCATATGGGGCCTAATATGCATCAGCGTGAAAGGGTATTCATTGAAACAATGACTACCGCTGCTTTGGGTTTGAGAAACCCTGTTACACTTACATTTATTTCAATATCCACCCCAGGCAAAGCCAATGCAGTTATTGGTTTAGCTGATGAGGCATTGCGGCAAATTTCAAAACAAAGAGCAGACCTGGGTGCATATTACAACAGGTTAGAGCATGCTGCTAAAGGTTTAATGAATGCTTATGAAAATATTCAGGCTTCAGAAAGTCGTATACGTGATACCGATATGGCAGAGCAGATGGCAGAGTTTACAAAGAATCAAATACTTACACAGGCTGCTACTGCTATGCTTGCACAGGCAAATACAAAATCCCAAACAGTATTACAACTCCTGAAATAACACCTGAGATAGCATCGCAACACCACAATAAAAAGCCGGGCTCTCCCACCCGGCTTTTTATTTACACTTTTATTTATTTCTAAGCGATAGTTATAGTTATAGGTAGTTATTTCCAGTTTACTAGAGAACTATTTCTTTTTAGCTTTTTTTGCAGTTTTAGGTTTGCTCTTAGTTTTCTTTGTTGGTTTTGCTTTTTTTGGTGCTGCTTTTTGTACAGGTTTTGATGCTGCTTTTGGTTTAGTTGTGGTGGTTTTTTTTGCATGGGCAACAATCCAGTCAGCAACAAATTTAAGTACTTTCTTGCGATCAGGTTCAAGTTCATTCATTGTTTCATGATATAAGCCTTCAAAAAGTTTAAGTGTTTTGTCTTTTGAACTAGCTTTCTGATATACAATTTTACTTGCTTCATCTAAAACCAGCGCATCTGCAGTACCATGGAATAGTAATAATGGAAGCGTAATCTCTCCACAACGATTAATACATTCATCGATTGTATTCATCATTTCTACATAAAACCGTGGTGTTACTTTGTCATGGACCAGTGGATCGTCTAGATATTTTTTAACAACTTCCTTATCACGGGAGATAGTTGTTGCGTCAAGACCCGATGGCATGGTTAATGAAGGAATTCTGGAAGAAAGAAATATTGCCAGATTCTTTTTCCATGCAGGGACTTTAATAGCCGGGACAAGACCTGGTGAAGAGAGAATGAGTGCATCCAGATCTTCAGCATGGGTAAGTGCATATTTAAGAGCCAGCACGCCACCCATTGAATGGCCTAACATAATAACCGGCTTATTAGGGTATTTATCCCTGATCATGTTGACAAAGATCTTCAAATCATAGATATAATCCATAAAACTATCGACGTGGCCCCGCTTGCCTCCACTTCGGCCAAAACCTCTGTGGTCAAGTCCAAAGATTGCAATACCCTTATTCTGTAAAGCATCGATGAGATTACCATATCGTCCTGAATGTTCACCCAGGCCATGGACAATAACAAGGATTGCTTTTGGGTTGGCTACTTCCCACTGCTGGAAAAATATTTCTATACCGCCTTTACCAATAAATGTGCCTGTACTGTGTTGAAATGTTGCCATAACATCACCTCTCATTATAAAGTGTATTTTTTACTTAAGAAAACATTTAAAAGTCTATTTTATGATATATATACTGTATTTTTTGAAAAGCTATGATAGTATTAAATAAAAATCAAATATAATTTTATTTTTTTAAAAAATTATTTACAATTGTTCATAATATTAAACACTTATTGTAACTTCAGAACAATTACATTAGTAAACGTGTAAGGGTTTATATGGAATTTAAAAAATTGCGAGTGGCTTTAATTCTCCTGCTAGGTACTATTGGATTTGGGACAGCTGGGTATTATATATTTGAAGATATGAAACCATTTGATGCCTTTTATATGACCATGATAACCATCAGTACGGTTGGTTTTCAGGAAGTTAAGCCATTAACTATGTATGGGCGCATTATTACCATTACAATAATTTTGAGTGGTGTTTCAATCAGTGCTTATGCTATTGGAACACTGTTACGTATGATTATTGAAGGCGAATTACGAAAAGAATTTGGGAGGAAAAAATTGGAACGACAGATTCAATCATTACAAAACCATTATATCATTTGTGGTTATGGTAGAATAGGAAAACTTATATGCAAAGAGCTTTTTGACAGGAAGGTTCCTTTTGTAGTTATTGAGAACAATCCGGCTGCCATAGAAGAACTTGAAAAGTTAGGGTATCTTTTTGTTGCAATGGATGCTACCAGTGAAGAAGCCTTGCTGAAGGCAGGAATAATGAAAGCCAAAGGGTTGGTGACTGCAGTAATGTCTGATGCTGACAATGTGTACATTGTATTAACTGCCCGAGGGTTGCGCAATGATATTTTCATATTATCCCGCGGATCAGATGAAAAATCTGAGGTTAAGCTACTGAGAGCAGGTGCAAGCAGGGTTATACTCCCTACAAGATTGGGGGTAAACGTATGGCTGAGGTTTTAACGCGCCCTACGGTAGTTGATTTTTTAGATACTACTATGATGGATTCTAAGTTAGGGCTAGCAATGGAGGAGCTGCAGGTTGGTCATAAATCTCCAATGGTTGGGAAAAGTTTAATAGAAAGCAATTTAAGAAAAGATTATGGGGTAATAATTGTTGCAATAAAAAAGGCTCAAGGAGAAATGATTTTTAATCCTCAGTCATCAGAAGTTATTGAAGCAGGTGATATTATAGTGGCATTAGGAAAAAAAGATATGATGGAAAAAATGAGTAACGTACTGTGATTATCAAAATGTATGGCGTTTGGACATCTCAGTGGAGATTTCATTAATCAGAACATCTAATTTAAATGGCTTATGCATGTATATATCAATGACATTTTTGTATGCCTTAATATTATTCAGAATCCATCCTGTCAGCAAAACAGTTATTGTTTCTTCTTTTTGTTCTTTTATTTTAGTTAGTAATTCCAGCCCTGTTGTGCCGGATAATCCGTAATCGGCAATAACAATATCAAATTTATTAACCTTGAATGATTCAAATGCCTGATCAGCGTTATTAAAAACTGAAACCCTGTTACCAAGTGAATCAAATACTTCATACATAATTTCCTGCAATGCTGGCTCGTCCTCCACAATACATATATCCATATCGCGTAATTTTATTTGTGGTATTTGCTGTTCTTTATGGGGAAGTGTTGAAACAGTATCTTCAGGAAGGATAATGGTAATTGAATAATCATGTAAAGATTCTTCTTCCATCAGTTTTGCATGGTTTTGCTCAGCTAATTTTGAAAGATCAATGGTTGAAATAAATGCAAATTCATCTTTAATGTCAAATGATTCTTTTTTTGCCTTTATTGCAATTGTTAATGTACTGTTCTTTTTTAGGGTTACTTCAACAATACCTTTTGTGGCTATTACTGAAGCAACTTTAAAAATAGTTGCAAGTAGCAGATCCCTGAATATATGGGGATCACCATACATGCTGACAAGTGAAAAATATCTTCGCTCAATAGCCACAGATCTTCGTTTTTGTGCTTCTTCAACTTTAAACTGGATTTTTGCAAATTCAATGGCATCTTCAATTGCTTCCACGACATTAATATCACACTTTTCTTCTAATTTATCTCTGCCAATAAATTCTTCAATACGGCGAATTTGCTGAATACCATCTTCCGCAGATTTAATGATAAGTTTCAGGCCTTCCTGAAATAAAGGTTTTTCTGTAATCTGCAATAGCCACTGGGCTTTATTTAACATTATATTAATGATGTTATTGAATGAATGAAGAAATCCCTTTGTCAGGTCACCAATAATATGAAATCTGCTGAGTTGTTGCAACTGATATTCCATACGTTTTATTCGGGTAATATCTTCCAAAATAATCTCAACAGTTGAGGGTGTACCCTGAATGTGAACGGGATAACAGGTTGCATTAACCCATCTTTCATCTTTGTCTTTTGTTATAAAACGTACTTCGCCAATTCGTTTGTATCCAATACTTCCTTCAAATATTTGAGATAAGGTTAAGCGCATACGATTAAAATCGTAGTGATTCATAGCGCGATACAGAAGATTTCTGTTCTTCTTCAAATCTTCTATTTCATAGCCTATGAGTTCCTGTACCGAGGGGCTTGCTTTAACAATATTGCCTGATTGATCAATCTGCAAAATTGGAAATGGTGAATATTCATAAAGCAATGTTTCGTGATTCTTACTTTCCTGAGTGATAATGGTGTCGGTTGATTTATCAAAAGATAATATTCTCTCATCAACTATCTGTAAAAGAACAAAAAGAGCAATAATTACGGTACCCTGAAATACCGGGAAAATATAAATTTCAGTTGAAACACGCTGGTTATCTGTATTACGAAAAACTGCAAAACATTGCCTGGATATGCCTTTTAATGCCTTTAAATATGAGGTTGCCAGTTGTTTTCGGTATTCTGGGTAAAAAGGATGAGTAACATCAAGAGACAGATTTTTTTCATTCACAAGATCAGAAAAAGCATCATTTGAAGCTATAACTTCGCCTGAAACACTTATAACACATGCAGGCAACTGAAACATTAATACCATTTCAGTGGCTGTACGAATGGTCATATTATTTATGGGAACCATGCTATTATGGTTATTTTGCATAGAACACACCAATACTCAATAACCATCTCATGGATGGGCATATTTTTTGCAATAAAAAATATAAAAAATAAATTTAATCAGGAAAGCCTATTCCGGTGTTTCTGAATTCTTATCACCAGGAGTTGAGGGCATAGTTGCATTGTATAATTTTTCCGGTACATTGCCAATAATAACAGGAATTGTTTTTTGGGATTTATTACGAATTACCAGTAATTGTAATTTGTGTCCTGTTTGAGAGTTCCTTACTATCTGAACTAAATCCTGAGGCTTTTGAATCGATTTTCCGTCAGCTGCAATGATAACATCATTTGGCTGGATACCTGATTGTGCAGCAGGGCTTTCTGGAATGACTTCATTCACATAAACACCCGAAGAAAAAGAAAGCCCGAGTTCACGGGCTTTTTCTTCAGTTATAGATTGTATTTTTGCTCCTAAATAGCCTTTGCCTGTGCCGGATTCAATATTAATTGAAAACCGGGGTCCACCCTTGGTGGGAAGTATGCGTTTGTTCAGGAACACTTTCTTTCCCGATTTAATTTCTATAGTTTGGTCTTGTGTTGATACAATATTTCCACTATAGTCAACGAATTTAAATGAGATTGTATATTTGCCTGGTGGCAGGAATATTCTGGAAAGCTGGAAGTTTTCAGGCAATGTATGCCAGCACCTGAGATCGGGTTTGATTTGAGATAATAATCCTACACCAACGCCAGTGCCAACAACGGTGCCAATGAGTCCTGCATAGCCACCCATTTTTTTGGATTCTTCAGCTAATTTTTTTGCTGCATACCCAGCAGCCACAGCTGCTGCTGCTTTAACTGCAATACCGGCAGCTACTTTGGCATAGATTCGTCCGTAATCATCTTCAAGTGTTTTAACAGCTGTGGAAGCTACATCCTCCAGCATAATGGAGCGCCCAACATCATTACCATTTGCATTGACAATAAGGTAATTTATATTATTGCCCCGTTTTACAAATTTTGGTATTGGGTTTTCAGCATTATGGAGTGCCAGAAGTACGCCTGCAACGGTAACACCTTCAGCCAAAGACATTCCATTGAGTGTTACCTGTATTGTTGTTTTCATTGCCTGATCTGAAAGAAGGGGGCCTCTGGATTTCTTTATTGCACCTTTGCCATTCTGTACTATGACAATTAGCTCCCCAGCGTTACCGGGTATTGCATCCTGTTTGCCAAATTTTTTTATCCAGTTATTATAATCTTCCATATCCCCTAACTGTTTGGAAAGCCTTTGAAGATCACGATATACCATTGACAATCCGGGATTGAGTTCATAAATTTGCTTGTACTCAATATATGCAAATTCGCGGTCATTCATGTCATTATCAATATCTGCACTTAGTTCAAAAGCAATAGCAGTGAGATATTTTGCCATTAAATTTTGCTTATACGATTTACCGGTTGTTACGTTTATGTCACGAAGCATATCATTGACTTTTTTGAACTCAACCCGGGCTTCATCCGGTTTTGAGAGCATGAGATAGTTTATGCCAAGGTACATGTGGATCAGTACACGTTCAAAGTCCTCACCATTGTAGTTGGTGGTTGTTTCATTGAGAAGTAATGAGGCTGCTTCTTTGCTCAGGCTTACTGTTATCTGGTCACCAATTTTAGCTGCTTCGGTCAGTACTTTAGTACTGTTTTCATAGTCTTCGGCAACCTGCAACATTAAACCACATTCCATCATGTAAAGAAGCTGATCTTTTGATTTTTTATTTACCTGAGGTAAAAGTTTACGGGCCGCTTCTTTATACTGACCGGAATAGAACAAGTTTTCAACTTCTGCTATCTGCTTATTATAATCGTAACTGGCACATGCAACAACCCCTATTAGTAAAATTATAACAAACAGAGATTTTACTTTACGCTTCATATAAATTCCTCGGTGTTAGAATGTTATCTTCTTTTTACTGGCTGATTTTAAAAATTCCTGCTGATCCTGCCACTCCACTAATTGAGTCTTCAGGTTAATGAGTTTGAGCGTTACTACAAGGTATTGAACTGATTTGCTCCCCACTGTACGAACATTATCTCGTATTTCACCGGTTAAGTACATGTTGGGTGATTTTAATTCGCCAACGGGGATAGCACTTTCCGGGTCAACCATACCGGTCATACCTTTTTCCATTTCGGCAATAGCATCAGCAGTCAATGATTGGTCAACAAATTTTATTCGACGTTTAATAAGGTTTGTGGTTATTTCGTCAGCAAGCATCTGGGTGTCAATATGCTCTGATGTTTTATTACGTATCTGTTTCACTTCAATAAAAGCAGGTTTTTTCCATTCTTCTTTTAAAAATTTATACATTGATTCAACCATCTTGTTTACTGTCATTTTAATTTCTTTTGGTCCCCATTCTCTTGAGCCTTCAGCTTTGCTTGCATCCTGATACTGAACACCGCCACCACAGGCAGCAAAACCCAAAAGAATTGCTATCATCATTACCCAAAATTTCTTCATGACTAATAACCTCCTGCAATTTGATATTTGTATTGTGTTCTATGTTTACAATACAGAAAATATGATGTTACTATTAGCAATACAAAATTTTACTATTGAAGTCAACAAAAAAAAGATATTATACTGAAAGCATATCTTTAATGAGAGTATCCATTTCAGATGCAGTAGTTACTGGATCCTTGTAAAGAATATGAGCTATAAAAGAAATATGCTTTATACTATGTATATATTCAGGGTCATAATGATGCAGTAGCAGAAATTCTATTAGTTGGGGTATATTTCCCTGCTTGAACAGTTGTTTGCAATAGGCTGTTTTTGACTTACCCATTGTTGGCTGTAATTTATCTAATATTGGCATTATTAATTCTTCATTTATAACTGGCATGTATTCATCATAAATATGCTGGATTCTTTTTTCCAGTGGGGTTTCAAGCCATATAGCCTTCCCGTTTTGCAAAGAATTAAAAACACAGTGTGGGATATGGCAGTTGCCAATCTTTCGCGATTCGCCCTCAAAAATACAATACCGCCATGACTCGATAGTTCGTAGTTTTTGAGCTATCAGGCTCTCAAAATATTTTTGTGTGTGATTGGGCATCCCTAAACTGCCAAATAGAGAACTACGGTTGCCTGCGCTATGTTCAAGGTCAATTGAATATGGAATATATTTTAGTACTCTTGTTTTACCTGATCCGGCAAGACCATATAGAGTAAAAACTGGCATGGTAAATGTGAATTTTGTAAGATACTCCCTAATATAGTTCCGATACGCTTTATAACCACCATCAAGCTTAAAAAAAGAAAATCCTAAGACATTGAAACACTCACTTTACCTTTTGTAAAAAACTCATCAATTGCTTGAAATAATATTTCCATGTAACCGGCCATTGATGGAGCAAAAAGGAGAGGGTGAAAATCTTTTTTAGATATTGCGGCAAAGATAGTATCTTTTCCGTTAAATGATTCAACTGTTAAAGGGTAATCCTTGAAAAAAAGATCTTTGCAGTAATCAAGAGGTACTGCAAAGATACTGCTTACTTCATTATCATTGAATGAGTATGAAGAAAGAGTGTTGTTTGAAAAAAGCAGGTATACACGCTGGAATTCCCTGTGAAAAAGAATATCATTCTTTTCTTCATACCTGTAATAGCCTAAATCAATAAGCTGTTTTTCATCAAACGTAATTCCTATTTCTTCATATGCTTCTTTCTGGATTTTATTGCTGGATAGTCCAAAAGGCACATGGCCACCTACGGTAATGTCTAAATAATCGGGATACATATCCTTGTGTGATGCACGCATCTGAAAGAGTATCTCTTTTTTGGGTTGTGTACGCACCACCCATAAATGTACTCCTTCATGTGCAATACCCTGTTTGTGGGCAATGCTCCTTGCTACAGGTTTACCTGTTGGGACTCCCTGTTCCCAATCCCATTCTTCCAGGATTTCTTCCTTGTTTGCCATAGTCCTTTTCTCCCGGGAAAAATTGTACATATCAACGCATTATTATCCGATAAATATAAAAATATGTAGTATCATGTTTTTGCTATAGTTTGATTGTACTCATAAGCTGATTAACAGTACATCAACGGTACAAAATTTTGCAAGGTATTTTAAAAAACACAGTGAATAATTATGCAAAAAGATAAACCGGTACAATTTCCCTATGCGTTTGTTATACTTCTATTTTTTCTTATAGTGATAATAGTTTCATCTGGCGCCCTTTTTTATAAATACAGACTACTGGTATCTCAAATAGATGAGTTTACAATCCAGGCAAAAAATGTTTCCAAAACGTTAATCACAACATATGCTGATGCAGCAGAGCTGGCATATGCAACCAGGTCTACTAACCAGTTACTATCGCTCATACAGGAATCAAAAAACATTAAAGGAATAAAAGAGGTTTTTTTTGTTTTAGATAATGGCACAATAGTTGCTCATTCTGATAAAGAAAAAGCAAAAGAGCTTAAAGGGAACATTGCCAATGATGAGTTTTATTACAATATCGATATGATTCTGTATCCTCATACAAAACAATCCCGGGAACTTTTTATATTTGATTATTTTATTCCTGACCTGCCTTTGCCATTTAATACAATTATCAGAAAGTACCTACAGCAGTTTTTATATAAAGGCATTAATACCAACAGCTGGCTGGTCACAAAGGCTGTATATTCTAAAGGCAAATCCATAGGCACAATTAATTGTATTATTGTCAAAAGCCCAATTTATGATATGATGAACAGTTATTATAAGGAACTGTTGTATATACTCATAATAATTTGTGGGGCATCAGTGCTGTTTTCACTTTGTACTGGTATTGTTGTATTTATTAAACAAAAAAGGATATTGCTGAAAGTTAAAGAATTAAGTGCTCCCCTGCATGACAAACCTGGTCAGATACGCTCCATAATAAAAGAAGCCATACCGGTGAAGGAGTAGATTGAAATGTTTATTCAGCATACAGTAAAGGATTCAGTAGCGATAGTAACTGTTGAAGGGTTCATTAATCATACCAATGCAGTGCAGTTTGAAGAGTATATTGCAATGCTTACAAAAGAATTCAATGCTATAATCATAGATTGTTCACAGCTTAATTATATTAGTTCAACAGGGTTTGGCGCTTTGATATACGCACAAAGGGTAGTTGAATCAGGTGGTGGTGTGGTCGTGCTCTGCAATTGTAATAAGGAGATAATGACATTAATTGATATCATTGCACTTCCGGTAAAACGCTATAATTCATTGGATGAAGCAATGGAAGCAGTGCAAAATACAGATGTAAAAATTATTGAAAAACCAGTTCCCCAAAAAGAAATCCCAACAACAGAAACATATGCAGAGTCAAAACCAGTTACAAAGACCTCCATGGTGTTTGAACATCCACTGGTTATTGAATGTCCTGACTGTAAAACAATGGTACGAATAAGTTCACCGGGTAAATTTAAATGCCCCGATTGTGGTTTGCAATTTGCAGTGGATGATGACCAGACTGTTTATTTTAATTAGTTTGTTTTTTTACATAATTGGTAAAAAATTTTTTAACAATACTTAATGAAATATCATATGAACGAAATTGATTACCGGATTGTATTGTTTCAAAAGATTTTGAATATATGTACGATCCCTGTATCCTGTACTGTATTGAGTCAATAGAACCGTATACTAAACAATACGGATTATATATAGCATCTCCTCGTGTTGTTCGCGAATATTGTAATCCTAACATGTATCCTATTTGATTAAACTGTTGCAATTGAATGGTATGTTGCCATTCCATTAATGCTCCGTATATGTGGAGTTTAATAGGTGCATAGTAGGGGAGGTTTGCCTGGGTAGTATAGACTTCATTATCAGGGGAATATTGATTAAACCGTGAAGTATCGTAATTGTAGATTCCACCTATACGTAACTCACGTCCCTTAAACGGGTTTTTGTATACTTTCAATGTTAATTTATTGTTTAATGTTAGTCGATAGTTCTCATCGCTAATTATGCGGTAATCGACACTTGTTGTGTAGCTTAAATTTTCAAAGATAAAAATTGGTATAAAAGAGAAATCCAGTGTAAATACACTTTGCAGGCGATGTTGAAACAGTCCCAGACGTATAGCCTGAACCAATTCATCAAGGTCTTCATAGTAATATTGAAAAAGGAATGAAAATGGTATTGTTAATGGCGTATACCGAAATGATGCAGTATAATTGTGAGAGTATTCACGGGTAAAGGTGGTAGAGTACTCTTTTAGATACTCAAGATCTATGGTAGCATTATATCTGCGTCCATAATAACCAAGCATAAATGTTGTATTGAGCTTAAAATTTGTATATTCAATATTTGTTCCAATTTGGTGGTAATTACATTTGCTTTTCCCCCTGGAATATACCGAAGGGGTAAGTAAAAATCCCAGGCTATCCTTAATATAAACAAATCCGTAATATGCTCCAAGATTTATATAATCATTTACAATGTACGTATAACCAAGTTTTGCGTTATGTCGGGTTACGATAGGTTCGCTGTGGGTGGTGTAATCTGCATACATGAACGGTGAGTATAGCAAAAGGAGTTCGCCACGAGATTTCTGTGCTCTTTGATTATCAGGATCTAGATCAAGCACTTTTTCATACTGCCGTATTGCTGATTGATATTTTTTCCCCCACCGATACAGATCTGCCAGGGCAAGGTTTATGTCAATATCATTGGATCGTATTTTGTAAAGTTCGTCATAGGATTCTTGAGCTCCCAGGGGATCCTTAAGGTGGATATAGTATGATGCCATGCGTTTTAAAAATTCAAAATTGTCGCGCAGACAGTTATAGAGGCTTTCTTCAAGTATATGCATTCGCAAATTTTTAGCGCGTAGTAATGCTTTATCAGGGATAATGATTTTTTTTGTTTTTTTTGGTTTTTTTACTATTGGATGTTGTTGTAAAAAATCCAAAAAATTATTAATATCCTTATTTTTTTGTGCATTTTCTGAAATTACGGTAAGAGTAGCTGTATCACCTGCCTGTAAAAGTAACAGTGGAAGGTAATCATCATATGGTGTGGCTTGCAATGATTTTGCATAGGCAGATGCAGATGATGTACGATAGCAATAATCAATATAGGCATTCATTGCTGTTTTGAATTGTGCATTACCGCGTGTTCCATTATCTATCCATCCCAGTAAACGCGGCATATTAGGTTCCCATCCGGAAAGCTTTTTTTCCAGAATTGATTTTTCAATTGTTGATGCTGTATTTTCAATCTCTAATTGTAGAGCTTCTAAGGTTTCTTCCTGAATTGTTTCAATGTTTTTATAATTATTATGCAGATAGAATAACTTTGAGGTAGCGGATAGTGTTTTGTAATACTTCTTTATATTTTTTTGTAATTCGCCATATAACTTGATGGCAAAAATAGTGTAATACTCTTGTAACGATTCACTCTCTTTACCGTACCATTCATACACTGACAAAAGATTCAAATGTTTGGTGATATTACAATAATCATCGCGAAGTGAATCAAGATATGCTTGTATCACCTCATCCTTTTGAGGTTGTGTTTGTTCCATGAGTGTTCCCTGCTGCACAATGTTTACCACTTTTCTTTGTGCACGCATTGACAATATTTCTTGAGCTTTTTCTTTTTGCCCTGTTCGTGTATAGAGGGAAGCCAATTTTTGATATATGGCAAAGTTATCAGGCTGTTTTTCCAGGATTTTGTTGTATATATAAATTGCCTTGGTTAGTTGTTTATTCTTTTCATAGTTTTCAGCTAATTGTGTTAATAGATTGATGTTATCACCAAGGCGCGACAGTGCATCTTCATATACACCAATTGCTTTTTCAACTTTATTGCTCCAATTGTAGGTATTTGCCAATCCAATAATTGCTTCAATATCACCAGGAGCTTCTTTAATGATGGATTGATATAAATTTTCTGCTTCCAGATACATGCCAGCCCAATTATACTGTTGGGCTAAAAACTTTTTTAGCTCTATCTGTAAATTTTTGGGAAGATTTCCTTTTTCTATAACTGAATTGCAATAATTATATGAATCTTGATTCTTTCCCATCCACAGATACGTTAAAATGTATCCAAGTATAGCTTCAAAGTTGTTTGGATTTCTATTAAGGATAGTTTTATACTGTGCCTGGGCATTTTCAAATTGAGATACCCATATATAGCTTGTGGCAGTATCAAGCATTTGTTCTACAGTTTTAGGGTACACTTTTGTGGAAATATCAGGAAATTGAAATTTTCCTTTTGGATTAAAATTCTTTGGAAATATTGATGGTATATCTTGTAATGAAACAAATGAGTACGATTGGACAGGAATAAGAATAATGCTGTCTAAATAGAGTACACACTTAGAGTCGTATGCCCGTGGTTTTGATACAGTTATTCGTAAGGTGTGTTTTCCTGCTGAAAGCCTTCCGGTTAGCACTTTGTATACATAAAAACCTGCGGGGGCATAACTGTGTGAATACAATGAGGTGTCGGAGCTAATGGAATACTTGGAGCCTTTATCAAATGATATTTCAAAGGGTGATATATATTTGTTGGTATTCCCGCCAGGAGGGGTGCCACAAATCCATATATCATATTCGCGATCGATGGTATTATAAAATACATATTCTGCAAAAAACTCTTTTCCATCCCGAGGCAGTGTGCTGTTTAGCTGAAGAGTGTGGCGATTACTGGCAAAAAAGTATGTAGTGGGACGCCTGTCAAAGTTTGTTTCAACAGCGTCTTCAGCCTCAATATGGATGAAGCCTTTGTACTGGATGGTATCGTTTTCAACTTTAGAAAAAATATTAGAAGTAAGTATTACAATAAAAGCCAGAGTTGCAATTACTATTAAAGTGCGTGCGTAGTTCATAATGTGTTTATACCTGTATGTAGAATATTGCGATAATTCATGCTCGTTTATTGGTATATTATGTTTGAAGTATTAACGTTGTCATAAGGTACAAAATAATAGTGATACGTATATTGTGTCATAAAAGTATATGAGTATATACTGTAATTGGTAAAAAAAGGTTTCAAAGATGAACTGTGCACAGTGATAGCGGGTTTTCCATTCTTTGTTATGTATGTTGAATACAATTTTTTAAAATAGATACCACTGATAGGTGAATGTGTTGGGATTTTACCATCTAAGTACAGCTGTAATATCGACTGTTCAATAAGAAATGATGCAGTTGCCTGAACATTTTTGGGTAAATAGCTTACGTTGTCATTAGTTGTGGAAGGTGTTTTTCCTGAAATTTGCATAATACTGGTAAAGCAGTTAATGATGTCAAGCATGGTGCAGTAAGGGGAATTATGAGTATATGAGAGTGTAAATTTTTTCTCAGATAGATTGCTCTGTACGGTTTCTGCATTGAATTTATCCGATGGAACTGTGGCAAGAGTGTAGTCGGCTGGCAGAAATTCAGTTGTAAAAAAATAGTATATGTCTTGAGGACGCAGGTATGGCAGAAGGCAAATAAAGGGAATAGTTTTGCCTTTATTCTGCTGGATAAATATATAACTTTCGCCCTTCTTGGCTGTATCAACTACACCCAGTAGAATGTCAAATGATTTGCGCAGGCCTATCGAGTTTTGTAATCCCTGAATGAACCACTGCCCTGCTTTTGCATAATTGCCTCTTTGCAGGTAATAATTACCTGTTAAAAGATAGTCAATGTCATTGAATGATGAGCTTTTGTCAAGGTATCCTGATATTGAAAATGATACATTTGCAGTAATGAGTGCATGTAATACTCTGGCCCTATCAAGGTACAATGAATCTATGACTAAAGAAGACATTACTGATTCATATTGCTCAAGGTTGTATTCAAAAAGAGCTATATACATTTCACCTAAAAGGTATGATACATGCTCTTTTTTATTATTACTTATTTTAGCAAGGACTTTTTTAAAATCTTTAGTATCGGTTGAACCCTGACTATCGCTACCCAGCCATCCGTATAGCAGAGCATCAATATGCTCAATAACACCGCTATGTAACTTTTGTGCCTTAAGCGCTGCGGGGGAAAGTATAATTGAAATGCTTAACAAAAAGGAAATGAAAATTATTCTGGAGTAATGAGTATGTATATGTATATTTGCACCCATAATTTTTCCCTTTTCACTCGTTTGTACTACGGGTTATATTCGATTTAGGAACAGTAAAATCTGGTCCCACATTCATTTCATCGCTTTCATTATCATAAACATAAATTCCGTCATGGGGGTTATCGTCATCAAAAAGTAAGATTTTGTATGAAGGGTCTTGGTCAGAGTCGTTATTGATTTTGTATGAATTCACAAAACAGAATTTAAATTCATTACTATCAATGGAATTATATGCCATGATATCCCATCCCTGGTACAGTGCAGCCTGCGGATATTCCCAACTATTATTATTTTGAATGGTTCCTTCTAATGAACCAAGCGTAGCATTGATTGTTGCATTACCCGTTGTAAGATCTATTACTTTTGTATCTTCTTTAAGGGATTTAGATTCTCTTTCGGGTATGGTTACGTACGGCTCCCGTATTGGGTAATCATATACATTGTTGCCATTTACATCGCTAATGATCCACATTTTATATTTTGTAAGTGCGGTACCATATACTTCAAATGTTCCATCATTAGAAACAGTAGCAAACATTTCCAATGCAGGCCATCCATTTGAATCAGGATACACCAGCGAAACTATGGGATGAACAAAAAAGGCAGGGATGCTTGAAATTGACCCTGAAACCTTCCGTATGGGTATGGTTATGGAATCTATATCATCATTAGAAATTTTAAGCGAAGCCACTGCTGTTTGTGGTGCAGGGATTCGTGGTTCGTATGGCCAATCAAAGGAATTATTGTTATTTGCATCGTTAAAAAGATAGATTTGAACCTCAGAATCTTTTTCAACAAAAACATACCATCTTGCACCCTCTACCTCGCCGTACATGTTGGTGCCATACTGCCTGCTAAATTTTGGATAATGCGCCATGGACATAGGTTTTGTCCATGTGGCAGGGAGATCTCCTTCAATAGTACCTGACACTTTTACAAGAAGATCTTGTAATGGATCCTCATCCATCTGGCTATCTTTGCATGCGTTTAGTGACAGAGTAGATAGTACTAAGATAGTGATAATATAATTACGGATCACATTAATCTCCTTTTATTAAGATGAAGTATAGTCAATATATTGTGGTATATGTCAAGCAAAAAGTTTATATATAAAATTACATAATTATATTACTTTTGTAATAAAATTTGAAATACGGTAAAAATATGTGCTTTCAAAGCTAAGGGAGTATTATTGGCGGGATGTTATGTCTTTTTTAAGTATACATAGTAATGATGCGTGATATAGTTTTATTGTGTAGTATCTGTATGTTTGTATAAAATTGTGATGTGCAAATAAATTTATATAATATCTAAAAGGTTATTGACATTAAAAGTTAATTATGTACTTTTTAGTTATGATGCACTGTTAGCCTGACATATACAGTACAGTGCAAGCTACTATTTTTTGCTATGGAGCCGGAGTTTAATTATGAAAGTTATCCATGTGCTTAAACGAATTGAAATGATAGACCAGGATATTCGTGAACTCAGAAAATTGGAAAAGTCTTTGCAAAGGAATAAATCCTTTACTCAGCCCATATTTATAACCATTGAAAAGCAGATAAACATTTTATTGGGTGAACGCATAAAACTTTTAGAGTTAAAAATAGCAAATCCACCAGCCAATCTGCAGCCAGAAGAGGAAGAAGTTGGTGAAACTTTAATTGCTGAACCTAAAAAGAAAACCTCCCGAAAGAAAGAGCCAAAAGAAAATAAAATTAAAGAGACGGCAGTAGAACTGGAAGAACATGAATTTTCAATGTTAACGCAGGATGACATTGATAGAAAGATTGCAAAGTTACAGCAGGATGATGAAGATAAAGCAAAGAAAGATGAAGACGACACAGCTGTAAAATTACTGGATATAGCCCTGGAAAAAGGCACTATTAATAAACAGGAAGTTGAAACCCAGAAAAAGAAAATACGCTTCTTTAAGGATAATTTCCCTGGTGGTGAATATTGAGTTTTCTATGCTTGTGTCCGCTGAAGCATGAGTTCTAATTTATATTTTTCCACAAAATAGATACTTGAACCTAATACCATTTCTTTTTGATTTAGATCATTAAATACAAGTTCACCGATATAAGGATATACTGGCATTCCCATGTTTTTCAATTCATTAATTTTACGTTTTACACTGTAAAGCTCTTTAATTGTCATAAATCCGGATGTTACATTGTCGGGAAATATAAAGTTGTAAAAAATTTCATTCCCCATATGGCGAGCTATCTGAACACGAAGGGCTTTGGATTTAGTAAAATTCAGTAGATAATCACCATGTATTTTACCGGTTTCATCAATAAGGCTGATGCCACCTCTGCGGTCAGCTTGAGCACCATAGCATATAATGCTGGATTCGCTTTCCCTTGCGATGCTTGGTAGTCGTTTGAGGACGTTTGTGCAAAACCCATATATATGATATAAAAAGACGCTCTTTATATTTTTTGGTGCAAAGAAGGTAAAAATATTACCTTTTTCATTAATTACATATACATGTAATTTATCACTGTCTTCAAGATAACCAATTGTAATACCTTTTTGAAGTCGCTTGTTATACATTGCCTGCAGCACCTGCAGATGGTATGAATCGCCATAGAATGTATAATGAGCTTCTACGCTGGGTTTTAACGTGAGTGTTGTCAATACCTTTACAATATGATCAAATGCCTGAACTTCAATGGTATTGTTACGTAAAGCAGTAAAATACAGGCCTTCAAGCTGGCCAATAAAACGGCTGTGTGGGGTAGGGCTGTGAACTATGGCATTGTATGATTCTCTAAAAAGCTGTATGAAGTTTTTACAAAAACGTTTGTGAGTACCCGGGCTGTTTATCAAGCAATAATCGTCAAAGGGGAGTTTTAATTCAAGACCATCTTTAAGGATATTTTGAAGTATGTGTGCAATATCAATGATATTGGAGTATTGTTTGATATATTGTTCGCCCCAGCTTGTTGAATAGACATGGTATAATGAATCTAAATGATCCGCAGCATCATTATTAAAGTTGAGAATAATACATTGAAGCATGTTAAAAGCAGGTTTGAGATAGTAATTGGTTTTAATTTTCCCTTTTTCGGAAAAAAACTTTGAAAGCTGGTTTAGCAGTTCAACAACCAGATTCTGATTTATTCGCACATATCCGGACTGGATATTTACACGGGTAACAGAATGGTCATAGACATTATTAACCGTTAACCATACTAACAGCTTAACCAGATCGCTTTCGGTACGCAATGTGGTGGTGGTGAATACATTCTTTTCACTGCGGTTTCTTTTAAACAGTCGCCATTTAACTTCACGTATACCTTCGTTAACAGGTTCAATATATAAAATTGGTTCAGCAGGAGTGTCTTTAAATGTTATAAGCTTATCAACCTTATTTTCTTCTACCGAAAAATGTGACTTTATTTTTCGTGATAATAAAGTAAAATCAGTTTCCGATATTTGTTGTTTCAAATTAAGAGTACTAAACTGTGATGATATTTTTTGATAACTAATCAGCATGAATTTTTTTACTGCATCCCAGAAATGCATTACCCGCTGGAAGTCCCAGTTGTCAAAGTTGTCCATATCCTGAATAACTTTAATGTTCCAGTTCCAGTCATGGACATATTTGAACATTACAGCTACTTTATAGGGAATATTCTTTTTATCTTTTATACCCACATATTTGGATAGCTGCGGATCAATTTTTAGATAAAGGTTTTGCTTTAGTATTTGAAGTATGACTGGGTCATTCATTGTCTGGCTATAGTAGTCATAAACTTCATCAAACATCAAAAGATAGGCATCCAGTATTGAATTGGTAAGACGGCTGAGCAGCACATGCATTTTAACTTTCTGGCTTAAAAGTGGCGAATCGCTTTTTCCAAACAGATATTTTTCCAGAACTCCAATCTTCAAGATGGATTTAAAAGGGTTCCCCAGTGATTTTATTATCTGAAATAGAGCAGCTCCCAGAAAATCTTCCCTGGATATTTCATAAAGATTTCCCAGGTCAATAAAATCATCCCTTTTCATTTCGTCAGGGAGTTGATTGTATAATGCTTCGTATTCATCATCCTTGATAAAACTTGGAACAACCCACCAGAATGGAATTTTGCCTGCAATAATAATTGAACTTCGGAAAAATTCATCTTTCAGAACTGCACCAACGGTTGTGCCAAATGCTTCTTCTTCGTCTTCAGCAAAAATATTATTTTTAACGCTTTCAATATCGTTGATAAATATATGTACGGGAACTTCTAATTCTTTTGAAGCCCATTCCTGTATAAGAGTCACTTTTTTTCTAAAATTATCAAATTCTTCTTTTGATACAGTGTTTCTATGAATACATGCCCAGTAGTCAAGGTCTGATTTTTTATTATAGGCTACTGTGCCAACACTGCCCATGACAGCAAACATCTTGATAAAATCGCCACGTTCAAAATCATGGAAGGTGATGCCAGGATAACGCCCATGCAAATACCGTTTTGTATCTTCATCAAGATTGAAATTTTTTATTCCTAAAGGTACAGTACCTTCAACATAACCGGGCATCTTTTTATTATTGATGCATAGTAAAAAGGGGATGGTATTTACAATTCGACGCATTGCTGGATTGGGAATAAGCTGTTGAAAGCGCTTGAACTTTTCATTGTTGAACGCTATGAACTTATCTTTATTTTCAATTATTGTTTGGAGCAGATCCATAGATACAGTGCCATCACCTATAAATTTGCAATAAAAGGTCTATTAGTGGATTTTCCTGGGGAAAACCTCCCAAGTGATAGCTTTTAAGTTGTATGTCATAGGTATATAGCATTGCAATTAATTTTCTAACCATTTCAAGGGTATAAATAGATGCCTGTTTGGCAAACACTTTTTGTCTTTTTCCATATATCTTCAATTCTTTCATAAGTGAATCAAAGTGAGCGCCTTTTGCTGTTTGTACATGAAATTGTTCTAATTTTTGTGCATGATTGAATAACAGGGATACCAGCAATATTTGATTTATATTACGTTCAATAGCTTCTGAAAGAAGGTCCCAGGCACGTTTATCTTTTAAAAAGAAGCAATCAACAAATTCAAATTCTATTGAATCTCTTTCATTAATAACAAAACCTTCAAGGAAGTCTTTTGAGACATCAGTATGACCAGAAAAGGATATGGTGGTAAGAATATCATCAATCTCTTTAATATTACTTGCTGTTAATTCAACAAGAAGTTGTGTTGCTTCTGGTGAGATAGTTAATGATAAAGCCTTACACTTTTTCAGTATATAAGATTTGCAGTTTTCATCAAAGGGTCTGTAAAACTGAATAACGGGAATATGTGCGTGAATTTGTGAAGGGAGCAATGAAGGCAGCTTGTTTTCCTGAGTATCAAAAATAACGAAGGCTGAGTTAGGCAGATTATTAATACAGTCAAGTACCATTGTATGAATTTTCTTTGAAGCACTTACCTGTTCACAATGTTTTATTATATATAAAGCAGTATCATCAAAAAGTGAAACTGATGCTATGGCAGCAAGAGCCTGTTCAAGTGCATCTTCAGCAAAGTATGTTGTAATTTTATAATCCTGGGGTTTGCTGTTTTTCCAGAGTCGTGATGCAATGAGTGTAACCGCTTCTTCTTTCTGGTTTTCATCGTTTCCACAAAAGCAGTATATATGCGATAGCTCTTTTTGAATGACCGATTTAAGGTCATTAGCCATGAACGCCTTTGATGCCATATTATTTCCTTCCTTTTTCCACTTCTGTTTTAAGAGAAGTATACCATCCTGTTTCAACCTGTAAAGCAATCCGTGAAGCTAAAACCTGTTCCACATCGTCCTGGGCAATGTTGATTGGTGTAACAGGTGCTTCAATGTCCGAAAACTCCTTAAATGCCTGTACAGTAATATTGCGAAAAATATAATTTCCAGCCCTAACATTTATTAAGCTTATCACAGCAATTATTAATAATCGCTTTTTTTTAATTATTCCTGCACTGTCAATCACGATTGGCTGTACCTGAAATGACTGAATGGTACCTGTAAGTGTTACATCGCTATCAGCCTGTAGGGGAGCTATTGCCAATCTACCACCTGTTATGATTTTTTCTGTTATACGCTGTTTTATCTTTTCTTCGTATCCCGGGATGCCGGTCTGGTTAGTAAAGGGTAGTATATAAAGTTTGTTAGCGGTATAGGGTATAACAGGCTGTCCGTTAATAGAACTAACAATATTCCCCAACTCTGCTTTATTATTTGAGGAACATGATAGTATCAACAATAATACTACAGCAATGATATATTTTTTTTTCATAACACAATAAAACATTCAAGTTTTTACATTATACTTCCGATTAAATTATAAGATCATTTTACACTCCAGGGCCTCCCACTTGTACTGATGGTGTTTGTGGAAGGCTCTTTTATTTTATACTACCCTTACAATCTCCTTATGCGTGTACAGGACATCAATATATTCTTTTGCCGGTTTATCCCAGAAATAGACTGACTGCATAGCATTTTGGCGTGCAAGAGCTTTTGATGTATCATCGCTGGTGCTAAAGAATTCTGCACAGCGTTGCATGGCATCATAGAACGATGAAGGAGTAAAATCAGAAAATAAAAATCCATTACCTTCAACTGATGAATTTTTCATGCGTATGGGAATGACGGTGTCACGCAGACCTCCTGTTGCACGTGCAACAACCAGGCATCCGCATGCCAGTGCTTCAAGCTGTGAAATGCCGCCCGGTTCATGTAATGATGGCATTAAAAACACATCACTGCACAGAAGAGGAATGCTGATATCCTGAAAGCCTAAGTTTACATTTACTTTTTTTGGATAGTAGTTTTGCAAATTAAGTAAGCCTGTAGCTAGCTCGCTACCGCGCTGGTCCCCCCATGCTACTGCACCGCCAATAACCCCCTGAAATCCTAATGTGGTAAATATCCCATATGAAGCATCCAATAGAAGCTGAAAGCCTTTTTGCTCAGCAATACGGTGAATCATAGAAAATAATATTCTATCTGGATTAATTTCAAAACCTAATTTATATTGTAAACAGAGTTTGTTTCGTATGTGAGTTACATACTCCCTGCGCAGAGGATCTGTGATCCTTTCACAATTACGGATACCTTCAAGTATCTCAGGATAGCGCTGCTGCAATGTTTTAAATATTTCAGGATGAGATGCTACTGCTTCAACCATCTTGGGATAATATTCGTCAATAAAACCTGAATTGTGAAAACGCATTAGAATTCTGTTTTTAAAATCAACTCCCAGCGCATTGCTTATACCAATAACATTGTGCAGGATCTTTTCAAGACCATCACAGGCTTTTTCAATCTGCTTTGCATATGAAGGGCTTACTGTAATGACTCTATCGGCAAATCGTATACCGGTAGCCATGCAATTTATTTTGTTGTAATCGTTGGGGTCAGAAAAATCATTATAGCGCCAGTGCGGGAGATTAAACAAAGAGAAGAGGTCTTTGCCATCCTCATATCGGTGATATGAATCAAAATATTGCCAGCCACCGTTGTGTACAATATGGAAGAAAGATGTTCTTTTGAAGTTTGGGTTATCATAGTAAACATGGTCACTGCGGACAATGCCGTTGAAAATACCGGTGTATGCATCATTGGTGATGACAAAAAGTGGATACAGGCCAAATGTGGTAATAAGCTCAGCTGTAGCACGGGCAAACGCAATGCGGCGACGTAACTTTTCCTGACCGGTATATCCCCAGTACAAGCCATCAAAGAACTCGTGATGATCCAGTAGATAATAATGGATGCCATCAACCTGTGCATAATGGACACCAGCTTCATAAGTAACATGTTCTATCATGAAGCGAACATTTTTACCCGTGTATTGTACATTATATTTTTTTATGGCATTGTCCATTTTTTCCATGGCCTTTTCATCGCCATGGCGATATTTTGGGGTTATTACTATTACTTCTTCACCCAGACTTACAAGCTCACGTGGCAACTCATACACAACATTAGCAAGTCCTCCGCTTTTGGAAAATGGCTCTGCCTCGGCTGATACAAATATAATGGGGCCAGGTCGGTTATGAAACTTAATGCTTTTGCCAAGGTCGGATATATTGGTATCATCATGTGCTGCCAAGTCCTTAATTAATTGTATAATATCGTTGCCGGATTTGAACCCAAACTTAAACATGTAAAAGAGGATTCGTTTAAAACCTATCTCAATGAAATTTTTATACTGCGGATAAAATTGTGCAATGATTTGATTCTTCAAAAATGCAATAAATGATTCAAAAGTGGAAAAGTGTGCAATTGTTTCAAGGAACATGAAATTTGATTTAAAGTTTGCCGGGTTGCTGATTGAATATAACCTGAAAAGTGAATCGCGCAGGAATTCACTGTACAGTGGTGCAATATCACTAACCGGTTCCAATTTTAAAAGCTTGATCCTGTCAGTGTATGAAACAACCGAATAAATTTTTGAAGCCTTAAGCTCCTTCCCGGTAAAATAACTATAATGTTTTGTAATAGGTGAGTATACAGGATCAACAACTTTAAAAAATGTATCATCAGCAATGGGAAGTCTTGGATTGTCAAACTGCAATGCCACATTCTGAGAGCTATCGGCAAAATTAAAAACCCCAATCCATATTGTTTGTTCGGTAAATTTTATAGCTGCTGCTACCTGATGATTATTAGCCCATATCAAATACCCTTTGCCTCTATTGTTGCGGTGGAAACGATACCATTGCCGGTAAAATGACTCCAGGCTGCGGTGAGCAGCATACTCAAACTGATTCCAGTTCACATAGATGTTATCCAGATATACTTTCCAGCTTTCGCCTTCGGCACTTCCTTCATAATCCATGATGATGTTATTCATAAAGATGGTAAGCCCAATAGCAGCCCTGAGTCCTCTGTGGCCAAACGTATTGAGTGCGCGCCGTTCGTCATGATTTCCCAATATGCCTAAAAGCTCAGTACCCGGTGGCAGGGCGTATGGGAGATAGTTATCGTAAAAGTGGTACACTTCAC
This sequence comes from Spirochaetota bacterium, assembly GCA_037481795.1. Taxonomy (GTDB): domain Bacteria; phylum Spirochaetota; class UBA4802; order UBA4802; family UB4802; genus UBA4802. The sequence goes on from JBBFLA010000002.1 coordinate 86,722, forward strand.
GGACATCAGTGGTGCCGTGGATGATTCCTTCGCAAATTTTAAAAAGAGCAGAATTGTAGGGGATAATTCCACTGCGGGTAAGATAGCGCTCATGGCCCCAGTAACATTCGGCTAAATGCACAAAAAATGTTTTGTTCTTTTCCTTCAGTTTTTGTGCAATGCGGGACATCAGAAGATAATGAAAGGGGATAGCTATCTGGTCCCTGCAGGCACTGTCAAAATAACCTGTTGTGATAAAATGCCCGTCTTCACGGTCATTAACAATAATTTCACCTTCAACAAGTGATTCCAGCGAACGGTACTGCCCCCATATAAACGGATAGTTGTTCTTCTTCATCATGATGGGGACCGCATGAGCTGAATCGAAGCGAATGCCGTCAATATCATATTTGTCAATTAAGGTGGTAACGCTGTTGATGAGCCATTCCCATACTTCCAGTTTGCGGTAGTTTAACAGTTTGCCATCATTCCAGCTTCCATAGCGGCCATCAGTTGAAGCACGAATAACCAGATTCCCACTATCGTCGTAACATTTAACAGCGTACTCATCGGGAAGCTCTGTACTGCGGCGGTTAAGATGGGGGACCACGTCAATAATGATTTTTATATCCATTGCATGAGCTTTGGCTACAAGCTCAAGAAATTCTTTTTCACCGCCTAAAAAGTCTTCAATTTCAACTAAACTAACCGGTGAAAATGGTGAAGGGGATGTAGCTTCAGGTGCCCAGTCTTCACGGTTTGTGCCACGCTTCTGGACACCTAAAAGGTATAGTGCAGTGATGTGATAGCGCTCTTTTAAATCCTCAAGGTGAGCAGTTATGTCGCTAAAGCGGCCTAAACGGATTACTTCTCCATGCTCATTGTATACCAATCCCGGATGTTCTTCATCCATCCAGTAGATACGGGTATGCCCGTGAATATCAGGAAATATTTCAAGGACAATTTCACCGCGTACATCAGGGATAACGTTAATTCTACCACTGCAGCCTTCGTATGCTACCCACTGTGAGCGTTTTTTTCGTTTTTTGTAAACAATGAAGTCATAATGGCCTAATTCGTTGAATGTATGGTGTGCAGTATACATACCTTTTGTTTCATTGAAGACCAAATCAATGTCAATATATGCAATATCCTGTTCCAGAGGGTAAGGGTTTGTGCCAGCATTGTAAAATATACGGACAAAGTAGTTAGCTTCTTCTGGCATGGAAAATTCAAATGTGTGAGTACTACCTGCAGCGCAGTTAACAAACGAAGTAGCCAGTGGAGCATCAAACTCTTTAGGTGCAAAAATTCGTTCCAGGAGTATATTAGCGTTATTGCGGATTTCATGTATATCATGGCCAGATGCAGCCACCAGCAGGCGTACAATTTCACGCAATGAATTGAAATCGTAGCCTTTTTTGTAACGGCGTGCAAGCCTTTCCAGTGACCGTATTGCCTTCAAATTTTTTTCAAAATCAAAATTGCCATCATCACGACGAGCATTGAGCATCTTTAAAAAAGTTTCACGGTTACGAGCAGTAAAGGCACGTATTTTTTTTCGGGCAGGGATTTCTTTGAATTCAACTTCTGAGATGGTTGCAATGCGTATGACTTCATCAAGCAACTCATTGAGAGCACGTGATACATGCGGTGGGTACACTTCAATATGCGAATATCCGGTTTCTATGGCACGCTCTTCAACCCGTAATAACCAGTAAAATGCTTTGTCAAATTTCTGATCCTTATCAAGGGCAAGCACATTGAAGATATTAAGGCCCAGATAGATTGTAGGAATTTCTGTCCACTGCGGGCCCTGTCCAACGTGTGATAGTACAGCACTTTGAGGTGAAAGGTAATAGAGTGTTGGCCAGGCAGGTCTTTCTTTGATAAGCACAAAACGACGGTTTATGATCGAAGTAAAATTGCCCCTGGCTATTGCACTGTGGATTGTGATAATCGCATCTAAAATTCTATCCTGCAATCTGACGTCGGATATTATTTTTTCCTTTGCCTGTGGGCTATCGGTAATTGTAGTAAATATATCATTTCGGATAGCAATAAATGAATCTTTTAATGATAATGGGTCAGCATTTTTTTTTAATGAATCGATAATATCTGAATTTATAACAAAGGGGAATGCTCTGAGCTCCTGAAAAGCTTTGCGTATTTCCTCTTTTACCCTTTCATCAGATAATTTTTCCTCATCACTAAGAGTAAATCTGCAAAGGCTACTCTGAGTAGAAACTTGTTGTAACATGATGCAGTGCCTTGTTATATTATTCTGACAGCATTTTTAAAACAGGATATTTTTCCTTGTAAACACCTAAGGGTGTAAAATCAACGGCTATAGTACTCCTCTTATCAATAGCGTTTTTTATAACTGTTATTTTTTCTTTGGGAATAAATACCAGTACAGTATTATCATCATCAAACTGCATTAAACAAAGCTTGTATTCAGACAATCCATACACAAGAAGTGATGGAGGAATTTTATAAAATCTCAGCGGTACCATGGAATTTGTAAATGACTGTCCCTGCAATGACGGGTAGTGCTGTAACAGTTGTGTAAATGTTGCAGCTTGCTTTTCCGGGATAAATTCTTCTTCAACGGGCAACGTTATCTGTTTTGATTCAACGGTTTCTTTAGGGGCAATGGCTGCCGTTTTTGTTTTGAGTATATAAAAGCTCTGAATAATATACCCGCTGCGCATCCTCTTCTGTGCTTCTTCAGTACACATTGTCACAGGAACAATCACATTGCCACCTTTACTGCGGGCAATCTGTTTGGCCTTTTCAATACGTACCGGCAATGATACTCCGCCAATGTCAGCGATGCCTATCTCATCATAGTGATTTTTATCTACGGTTAGCAAAACCTGAACTTCATCAGTTTCATTGAGTGCAGGGTATTCTTCACCAGTTTTAACAAACTCAACGGATGTACAGGATATGAATAGAAGCACTATATATACCAACACTATAAAAATAGCTGCTTTATACTTTTTTGTCATCATTGTTACCCCTTGAATATGTTATTTTTACAAATATCTATATACTATTCATAACACAAACAGTAGCTCATTATAACAATGTACCAGGTAGAGCCAAATATTTATTATTAATATGGAGTGCCTTTTTAAAATTAGTCAATTTAAAAAATTAAAAAATGATTCAGATACTATCTCCATATAAAAAATTTTTTTAAAATCATTTAAAAAATATTTGCTGATAAAAAAAATGTATAAACGTGCTGCTGGTGGTGAATGGAATCTACAGTTTTAATATTTTGTTTATAAGCAACTTTTATTAATTATTTGTGAAATATTTTTGACATTTTGACCATATAATAAATAGTTCTGTTTATGTAATATTGATATACAAAAATGGAGGTTGCCAATGCACCAGGCTGTTATTGTAAGTGCTGTAAGAACTGCTCTGGGTAATTTTAACGGTTCTTTATCTTCTATACCCGCAACGCAATTGGGAGCCATTGTCATTGAAGAAGCCATTAAGCGTGCAGGAATTTCAAAAATGGATGTCAACGAAGTAATTATGGGGCAGGTACTTCCCTGTGGGTATGGGCAGAATCCTGCGCGCCAAGCTGCAATCAAGGCACATCTTCCCTTTGAAGTAGAATGTTTAACAATAAATAAAGTATGTGGCTCTGGTCTAAAAGCGGTTATGCTTGCAGCACAGGCAATACAGTGTGGTGATGCTGATGTGATTGTGGCTGGTGGCATGGAGAATATGAGTATGGCTCCATACTATCTGGAAAAAGCACGGTTTGGGTATCGCATGGGTGATGGTCAGCTCAAGGACCATATGGTTCATGATGGATTATGGGATGTGGTCAATGATTTTCATATGGGTATCTCCAACGAATTGTGCTGTGAAAAATATAATGTGAGCAGGGAAGAGCAGGACAGGTATGCTGCGCTTTCATATGAAAGAACTCTCAGTGCAATACAGGCAGGTAAATTTAAGGAGGAGATAGTTCCGGTAACTATCGCCCACAAACAAAAGGAAATAATTTTTGATACCGATGAATGCCCAAAGCCAACACCATATGAAACTCTGGCAACAATGAAACCTGCTTTCAAAAAAGACGGTGTTACCACTGCAGGCAATGCTTCTATTATAAGCGATGGTGCTGCTGCGGTGGTGGTGATGTCACAGAAAAAAGCAAAAGAGTTGGGATGCCAGGTTATAGCAACGATAGGTGCACAGGCTTCAGCTGGTATTGATATGAAATATGTTCTGATGGCGCCAATCCTGGCTATCCCTAAATGTCTTAAAAAAGAAGGGATGTCATTGCAGGATGTAGATCTTTACGAGATCAACGAAGCATTCAGTGGATCAACAGTTGGTGTGCTCAAAGAGCTGGGTCTTGATAGTGCAAAGGTAAACGTCAATGGAGGAAGCGTTGCACTGGGGCATCCTATTGGCGCAAGTGGGGCACGCGTTCTTGTAACATTACTTCATGAAATGATTCGGCAGGATAAACATGTGGGATTGGCATCGCTGTGTTTGGGTGGTGGCGAAGCAGTTGCATTAATTGTGAAGCGATAATGAAGACAAGATATTTTAGTGGCTTTACTCTTTTTAGAATGACATGTATAGTAAATTCTATTTTTAAGGAGAGCATGGTATGAACACAAATGCCATACAAACCATTGGTATTGCAGGTGCAGGGCAGATGGGCTCAGGGATTGCCTGTGTTGCAGCCGTAAGTGGATTCTCTGTTATTCTGTATGATGTAACAGAAGAATTGGCGTTAAAAGGTGTAACGTATATTAACGGGGTGCTTTCCAAAGATATTTCAAAAGGAAAAATAACGCAGGATTCTATGCAAACCATAATGGCCAGGGTTAGAGCAACAAGTGATTTTAAAGAGTTTGCACATGCTGATTTTGTTGTGGAAGCTGCAACCGAAAATCAGGACATCAAATTAAAAATATTTAAAGATTTAGATACTATATGCAGGCCTCATGTTATATGTGCCACCAATACTTCTTCAATCCCTATAGGCCGAATTGCTGCAGCAACAAAGCGCCCTGATAAGGTTATTGGAATGCATTTTATGAATCCAGTACCGGTCATGAAGCTTGTTGAGATTATACGAGCTTTATCCACATCGCAGGAAACATTTGATGTAACATGGGAACTATCGCTCAAATTAGGAAAGACACCAGCTGAAGCTCATGATTATCCGGGATTTATTTCCAACCGCATCCTCATGCCAATGATTAATGAAGCTATATATAGCCTCTACGAAGGCGTAGGAACACGGGAGTCTATAGACACAGTGATGAAATTAGGAATGAACCATCCCATGGGGCCACTTGAATTGGCTGATCTTATTGGGCTTGATACATGTTTAGCTATTATGGAAACACTTTATGATGGGTTTAAGGATTCAAAATACAGACCATGCCCGCTCCTCAGGCGCTATGTTGAATCAGGCTGGTTGGGGCGCAAAACCGGCAAAGGGTTTTACGATTACACGTAAAAGAGGTAAGCCAATGAATTTCAGTTTAACGCAGGAACAGCAAATCATTCACCAAACAGCTGCTAAATTTGCAAAACACGAACTTGAACCAGTTGCTTCCACACTGGATTCAACAAAAGACAGAAAGATATTGAAATCCAACCTGAAAAAACTGGCAGCATTAGGTTTTAACGGCATTGCTGTTGACCCACGGTATGGGGGCACGGGCGCAGGTAGTGTTGCATTTTCACTGGTGATGACAGAACTTGGAAAAGCTTGTGCTGCAACTGCTGTTACAACTTCGGTAACCAATATGGTGGCAGAGGTTATACAATCAGTGGGGACAGAAGACCAGAAGCAACGGTATATTCCACCGCTTTGCAATGGTACCTTTTATGCAGGGAGCTTTGGCCTGACTGAGGCAGAGGCAGGCTCTGACCCCGCGGCAATGAAGACAACGGCAACGGATGGTGGGGACTTTTGGATACTCAATGGCAAAAAGGTATTCATAACCAGTGCTGAGTATGCAGGGGTATTTGTTGTGTGGGCTGTTACCAATAAGCACGCACCCAAAGGTAGGGGCATCAGTGCATTTCTAGTGGAGCCACATTTTGAAGGATTTACTGTAGGCAGGGATGAACATAAAATGGGGCAACTGGGCTCTTCTACCAATGAGATAATTCTTGATAACTGCAAAGTTCCAAAAGAAAATCTATTAGGCACACTCAATGATGGATTCAGGATAGCAGTACGCGAGTTAGGTGGCGGGCGTATTGGTATTGGTTCCATGGCACTGGGGATTGGTCTTGCTGCCATGGATTATGCAACAAGCTATGCAAAGGAGCGCATACAGTTTGACAAACCCATTATACACAATCAGGCAATACAGTGGATGATTGCTGATAACTACACTCATCTTGAGGCCGCACGCCTATTGTTACTGCAAGCTGCCTATAAAAAAGAAAATGGTATGCCGTTTATGAAGGAAGCTTCAATGGCAAAACTTTTTGCAACAGAAGTGGCAAATAAAGCCTGTTATGATGCCATGCAGATACTGGGTGGCTATGGCTACACCAAAGAGTATCCTGTTGAGCGTCTGTACCGTGATGTGCGCGTCACCACAATTTATGAAGGGACTAGCGAGATACAACGCATCATCATTGCAAAACACTATATGGATACCGCATCAATACCATCAAATGTATAAATTAATTTAGATAGTTTTTTGTGCGATAGTTACTGATGATAGAGTACGCCTTAAATGGCAGCGTATCTTATTAGTAAATACAATCTTTCCATTACGGGTTTTGGGAAATAACATCCCTTCAGATCACCTGCCCTGAGTAAGCAAAAGGGTCACACAAATTCCGATGGTGGTGTTCCAAAAGACACCCCATTGCAATTAATTTGCACCCGCGTCATTGAGATTGCTTCCCTTTGACATGCTCTGCACAGGCGCTATGATCGCAATAAAATTGCACTTACATCATTGCAAGCCCCACGGTTTGTTTTGAGACAGCCCAACATTTTGAATTTACATTTATTATTTATATTAATCACATGCACCTTTTTAATATAACAGATAGATGTTGGTAGAAAGCATTACACATACAATGGGCATAAGAATACATAAAAACCTTGCATAATTGTATACCTTTTGTAAGAGTAGCTAAAAAGAAACAATGAGGAATATGCATGGAGAAGCGCGATACAATTTCTTATATACAGGATAGAGATGAAAAAATTGTTTTAACAGCAGAAGACGTTAAAGCCCTTGATACTATAAATCAGAAGATAGCTTCAGGGCAGTCCTTGATTGACATTATAGAATATTTCTTTAAAGAAACACAGCATATTATGCCCTGTGACAGGATTGGTATTGCATTTTCAGATGATGGTAAACGGTTAACACTGTATCACGTGGTAGCATCATACAGCCCTTTGTATTTAGATAAAGGCTATACTGCTGACCTTAAGGGAAGTTCCCTTGAAAAGATATTTCAGGATAAAATGCCACGAATCATCAATGACTTAGAAGAATATTACAAAAAAAATCCTGAAAGCCAGTCTACACGGCTGCTTTTAAAAGAAGGTGTTATGTCAAGCATGACCTGCCCCCTGTATGTGGAAGGGCGCATTGTAGGAGTGTTGTTTAGAAGTTCTCGCAAAAAAAATATGTATGGACAAAGGGAAATTGCACTGCATCAGGCAATGATAGAGCGATTGAGCCAGGCTGTTGAAAAAGCATACCGTATTGAGCAATTAACCCAGGCAATAAACGCATATATGGAGATGCTATCATTTGTTACTCATGAGCTAAAAAGCCCACTTTCATCTATAGTAACGTTAGGTACCACACTCAAGCAGGGGTACTTTGGGGAAATCCCTAAGCACTGTACAAACACTATTGATCGTATTCTTGTGCAAGCAGAATATCTGTTAACGATAGTAAATGAGTATTTGAATCTTGCCCGCCTTGAGACTGGTTCAATGCCAATACGCAAATCAACAGTAACTATCGCACATGATATTATTGAGCCTGCACTGGCTATTGTACAGCCGCAGGCTGATGCAAAACATATAACAGTTGAAAAACACTACGAGGATGTACAGCTACAGTGTGATCCCGATGCCATGAAGATTGTAATGCACAATCTTTTAAGCAATGCAATCAAGTACAATAATGATAATGGAATTGTGCGCATAACCGTAAAAAAAGAAGGCACTCTATGCAAAATCAGCGTGTGGAATACTGGCCCTGGATTTCCTGAAACAGAGAAGCATAAATTATTCAAACGATTTTCACGCATTGAGACAGATGAACTGCTTGCCCGCAAAGGATCGGGCATTGGGCTTTTTGTGTCGTGGAATATTGTGTACCTGCACAATGGCAGAATCTATGCAAACTCAGCGGTAGGACAGTATGCTGAGTTTACCGTTGAGTTGCCATTAGAATGACAGGTCAGCTGATGTACAAAATTTAACATTGCAAGCTTTCATATTAGCAATGGCATCATCCACGCTTGTAGCTGGTGAGTTGACTGCCTTTGTGCAATCAGTAATTACCACTGATTCAAATCCTGAACTGGCGCCATCAACTGCACTAAAATGCACACAGTAGTCAAATGCAAGTCCGCATACAAATATACGTTTTACGCCTCGGCTTGAAAGATATCCCGTTAGCCCCGTTACTGTTTGTTTATCATTTTCAAGAAATGCTGAGTAGCTATCAATGTTTATGTTGTAGCCTTTGCGTACTATTGCGTGGCAGTAGTGTACAGCTAGATCGTGGTGAAGCTGTGCACCTTTTGTATCAATAACACAGTGATCTGGCCACAGCACTGGTCCAATACCAGGTTCATTGATGGGGTCATAGGGATTTTTCCCGTGCGTTGATGCAAATGAGCGGTGATACTTGGGGTGCCAGTCCTGGGTGCATACTACGGTGGCACCTTTTGCAAAAAATTTTTCCATTAACTGTGCTATAGGCTTTACTATAGTGTTGCCTTCTGCAACTGGCAATGAGCCACCTGGTATAAAGTCGTACTGCATATCTATTACCAAAAGCGCATCAGTCAGCAAAATTGTTGTGCTGCCGTAATTATGTAAGGTAGTAAGCGTTGTCATGGTGTACCCCCTTTCTATCAGAAAGTATCATCTACAATTAATATTTGTCAAGAATAGATGCAACATACACTGGTAAAAAAATATTGCAGATTTAGGTATCCCAAAAAAAATGCTTGCAAAAATAACACATGCTGACAATTGTCATAAACCACCTATATAGTGCTTGATTTTTTTTCAAAATATGCTATATTAACTAAAACATACCAGTTGAAGTATTTTTCATACATATAGATACTATACCTTTCAGGAGATTTATACATGGAAGAAAATAAGGTTTTTTGTGCCAATTGCATGCACTGTACTGTTTTCAGGCATTATGAAGGTGATAATAAAACCTTTGTGTTACGTGTACGATGCAATAAGAAACAGTGGCTGAAGCGATCTGGCGAAGAAAAGGTTCACAAATATTTCACAGTTGCACGGCGTACAATGGATGAGTGCGATTACTATGTTGAAGCAGGGGATCTTTATCCATATATAAAGAATCTACGAAAAGCCTTGCCCGTCAAGGATGAGTTGTACCAGGTTGAAGCTCATTCGTAGTAACTATCGCCACACCCCTGGTATGGCTGTTTGGCATATACATTTCCCATCATGAAGGTTGGTGCGCATCACGTTGAATCCACTACGTACAACAAGGTCACGGCCACACGATGGACAGCGGGTAACCGAGCGTTCGCGAACATTGCCTAAATATATAAATTTAATACCCGCTTTATACGCAATGTCATACGCCTGTTTCAGCACCCTGAGTGGTGTAGGGGGGACATTTGTCAATTTGTGTGCAGGGTAAAAGGCTGTGAAATGCAGTGGCACATCTGTACCTAAATTGTGAACAACCCAATCCACAAGCTTTTGAATCATGGTTACATCATCATTGTGTGTGGGGATAACCAGGTTGGTAACCTCAATCCATACATTCATCTCTTTAAGAATAATTAATGTTTTTAATACCGGTTCTAAGCGTGCCTTGCAAATTTTTTTATAAAAATCATCATCAAAAGCTTTCAGATCAACGTTTGCTGCATCAATATGTCTGTAGAGATCACGTAATGGCTCTTCGTTGATAAATCCATTGGTAACCATGACATTCTTAATGCCCTTATCATGAGCCTTGACAGCTGTTTCAAGAACGTATTCAATGTTTATGCTGGGTTCATTGTAGGTGTAAGATATTGACTGGCATTCATATTGAAGTGCCAATTTAACGCAGTCATCTGCTGTGAGCGTATGACAGAATACATCATTGGGGGAGCTTGTTGATAGTTCCCAGTTTTGGCAGTGCATGCATTTTAAATTACAGCCAACTGTGCCAAGGGAAAAGGATCTGCTTCCTGGCAAAAAATGGTATAGTGGTTTTTTTTCTATTGGGTCAACATGGGTAGCACAGGGTTTTTCATAAATTAATGAATACAGTTTCCCCCCTGTATTCTGTCGGGCATTACAAATACCACTCTTTCCTTCTTTTATAATGCAGTTGTGAGGACACAGTACGCATTGCACTGCATCCTCACCATGTTTTGTATAATACAGGGCCTCTTTCATAACTCACAATACATACACTATAGTTTAGCGATAGTAACCTGATAAACGGTTATATGAATTGCGATAGTCCTGATTATTTGGATCGCGCTTTAATGCCTCGCCATACCAATAAAGGGCTTTATTGTAATCCTGGAATTTGTTTTCATACAACCAGCCCAAATATCCTGCCGGCCACGCATAATCTCTGTTGTCATTATGTGCTTTTTCTAAATACGGGATGGCATCATTGTATTTACCCTGCTGCACCAGGCACCAGCCTAAATTAGCTAAGCTATAACGATAAGAAGGATTATACTTTAACGATTGTTTAAAGTAATCGATAGCTTTGGTGTAATCAGCTTTTAACAGATACACATACCCAATCTCGCTTAATGTTTGTGCATCATCCTTTTTTAGCTTCAACGCTTTGTTAAAGGCATCTAACGCTTCATCAAGCCTGTTTAAATTGCGATAGCCTATACCTAAGTTACGCAGTCCCAGAATATAATTGGGGTATTTTGATACCGCCATCTTATACATTTCCAGTGCCTTATCATACTGGCCTCGTTTTTCATATATAACGCCTAAATTCATATAGCCAATAACGTAATTTTCATCTATATCGATGGCATTTTTAATATATGAAAAAGCAGTATCTAAATCGCCACGGTCTAAATAAATAATCCCTAAATTGTTGTGGGCATCAACTAAAAATTTGTTCTTTTCAATGGCCTGCTTTAAATACATTTCTGATTTTGGTATATCATAGGCATAGATTTTGCTCAAGAGCAGATATGCCTCGCCATTATTGGGGTTAATTTCTAGTGCTTTGCGGGTTTCATCTTCGCACAAAGTCCATTTATTGGGGACTTTCCCCTGGTCCACTTCCTGATAATAGCGGGCAAGTGACAGATGGGCTTCATCTAAATTTGGATTAAGGGATAAAGCTTTTTTGCTGCTCTGGAAGGATTTTTCAATGAGTGTGGGATCGGTGGTGTTATGATATTCCCTGAGTTCCCATGAACGCAGCGAATATGCTTTACCCAAGCCTGCATAGGCTATTGCATAGTTGGGGTCAATGGATATTGCCTTCTGATACATTTCTATGGCTTTGGAATAATCTAATTGATACAGTAAAAACTTTTGCCCACGAACAAAGTATTCGTATGCACTGATGTTGTTAGTATCGTTCTGTACAATTTTTGTTTTTGTTTCGGTTGTGATAGCAGTATCATTCTTTTCAATAATTCCCAATGCCAGCGAATCCTGCAGGTTGAATATATCATTCAATGATCCGGTAACCTGAACCTGATTGATGACAGCGTGTGATTGTACATCTACGATCTTTGCTGTGATGCGTATCTGGTTGCCAAATTTCTGGAAATTACCAACAACAAGAATATTGGCACCTAAGGCTTTGCCGGCCTCAACAGTATTTTCATCAATGAGCCCAGATTGGGAAAGCTGTAGCTCGCCAATAATTTTATCAACATTGACCCTATCCACCAGTATATATTCCTGCACATTACGCAGTTTATAGGATATGGTATCAGCAATACCAATACACAGCCAGTCAAACGTTTTGTCTTTTGACAGATTGGTAAATGCAGTAACACCTATTACTTTCTTGCCAGGTATTGCACTGACAGAAAGGGCTATTGCCATGATAATAATGACAATAAAAGTAGTTTGTTTGGTATATTTCATACAGCGCCTCACATATAATATAATAAAAACATTTTCATATTCATAATTAAAAAAAGGATTACCAAATTGCATATACCATAAACCTTCATGGTAAACACATACAATACCATGCATATACTATCATTTTCAAAAGTTATAGTATAAAGATATAATAATATATGGGATAAAAAAAGTCACTTAAAATTTTTTATATATATACTTCACGGGGCTTGCTTCCCTGCTGTGGACCAATATATCCCAACTCTTCCATGCGCTCAATGATACGTGCAGCACGGTTGTAGCCAATGGAGAGCCTGCGCTGAAGGTATGAAGCTGAAGCTTTTTTTGTGGTTTCAACTATCTTCACTGCTTCAATGAAAAGCTCATCTTCGCCTTCTTCGTCATCATCTTCAAATTCCACCAGGCTTTGTTCAATATCAACATACCGTGGCTTTGCTATCTTTTTAAGAAAAGCAACTATTGATGATAGCTCATCCTCTGAAATAAAGGCTCCCTGAATGCGAATGGGGAAAGAACTCATGGGCGATTGATACAGCATATCGCCTTTACCTAAAAGTTTTTCGGCACCATTCTGGTCAATGATGGTACGTGAGTCCGTCTTCTGTGCAACCTGAAATGCAATGCGGGCAGGGAAGTTTGCTTTGATGATGCCGGTGATGATATCAACCGATGGACGCTGGGTTGCCAGTACTAAGTGAATACCCACTGCGCGAGCTTTTTGTGCAATGCGGGTAATGTAGCCTTCTATCTCTTTGGCAGCAACCATCATTAAATCGGCTAGCTCATCCATAATAATGACAATATAGGGTAGGTATTCGCCGGTCTTATTGCGCTCAACCATCTGGTTGTAGCGATCAATGTCACGAGTGTTATATTCTGAAAGAAGATAGTAGCGCCGTTCCATCTCCATCATGGTCCACTTCAGAGCTTTTGGTACCATGAATGGCTCAATGATAACCGGGGTAAGCAGGTGTGGAATGCCATTGTATATTTGTAACTCAACAAGTTTTGGGTCAACCATGATAAAGCGCACATAGTTTGGATCATAGTTGTACACTAAACTTGTTATGATGGAATGGACACATACGGATTTACCAGCTCCTGTTGCTCCGGCAATAAGCAGGTGTGGTAGTTTCTTAATATCAATAACCACAGGTTTTCCCATGATATCCTTGCCCAGCCCCACTTTGAGCCGACCCTGCTGATGGGCATATTCAGGAGAGGTAATAATATCTTTCAATGTCACTGTCTCGCGTACTTTATTGGGGATCTCTACGCCAATGGCCTTTTTGCCAGGGATTGGTGCCACCACCCTAACACGAGAAGCGGCAAGTGCCATGGCAATGTCGTCAGCAAGGCCAACAATACGATTGACTTTAATACCCGGAGCTATCTGCAGTTCATACAATGTAATGACCGGTCCACGGTTAACATTGACAACTTTTGATTCAATGCCAAAGTCCCGCAGTGTATTAACCAATAGTTCAGAATTTTTTGCTATCTCCTGTTTATAGCCTGTTTCATCATGCACATTGTATTGCTTTAAAAAGTCTACAGGTATGCTGTATTTCTGATTGATTGGTATTTCCTCAAAAATGTTGCGGGCAACAATGTCTTCTTCAGCATGCGCTTCATCATCATATTCATACTCTTCATCTTCGTCAGTATGTTCATCTATATCATTGCTATTTGTTTCAACAACTATCGGTACATGTTCATCCTGTATATTGTTTTCCTGTGGCAGTTCAATCACTGCATTAGTTACAGCAACCTGTGGGCTATCTTCTTTACTTTCCGTGGTAGAGCTATCCATGACACAAGGATTTGAATTATGCATGGTATTATTTTCAGCAGAAGCAGTATGGGTATTGATTATCTGAAGGTCATCTGTATAGTGATTGTTACTATAATAGGAACTATCGCCTTTATACGTAAGTATGTTGTCATATTCAATGAGCTTTGGTTTGTGCACGGATGTTTTTCCATAGAGGGTAATTTTGGTTCGCGTAATCCAGGGTAACTTTTTTTCAGCATTAAATGATTGAATGTCAAGAAGAGGTATGGAATCCCTGTGCTTAAAAAGCACAATCTTTGTATACAGCAGCGCAGCAACTTTTGCTAAAGAGTTAAATCGCTGGCTATCAAAGAGATAGCTGATTGACACTATACCAAGCAGTATAAGTGAAATAAGCACCAGCAGTATTGTTGCAATCCATGCTCCGGTAAAACCCATTACTGAGGTAAGTACGTGGTATAACGCTATGCCAACCACTCCTCCGGCAAAGGGGGCAATTGTTTCAGGCTGTATAATGGTCACAAGAAGTGAGGTTGAAACCATAGCAAAGGTAATGGCAAAGATGTGTTCCAGGACAGGTTCCAGTGATTTGTATTTGATGAGCCCCCAGCCGGTTAAAAGCAGTATTGCAACAACAAAATATGATGCTATGCCAAACGAGATTCTGAGTATCTGAGCAAGTACTACTCCTGCAGGGCCCAGGATATTTTGTACCGGCATAGTAAACAACGCATCATAATCAGATAAGTGGAATGTTGCCAGGGAAAGAAAAACAATAACGGCAAATCCCCACAGTACAACACACAGTATTTCAGTAACACGATTGGACATACACGCTTGGTAATCCTGTAATTATAAATTTATACCAGTAAAATAATTAATGCTGTCACCCCCGCTACAATGGTATAGTACCCAAAATAGTGCAGGTGCAACGATTTGAGCATTGCCACAAGCAGCTTCAATGATGCTAGTGCTGCGATAAATGTTACAGCCATAGCAACCACAACGGGAATACCAAATTCAAAAGCATTGATGGCTCCTAACTTCCGCAATTCAAGAAATCCTGCACCGGCAATAACCGGTATTGCCATTAGAAAAGAAAATTTCCCTGCTTCTTCAGGCTCTAACCCTGTTAAAAGGCCACCAACAATGGTGCTTCCTGAACGTGATATGCCCGGCAAAATTGCAACTGCCTGGAAAATCCCAACCAGTAATGCTTGCAGTATTCCCATCTCTTCACATTTTCGGCTTTTTTTGGGTAATTTATTAGATGCAATGAGCATGATACCATTAATTATCAGAAGGCCTGCAACCATTGCGGGGCTGGAAATTGATGCTTCAACAAAATCATTGAAAAGCAATCCAATCAAAGCAGCAGGTAATGATGCAATTATGATATTGCAGGCAAACTGGCAATGGGTGCCATAGTGTTTTTTTGTAATTTCGGCGATAGTTCCGGTAATAAGCTTAATGATGTCATTATAGTAAAATATGATTATTGCCACCAGGCTTGCCAGGTGCAGTGCAACGTTAAAAAAAAGTTTAGCGCCTGTATCCATTGTGGCAAAGATAGCATGAACCTGCGGAACTGCCTCTAAAAGTGCTAAATGACCTGATGATGATATAGGCAGAAATTCGGTTACACCCTGGATAATCCCCAGGATGCAGAAAACAACAATAATATAGGCCATGTTAAATCTCCTGAATGATAGTTTCAATGAGTGGCGTATTGTTGGTAAAGCGGTGGGCAATCATTTTGGCAAGCTTTTTTACTGCTACTGTTAAGTGTTCAGGTGAGGCATTTTGTAAAAGCTGCTTTTCAATAGTGTTCGATAGTTCCTTTTGAAGCACCTGAATAAATTTATCGTTTTTTATACCAATGAAGCCTTTAGCGGTTATTACAGGAGGATACAACAATAGTCCATCTCCAATGACAATGCTTATGATAATAACACCATCAGATGCTAATGTTTTACGTTCAGCAATGATGTCATCAGTGATATCGCCAATATAGGTGCCATCAACATAGACACTTGAAAGAGGTATGGTGCCTTTTTTCTCAAAGCGGTTTGGTGTTAGCTCTATTATATCGCCATTACGGGCAACAATGATATTCTGTGGTTTTATGTTGAGTGATTCAGCAAGTGAGGCATGTGCTTTGAGGTGACGATATTCGCCATGTACCGGCAAAAAGTATTTTGGCTGAGTCAGGGTAATCATAAGCTTAAGCTCTTCCTGTGAAGCATGTCCTGACACATGAATTTCTTCATCCTGTTCATAGAATACATCTGCGCCCATCTGCATCAGGGAATTAATGACACTGTACACCATGCGTTCATTTCCCGGTATAACCGATGCGGTAATGATAACAGTATCGCCAGCACCTATCCTGAAATGTTTATGCGTGCCGGCAGCCATACGGGAAAGTGCTGACATGGGTTCACCCTGCGAACCGGTACACAGAACCACCAGTTTTTTATGGGTATATTTACCAATATCCTTTGCATCTATGATAAGGTCTTTTTTGTATTTCAGGTACCCTAACTCGGTTGCTATCTCAATATTTTTTTGCATGGTGGTACCGGAAATAACAACTTTACGGTTATATTTTTGTGAAGCTTCCAGAACCTGCTGAATTCTGTGTATGTTAGAAGCAAAGCTTGCTACAAAAATGCGCCCCTTGGACTTTGCAAATATTTCCAGTAGTTTCTTTTTTAGAACTATCTCGGATGGGGTATAACCGGGATTGGTTGCATTGGTGCTGTCACTGATTAAAAGCAATACCCCCTGCTGACCATATTCAGCAAAGCGGTGAAGATCGGCAACATTACCATCAATAGGTGAGTAGTCAATCTTATAATCGCCAGTATGGATAATTGTGCCAATGGGGGTTTTTATGGCAAGCCCAACGCCATCAATGATTGAATGGTTCACACGCAAAAATTCAATGACAAATGAACCAATGTGGATTACATCGCGTGGTTCTATTTCAATAAATGTAGGTGTGTTTACCGGCCGCTCGGCAAGCCTGCTTGTTACCAGCCCAAGGGTAAGTTTTGTGGCATATACCGGTACATTTATCTTTTGCAGTAAAAATGGTATTGCCCCAATATGATCTTCATGACCATGGGTAATGATGATGCCTTTCACTTTAGTTTTATTCTCAAGTATAAAGCTGAAATCCGGTATCATAAAATCAATGCCGGGTGTTTCACCGTTAGGAAAGGTAATGCCGCAGTCTATTATAATCATTTCATTGTCATATTCAATGGCCATCATGTTGCCACCAATAGCATGAAGACCGCCTATTGGTATAATTCGTATTTTCTTTTCTTTCATAAGCCTGTATGTCCAAAGCCTCCGTCATTTCGTTTTGTGGGGGTTAATTCTTTAACCGCTTCAAATGTTACCTGCACAGTATGCGAAATGACCATCTGGGCAATTCGCATATTGTTTTCAATTGTGAATGGTTTATCACCTAAGTTTATCACAATTACTTTAATTTCTCCACGATAATCAGCGTCAATGGTGCCCGGCGTATTAAGAAGTGTGATCCCATGATTAATGGCAAGACCACTACGAGGCCTGATTTGTGCTTCTAAGCCTGGCGGAAGTTCAATAAAAATGCCGGTGGGTATAAGTGCACGTTGCAGTGGCTGCAAGGTTACCGGTGTATCCAGTAAGGCATACAGATCAGCACCCGATGAATGGATGGTTTGATAATCCGGCAGTTTAGCGCCGGAGTGTAATTTTACTTTTATGGTTTGCATATTAATAACTATCTATCAATTGAATTTCTACAGTAATGATATAATTATTGACATTTTTTGTAAATAGTATAAAATTCTGCTATGTACTTTAAACTATCTATTTTTTACTGGTACAGTACATAACGTCATAAACAGGCAATGGTAATAAAAACGCAAGAATTATTTTAAAGGACATGTATGGATGATAATGGGTTAACTTTTTTTGACGAAACTGAACCAACACTTGAAGGCATAGAAGGCCTTGAAAAAAAGATTTATGACCTGCGCAACCTGCTTGAGTTAGGAATAAGCCTTTCCTCAAATTTGCAGTTTGAAAGCCTGGTTGAATCCCTTTTGTACAGCTGTATTGGGCAGATGTTCGTTGAACAGGTAGCGCTGCTGTTACAAAAAGACATTGATGTGAATGATTTTTATATACACATGACCAAAGGGTATGATAATGATTTTGTGGAAAATGTGATTTTGCATGAAACAAGTCCCCTTGTTGGATTTTTAGAAAATAATCCATACCCAATTGAGTATGAAACACTTCTGGAGTTGCCCGACCTGGTTGACGACCTCAAATTAATAGCATTTTTAAATCCATACATAGTGGTACCGCTTAAATCAAAAAATTCACTGATGGGAGTTTTGCTTTTAGGGAAAAAAATAACTGGTGGCGGTTTTTCAAACTCAGAAAAGGAATTTTTACATTATGTAGCACGGTTTGGTGCAGTGGCAGTTGAAAATTCGCGGCTGTATTTAATGTCAACGCTTGACAGGATGACACGGTTGTATATTCACCATTATTTTGAAATACGACTGCTTGAGGAAATGAAACGAAGCCAGCGATATAATGCACCCCTTTCACTTTTAATGTGTGACATAGACCATTTTAAGCGGTTCAATGACACCTATGGGCATTTGCAGGGCGATAGTGTACTGAAAGAAGTTGCTGCAATATTTTTAAAAGACCTGCGCAAAATGGATATCCCCTGCCGATATGGAGGCGAAGAGTTTGCCGTGATAGTGCCCCAGACACGGCTTGATCAGGCTGGCATTGTGGCGCAACGGTTACGTAAGATTGTTGAACAGCATCCGTTTAAGGGTCAGGATAGTCCGTTGCATGTCACTATAAGCATTGGAGTTGCTCAGTATGATTCTGCCAGAGATACTTCAATAAAGGAATTTGTTGCAAGATGTGATAAAGCGTTATATAAGGCAAAAGAGATGGGACGAAATAAAGTTGCCCTTGCTAAATAAAATGCCGATAGTAAGCAATAGAATGCCTATTTGTTTTTAAAAGGTTAGGTGAATGACTATACAGGAACAATTCAAGGAAGCACTTCGGCTGGAAGAGCAGGGCAATGTTACTGAAGCGCTACAATTATATACACAGATATTGAAAATTGATAATTCCTACAGGGCTGCATTAATTAATTTAGGTTCCCTATATTATCGCATGAAACAATTCAAGCATGCTCTTGATTGTTTTTTACGTGCACTGCAACTGAAAGAAGATTATATTGTATTATTTAACATCGGTAGCCTCTATTTCAGGTTGGGTGAATATAAAAAATCTATTATTACCCTGAATCAGTGTACTACATGTAATCCCGATTTTTTTATTGCTCTTCTTGTTAAAGGTATTGCTTTCAGCAAACTCAATAATTATAAAGCTGCTCTTGGATGTTTTAAAGAAGTTATTAAAAAAGACCCTGCAAATAGAGTTGCTCTAACAGCAACGATTCTTTTATATTATGAACAAAAAAATTATGCTGTTGCTTTACACTACTTACATCAATATGAAAGGTACCATGACTCATTCAGGTTCAAAGAACTTACGTCAGATATAATTCTACAGTGTGCACAGAATAATGATGAAAAGATTATTTCCCATTCATTGCAAAAGAAAGGATTCAGGCAATTTAATGAATATATTGCAACAATACCACCTGCCATCTTCAGTGACAGCAAAGGAACTATCGATACCAAGATACTGCAGTTGGAACAGGAAATACAAAAAGAACCTACACCACAGGCATTAATATCGTTAAGTCTATGCCATTTATTTGTTGGGAACAATCAAACAGCGTTGCAGTACCTTGCAAAGGCCACAAAGGCAGATTAAGATTTAAAAAAATAAAAATTTTATCAATCCAATGAATATCGTTCCTGTAAATATTTTACGGGAAACTGCTGGATACTGTTGTTTTAATTTATTCCACATAACTGCTACAGCAAACATCAAAGCTGCAAGCAAAAGAAAAGCTTCAAAACACTCTGCTACATTAAATTTTTGGGTAACAATTCTTTCAAGTGATTTCCCATTGAAAATATGCCTGTACAATATCTGAAGATGTAACCAGTAAACAAGCAGTGATTCCTTCCCTATATCAATGAATAATCCGCATTGATTATTTTTTACCTGAAGATACCACTGAGATACATGCAGCAACACTATGACCAGTGCATATCGTGTGAAGAAGAAAATTGTGCTTGTCTTGATAGTGTATGCAGGGTTTTTTGACAGGAAATGCATAGTGATTATACCAAAAATGCTGATAATAGACGTAATTGCCGTCAATAGGTTTGAAGATATAGCGTCATGGTTATTATTGGTATTGTGTAATTGAACAACACCAAAAGATGCGCCTAAATACAAAAATCCATGCCATGGAAATACCGGGAATAGTGAGCCATGTATTTCATTACAATATGTAGCAATTGGCAAAGGAAACCATTGGCAAAAGTCAATCCCCCATACATAAGGGGTTATGAAAACAACCAACAAACCAATGCCAGTGATGATACCGTGGTACAGTGTATTTGATTTAATTGCCATTCGTAACAATAATAACACCAGCAATCCTGATCCAATACATTGGAGGACATCTGTGGAATAAAAGGATTTGAGTTCAGCAGGTGAAGCATAGATGACAATATTTTTTAAAGAAAAGTAGGGAACATGTATGAGATAGCCAACAAGAAAAATTAATAGTATCCTGCCTGCTCTTCTCAAAAACAGATCTGAAAAATTAATAAGCTCTTCTCTCTTTTTCATTACCGATAAAACAAATGAAAAACCTGCGGTAAATATAAAAACTGGAGCCACAAGCCCGTTTATGAAATTTAGTATATGAAACCACCATGTTGTTTGCAATGATGGATTGAGAAAACAGTTAACAACATGGACTTCTATCATAACAATGACTGCCCATGCTTTTAGATAATCAATATGATGTGCTCGTGAACTGTTCATAGCATTTGTAATAATACAAGGATGTAATGGGTTGCAATTGACATAGTACAAACATAATTGGTTATATGCGTATAAGCTATGGCATGAACCAATCATAAATGTATACCAATCCGAATATGTGCCATAAAAATCAATAATTATTCTGAATACATTTAGGATGCCAAAAATCATACAGGTGAGATATAGGGTAAAAGTTGAGGTCTTGATGGATACGTATATATTTAGTGATATAGCTGTAACTTTACTACGCAAGCTTTTTGATAAAACAAAAGGCGCTTGTAAGAAGCGCCTTGTATGTAACTAATCATTCATGTTTTCGGTAATTGTTACTTTATATGAAGGGATGTCATTTTTTTTCAAAATTTTAATATACCGGGAAACTTCATTTTCATTCATATTGGTTATACGTACTTTATAATAATAACCTTCCTGTACTACAGTAACCGGCTTGTCAATGAGAGCTTCAATCTTTTCTTTAAGTTTTAATGCATTTGCTTTTGAATAAAATGCACCTGTTTGCAGCGCCAGTCCACTGAATTGTTTTGCATCCATGTCTGGATTAATTGAGCTGTCATTATAATTATCAGCAGGCTGGCCAAACACTCCAACATCTTGTGACTTTATTCCTGGTTTTGTATCGTTGCCATAAGAAAGAACTGTAATTCCTACTTTAGCCTGTCCAGTAGCAAGCATGTCAAGGTCCTTTGCAGCCTTATATGATACATCAAGAATGCGGTTTTTCTTGAATGGCCCTCTGTCATTAACAGTACATTGTACCTTTTTCCCATTTTCAAGATTGGTGACAAGTATGACGCTGCCAAATGGAAGAGTACGGTGTGCTGCAGTATATTTGTTCATGTCAAAAGGTTCACCTGAAGCTGTGAGCCTTCCCTGAAACTCTCGTCCATACCAGCTGGCTATGCCAATCTGATAATATGAACTATCGCTGCTATTTGAGGATACCTGGGCTGGTTCCATATCAGAATATACAGGGGGCTCATCCTGTCCGCTCATCTGGTCAAATGTATATGTTTCGTCACGTTTAGTCATGACATTATTTGGTGCACATGAACTAGCAAAAGCTGCCACAAGAACTATTGCCACCAGTACTAAAAAAAATTTACGCATTGAATGCCTCCTTTGATAATACCTATACTATGTGTAGTATCGGAACAACATATGCATTGCTTGATTTAATTTTTATTCTTGCCAAATGATGCTTGACCAATTTTTAATAGTACTCACATATACGTTCCATTTGAATATTATATGGAAGCGATACGGAACCATGAAAATAGTTTCAAGCAAACCAACCATTACACGAAAGGAACTGGAAGGCGTACTTGATTGCCTTATTCAGGACACTCTGGCATCCGGTGCTGTTGTGAAGCAATTTGAGCAGGCACTGAGCAATCTTCTGGGAATGAAATATGCTCTGGCAACCAATTCAGTAACTGCGGCATATCACTGTGCTTTTATGGCACTGGGTGTTGCAGTGGATGATGAGATCATAATGCCATCTTTTTTTCATGAAGCGCCATTAAAAGCATGCCATCTGGTTGGCGCAACGCCTGTGTTAATTGATATTGACGAAGGTGCATATCATCCTTCACCAGAATTAATCCAGAAGGCAATGACACAAAAAACTAAAGCAATTGTATTAAGCCATATGTTTGGCATACCACTGGGTTTTGATTTGGGCGATAGCACAATTCCCGTAATCCTTGATATCTCACATGCAATAGGCATGGATACTGCTGATATCTTCCTGCCATCACCATCGCTTGCAATTGCATCGTTTTCGCCATCCATGATGATTACAACCGAAATGGGCGCAATGATATTTACCAATAATTCGCGCCATTATTCCTTTATACGTGATGTGCGCACTGGTGTGCCGCATTCTCATATTCCCGGGTTTGAATACAGCATGAGCGACCTTCATGCAGCCCTTGGATTAAACCAGTTACTTAAACTGAAAGATTTTGTGAGGCGAAGACGTGATATTGCCCGCATATACTATGATGCCTTGAACAAAACACATCACACTACATTATATGCATATAACGACCACTGCACATATCAGGCTTTTCCGGTACTCT
Organism: Spirochaetota bacterium; assembly: GCA_037481795.1. Taxonomy (GTDB): domain Bacteria; phylum Spirochaetota; class UBA4802; order UBA4802; family UB4802; genus UBA4802. The sequence continues at coordinate 109,958 of JBBFLA010000002.1, forward strand.
TTGATGCACAACCTGATATAGCAGAAAAATTTTTTAAGAAGAATGGCATAGAGATATTTCATCCGGTTGAAGTTCCTTTGCATCAGTACTGTAAACGCAGGAATCTGGATTATCCGCACAGTGACAGGCTTTCAAAAAAACTTTTTTCGTTGCCAATCTATCCCACACTCACCAAACGTGAGATAGAAAAAGTAAGTAGAGTGTTGACCATGTTTGCATAATAGATTATTGAGGAGCATCGGGATGTACGTATTAACAATAGAAGATTATATTTCAGCAGCTCATCAGTTAAAAGGGTATAAAGGAAAATGTGAAAATATTCATGGCCATAACTGGAAAGTAGAAGTATCGGTGTATGGGCAAAAATTAAATGATATAGGGATATTAATTGATTTTCATGATCTGAAAGACATGTTGAAAGAAGTGCTGCAGGAGTTTGACCATAAAAATTTAAATGATATAGATGAGTTTACTCACCAGAATCCCAGTTCTGAATTGCTATCAAAAATTATATATCAAAAAATTGAAAAACTGTTAAAACAATATTCTAAAAAGCATTCAACAAACATTAATGTACTCAGTGTGACGGTATGGGAATCAGCATCATGCCGCTCAACATACCAGAAAAAATTTTTTTAATATATACTTGATTTTTTTATGTGGTTATGTTTATTGGTTTAGCCATACTAAAACACAATATATTTTTATATAATAAAAGGAGTAAACGCCATGAAGAAATTTGCATCTCTTTTACTTATCGCTATTTTCGCAGTTGCTGTAGCATTTGTTGGCTGCAAGAAAGAAGAAGCTCCAGCTCCTGCTACTGATCAGCCAGCTCAGGAACAGCCAGCAGAACAGACTCCAGCAGAAGCTCCAGCACAGAAGTAATTACGCTTGCATTCTTGTAAAATGAGGGACATTAAAAAATGTCCCTCATTTTATTTTTAAGGTATAGTATTAAAAGAAATTATTATTCCAGTAAATATCGTTTGATATTGGGATGATGTATTGAATAGGTGATAATCACATAATCCGGATTTATTGAAAAACCATCCACAATACCATCTTTGATAACGTCAATCTCTTCAGAAAAGATACCACGTGCAATATACTGGGCATTGAGCAAAGCAGCTTCTTTGGCTGTTTCGGTTGCCTGAATACCAGTGGTATCTGGTTTTGGATATCCCTTACACATAATGACATACGTGGAATCATCTTTAAGGTATTTTTTTACCAGTACATCCGGCTTCCCCTGTATGCTGATCTGCTGTGAGCAAGAAATCATAAATAATAAAAGGGCAATGACAGTAACCATACATCGTTTCATGGCATATACCTCCCTAAAGGAAAATTTTTATCTTGGCTTTACAATAAATATAACTCTTTATCAGCTAAAAGCTGGTACCCTGCTTCCTTTAATACTCGTTCTGCTGCTTTTGGATTATCAACCTGAAACACAAAAACAGATTCTTCATGGGGCTTTACGGTAAAGCCATATGCATCATCAACGTTTATTGCATGGTCTTTGAGAATTGCTGCTACTTTATGAAGGCTTCCAGGCTTATCGCCTATTTTAACAGCTACTATCTCCTTCAACGTTGCGGCAACACCTTCTTCTTTAAGGGCAGTGCATCCATCTTCAGGCCGGTCAAGGAGCAGCTTGATAATACCATAATCACCTGAATCATTTATGGTGATAGCCCTGATATTAATATTTTGGTTTGCCAGTATGCTGGTTATTCTTTCAATTTTGCCGGGTTTATTCTCGGCAAATACTGATACCTGATAAGCCATATGATACCTCCCCTTAAAGTATTAGAGCGTGCGGTTATCAATAACACGCTTTGCTTTCCCCTCACTTGGTGGCAGCGAACCAGGTTCTAAAAGCTCAATGCGGGGATTAATGGTGATCAGTGCTTTCAATGCCTCTTTCAGCTTGTTTTTAATTCGTTCAATTTCCTTAATATCGCCATGGAAAAGCTTTGAATACAACTCCACTTTTATATGCATCCTGTCCAGGTTATTTTCTCTGTCCAGAATTATCTGATAGTTGTTGCCAACCTCAGGGAATTTCATGAGTACTGTTTCTATCTGTGATGGGAACACATTAACGCCGCTTACTATGAGCATATCATCAGTACGTCCTTTGATGCGGTCAATGCGGTAATGTGTTCTGCCACATGGGCAGGGCTCGGGGATAAGACGGGTAAGATCTCGCGTACGGTAGCGGATGATGGGCATCGCTTCGCGGTTGATGTGTGTAAGTACCAGTTCGCCTTCTTCTCCGGGTGGAAGTACTTCGCCAGTATCAGGATTAATTATCTCAACAATATAGTAATCTTCCCAGATGTGCATGCCGTTTTTGTGGGTACACTCAAACGCAACGCCCGGGCCATTCATTTCACTGAGTCCATATGAATTGTAGGCATCAATACCAAACTGCTCTTCAATCTTTTTGCGGGTTGCTTCTGAATAGGGCTCAGCACCCAGGTATGCTTTTTTGACGGTCAATGTATATGGGTCAATTTCTTGAGCCCTAATTACTTCTACTAAGTGCAGGCAATAGCTTGGAGTAATATGGATGATAGTTGTTTCAAAATCCTGCATCAGCTGAATCTGGCGCAGTGTATTTCCTGAAGCTGCCGGGATGACCATGCAGCCTAAAAGCTCAGCACCGTAGTGCAAGCCCAGTCCACCGGTAAAAAGCCCATACCCCATCATGTTCTGAAAAACATCATCAGCAGTTGCACCGGTTGCAACCATGCATCGTGCAACTAAGTCAGCCCAGTCTTTTATATCCTTTGCTGTATAGAATATAACTGTTGATTTGCCGGTTGTTCCCGATGAGGCATGCATGCGTACTATTTCTTTTTTGGGAACGGCTACCATCCCATCCGGATAGCTCAAACGCAGATCATTCTTTGATGTAAATGGCAGGTCTTTAATATGTTCAAGTGTCTTTATTGCGTCAATATTAATGTGATTTTCTTCAAAAACCTTTTTATAAAATGGAGTAGTACGTGCAGCCTGCAATGCTTTTTGCAATTTTTTAAGTTGCAAAGCTTCTAAGTCTTTACGGCTGATTGTTTCAATTTCCTTGTTCCAGTACATGGGATACCTCATGGTAAAAATAATACAACGATATTCCCATAATAAAGCTTGTTGTCAAGAAGTAATTTATCCCTGGTAACTATCGCCCAAACCTAATGGATGATGTCATTATTGCCGGGATAGAAGTGTTTACGGGCCCATTCCAACTGACGTTTTTCTTCAGGAGTTAATGATCCATACCCATAGCGTGTAATTTTATCTAATAGTGTGTCAATGATCTCTTTGGCTTTTATGCGCTCTTCAATTCTTTTTTTATGACGCGCAAGGCGATAGTTCCTGATGATGGAATCAAATGAATGAAAGAAGGTCTTTTTGCTATACCAGAATTTTGTCTTCAAAAGAATAAATCCGGTAACTAGACCTCCTAAATGTCCAATATGGCTGATATTACCTCCCCCACCTGAAGTTGAAGCCAATGTGCCAAAAAACTCAATTCCACCAAATATTAATAAGAGATATTTCATTTTAATAGGGAATAGAAAGTATAAAAGTACCTCTCTATTTGGCCATATCATGCCATAGGCTAAAAGGAGTGCGTATATAGCACCTGAGGCTCCAACTGTTATAGGGTTTAATGAGTAATGTGTAAAAAGATAATTATTCATTAATGCTATACACAATCCAGCTCCAAAACCACTGTAAAGATAAAACTTGAAAAAATTCCTGCTGCCAAAAAGTTGTTCTAAATCACTGCCAAACATCCACAGGGCAAACATGTTAAAAAATATATGAAAGAAATTACCATGCAGAAACATGTACGTTAAGGGTTGCCATAGTTTAAATTGTTGAATTAAACCAATGTGGTGTATTCCAAATGTGTTTTCAATAAACCCGGGGGAAATGATATTTCCCATAAGCTGTATACTATATATGACGGTTGTAAATATAATTATTTTTTTTACTGATGGAGTAACAGCGCTACCAAAGCGATAATATGATTGCATAGAATTCTCCCCAAAAGATATTACTGATACTTTTTACGAATTTCATCAAAATCAGCTGCATTTTGTATAAATAATTCAAACAGTTTAGGGTCGTAACGGTGAGACTCTTCATTCATGATGGCAATTGCTTTTTGATGGTCAAAGGCTGCCTTATATGGGCGTATTGTGGTAAGGGCATCGTATACATCAGCAATGGCTACAATACGGGCAGCTAGTGGTATGTTTTCATTCGATAATCCGTGGGGATACCCTGAACCATCCCATGCTTCATGATGATATAATGTTACGTCCATGGCCATATTGAGAAATGAATCCCGCCCCATTTCTTCGGATGCCCGTTTTAAAGAGTTATAGCCAATAATAGTGTGTGTTTTAATTATTTCAAATTCTTCATGGGTCAGCTTGCCTGGTTTCAAGAGTATACTGTCAGGAATGCCAACTTTGCCAATATCATGCAAAATTGAAGAATCGTAAAGGTCTCTTAAAAACTGATTATTAATTTCTAAAAAAACACCAGAATATTTTGCTATTTGTGCCAGCAACATACAGTACCCACGCATGCGCTCTAAGTGATAGCCTGTTTCAGGGTCGCGAAGCTCTGCTAAACTGCTCAATGCAAATATTGTGGCTTTTTGTGTTTTTAATAACTGATGGGTACGTATCTTAACTATTTCTTCTACTTTTTTATTGTATATGTCAAGCTGATGTAACAGTTCTCCTCGTTGCAGGCTGAAGACAATATGGCCACTTATGGTTTCAGCAAATTGAACATGTTGTGACAAAAATGTATTTTTGTTGCAGGATGCAAACAGTAAAAAGCCTTTGAGTCTTCCTCCTGCTACAAGGGGTATTGTCATGGTTGATTGCATGCCTTCCTGCAATAATAATCTGGCCTTTTCAGAATTGTGCTTTTTACTATATTCCTCTAAATCATTAATTATATCGTATTTTTTTGTTTGTGCAACTATTGCCAATGATGACTCTTCTAAGGGGAATGTTGAGCCAGGTTTAATTAATACTGGTTTTTCAGAAGAAACCAGTGTGGTTTCTACCAGTCCTGCATCATTAATAAGGGCTATAGCCAAACGATTAAAGGGGATAGCTTTTTTCATGCGGCTGGCAATGATATCAAAGATTTGCTCAAGTGAAACGCCTTTATTTAAAAAACCAATGATATCATTAAGATAGGTTAATTGCTGTATGTAGCGGTCACGTTCTTCCTTGAGGAGTTTACTTTCAATAGCCCGTTCAACGGCTTTATCCAGTATTTCAAAATCGGTGAGTGGCTTCTGGATAAAGTCATACGCTCCGGTTTTAAGGGCCACAAGCATGTCTTCATTGGTTCCATAGCCACTTAACACTATTTTTGGAATTTCAGGAAAAAGCTCTGCCATCTTCTGAAGAAGCTCCCGACCATTGACATTGGGCATCATTAAATCCGTAAGGACAAGTTCAACTTGCTGTGAATGAAGAATCTCCATTGCCTGGTTGCCGTCAGGTGCTGTAAGTACCGTATAGCCTTTTAGTGAAAGATAGCGGGATAATATGGTTCTGATTGATTCTTCATCATCTACCACTAATACAGCGATTGATGATTTAGGATATGCAATTTGCTGCATGGGTATATAACCATGTTTTTATAAGAGGAATGATAAAAAAGTCAAAATAGTTGCGGTGGAACGATGATCTGTTCATAAATGTACTCATGAACAGGAAGGTTACCGTTCGTCATAGTATGTGGTCAAAAAGGCCGGAAAGGAGAATGAGGAACTGTAACCGT
>JBBFLA010000003.1:0-111617 GCA_037481795.1 Spirochaetota bacterium
CAGGAAAAGAGGGCAATATTTGCCGATAGTGGGTATATGGCAGAGAAATTGAAAGTCGAATGTCGTAGGAACGGGCTATATTATGGGGTAATAGAGCGGAGAGTACGAGGACAATCGAAATTGAGGAAAAAGCAGATAAAGAAGAACAAGCGAATAGCATCCATTCGGGCAATAGTAGAATATCCCTTTGCAATACTAAAACGGGTTATGAAGTATACGGAGGCACGCTATAGGGGTTTATACAAGAATAGGCAACACTCGTATTTATTGGCAGCGGTGTATAACATAATCAGGATGAAAAGTTTACTAGCACAGCAGGCGTAAAATATAAATGAATGATGGTAAAACATATAAAAGTATTGAATCAAAGTAGTAAAATGATGAAAAGAATGAAATTAAAGGAGTATATATTGGCAAAAATAGAATATTAGTGGGTAACATTTTTAAAAATTAAGACTTTTTATTTTAAAGAATTACTAAATTTTTTTGTTTTGACTTTTGTTCAGAGGTCTCAATTATTATATTTATATATGAATAATTATATAGTATCCTTTCTGCATGAACTTGTTTCTATTCAAATACCTAAGAAAAAGCTGATTTATTTAATAGCAATCTTATCGGTTATATTAATTGCCGGGATTATACTGCTTTACATCCAATATTGTGATATTCACTCTATTGCACATAACAAGCTTCTAAGTATAGCTGAAAATAAAATAGAAGTTATACATAGCTGGCTTAAGGATCAAACTGACGATGCAGATTTGCTGATACAATCAGCGCAATTTAGAAATGTATTGCAAAACTATTTCATCTATAAAAACGCTGAAAGTTATAATAAATTATATGAATTTCTTGATTTTTATGCAAAAAACAATGATACGAGTGAAGTATTGCTGGTTAATAAAGATGGCACAATTTTATTCAGTTTGTATAAACACATTAAACTGTTATCACAAGACTCTTTACAATATTTGAAATATGCAGTTAACATAAATAAACCAGTTTTTACCGATATACATATTGACAACAAAGATTTCATGTATCATATTGGTTTGATTGTTCCAATAAATCCTAATTCCACAGAAAAATCAAATCATTTTATTATATTAATATCTTCTGCTCAAAACTTTATTTTTCCCTTATTACAAATATGGACAGGGTTGACACAAACCGGTGAAACAATTCTATTTGTTAAAGATAAACAAATATTATACATATTCAAAGCGTATTTACCGCAAAAAAATCCAGAGATTATAAAAGTTAATACACAGTTACTATCGCATACTAATATAATACGAATAGCTATGAACGGTTTTGAAGGGTTTACGTATGGAAAGGATTTACATGATATAAATGTTGGAACCTATATTACCAGTATTCCTCAAACTTCCTGGGTTATCTTATGCAAATCAAGTAAAGCAGAATTGTTTCAAAGATGGTACGTCATATTAATTATATCAATTGCACTATTTATACTGAGCATTGTATTATTATTTTCAATAATTATTATAATGCAAAAAGAACAGCAAAGAACCTATTTTCAGGAACTATCGCAAAGAAAAGAAGAACAATTAAAAATCTATCAAATTTATAAATATATAATACAATCTATTGGCAATGGACTTATCATTACAGATAATTCAGGAAATATTGAATTTATGAATACAACCGGGGAATTGCTGACAGAATGGCGCAATGATGAAGCAAACGGTAAGCATGTCCTTGATGTTTTACATATAATTTCACAAAATAATAATATACCTTCAAAAGATGATCTGTTGCAATTTATTGCTGATGGTAAGTTCAGGGGTGAATATAATAATAGTGTACTTATTTCAAAGTCAGATCTTGAAATACCAATTAATTATCATGGAACTATATTAAAATCAGGGGATAATCAGCCTCTGGGTGCTGTCATTCTTATTGAAGATCAAACTAAAGAAAGTTTTTTAAGTCTTATTAATGATATCCGGTTAAAGTTTATTAATTTTTCAATTAATCATTCAAAGGATGATTTTATAAAAAATGTAATCCATGAAATTTTAACAATTACCACCAGCCAGATAGGTTGTTATATTTCATATAAATATCTTTATAAACAGATAACAAGTTCAGATGAATACCCCAATTCTTATAATACGTACTGTATTGATCAAAATATTGATTGTTCAATTGCTTATGAAAAAGTATGGGATGAATGTAAAAAAAACAAAGGGCCTATTATTAATAATGAACATACGCAGTATTTTTATTGTGAACAGCTTTCAAATGGCATAAACCACCCACGCGAATTATTTATACCTATTTTTAGAGAAAATAATATCGTTGGCATAATAGGTGTAGCTAATAAACATAAAGATTATACGTATGCCGATGTTTCAAAACTGTCTATACTGTCAGATATGGTATATGAGATATTATCGCATAAAGACAATGAAGAAGCATATAGAAATTTAGTTATGTTATCAAATGATTTAGCATGTATTGCTGATTTAAAGACTACTCGCTTTCTTTTAGTCAATCCATCATTTACAAAAACCTTAGGGTATTCAGTAGAAGAACTGACATCAACATCCTTTCTTGATTTTGTTCATCCTGACGATAAAGAAAAAACCATTCAAATTATTCATGAAAAACTTTTAAATGGGAAAAACGTTATTACCTTTGAAAATCGTTATAGGTGCAAAGATGGAACTTATGTATGGTTAGACTGGAATTCTCATCCTGTAGCTTCACAAGGAATAACATTTGCTACAGCACATAATATTACCGAAAGAAAGATAGCAGAAGATCAACTAAAAGAAAATGAGAAAAAATTCCGTGAGCTCTTCACACACTCCAATGATGGTATATGTTTGCATGAACTTGTTTACGATAATAATGGCAATGCTATTAATTATAAGATAATAGATGTTAATCCACAATATGAGAATATATTGTCCTTAAATAAGGAAGATGTTATTGGCAAATTAAGCACAGAAATATATAAAACATCCCAACCTCCGTATTTTGAAATTTATAAAGAGGTTGCCCTAACAGGAAAATCTACAACCTTTGAAACATATTATGAACCGATGAATAAATATTTTATTATCTCTGTCTTTTCACCGCAAAAAGGTCAATTTGCAACTGTTTTCAAGGATATTACAGACATTAAATTAGCTGTCAAAAAGATAGAAGAGGCTGAAGAAAAGTTTTCACAATTTATGAAAAATCTGCCTTTAGTTATTGTTATACGTGATATCAATGGCAGATATATCTACCTGAATGATGAATGGGAAAAAGTAATGGAATTAAAAAAAGAGGATTGGCTTGGTAAAACCCCATACGACGTTTTCCCAGAAGAAGATGCTGAAAAATTATTACAGGGTGACAGAGAGGCTATTGAAAAAGGCATAACAGAACCTTCAGAGTTTACATTACATCACAAATCGGGTATTAAATGGTGGATGGCAAACCGATTTGTTTTATATGATGAAAACAAAAAACCTGCTTATGTTGCAACTATTTATATTGACATTACCGAAAGGAAAAAAGCTCAGGAAGAAAGAGAAAAACTTAAAGAACAACTGATACAGGCACAAAAGTTAGAATCGGTTGGCAGATTAGCAGGGGGCGTTGCCCATGATTATAATAATATGCTGGAAGTCATTATGGGCAACGCACAACTTGCTTTAATGCAAATTGACAGCAAAGATGATGTAAAAAATTATCTGGAAGAAATAACAAAAGCTGCTAAACGTTCTGCTGATATTACAAAACAGCTTTTGACATTTGCCCGCAAGCAGATAACTGAACCACAAATAGTTAATATGAATTCAATAATTGAAAGTATGCTCAAAATGCTACGACGCCTGATAGGCGAAGACATAGATTTACAATGGATTTTAAATGAAAACTTATGGAATGTCTATATTGACCCTGTACAACTAAATCAGATTATTGCCAATTTATGTGTCAATGCTCGAGATGCAATTCAGAGTAATGGCATTATCAGTATAAAAACAAAGAATGTTACATTAGATGATGAATATTGTAAAGATATCCCTGATTGTCTTCCCGGTGAATATGTTATGCTTTCAGTAAGTGATAATGGTACAGGGATAGATAAAGAAATTATAGGTAAAATTTTTGAACCATTTTTTACAACAAAGGAAGTAGGTAAGGGCACCGGGCTTGGTCTGGCAACAGTGTATGGTATTGTAAAACAACATCACGGTTTTATAAATGTATATTCAGAAAAAGGAAAAGGCAGTACTTTCAATATTTATTTACCCCGATATCGTGGTCTTAAGGAAGAAGAAAGGAGCATTATCAGTGATAGCTGGGTATATGGAAATGGTGAAACAATACTTGTTGTGGAAGATGAACCTTCACTGTTAAAAATGGTTCAGGTAATGCTTGAGCGACTTAATTATACTGTTTTATCAGCACACTCACCTGCTGAAGCATTAAACATTGTAAAATCAAAGGGACACTCCATTCAATTAATGATAACTGATTTTATCATGCCTATCATGGATGGTTTACATCTTGCACAGGAAGTTGCAAAATTATCACCTCATATAAAATTTTTGTTCATGTCAGGATATACCGATAGAATATTATTTGAAACCAATAGTAATAATAAAGAAGCAAATTTTTTACACAAACCTTTCTCAATAACTGAACTTGCAAAGAAGATACACGATATTTTAGAAAAAGAATAACCCTTCCATGTTATTTACAGGAAGGGTTTATCTATTTCATTTACAAATAAATATTTTATTAATCTAATTAAAAATTCATCTTTTTGCCTAACATGTATTTACCTGATTGTGCTTCGTCAATGGTTCCATCAGGCTTATAAAATTTCCATTCACCATTCATTTTCCCGTTTAAATATTCTCCTTCGGATTTTATTTTCCCGTCTGGATAAAATTCTTTGTATGGGCCATTCAATTTATCCATTAAAAATGTTGCTTCAAGTTTTATGCTTTTTGTCCCTGAATAATATTCAATCCATTTTCCATTTTTCTTTGGGGTTTCCCATTTTCCGGTCCAGGTATATGTCATCTTTTCTTTTGGATTATCATTTGGTACAGATGATGATGACATTTCTCCAGCGGGTTTCCCATCTTTTAGCACCGTGTATATAGCTTTAGGAATTCCTGTTAACTGGCCATAACCAATGAGTTGACCTTTTTCATTATATAACTTTGCATTTTCATTGGTATTTTCTATCATGCCACCCTGAAGGGGAAGTTCCATAATCTTAACTCTCTGGACACGTGAAGGATACATATAGAAATTCCACAAACCAATCTCTTTACCATCTTTGTATTTACCTTCTTTTTGCAATAATCCTTCTTTTGAAAAGAATTTCCAGTCGCCTTCAGGCTTATCCATTATAAAACTACCTGTAGCCGAAATCTGTCGATTATCAAAGTAAAATTTAAAACTACCGTTTTTCTTATTCTCTTTATAAGTACCTTCTTCTAATTTTTTTCCGTTTTCATACCATTTGTTGCACTGTCCATCCAATTGCCCAGCTTTATACCATGCTATGATCTTGGGATTTCCATTTTCATAATATTCCTGACTTCTTCCCGTTTGCTCTCCGTTGGTAAATTGTTCTTCTTTCCAGATTCGTCCCGATTGATAATACCATGTTTTTATTCCTTCTATACTTCCAACTTTCATGGTAAATCCACTTTCAGTTTTTTCCTTTATTACGTATGTAGCTTTCCACATGATAGGCCCTTCAGGATAATAGGCTATCCATTCACCTATCTTCTGGTCCTGGTCAAAGTTGCCCTCTAAACTTTTTGCACCATTCTTATGGTAATAAGTCCAGAATCCCTGCTGCTTATCATTATCATACTCACCTTCTGCCAATTTTTCACCAGTTCCTTTATGATATAAAATCCATTTGCCGGTTTTCACGCCATTGGTAAAATTCCCTTCCCCTTTTAAGGATTTGTCATCCCAGTAAATTTTTCCAGGGCCGTTTTTGGTTGTATTAATTTGCCCTTTCTTATCAGTGCTAGAACATGCGGTTGATAACAATATAAACGCAAATAATACAAATACACTTTTAAACTTCATGATTTTCTCCTTTTTTATTTTTATAATGTGTATTATTTATGCAATTTAAGTTACAAATAATTATCTATATATTCTACGCATTTATCCTTTATTATCTCATTTGTCAATCATTTATATCAAGCAATATTATAAATATGCCGAAAATTACTTAAAAGAACAATATTTTACTATTACGAGGTGTCGATATGATGCGTTCACTATGGACTGCTGCATCAGGGATGATAGGACAGCAATTTAATATAGATACGATATCTAATAATTTATCCAACGTTAATACAACCGGTTTTAAAAAACTCAGGGCTGAATTTGAAGATTTAATTTACCAGACAGTCCTTATGGCCGGTACACCTGCTACCGAGATAAGTGAAGTACCAACAGGGATACAGGTTGGGCATGGTGTAAAGGTGGCAGCAACGCAGAAGCTTTTTGATCAGGGAAGTTTACAGGCAACTGGCAACAAGCTTGATATTGCTCTTGAAGGTGAAGGTTTTTTCAAAGTGCAGCTCTATGATGGTACTATTGCATATACCCGTGATGGTTCTTTTAAAATTGATTCAAACAGGCAGATAGTTACTTCAAACGGATATTTACTTGAACCACCAATAGTATTGCCTGAAAATTTTATTATGGAGACACTCTCTATCAGTCAGGATGGCAGAATTACCGTTAAAGTTGTTGGGGATGATGAACCAATTGAAGTTGGTCAGCTGGAGATAGCCCGCTTTGTTAACCCGGCTGGCTTACAGAATATTGGTGGTAATTTATACAAAACAACACCTGCATCAGGAGAGGAAATAGCAGGACCTCCGGGAATTGATGGTATGGCACGCACGCATCAGGGATTTTTGGAAATGTCCAATGTCAAAGTTGTTGAAGAAATGGTAAATATGATTGTTGCTCAACGTGCGTATGAAATTAATTCAAAAGCAATTCAGACATCTGATTCAATGTTAGGTACTGCTATTGGATTGAAGCGATAATGAATAGAATACTTGCAACTATAATCATTTCAGCATTGTTTCAATCATTGCTATATGCAGATTTGACAGTATATCTAAAGTCAAATATTGCACAAAAAAATAACCTTACTGTTGCTGATATTGCTCAGATTGATGGCAATGAGGCTGAATTAGTGAAAAAAATAATTATACCTGAAACTGCTTTTGCAGATGGGTATATTACCAAAAATGAAGTTTATCAATTGCTTAAAAGTACGGTTACAGGGCTTCTGGTTGTTCACGGCAGTGCAGTAAAACTGGTTTCACAAGAGACTATATCCATTACTGATAGCTCATTGCAGGAACTATCGCCCATACAAAATGAATTAATAATAGCTAAAGGTGATTTTGTGACCGTTAAGTTAATTAAAAAATCTATTGTCATTGAGTTGATTGGGAAAGCACTCCAGAGCGGTAAAACGGGTGATGAAATTAAGATTTCACTGCAAAGCGGCAAAACAGTAACGGGAAAAATAGTCAATAATGGTGTAGAGTGTTACCTATGAAGAAATTTTTATTGGCGATAGTTCTTATAATGATACATGCCGTTTATGCAGATACTATCTGGAAAGATAAAAATATCTATACAGCTCAGGATACAATCAAAGTTGGTGATATTTTTACCGTCGCTATTACCGATATTTCGCAGATGCGTTTTACTCTGACACTTGCCAATAATGATTCGTTCACAGTAACATCAACTCCTGATGGCAATATTACGCCGTTTCTTCCTCAGGTTAATGCAAATAAAAAAGCTACAAAAAATAACAGCACCAATCTTCAGCATCGTGGGAATATTGCTTTGCACATTGCAGCAACTGTTCAGCAGCGGCTTGAAAATGGGAATTTCAGGATTGCAGGTACCAAAACATTCTCATTCAGTGGCGTAACTACAGTTTTTAATATTACCGGCATTGTTAATCCTGCCGCGATAAAAGGTGGTACTATTAATTCAAGCGATATAGCTAATTTAGTTTTGCAAATACAGGGTGTAAAGGAAGGTGTGCAAATTATACGACAACCATTGAAACCAGATGAAACCGCTTCTTCAGCATTAACCGAACAGGAAAAGCAACAAATCATTATTCAATATTTACAAAGAATTTTGGGTGAGTTGACACAGCAATGATGAATGCAGTATATAAAATAATTATCTGTGTAATCACAGCAATAATTTTAAATGCACAATCTTTTGCAGAAGTCCCAGTAAAAATCAAAGACCTTGTTGCCATTGATGGGTTAAAAGAAAATCAGGTCTATGGCTATGGACTTGTTATTGGATTACAGGGTACTGGTGATAGCAAAGTTAAATTAACACAGAGTTCATTGTCAAATGTTTTGAAAAACTTAGGGCTTAATGACGAAAATATTAACTCTAAAAATATTGCAGCTGTACTGGTAACTGCAACTCTGCCACCGTATGTCAGGATTGGTGACAGGATTGATGTTACTGTTTCTTCTATTGGTGATGCAAAATCACTTGAAAATGGTGTTTTGTTACAATCAGCATTAAAGGGTGCTGATGATATTACTTATGTTGTTGCCCAGGGTGTCATTTCTATTGCCGGTGATAAGCGTAAAGGAGCAACCATAGGCAGGATAGTTTCTGGTGGTATAGTTGAAAAAGAAATTTTGCCTGAAATAGTTAAAGACGACAAAATTAAGTTTTCACTTCTTAATTTTGATTTTTCGGTAGCAAAAGAAATAAAAACTGCTATTGAAAAAAAATATCCTGATTCAAAGCCAGTTATAGATAAAGGTTTTATTCAATGCACTCTTCCACAAAATGTTACAGTCACAGATTTTATAGCTGATATAGAAAACATTGAGATAGTACCTGTATATAGTGCACGAGTTGTAATTAATGAACGAAATGGTACTATTGTGATGGGTGGCGATATCCGTGTTTCTCAGGCAGTAATAAGCAAGCAAGGAGTAACCATAACCATTGAAGAAACACGTAAAAAAGGCAGTATGTATTTATTGAAAGATGCTGCAACTGTGAAAGATTTAGTTGATTCATTAAATTACATTGGTATGAGTACTCAGGATATTATTGTAATTTTAAAGGCAATGAAACAGGCAGGATGTCTGCATGCTGAGTTGATAGTTCAGTGAGGTTAGTATGGATACAACAATTAAGAATATAATCGAAAGCCAGAAAACAGTTCAGAATATAAATAAGCAAAAAGATATAGAACAAAAATTAAACAATAGCTCTACGGAATTCAAATCCATGCTTAATAACGCAATAGCTAAAAACAACGATAAACCTGTTGATAAAAAGCTTATGGATGTGTGCATTGAAATGGAATCGTTATTTGTATATCAGATGCTTAAAGAAATGCGAAAAACAGTTCATAAAGAAAATGATTTACTGTATGGTGGAATGGCGCAAGAAATATTTGAGGATATGCTTTACAATGAATATGCCCTCCAGATGTCAAAAACAGCAAATTTTGGATTGGCCAAAACATTATATGAACAGCTAAGCCAAAAGTAATTTCGAATGATGATAGGTCCAGTTGGAATCTAAACAGTCTTAAAAAAAATAATTACTTACAAAATAAACCATTAACTTTCACTATAACTAATTGACAAAATATAATTATCAATTACATTCGTTTAAACTATTTAAGCAAGGGTTATCTATGCGCTTATTTGAGCTTTTTATTGGCTGGCGATATCTCAAAGCAAAAAAATCTCAGGGATTTATTTCATTCAATACATTCCTTTCCATATTTATAGTTGCTATTGGTGTTTTTGTCCTTATTGTTGTGATGTCCGTCATGACAGGTTTCCAGAGTCAAATACGAGATAAAATTTTAGATGTTGACGCACATATCACTATAAGCCGTTATTATGCTGACACTGATAGTGAAGGAATAGCCAATTACAGGGAACTATCGAACAAAATTAAAAATGTTAAACAAATTAAAACAATAATGCCATTTGTACAGGGGCAGGGTCTTGTTCGTGTGAAATCCTATATATTCCCGGTTGCAATTCGTGGATATGGCAATCCTGGTGAAGTTCCAGAAGATATTACAAAATTTATAACTGCAGGCGATAAGGAGTTTAAAAACACTACTTCAATAGCAATTGGCGAGGAGATGGCTTTCAACTACAATCTTAGACTTGGCGACTACATTGAAATTATTGTACCAAAAGGGCGTTTAACTGCACGAGAAGGAATAACTCCTGGTATTGGCCGCTACAGAATTGCTTCTTTCTTTAAAACTGGTTATTATGATTTTGATACCAAGCTTATTCTTTTAACCATCCCACAAACTCAGAGATTATTTGGCATAGGGAATATTGTCAGCGGTCTGGCTCTAAAGCTTTTTGATGTATATGATATGGACAGGACAGCTTCGATACTACAGAGTACAATAGGTTATGATTACCAGGTAATAACTGCAGAACAGCAAAATCAAAATCTTTTTTATGCTCTTCGTCTGGAAAAATTAATCATGACAATAATTTTATTTTTAGTAATCATTTCTGCTTCATTTACTATTATGGGCACTCTTGTCATGGTGGTTATGGAAAAACGCAAAGCCATTGGAATTTTAAAAGCAATGGGAGCACAGCCTTATTCAATAATGATAATCTTTATTCTTGAAGGATTTTTTATAGGGCTTATTGGTGCCATCATTGGAGTAATTACTGGCCTTGCAACAGCAATAAATTTAGAGGCTATTATTCACTGGGTTGAAAATGTTATTAATAGCATAATGTCCTGGATATATATAACATTTGATCTGGGTGTATTTTATCCAGTGTCACTGGTACCAAAAAATGTTTACTATATTGATTCACTACCAACTCAGATTCAGCCTGAGTTTGTCATGCTTGTTGCCATACTGGCAATTTTTATTGCCACAGTTGCTGCCATTTTACCTTCATGGTATGCATCAAGACTGCATCCTGTTGAATCAATACGGTATGAATAAATTAATATGGTATAGTATGAACCAGAGCAATAATTCAGACAACATTATAATAAAAACTGAAAATCTCTTTAAACATTATGGGTATGGCACAAATTCCATAACAGTACTTAAAAATATCAGCATCAGTATTAATAAAGGTGAGATAGTTTCTGTTATGGGACCTTCAGGTGCAGGCAAATCCACATTGTTGCATATTATTGGTTGCCTTGACACATTTCAGGGTGGTAGTGTTAAGATATTACATCAGGATATTTCTCCATTTTCATATGATGAATTATCGGGTTTCAGGAATCAGCATATTGGCTTTATATTTCAGATGCATAATCTTATGCCCGAGTTTACAGCATTAGAGAATGTCATGATGCCTCTGTTAATCAAACGCCAATCGTATACAAAAGCTAAACAGAAAGCATTTAAACTCTTAGAGCATTTTGGCATAGCCGATAGGGGCAACCACAAACCTTCCGAATTATCTGGTGGTGAATGCCAGCGTATTGCTGTAGCACGAGCGCTTATAACAGAACCTGATATTATCCTGGCTGACGAGCCAACTGGCAATCTTGACAGGAAAAATTCCGATTTATTAATTGAACTCCTTTTAAAGAATTGTGTTGAGAAGGGTTCCACAGTTGTTATTGTTACTCATGACCAGTATATTGCTTCTAAAACTCAAAGGGTAATTACTCTGATTGATGGTACAGTACAGACTGATGTGAATAATTAATGCAAGGATATAAGTATGAAAATTGAATTTGTTGGCGGGGCACGAACAGTAACAGGTTCATCATTTATTGTTAAAAATAACAATTTTACTGTAATGGTTGATTGTGGCATGTTTCAGGGCACAAGGGAATTGCGTGAACGAAATTATTTAAATCTTATTTACGCACCGCCACAAATTGATTGTTTGTTTTTAACACACGCACATATTGACCATAGTGGTTTAATTCCAAAATTAGTTAAAGAAGGCTTTACAAAACCAATCTATGCAACCAAAGCCACCTGCGAATTAGCAACTATAATGCTTCCTGATAGTGCCCATATTCAGGAACAGGATGCTGAGATTATAAATAAAAAAAGGAAAAAAATTGGCCGTGAATTCATACAGCCCATTTATACTTCTGAAGATGCAGAACGGTGTTTGCAATATTTTAATCCTGTAAATTACCATGAAACTATATCGGTTCACCCTCAGATTATGGCCAAATTTTATGATGCAGGACATATACTGGGATCCTCGTTTATTGAAATGCATGTACAGGAAAACAATAAAGAACAGGTTATTATTTTTTCCGGTGATATTGGACAAAAAAATCAGGCAATAATTAAAGATCCTGAATTACCAGAATATGCTGATATTCTGCTTATTGAATCTACATACGGAGACAGATTGCATAAAAGCAAGGAAGACACATATAATGAATTAAAACATATTATACTGGATTCATATAATAAAAAAGGCAACATCATTATACCGGCATTTGCTATTGAACGAACGCAGGAAATACTGTATACCATAGCTCAGCTGGTAAAAAAAGGTGAGATACCGCCAATACCGGTATATTTAGATTCACCACTTGCTACATCAGCCACCGAGATTTTTATGAATAATCAAGATTGCTTTGATGAAGCTATGCTTAAACTTCTTAAATCAGGTGATAGCCCACTTGATTTTCCCAATCTTCATTTTGTACAGACAGTTGAAGAATCCAAATGGTTAAATACCAATGCTAAGGGTGCAATAATTATTTCTGCCAGTGGTATGTGTACAGCTGGCAGGGTAAAACATCATCTTCTGAATAATCTTTATAAACCTGAATCCTCCGTAGTTTTTGTTGGTTATCAGGCTGAAGGTACATTGGGCCGACGTATAATTGATGGTGCCAAGCTAGTAAAAATATATGGTGAAAATGTTGCTGTCAGAGCAAAGATATATACCATTGGCGGATTTTCCGCACATGCTGATAAAGAAGGTTTACTTGAATGGATGAGCCATATTAAAAATCCAAATCTTAAAGTTTTTGTTATCCATGGAGAAGAAAAAGCATCAACAGTATTTGCTGAAGAAATCCGTAACCGATTTGGATACTCTGTCTATGTGCCTCACTGGGGTGAAATAATTGACTGCGATACTATGAAATCTAAATATGCACAATACAGCCCCATCGAAAAAACAGATAATATTGAATCTGAAATAGACAGGATTTCACATATTCTTTCTACTATAAAAATACGGTATCAGAAAGCTAAGGAAGAGGGCAGAAGAATTAATTGGGCACAGGTAGAAAATGATATTTCAGATGTACGAGAACTTGTTACAATGATTAATGATGAGTTATAATATTATATGTGTACACTGCCAGTAAACAATACCAGCAGTGTACACTCAATGATATTATTCATATACCTTTTCTTCAACCTGATCAGCACCTGGAGCATCCTGCTCAACATCACGAATATTTTCTTTTGAAATTACTTTAAAGTATTCCTTATACCACTCATTCTGAATAATAAGATCCATTATTTCATTGGTACCAACCCATATCATCGAAAGTCTTATGTCGCGCACAATTCTTTCAATTGGATATACATTAGTATATCCAATGCCACCCATAACCTGCATGCAATTATTGGCAATGGTCCATGCTGATTCCGTTACAAACTTTTTGGACTGGGATACCATGCGTCTGATTCTTCCTGGATGTACTTTACCTGAATCTATTGCCAGAGCTGTACTATATACCAGTGATCGTATTGCATCAAGCAACATCACACTATCGGCCACTTTAAATCCAACTGCTTCAAAATTAGCTATAGGCTGGCCAAATGCTTTACGCATTGATGTATAGCGTGTAGCTATCTCTATTGCCGGGCGTACACTACCTATTGTCATTGCAGCAGTGCCTAACCGTTCAGGAATCATATTTTTTACAAAAACATCAAAGCCACCATTAATTCCGTTTAATGCATATCGCTCAGGCACTCTGACTTCATTTAAAATTAAACGTCCAGCTCCTCCGCCACGTACTCCCATTAATCCATATATATATTTTGTCTCAACACCTTTTGTTCTTGGCACCATAAAACACGTGAGCCGTTCATGAGGATTGCCATCAGGATTTGTTACTGCATACACCATAAACCAGTCAGCACCTTCAGCACCAACAATGAATCGCTTTTGGCCTGTAATAATCCAATCACTGCCATCTTTTTTTGCGATAGTTGTTGCGCCAAAAAAGTCAGACCCGCCACGCGGTTCAGTCAAACATTCCGCTGCATACACATCTCCTTTGAGTAAAGGTACAACCACTTCCTGTTTCAATTCTTCATTTCCAAACTCTACTATTGCCTCACAAACAATGTCAGCACCAACACCCCACAAGCACGCCAGCGAATAGCTTGCAACACCAATTTCTTCAGCAACTATACAATCATCTACCCACTTAAGCTCTCGACCACCATACTTTTTTGGCAATCGTATGCCCAATAAATTTCTTTTCCCTGCTTCTTTCAAGAATTCTTTTGGAAAGTGAATTTTTTCAGCGTCCATATCAAGTATCATTTCCCGTGGTACCCATTTAACAAAATCACGCGCTTCATTACGCAATTTCAGCTGTTCATCAGTCATAACAAAATCAAACATAATAAGCCTCCTCTAAAATAATTTACTCGTTTCCAAGAATTTTATAGTTATTTTACTTCTTTATACTGTTCCCTTAATTTATATTTCATCACTTTACCACTTTGTTAATTTCATAATAAATTCTAAAATATAACATTTTGTTATATTTTCTGTTATATTTGTTATATTTGTCAACTTGTTTATTTAATTTTTTACTTGATTATTATTTATACATAAATTTGATTTAGTGCAAATTAACTAATGTTAGAAAATTTACATGGCTTTAAAACAAATAGGTAGAAAAATACAATTAGCCCGTGAAGAGAAAGGCATAACTCAGCTTGAACTGGCCAAAATGCTTGGTATAACGCAGGCTGCATTGTCCAACTATGAATTAGGAAAGCGTAGAATATATTTTCATCAGATTGAATTAATTGCTGAACATCTTGAAAAACCAATTTCTTACTTTCTTGATGATGAACAAATGTTAGACGATTATGAAAATATACTTTATGATGAATTGTTAGACCTGATTACATATAAGATTAATCAATTGAACAAGCAAGAATTAGTACAATTAGATCAATTTATTGATTTTCTTCTCTGGAGAAAACACGATGAGTAATATATTGTTACCTCAAGAACTTAATAAATCTTTATATGAATGTTTACAAATGCTTGATGCACAATCTTCTTTCATAAATGATTTACCTCATCTGGAACGTGCGCTTGCATATTATTCAATATATTGTAAACATAAATTACATGTATTATTATTACATGAAGAATACGGCGGTTTGTCTGCATCATTTGGCCATGCTGGTGTTATTTTTGAAACACTTGCATATAATTATTATAATACTTTACCTACATTACTAACAACAATACACTGCTATGAACTCATAAAGTCGTTTGCAGATAATGATAAAAGGGAATGGTTGCTGAATGCTGTCAGCAATACACAAAAGCCACTAGCTTTTTGCTTAACCGAAGAACAGGCAGGTTCTGATATAACATCCATTCAAACTACAGCAATAAAAAAAGATACTAAAATCTTAATTAATGGAAAGAAAGTTATAGTAATTAATAGTGGCATAGCCTCTTACTATCTTGTAATAGCTCAAAGCAGCAAAAAGGGGAGGGCAGGATTGAATGCATTTCTTATTCCTGAAACTGCTAATGGCATTTCATTTGAAAAACTTGAAGCATCTTCATTTTTTCATAGTGTGATAGGTTCTGTTACTTTTAATAATGTTACAATTGATTCTCAATACCAGATTGGCGATGAAGGGAGTGGATATTTTTTACTAACTGAAATGCTTGATAAAGGAAGGCCTCTTGTTGCTGCATGCTGTGTTGGTGCTGCTCAACATGCACTTGATATTATTATTAACCATGCAAAAACAAGAAAGCAATTTTCCAGGTATCTATTTGATTTCCAGGGAATAAGTTTCCCTGTAGCTGAATTTGAAACACGATTGCACGCAGCACGTTTATTATACACAGATGCATGTGAAAAAATAGATAATAACGAGCCATTCACCAAAGAAGCTTCAATGGCAAAATTATATGCCAGTAGATTATTAATTGATATTACTAATTTTGGTATGGATACCTTAGGTTACCGGTCAATTATTGATACAGGTGAAATGAAGCAATTAAACGATTTTGCAAAAACAATGATGTTTATTGATGGAACCGAAAATGTACAGAAGATGATCATTGCATCTTTAATATAAAATATAAAAAAAGACTGAAATGTTTTTTTAATCTGAATAAATTATATTTTCATGTAAACCATATAAAAATAAATGTTTCTTTATTTCTTGAATTCTATTATTTATTTTTTTAATTTCAATGCTATTATCATTTTTATCTTCCTGCCTTTTACGAATATATTGTTTTAAAGCAATAGGTTGTATTCTTCTGCCATATTTATATTTTGACTCTGTGTCAGGAACATTATAAATCATAATAGGAATAATATTGAATTTATGATATATCCTTTTTTTTTCATCCTTTTCCAGTATTAAACTAACAATTAAACCTTCACGAGTACTGCATTTAACACCACTTTTTGAATCATAATGAGTTGATGACTGGTTTGCTATAAAATTTCCCAGGCTATAAAATACTGTACATGTACGTCCATCTAACGATGTAAATTGTTCAACAGGCTGTATGACATGTGGATGATGCCCAATAACACAATCAATACCAGCCTGGCAATATGTTCTGATAATATTCATATCATTTTTTGATGGCTGAGTACTGTATTCATTGCCAATATGAGCAATCATTACAAGAAAATCACACTTATTTTTTATTTCAGTAATATCATCTAATACTTTTTTAGTATCATAAAAATTATTAATATGTATGTAATTTTTATATTTTTTCGATAGATCATAATTCAAAACCCCTGTATAGGCAATAATACCAACTTTTACTTCTTTGTTGCCAACAATAATTCCGTTTGTTGTATTATTATTATTTTTTTTAATGACACCTATGTACTGAATATTCTTTGATTCCAACATATTAATAGTGCTGAGCAATCCATCGTACGCCTGATCCAGTATATGATTATTTGCAATAGTAACCATGTTAATATTAATTTTTTTGAATGCATCTAAAACATACGGCGGACAATTGAAAATAAAAGCTTTGCTTGTATATGGAGGAGCAATTGGAAATTCCATATTTGCCACTACATAGTCAGATGATGTAAACTCCTGTTTTATATTTTCAAAAAGTATGTCAAAACCACCATTGTTTATGGATTTGCCAGTTTTTGGATCATTAATATTATTTCTAAAAGCAAATGATTTTACAGGGCCATGCATAATGACATCGCCAATAAATGTGATAGTTACCGTATCATTTATCTTTGAATGTATTTTAGAACAATAACTAATGATAAATGCTATAATTAATATAAAACATATCTTTTTCACTGCTAAATCCTATAATGAATATTGAAAGATATGTATTGCACAACTTAAAAAGAGATACATTATAACTATCAGCCATATACCGTAATAGAAATAATTTTGTCTATAAACATTTTTTACGTTTATACTTCAATACTTCTATACTTCATATATTACTTCCGATAAGATATATTATGTCACATTAGATAACTATAATAAAATATTTCATATATAATAAATTATAACTATTATTATAAAAAAACAGTAACTATCGCCCTGATTCTTGTAACACTTCTTTATATTTAGCTTTATTATTTACTTAAAATTTTTGTCTTCCATTTCTTTGATTTCATTAATGCAATTGGCTAAAAATTTTTGCCATTCTTCTTCAAAGCCGCTTCCAAATGGTGTTGAAAGCCAATCATTTATTATCTCAAATGCATGATTTGCAGGTGTAATCCATTCGGCCAGTACAAGTACATTTGCATTGTTAATAGCTGATGCTTTCTTTGCTTCAAAAGAATTGGTACAATGTACTGCATAGACACCCTTGAATTTATTGGCAACAATTGCACTACCTGCTCCTGTACCACATATTATAATACCCTTTTCAAATTTTCCCTGTGAAATTAAGGACGCTACATTGGCAGCTGCTATATGGTATGGAACAAAATGCTCTTCGTCCTTCATTCCCACATCTTCTACCTGATGACCTTGCTTTATAAGATAATCAATGATTGCACGTTTAAGCTGCAATCCAGCACGTGTTGACCCAATGACAAAGTTCATTGTTTAATTCCCCCTCTTGCTTTTAATCATATCTATGCAAGTTTTGACAATATGCTCCACATTAAATCCATGCTTATTAAGTAAATATTCTTCTGTAGCAACTTCTCCAAATGCATCCTGTATACCCAGTCGCTTTACTTTTACTGGAAATTGTTCAGTTAATACTTCACAGACAGCTCCACCTAATCCACCAATGATATTTTGATTTTCTACAGTTATAACACAACCAGTCTTCTTTGCTGATTGTATAAGCAAGTCCTCATCAAATGGTTTTATGGAACTGTAGTGAAGATGCTCTGCTTTTATTCCCTCGTTTTGTAATTCCTGGACAGCAGAAACTGCTAAATGAGTGGTATAACCTGTAGATACAATTGTAATGTCACTACCCTCAAAAATTAGTGTTGCTTTTTTTGGATTAAATGTGAAGTCTTCATTAAATATTACTGGCATCTTAGGCCGCAATAGTTGCATATAAGTTGGTTGATGATGCATTGCCATATATTTCATAACAGCACGAAGTTCATATACATCACATGGGCTGTATACATGCATATTTGGCATGGCACGCATAATTGCTAAATCCAGAAAATCCATATGTGTTCCACCGTTTGGTCCCTGTGTAATGCCAGGTGCAGTTCCCACTATCTTCACATTGGTATTGGCATACGCCACACTGATGGTAATCTGATCATAAACCCTTCGTGATGCAAAGCAGGTAAAACTTGCACAAAATGGTATTTTACCTTCCCGTGCTAATCCTGCAGCAAGCCCTATCATATTTGCTTCGGCAACACCAACATTTATAAAATTTTCCGGGAATGCAGTACATACAGCTGGATTGGTTCCTGAAGCTTTACTTAAATCAGCTTCCAGGCATAAAACATTTTTATCTTGTTCCATTAATTCGCACAATGTTAATCCATATACTGCTCGCATTTCCATATCTTGATAGCTCATTTTGTTTCTCCTTAAAACAAATGTAAAAATTATTTTTTATTAAAGTTCATAAGATTAACCGGCATTTATCTTACAACAAAAGTCAATATGGTAATTGCATTGTATAACCCAAACCTTTCATATACTTATCATAATCTGACTGATTATTAATCTTAATATTATGGCTGGCTACTTTATTTTCAACTTCTGCATTGCCTTTCCCTTTTATTGTATGGGCAATAATCATTGCTGGTTTCCCTTTTACTGCAATTGCTCTATTAATGGTGGAATATATCTTATCCCAGTTATGCCCATCCATTTCAAAAACCTCAAAATTAAATGCACGCCATTTATCAGCCAGGGGCTCAAGTGTAATTACCTCATCGGTTTTTCCATCAATCTGCATTTTATTATAATCACAAATTACTATAAGATTATCCAGTTTATTATGCCCTGCAAACATTGCAGCTTCCCAGATTTGCCCTTCATTACTTTCACCATCGCCAATAATACAATAAACGTTATACGACTTTTTATTGAGTTTAGCTGCATAGGCCATACCACTGGCACATGATAAACCCTGTCCTAATGAACCAGCGGTCATGTCTATGCCTGGTGTTTTATTGTGATCAACATGGCTTGGTAAATTGGTACCATTCTGGTTTAATGTTTTCAGCCAGCTTTTGGGGAAAAAGCCTAAATACGCAAGCACTACATATAAAACTGGTCCAGCATGTCCTTTTGATAAAACAAGTCTGTCACGGTCTTCCCATGAAGGATTATCAGGCTTAATCTTCATGATACGATAGTATAGCGTGGTAACTATCTCCACCAGGCTCAATGAGCCACCTAAATGACCTGAACCGGCTCTGCATATCATGTCGGTTATTACATATCTGAACTCTTTTGCAAGGTGTTCTAATTGTTCTTTTGTTATTGTACTCATGAATTCCTCCATAAACAGTAACTATCGCAAAAAAAATAATTTTTACATTTTACTTTTTTTAAATAAAGCGTTTACCAGGTTATGATGTTAAAAAAAGAACCAAAAATTAAAAAACTGATTGTGACACATATAGATGAAACGATGGTCATATATATGCCCGGCTTCACCATATCAGCAATTGTAAAATATCCTGCTGTATATGGAATCACAATAGTTGGTGTTGATGTTACCAGTATAAAAGAAAGCGATGATGTCAATCCTGCAGGTATTGCAACCAGTGCAGGATCAACCCCAATAGCACCAGATAGTGCTATGAGCAATGGTACCATTATGATACCAGTTACTGTATTGCTTGAAAACATAACTTTTATAATGGAAACTCCCAGGACTACTGTAAAAACCATAATAACAGGATGCAAAAGATTAAGATTTTTAAATAGTACCCATGCAAGCCATCTGGCCGCTTGCGTTTTGTATATTGTTGTTCCCAGTGCTAACCCAGAAACAATTAAAACAATTGCTCCCCAATTAATAGAATGTTCAACCTTATGCCAGCTTAACGGTGCAAATGGTGGCAAAAACATACAACATGCAACCGTTAGAGCAACAAATGACATGGTTACAAACTGTAATGATGGAAATAGCTTATGCAATAAAGGTTCAACTATCCATAACAATATTGTTACTATAAACAATATGCCAATTATTTTATCACTTGGTGGGATATTAATTTTTTCATTTTGTTCAGTATCTGGATGTAAACTAACATTTTCAATGTTAAAAGTTTTTATAAGTATAAACCATGCAAAAGGAAGCATCAAGAGTGCTGATGGAAAACCAATTACCATCCACTGTGCAAATGATAGATCAATATGCGCCAGATCCTTTAAAAACCCAATAGTAAGCGGGTTAGCCCCTGAACCAGCAGGCGTTGAAATGCCACCTATTACCGGTCCCCAGCCACAGGCAATCATCATTGCTTTACCGTAATTATCTTTGAGTGGCTCTATATGTGCTCGCTTTAAGATTGAAACTGCAAAAGGCAATAACATGGCAGCAGCAGCCATTTCGGTTACAAAGCCGGCTAAAAGTGCGCCAACAACAAGAATTATAAAAATTAATGTTTTGGGTTGTGTATAGAAGCGTTTATACAGTTTGTGGGTGATTATTGTTACAAAGGATGTTTCATTAACGATAGCTCCAATTATCATGACTCCAATAAAAAAAACAATAACCTGATTACCAAAACCATCTTTTACCAGATCATGAAGATTTGCACATCCTGTTATAACCAAAAACGAAAGAGAAAATAACCCCGTAATAGCAAATGGCATTATTTCAGTTACCCATGCTACCACTGCAAACGCCAATACCGCCAGAGAATATTTACCCTGAGTTGTTAATTGTATTTCATTGCCAGTTAATTTCTCAATTGGCAATAACCCAATTGTTAAAGCAATCCCAATAGCTAAAAACAGATAGAGTGTTTTTTTGTGTGATAGTTTCATAGTACTGAATTTGCTGTAATAATTATGTACAATAAATCGATAACGATAAAATATGTCAATTGTAATTTATAATAATGTTGCAGTATAATAATATGTATTATCAAAATTGTATCTAATTACATCGCCCTCTTCACACATAGCTTCCAGATGAGTATATGTTTCTGATAGTGACAAATATAGATCAAGCACAAGATTTATCCCTTTAAGATTTTTGAATACTTCTCGTGCAAGTCCATAAACGGTATAATCGTTACTCAATAATAAATTATACATTCTCATCTTTCGCAATTTATATACTTTCTGATATTTTACTATCAAACGATTCAATTTTTCCTGAAAAGGTTCGCCATGAGCTGGAAAAATGTACTTTGGGCTTAATTTTTCAATCTTTTTCAGTGAAACATGAAAGATATTATGACTTTGGGCAACTGGAAATGATGTATTTGGTTCAAAACCTGCTAAAATAATTGGTTTTACACCAGGTACGATATGATCACCAGAAAACAAAAAACCTTCTTTTTCAACATACAAACACATAGCACCTTTAGAATGCCCTGGTGTTAAGATTAGTTTTGCATTATAATTCCCAACCTGCAATGAATATTCATCATCCATTATTTTACGGGTAACAGTCACGCTATGACCCATTGATTTAAATGTTAAATCAAGAAATGCTAACGGCACTATTAATGACTTAGGTACACCCATTGATTCAATGAATTTCAACATGAAAGATGGCTTTTCGTAAATACCTTCTTCTATTCGTTTAGCATCGGTATAGTGAGTGATTACTTCAGCATGGTTATTTCTTTTAGTTAGTGCGTATGCTGCTCCATAGTGATCAACATGTCCATGAGAAGGAATAATCTGATGAATATCAGAAAATTGTAGCCCCAATTCCTTCAATGCACTCCGTAATAATCGCCACGTCCAGAATATCCCTGTGTCAAACAGCGTATTAACATCTCCCTTAAAAAGATATACATTAACATATGGCGGATAACCCGGGAGAGGTAATGAAATTCTGTAAATGGTATTATTAATCTGTGAAATTTTATATGAAAGCTTCAATGGCATCCTGTTCTTATTAATGAATTTCTCACCAATATATCTAATGTTACTTATAATTTCCTTAAAAAATTTTTATACTTATAGTATACCTGCTTTTATATAATGTTAAATTAATACTTTTTAAGAATTATTAATTCTTTATTTAAAAAGAATTTTAAATTTTATAGCTGTCAATTATTTTATTTTAGAAAATTAAAATGAGTAGAAAATTTCTGGCAAGCATTAAAGTTGATAGAATATCATATAATGATAATGAAATATCATCGTATTAAATGAAGAAGATAATAACAATGCTGATATATCTTCTAAAAATAATTTATGTGATATCTTTTATTGCTTCAAAAATAGTTTTGAACTGTGAATTTTCCCTGTAAAAAGCAGGTGGTTGCCCTAAAGGAGCATCAACCGTAATCCATCCACCGTTATATTTTTTTCCTGACCATATATGCACCCATTTATCATCTGGTAGATATACCTTCCATTTCTTTTTACCTTTTTTGTACACTGGTGCTACCAGCAAATCGCAACCCAATAGAAATTGATACTTTAATGAATGAAGCTTTTCATCATTGGGATAATGGATGTACGGATGGCGCATCAGTGGTAGCCCATCAGTATGATACTCATCCTTACAATGCTCAAAATATGGTTTTAAGGTAGTATGTACTTTTGTCATTTTTGCTAAATGCTGTAGCGTCTCTTTATCACTGTCAAATTGCCAGTTTACATCAGGTCTATTGCCTTCGTGTGTCCTCATTACTGCCGTAAATGCACCTAACTCTGCCCAGCGCATAAAAAGCTCTTTACTGCGTTTAATCCAGCCTATAGTGGTATATCCACCAATATCCGAGTGAAAATATCCCACTCCGCAAAATCCCAATGAGATAGCAGCTGGTATCACTGAAGCCAATCCATCATGTATACTCCAGTTAACAAGCTGATCTCCTGCCCACATCAACGTGCTGTATTGAGAAGTTCCTGTATACCCTGCCCGTGTAAAAAACACTAACTCACCAAGTTTACCTGCTTCTTTTAATGCTTCATAATTGACGCGCGCCCACTCTGCAGGATATTTGTTGTGGTACAATTCAGCAGATTCCCCTGAATAAAGCTTTACATCAGTTTCAAGGTATTCACCAAAATCGGCCATCCAGCCACCAAGACCAATACCAATCATATATTCTTTGATAACATTTTTAATCCATTCCCGCGTTTGGGGATTAGTGAGGTCTAAAGTGCCAGCAATTATTCCAGTAGTATCAAACGTTCTTACTGTACCATCCTGATTTTGTACTAAATACCCTCTTGAAGCAGCCTCTTTATACAGGTCACCCTCAGAATTTAAAAAGCAGTTGATATACCCCAAAAATTTTATGTTTTTGTGCGATAGTTCCTGAATAAATACTGGTAGATTGGGATACAAATCTTCATTATATTTCCAGTTCCAGAAAAGCCTCTTGCCAAACCAGGTAACTCTACGGCCAACCCAGTCCTGAACCCATAGCGCCGAAACCTTAACTCCCGCATCAAGTGCATCCTGTAATTTTTTCTTTACAATATCGGAGCCACCCTGAACTCCTATCCACATGCCATCATGCACCCATTGAGGCAGTCGCGGCTGCCTCCCCAATAAATCCCCTACTGCTTTTACACAATCAGTTGGATTTTCATATACACCAAATACCAATGACTCAGGAATCTGCCAGAAATGAAGTATATGCTCTTTCTTTTTAAAATTGAATTCTGCATACGAGGATACATTGCAGTGGATAAAGTAGTTGCTGCTTGATACAAACGTTGGTTGCGGATAATACGTGGTGTACCATGCTCCTCCAGCGCCATGTAATACATTGGCTAAAAATGTAATCAAATCATGCCCCCGCCCTACTCCCTGCTCCTGTACCCATAGGGGAACTTTCATTTTCTTTAAATCCAATTTTGAAAACTGCTCACCACAACCGTAGATATGTTCATGAGTATCGGCAATACAATGCAGCCAGAATCTATTAAACGGTTTCTTTGCTTCAATAGCTACAGTGCAATATGTATCTGCTGTTATGGTTAATTGAATAGCATCTTCTAATTGTATTGTTATTGTATTATTATCTTCCGTAATAGTAAAATGTTTCAAATACTGTTTTGATATAACTGCATCTTTCAGTTTAAAGTTACCTTCTTTCATGTTGTATGTAGCACTGCCTTTTCCTACAGCTACGCACGGCCTGTCTAACGAGTGCTTCAGTATGCAGCGATTTTTGTAATATAGTGCAAACGATGTATCATTGTGTTCAATTTTTAGCATGTCACTATCCCCCAGTTTTGAATGCGAGCTGCTATCTCAAATGGTTTTATAAAATCACCATATACCATTGATGCATGATGTGCAATACCATTATAAATAATGGTATCAAGAACGTTTCGTACAGGCACATCAAAGGTAACTTTTAAATATGTTCCTTTTAGCAATTTATCCATTGTAACGCCATGAGCTTTCAACAATAATAAGCGATAGTTACTGCCATCAAAATCTAATCTGCAAATTGACACATCACCAGGTTTTAATACAAAACCTGCCGTGACACCTTTGCCTGCAGCAAAATAGGTATCAAGCGATGCTGTGCTTGCGGTATCTTTGAGTGTGAATGGCGCAACACCGCAATGCCATAGTAAAGCAAAATTTTCTTCAAGATTTACCTGTGAAAAATCAAATAAGAATGGTGTTGGTGCACCAAGCGCTTTGTGAGCCAACATGGATAATGCACCATCAACGTCACCCTCACAGGCAATGACAAAATTCTGTGCCTGTACCAACGACATTGCTGCACATGGCGCAATGCCAAATTCAGCGGCAAATTCAGGCCAGCAGCGTATTGCCAGTGCAGTAAGGTTATTATCTTCCATAAAAGCGTGCAGCCTGGAACTTAATTCCACAACTTTTTGTTTTTGTGAAGTATCAATTTCCCCTGTATCAAAATTTCCTTCTATTATATCAGCATACTGGTTTTTGTATTGCTGATTGACAGGATAATTAAATAAATGTTGTAACTCATAATGTTCAATCATTGTGCCACACTGTGCATACAATGCAGGGTGCCATGTATCTAAGTTAAAAAATCCATGCGCGTGATAGCCCACCAGCCCAATTTTAGCATTTTTGAGCATACAAATAATTCGAATGGCACCAATCCAGTCCGTATCTATGGTGTTTCCAAAATGAGCATGGTAGTTTCGTATCCCCGCCT
This sequence comes from Spirochaetota bacterium, assembly GCA_037481795.1. Classification (GTDB taxonomy): domain Bacteria; phylum Spirochaetota; class UBA4802; order UBA4802; family UB4802; genus UBA4802. The sequence continues at coordinate 26,092 of JBBFLA010000003.1, forward strand.
TATACAGATTGCTTGCATCTAAATTCACGCCACAAATTGAATTGAGCCGTATTTTACCGCCATCATATGGTAATTCAGGAAGTCCCCACAGCATCACCGGTACCTTTACATGTTTTAGCACTTCCAGAGCTAAGTGCCCTAAATGAAATGTCCCACTAATGCATACAAGAGCATCTATATCTTTCTTCTTTAAAAAAGTAATAGCTTTATGTGCGTCTTCTATTTCAAATACAAGTTCATTATAGCAATGCCACTGTACAGCTTTAATCTTTTTTAGCTGTGATTGTATGGAAATATAAATTTCTCTGGCTGCATTGTAGTCAAAGGTCTTACGAGCAAAACATACAACACCAAGAGTTACTTCTTTCATGATTATCACCTATTGCTTTTTAAACAGATTTTCATATTTATATCCTGTTAATACTTCACAAATTTTTTTAACAAATGGTTCAACTTCATCCTTGCTTCCACCGGATTTTAACCTGTTAATTTCCTGAATAAGAATTGGATGTGTTATAGGTGTAATTTTAAATTTTAAGGAAATCAGAATACCACAGAGCATAAACGTTGATGGAGCCAGTGCAAATAACAACCGTAGATACTCCAATGTTTCAGTGGTTTGAACAGTATTTGCTTTATATCCAATTTTTTTCAGCACTAAACCAAATACAGCCAGCACAATTGCCTGTACTAATTTCCGAATAAATGTCATAGCCCCTGCATACACACCTGCCTGCTGTTTTCCAGTTATGAGTTCTCCAACATCGGTCACTGAAGGCAAAATTGCCCATGGGATCATTGTTCCTGCTGACATGCCAGCTCCCATAAGCACTGAAAGTGCAATAATGTATTGAAATGGAGTGGCACTATCAAATAAAAGAGTGCTCACGAGAGCTATCGCCCATATACCTACACCTACACGATATGAAAAGCCCTTACCTTTTTTATTTGCTATAAAGACATATACTGGTAAAAACAAAACCTGCGTCACAAGCATAGCACCAAGACACCTGGTAAAAATATGTGGCTTTTGTATATAGTAAGTAAGATAATAAATAAACATTGCCATGATTAAATCAAGTGCTGAATAGGCACAAATATACAGCCCAATATGAACCCTGAACGATTTGTTTGTCCATATAACGAAGAGGTTTTTAAAAAAATCAGTAAATGATTTATTTTCAACCTTTACATCTGGAAGTTCCCATGTTCCAAAAAATACAATAATCCATGGCAATGCAAAAAAGATACTAAATATAATACTCATCACAAGGAACCCCTCACCCTTATCTGTAAATGCATCAACAACCATCTTGGGAACAGTACCTGATATGAGTGATGATATCTGTGAAAAGATCAACCGTGCTCCTGATAAACGCGTCCTGTCTTTATATTCTCGTGTCATCTCAGCATTGAGTGCCGAATATGGAATCATCACCATGGTAAAGGCTGTACTGAAAAATACATAAGCACAGGCGTAATAAATAAATTTTATTATCTGGCTATCAGATGAAAAAGGCAGCCACATGGCAATAAAGCTAAGCATGATTGGGAATATACCAAGTAAAAAGAATATTCTGCGTCTACCGTATTTTGACCTGGTAGTATCGGATATATAACCCATGATTGGATCACTGATTGCATCCCATGCCTTGCCTGCCAAAACAACAAGTCCAGCCAGTGCTGGATCAAGTTTTGCAATGTCAGTCAAAAAATATATGAATAAAAGATTGATAATAACAAATGAACCCCCACCAAAAATATCACCAACGCCATATGACAATAAATTTTTAAAAGTTATTTTTCTTTCTTGATTCATAAGCATACCTATTTTAAATTGTAAAAAATTCTTGCATAAGTAAAAACAATGAGCAATAATGTTATATTATTAAGTATCATTTGGTTGGTTTCATAATAAAATCGTTATCGATAATATGTCAAGAAATTTATTTTACTCAGGAGCAATTATATGGCACATGGCGAAAAAATCAACAAACGAAAAGAAAATAAACGCAAGCATATAGTTGATATCTTCAGACAACATCCTGTATTATCAAAAGCTGAAGCTAAACGATATTCAGGATATTCTATGGATACCATCATGACCTCTTTTAAAATTTTAAAAAATACCGGTATAATAGTACCTACTGAAGGTAAACAAAAGGAAAAAGGTCGTAAAGCATTATTTTATACATTAAACCATGATAAGCAAGTATATTTAGGAATCACGTTCAATCAGAAAGCAGTATATACATCTATAGTTAGCTTCAGCAACATAGTTTTAGCTAAAGCAAAAGTTGGGATTTCCAGCAGTATTTCAAAAGAAGAATTTACCCGTGTTATACTGCAGCAAATTGATGAAGTGTTATCAAAAAATCCTGTGTTTACAACCAATCTTGTTGCTGTAGGCTGCACAGTACCTGGCGATATTGATACCAGGAATGGAATCTTACGATCATATACACTCATGCCACAATTGAAGGATTTTAATTTTAATGAACTGTTATCCACTAAATTTCCTAATACACGAATATTTTTTGACCATAATATCAGCAGCATGATTTCATACATTTTATCAACATCTGATATTAATCAGCGTTATGACAGGATAATGGTTGTTTCAGCACGTGCAGCAAGTGCTGTTGGACTCATTTATAAGGGGGCGATAGTTAACAGTAGGGGGGAAATTGGCCATATAAAAGTCTGTGATGATAAGCAGCGATGTATCTGTGGAAGAAATGGATGCCTGGATTGCTATTTTTCCTATGAAGCATTTGTCAAATTATTACAGCAGAGAAATGCCATAGATGAAAATGAATGCTACGATAATGTAATAGCAAAACTTAACAACCATTATATTAATAGAACAGAAGGCATATTTGAAAAGCTTGATACAGCACTGAAGTTTTTTTCCGAAGCATTACTTGATGTGACAAATGTTTTCTCGCCTGATTATATTCTCCTCACCGGAGATTTGTTTGAAATATACAATGATCCAGTTGCCCAAATAGATATTCATATAAAAGATCTATTTCATGATACAGGATATATATCAATGTATAAACGGGCATTAATGGAATTCCAGAGCATAAAAACTGAATCAATAGCCCACGGTGTATGCTTGAGTTTAATAAAGCAGGATTGGGGATATACTGCATAATTACTTCTTTTTCAATACTATAACTGTTACATCATCACCAAACCCCACATCCCCCCTGAATTCATTGAATATCGTAATTATATAATCACAAATTTCCTGTGCAGTTCGTCCTTGAGCGTGTAAAAAAGCCTCTTTAAGCCTTTCAAATCCAAATTCTTCAGCATCTTTATTTTTTTGTTCAGTTAGACCATCACTGTATACTAACAGCTGATCCCCGGGTCTTATGCTGAATTGAAGGGGCGTATATGTAGTTTGGAATACACTTTTTCCTAAAAACATTCCTTTTATATCTCTTTCTTTATGAGCACACACCAGAACGCTATTTGTTTCTTTGCGTTTTAAAAGCATCTCAGTATGGGCAGCATTGACATATTCTACCTTATCACCACTAAAACGTAAAAGAATACCTGTTAAATAATTATCAACACTTTCCAGTTCCTGTATTAATTCATTATTGATTAATTCTATTACTTTGCCTAAATGTAAATTAATAAGTTTCATGAAATGACGAAAAACGATCGATTTTGACAATATTGTCAACAAACCGGAGGCTATACCGTGCCCGGAAACATCAAATAATCCAATTCCCATTAATTTATCATTTTCAATGTAAAAATCATAAAAATCACCTGACACTCCTGACATTGCCTGAGCATATATTCCTATTTCATAATTATCAACAATTGGGGCTTTTTGTGGTATAATACTGCGCTGAACATTAACTGCCATTATCATGTCTCTATGTGCAATTTCCTGCTGTTCGCGTATCTGGTTCAACGCAAGTTTTAATTCCTGATTTGCTTCATATAACTGTCGAGTTCTATCCTCAACTTTTTTCTCTAATGTTACATTTAATTCTTCCACTTCATTATGAAACTGAACTGTTTTAATTGCTAATATTGCTGCAATAGATATTAAAAATGATGGAAAGCCAAAACCCATAAGGTATATAGCATCATCTATTTTTAAAATATTATGAACAATTATATCCCAGAAAGCACAAAAATATAATGGAATACTTCCAATTATTAAAATTTTAGCTTCTTTTTTCTTTTGTTTTAGAGCAATGATTGTAATAGAAATTATATAGATTGCAGGAATTATAAAAAATAGAATTACTTTATATCGCAGATTAAGAAATCCTGGATAATCCTTTGCCAATAATAATAGTATTGAAGGTACAATAGTTGCAAAAATTAATAAAACTTTAATGATTTTATTATCAGTAATATTTAGATACCTTGTTAAAAACCTCGATAATAAATAAGTTATTACAAAAATTAAAACAAAGATAATTTTTTGAAATAAAAGATATGATATAAGATTATAATTAAATCCTGGCAGACGGGTAATAAAAAAATTTATTAAATATAGAGAAAATGCAATACATGTTAATCCAAAATATAAATTTTCTATGTCTTTTTTACGCAATGAAAACATTAATATGTAATAACAGCCAACTAACAAGAAGAGAAAAGAAATGATTGCGTTTATCCTTGAATCTATGAAGTCTAAATAATCGTATTCCTTTTCTAATTCTTTATAGTTCCCAATAATATTTTTTCCAGCTATAGATCCTTCATTGTTGACATAAACCTTAATGAGTAATACATTATTTTCATTGGTTTTCAGCAGACTTTTTGGTAACATATATAATCTATATTTGTTCCATTCACTAAAAAATTTTGGAGGAAATTGTCCCGTAATTCCAATAAGCTCACCATTACAATACGTTTCATCTGCTATCATTATTCTTCCTAACAATACTCCAATTAATGGCTCATTTATTAATGCTTCAGAAGCGGTAAAATCGTAACGTAACCATACAAATCCTTCATAGTCGGGAACTAATGTATGTAAATTATTGGTACCTTTTAATGGCTTAAATGGCAATTTCATGGCATCATGATAGCCCTTATCTGACTTGCTTGCAGCATATTTCCATTTAGACAGGTGAAGAACCTCAGCAACAACCAAGGATTTGTATGTTATTGATATTATAATGAATATCAAAATCAATATAAGAATAAAAATTAAATTGTTTTTTTTAATCATCAAGGCATTCCTCCTGAAAATACATTAAACCTTTACTATCTCATTTATGAAATCCTTTTTAAATTAGTCAAAAAAGAATTAATACTCACCTTATAATTTCAATATATAGTATAAATTCACTTAAACAAATTACAATTACAGCACCAACAATATTCTTTTATATTAGGAAAAAAATCAATATTATTATCGTTATCGATATATATATACCAATAAAAATTTTGCTTAACTGATGTTTCAATGTATCCGACATAATAAATATATGAGACATAAATTTTATCATGTGAGGTACTTATGCCAACAAAAAAGAAAACCAATTCATTTATAAAGCAGCTAAAAAAATATATCTCAATCAAAGGATTGGAAATTGTAATACATCTTGTAAATGGAGAAATCATTGAATTGCAGAATAATGTACGCCTGGAAAAAAATAATATTATTGTCAGAAATAAAAATAGGGAATTTCATATACCAATTTCAGATATTAAATCAATTGACCTGTATGCAGCATAAATATTTTTAATAATAATACTAATAATTATTGACATCATTTAGTATTTATATATCAATTTTTGTAACTTAATACTCAATTCACTATACTTAAAATGTATAGTGATTTGTGCTTTATAGACGGTTTAAATTTTCTATATTATTTTGTTTACATTGTATCAGTATCATACAAAGTATGTATCTTGTTTTTTGCGGTGTATCATTAAATTTATGTAAAGAATACTGAATATGACCAGGATACAAATACAAGCTATTAACACAATCAGTGTAATCCTATTTTCTTTTATCACTGCTCAGGTTATTAATCAGGGTATAAAATTTTTTATGAAACCTGCTGATTTTAAAAATTATGTCCACACAAGGTATAAACCACCAACAACATCATTAAAGAGTTTTAATGAATATCAATCAATGCTTGATTCTAATTTTTTTAAAGTAGCAACTGTAGATAGCTCCGGTGCAGCTTCAATAAGCAGTGAAATAAATGAATTAGTAGTATTGGGAACTATCTCCGGTCCATCAAACATTGCAAGGGCTTTAATTAAAAAACAATCTGAAAATTCAGCACAAATTTATAAGATTGGGATGGATGTATATGGGTTCAAGCTCATTAAAATCGATAATGCAAAAGTATATTTAAAAAAAGATGATAAAGTTGAAGTTATTGACATGTTTGCTAAAGAAAAATCACCTTCTTCAAGTTCCGGGCCGCAATTATCACATCAAAGTTCTCCAAATAAAATTGTAAAATCTATCAGCAAGTCAGAAATTCAGCAAAAAGTATTAAACAATCTTGACAATGCACTTAATGGTGTTAGAGCTGGGCCATATCGTGTTGGTGGAAAAATAGAAGGGTTTAAACTTTTTTCTGTTGCTCCTTTTAATATTTTGTATTCAATGGGAGCCCGTAGTGGTGATATAGTTAAAAGAATTAATGGGCAACCAATTGATAGTACTGAAAAATTGATGAAGATGTGGGAAACATTAAAAACTGATACACGTTTTGTTATTGAACTGGAACGCTCAGGCCAGATGATTACTTATGATCTGAATGTTTCGGATTAGAAAACATATACTATTAAATATATGGCTTTACTGGTGGTTCAATGAAAAAAAATAAATTAAATTTTAATTACTATCTGTTTACTGTACTTTCAATCATATTAATTATATCTTTTCTTTATGCTCAAGAAGAAAATACTAACCCTGAAAAACCTGCTGAGCTTCAAACTCCACAGGCTGAGATCATTACACCAAAAGATGAGCCAAAAGAAACTCAATCAAAACCAGAAATTAAGATTGAAAAAATCAAAGGTAAAAAGAAAGAAGAAGAAAAATATTTCACCCTCAACTTTAAAGATGTTGAGTTATCTGAATTTTTAAGCGTTATGAGCCAACTTATAGGGAAAAATATTGTTATTGATGAACGTGTTAGGGGTAAAATTACAATTTCATCAGTAAAGAAGATACCTGTCAAAGATGCATACGAAGTAATGAAAGCAATCCTTGAATTAAAAGGATTTGCAGTGGTTGAATCCGAAAATCTTATAAAAATATTACCCATAAAAGATGCAATCAAGAAAAATGTTGAAGTAATTATTGATACTACAAAAAAGCAGATTGTTCCTTCAGATGACCAAACAATTACGTATTTACAGGAAATCAAAAATGCTGACGCTGAACAGATTGCAAATGTTTTGAGAGCATTAAAATCGCCTAATACTGACATTATTGTTTACCGTGACTTAAATATAATTATTTACAGCGGTACAGCATCTGAAATACATGGTTTAATCAAAATTGCATCCTCGCTTGACAAAAAAATTCAGGAACTTGAAATTGATAAAACCATAAAAGGCGATATTAATGTTGTGCATCTTGAAAATGCTGATGCTGAAAAGCTGGCTGCAGTTTTATCCAGGATTCCTTTTGCAGAGTATGCGGCAATAAGTAAAGGCGATCAATCACAGCAGGTGGATGTTACCAAACAGGCGCAGCAAATTGCTCAGGCCAAATCAGCAATAACTGATAAACAGAAACTATCGATCATAGCAAATAAAGAAACCAATTCACTCATAATAACAGCTAAACCTGAAGAATTCAGGATGATAAAAAATATCATAGACCAGCTGGATATTGTACGTGAACAGGTGTTGATTGAAGCATTAATAATTGAAGTATCTGCGGATAGTGGCTGGGGTTTTGGCATAGACTGGATGCTGGGTGACCAATATAGCTCGCATCTGTATGGTGGTTCATCAATACAGGGAACCCCACCATCGTATACACTTCCATCAGGCATGACAGGCAAAAAAATTGCAGTGCCATTATCAACAGGATTCCAGATTGGTTATCTTTCAGATAAATCTATGTTGGGATTTGCATTGTTAAATGCAACTGGTGCTGAAAAACATTATAATATTTTATCAACACCACAAATCCTTACAACTGACAATCAGGAAGCTGAGATAAATGTAGGGGAAGAAATTCCTGTCCCAACCAACAATAGAATAAGTGATACTGGTGTTCAGTTTTATACCTATGAATATAAATCTGTTGGGGTAAAACTGAAGCTTACACCTCATATTACATCCCAAAATAGTATTACCTTAGATTTATATCAGGAAGTGAATTCCGTTCTTGGTCAAACAACAGTGCTTGAATCAGGATCAGTAATTCCTCCTAAATTGGGGAAGCGGGATATTAAAACAAAAATTAATATTGCAGATGGTAAAACAATAGTGGTAGGCGGATTAATTACCAACAATAAAAGTGTTGAAGAAACAAAAGTTCCTATTTTGGGTGATATACCTTTGTTAGGCTGGTTTTTTAAACGCAAAGTTGTTGAATACAAAAAAACCAATCTTTTGGTATTTATTACACCTCATATTGTTACGAAACAAGCAAAAATTGATGCGCTAACTGAACAAAAACGCGAAGAACAAAGAAGATTACAATTAGACTAGCTATGATAGGTATTAAGAATAAAAAAATTGGGCAGATATTAATTGACAAAAGATTAATCAACAATGAAGATCTTCAGGATGCCCTTCTATCGCAACAAACAACACCGTTGAAAATAGGCCAGATCTTTATAAAAAAAGGGTTAATTAATGAATCAGATTTATTAAAAGCACTGGCAGCACAATTTTCAATGGAATTTGCTGAAACACTGAATTTTAATGATGATGAAAATATACTCAATGCAATTCCAGCACAGTTTCTAAAACGATATAAAATAGCCCCCTACTCTGTAAATGTAAAAAAGAACATTATTAAAGTTGCCATCAATGATCCTCTTTTAATTCAGCCATTAGATAACATAAAGATTATCTTTGAAAATTTCAAAATTGTGCCTGTTCTATCACCTGAAAAAGAAATTTTAAAAATAATTAATAATCATTTTGAACTTGTAAAAGAAAACTCAACAACATCGGTCATAGAAAACCTTGAAGAATCTGATTTTGAAATTTTGACATCCCCTATTACCGAAACTGAAGATATTCTTGATATGGCCAATGAAGCACCCATTATCCGTCTTGTTAATACTGTAATCAAACAGGCCATAGAAGACCGGGCAAGTGATATACATATAGAGCCCTTTGAAAAAGATCTCGTCATACGGTTCAGAATTGACGGTATTTTATATAATATGTTTACTCCACCAAAGAAATATCAGGCAGCCATTATATCCCGAATTAAAATCATGGCTAATTTAAACATTGCCGAAAACCGTCTTCCTCAGGATGGAAGAATACAATTAAAAGTTGGAGGAAAGGACATAGATATCCGTGTTTCAGTATTCCCAACATATTATGGCGAACGGATTGTTTTAAGATTACTCAATAAAAGTGACATGAAATTTGATCTGGATTCCCTGGGGTTTTCCAAAGAAACATTAAAAGTATTTAATGACTTAATCAAAAAAACACACGGAATAATACTTGTTACAGGACCAACTGGTAGTGGTAAAACAACAACATTGTACAGTGTTTTAACACGACTTAATACTGAGGATGTAAACATATTAACAGTAGAAGATCCAATAGAATACCAGCTTCATGGTGTTGGGCAAATGCAGGTTAAGCCAAAAATTGATCTTACCTTTGCAGCAGGACTCAGGTCAATATTACGTCAGGACCCCGATATAATAATGGTTGGTGAAATACGCGATTTAGAAACAGCCGAAATTGCAATCCAGGCAGCGTTGACTGGTCATAGAGTTTTTTCAACCATTCACACCAATGATGCTGCCAGTGGGATTACCCGTCTGCTTGATATGGGTGTTGAACCATTTCTTATTGCGTCCTCAGTCAATGCATTTTTAGCTCAACGGTTGGTACGCACCATCTGCCCTCACTGTAAACAATCATACAAACCCGATTCTGTTTTGCTCAAGGATCTGGGTATTAAGCCCTCTCAAATCCAGGGGAAAAAATTATACCGAGGCAAGGGCTGTGATAAATGTATCAACACCGGCTATTTAGGCCGAACAGGAATTTACGAATTACTCCCTGTTACCAATGATATACGAAAATTGATCATGGAACATGCGGATGCAGTACAGATAAAAGAAAAAGCAATTTCAAATGGCATGAAAACACTATTACAGGATGGCATAGAAAAAGCTCTTCACGGCATTACAACGTTAGAAGAAGTATTGCGGGTTAGTTAAGCCATGATATTTGAATATATTGCTCTTACCAGTAAAGGTGAATCTGTAGCAGATATTATTGATGCACCATCTGAAGTCATTGCACGGCAACGCTTACGAGCTAATGGTTTATATATAGTAAAAATTTCAAAGCAGGATTCTGAAATAGCAGCTACTCCTGAAATTTCCACTAATATTTTTAATACAATAATTGATAGGATATCATACTATATAAGTTTACAACTGAGTGCAAAAGAGATAAGTACTTTTTCACGACAATTATCAACCATGCTTAAAGCAGGAATGCCTCTTTTAACATCAATATCAACAATTATTGACCAGATTGAAAACCCAATCTTTAAAAGAGCAATCATTGATATTAAAACAAAAGTTGAGGAAGGCTCCTCTCTGTCTAATGCACTTGAAAGGCATCATTATATTTTTAATGAAATGTATATAAATATGATTCGCGTTGGTGAAAGTTTAGGTTCACTTGATAATGCTCTTGAGCGCTTAGCTGATTTAGAAGAAAAGAAGAATTTATTAAAAAGTAAAGTTCAATCAGCATTATGGTATCCTGCTTTTATGATCATGTTTGCCATTGCTGTTGTTACTTTCTTGATGGTAAGTATCATACCTTCATTGGGTAGAATGTTTGCAGAATTAGGTAAAGATTTACCAATACCTACCAAAATAGTAATGGGTATCAGTAATTTTATTACTTCATTCTGGTATGTTATTGTTATAATTATTATATTAGGTATATACTACTTTAACCGATACAAAAAAACAGAAGAAGGAAGAAGAAAGTTAGATGAATTAAAGTTAAAATTACCAGTAGTAAGCTCGCTATATAAAAAAATATTAATCCACAGATTCACCTATAATTTAGGAATTCTATTATCCAACCGAGTTGATGTAATAAAATCATTTGAGATAGTTCAACGCTTAATGCGAAACGTACTTATAGAAGAAAATATAAAAAAAGCAGCCAAAATGGTACAGGAAGGGTCTTCAATTTCAAATGCATTATCAAAAGAAAAGTTTTTACCACAATACATCATTGGCATGATTGCCGCAGGCGAATCAAGTGATACTTTAGATGAAATGTTGCTTAACATTGGCAAAATATATGAAAATGAAATTGAATTATCAATCAATAGCATGACAAGCCTTATAGAACCTATCATTATTGTTTGTATGGGATTTGTTATTGGCTTAATAGTAATTTCTGTTCTATTGCCAATTTTTGAAATGAATTTAATAGTTAAATAATTTATAATACAACTTTTTTTAAGGGGGAAAATATGAAGTTACAAAATTTACTTCTGTTTATTAAAAGAATTTTAAAATATTGTAACAACGATAAAGGCTTCACACTTATAGAATTGTTAATTGTCATCACAATAATTGCAATACTATCAATTGTAGTTGTCCCCAGGTTTATGGATATACCTCAGAAAGCAAAGGTTGAAGCTGCACGTCAGCAGATAGCTGCATTTTCAATGGCTCTGGACCATTATTATCTGGATAATGGCAATTATCCAACAACTGAACAGGGTCTTCAAGCACTTATTGAAAAACCAACAACTGATCCCATTCCACAAAATTACAACCCAAAAGGTTATATGGATAAAAAGAAAATTCCAAATGACCCATGGGGGAACCCTTACGTCTATAATTGTCCCGGACAGCATGGAAATGATTATGAGATAATGAGTTATGGCGCTGACGGCAAAGAAGGTGGAAGTGGATTTGATTCTGACATAACAAGCTGGCAATGAACAACCCGTTATGTATGATAAAATGCCTTAAAACAAATAGCAAGGGTTTTACATTAATTGAACTGATAGTAGTTATTGCAGTATTTTCTGTATTGTCTATTGTTGTAATGCCTCGTATTATTAATTATCTTTCATCAGCACGGGATAATTTTTTAATTTTTAGTACGATAGTTACAAAAACATTTGACGATGCATTTATTAACCATCGTACCAATTTTATTGTAATCCATTGTCACAGCAAGGAAAATGAGATTTCAGATATTTCAAATACACTATTTGAACGTACAAATGGTATATCCGTTGCAATTCTTAATGATAATTCAGAATTTATAGATAATCCAAATAAATTATTAAAAGCAAGAGAATTCCCTGATTCATTTGCTATAAAAGAAGTGCTGCTACCAGATGGTTCAACTTATACTTCCGGTAATGTTATGATACCAGTATATTCTTCTGGAGCAACCAGTGGAGCAATTGTTCACATACTAACAAACAATGAGGAAGAGTGGTCATTGATTATTAATCCCTATATAAAAGTATCTAAAGTAGAAAAAGGGTATACTACATATGAAGACATCAAATAAAGGATTTACCCTGATAGAAATTCTTGTTTCAATAGCCATATTATCAATTGCCATGTTAGGCATTATGAGCGCAGTGTCATCCGGGATATTCGGAATTACTAAAAACAAAAACTTAACTATAGCAATGCTCATAGCCCAAAGCCAGATGAATAAATTTTTAATAGACAATCAACGTGGTCCTGATTTGCAGGATGAACCAGTTTCGGATTATCCAGGTTTCAGCTTTTCACGAACTATCACCCGTTATGAAAACGCCATGATTGGGCCAATAGATGCATATAAGGTTGTTATTACTGTTAAATGGTTGGAAAGACAACAGGAACGCTCATATAGCATATCATATATATACCCAAAACACTAAAATGAAACATTTAAAAAATATATATTCTAATAATGGATTTACGCTTATTGAAATTCTGGTGGCAACTGCAGTATCATCAATTATTCTTATTATGATATATACCGCTCATCACTCAATTATTCAATCAGTGAACAATTTATCAAAAACTGCACTTTTTTATGAAGAAGTTAATTTAGCTATTTATAGAATGAACCGTGATTTTTCATGTGCATATTTTGATAGATTTAAAGAAAAACTTTTTTTTATTGGAAGTAATGAATATGGCAATAAAAGTTTAGGGAAAGTTGATTTTGTTACAATCAATTCAGTGGATATTTTGCTTTCAGGTAAACTATCTGATTCAATGCCACAAACCGATGTTTTTGAAGTAGGATATTATTTAAAACAAATGGAACAACCTGATCAAAATGGCAACTATCTTTACTATCTGATGAGAAGATGTGATATTACTTATGATGAAGACCCTCTTAATGGTGGCGATAGTTCATATATACTATCCAATGTTGTTGATTGTAAATTTGAATTTGGAATAGCTCAAAAATTTACCGACAAATGGGATTCACGTGAATATCGTAGATTTCCAAATGCAGTAAAAACTACATTAATTATCAAAAATCCAAATGGCAATGATGAAAAATTTGTATTCATATCATATATTAATTTAAGCAGATAGTTACATATAATCATGTTAATACTGATAAAAAAATCTATAGAAAAATTATATCAAAAGCGAACCAATCGGGGTTATGTTTTGATAATTGTATTAATTATCATTGCTGCTATTATATCAATTTCATCTGAATTTTTAATTTTAGCTCAAACAAATACCAGATACCTACAATCATTTACTAACAGGCAAAAGGCTTATTGGATTGCACGTTCAGGGATAAATTTAGCTATAGAATTACTTGAAGCTGATAAAAAAGGTTCAATTGCAAATTTTTTAAGTGGGGACATTGAAACAGACCCTAATGTTGATTCATATAAAGATATTTGGGCTCTTCCTTTGCCTGAAATCCCACTGGAAAATGGTAGCATCCAATTGCTTATTGAAGATGAAAATTCAAAAATAAATGTAAGTGTTCTGGCTAATGAATTTGTTGACCAAACACCCTATTATATTATCACACAACGATTTTTTATTAATATGGGCTTGCCTATAGACCTTGCTGATTGTATTTTAGACTGGGTGGACATTGATGATGCCCGTTCACCGTATGGTGCGGAAACTTCTGATTATTATCAAAATTTAAAAAAGCCATATAAAGCCAAAAATGCTTCGATAGATACAATTAATGAACTGTTACTTATTAAAGGTATTTCCCCTCTCATATTTTATGGATTAGGTGGTGGTAATTATGGTTTGGAAAGTAATCTTGTTGATAATAACAAAGGATTACAGAATGTGATTGAATCATTAAGTGGTGGTAGTAAAATTGAGATTTCAAAAGATATGTCACTTATAAAAATTGGTAAAGAGAAGAATAGAGCACTATATAATTATTTCAGAGTAAATGGCGAGCGCAGTGACTATTTGAATGATATTAATAAAATTAATATAAATACTGCCAGTTTCAGAGTATTATCTGCATTGACAGACGCCATGACAGATGATAAAGTGACAGAAATTATTAGAAGAAGATTGCAAAAACCATTTAAAAATGTTGATGAAATCAGTGATATAATTACTGATGAAACTATACGAAAAAACTTGTTAACCGTTCGTTCATATATCTTTAAAATAAAATCTATTGGGAAGGTAGGTTCAACTTCTTTAAGCATTGTTGCCTATTACCATAGGGAACGCAAACAAATTATAAACTGGTCAGAAGAATAGTAACTGGAGGTTTACCTTGTTTGAAAATATTGCTGTTTTTGATATAGGTTCGTTTTCAATAAAATGTATCAAAGCAAAAACTGGTTTTAAAAATTTCCAGGTTGAATCCCTTATTATAGAGGATCTTGATTTTTCAATTGATAATAAGATGGAAAGAATAACTAATGGAATTGATAAGATACTTTCACAAAATGATTTAACTGATTATACAGTTATTACAACATTGACTTCAAATAAATTATTTTTTTATACACTAAATTTCCCTTTCAAAAACATACGGCAGATATCAGAAGTAATTGGATACGAAATTGCAGATTCAATCCCACTTGATATGGATTCAGTGATATATGATTTCCAGCCAATTCAAACTGAAAATACGGAAGGAATGGACGTAATTGCGGTCGTTGCACAAAAAACTTTAATCCATCAAATAACAGAAATTTTCTCTAAATATAATCTGAATCCTGCATTTGTTGGAGTTGAATTTAATTCACTATTTCAATCTTATAATTATTTCAACACAGTACAAAATGAATCTATTATTCAGCTCAATATTGGATATGAAAAATCTATTATCAATTTAATTATTAACAATCATTTATGTGCAACTCGTTGTATTTTATTTGGCATTAAGAATATTGAAGACCATTTAAATAAGTTACTATCTGAACAATATGGCTTGCACCAATTCATTTCAAATCATTCTTTTGATTTATCATCTTTTGAAAATAATATACATTATGGCTTACATAAAAAGCTAAATATTTCTCAGCAAAAATTTAAAACAATATTTACTAATATCCAGAGTGAAATTGATACTCTAATCAATGAAGTTTTGTTATTTATCAATGCTGAAACTCAAAAATATGAAAATTTCTCATTACAAAGAATTATTATATCAGGTGGTGGTGCATTGCTTACAGGTTTTAGTACAATTCTATCCCAACAATTGCAAATACCAGTTGTAATTCAAACTCTGATGAACCAAACCAGCGATACTGAGGTCCAATCACAATTCTACATTGCTTTTGGCACTTTAATTGATTATATTAATCGCTCAAAACAAAAAACTATCAATCTTCTTAAAGATGAATTTCATGTGTCACAATTTCAACAGTCTAAAAAGAATTTTTATATTGCCATTTTTTATGGTTCACTAAGTATACTTTTTCTTGTCTTATTCATAATTTTATCTTTGATCTACCAATTATCATCATCATCATATTACAACAGGATTCTTGAAGATAGATATAAACGGTATTTTCTTACCAATATGATTCCTGAAGACCCTATTAAAGAAGCAACAAATAGATATGCTACCTTAAAACGAGAGGTGGATAGCATAGAATCTTTTCTTAAGATTGATGATAAAATGATAGAGATTCTCAATTTGTTAGTTTCTAATTTTCCTTATGATGCAAATTTTGATTTAAATAATATGGTTATCAATGAAAGCATTATTAGATTGGATGGATCAATCAATTCAACAGCAAAAATTGATGAATTTAAAAATAGATTAGTACAGACACAAAAATTTGAATCGGTTGTTTTCAATACCAATGTTATGCAAAATAATGTAAAATTTTCAATGACAATTAAATTCAAATCAAATAAGCCTAAACGTCAAACTACTGTCAATGAGGAATAAATAATGATAAAGCTTTCTAATAGAGAAAAATTATTATTAAAAATTCTTATCGGCACATTAATACTTATAATTGGATATAATTTTATTTTTACACCATTATTTAATTATTTTTCATCTTCTGATACAATAATTGTCAGTGATAAACAAAAAATAGAACAGCTTGATAGAATATATAGTAATTATAAAGAACTGGAAACAAAACGAAATCAATATATGTCTCTTTTGAAAAGTGACTCAGAAAACATAAGTACAATGATTGAACAATGGGCTCAAAACAGCAATGTAGCAAAAAATATTGCCTACTCACGGCGTAATCAAACAAATGTTCAGAATAAGTACATACGAATAACAACCGATATGAAATTAGATGGAGTGTCTATACAATCTTTGCTTAGATTTATTTACGAGATAGAAAGTTCTAATAAGCTGGTTAATATCAGCTATCTCAGAATTAATAAATCATTTAGATCTCCCAATCTGTATGATGTAAATTTAAAAATTGAAAGCTATACTTTACAATAATCTCCTGGATGTATGATATGAATTTTAGTGATTATACAATAATAGTAAAAACATATTATAACAGGCTTTATAATGTTCTTAAAGAGATAGTTACTGTACAATATTTCTGGCGTTATTTTGTGCTTTCAATTATCATGATAATTCTGTTTGTTTTTTTTACTTTCCCATATGAAATTATCATTCAAAATAAAATTAAAGAAGTTGAGCAGAATATTGCTAATTATATATCCATAGGTAAATTAAAAATACATACAATTACTGACTCAATAGCCGAAGACATCACCATAGAATTAAAAAATGGAACGGAGATTACTCTCCAGAACGTTTTATTTAACTTTACCATTAATCCCATTTCAATATTTATTACTAACCATTATGATGGAGCAGTAAAGATACATAATCTGAATTTGAAAGGTGACAAATTACAGATAAAAACAAACGCTGATATTTTCTATGATCTTAAATATAATAAACCTATTCCGTATCCAGTAGAAGGTAATATTATTTCAAGCATGAAGGATGTTTCTATCAAAGGAATTTCTATACAGGGTTTTGAAATACCAGATATAAATATTTCACAAATAAAGTCAGAACTGGTTTTTGAAAAGGGTAATATAATTAATCTTAAATATCTTTTATTCTCAGGTTCAGAGATAAGAGGCAATGCGTATGGAACAATTACCCTATCCAATTACTTCCAGAATTCTTCACTTAATATAACAATTCAAATAGATTCACAATCCAGTATTCTGGAAGATTATAAAGTTTTGTTAGAATCGATGATGAAACCAGGTACAAAAAATATTACCATTAAAATAATGGGTACAATAGGTAACCCTAATATTGTTACTCAATAGAATATGATATATGAAAATAAAAATTGCTGAAAATACTGGTTTTTGCATGGGTGTGCGTAAAGCTGTTTTGGATATTGTTGATGTAATCAATAAAAGTACTGAGCCAATCTATGTTATTGGTCCCCTTATACATAACCCGCAAACAGTGTCCATTCTTCAATCACGAGGCATTATTACAATTGATTCCACTTATGACATTCAAAATAAAATCATAGCTATCCGTACACATGGCATACCTAAGGAATCACTACGGTTATTAAAACAAAATGCCTCCAAAATCATTAATTTAACGTGCCCTCGGGTAGCACGTGTTCAGGGTATTGTCAAAATGTATTCCAGGGAAGGTTATTTTGCCATTATCATAGGAGATAATCATCATGCAGAAGTGGAGAGTGTTAAAAGCTATGCTGATGCTGGTGTTATCGTAATATCCAGTGTTGAAGATATTAAAAAAATTCCTGATGGTTTAAAATATATAGTTGTAGCACAAACAACCTTTGATGAGTGCCTTTTTGAAGAAATCACTAACATCTTAAAAAGAAAATATAATGATATACTGATTTTTAATACAATCTGTGACTCTACTCATAAAAGGCAAAGTGATGTGA
This sequence comes from Spirochaetota bacterium, assembly GCA_037481795.1. GTDB lineage: Bacteria > Spirochaetota > UBA4802 > UBA4802 > UB4802 > UBA4802. Next base: position 44,669 of record JBBFLA010000003.1, read on the forward strand.
TTAATGCTGTAAAAGAAGGAATTGATACATTAGTTGTTGTAGGTGGTAAAAATTCAGCTAATACTCAGAGATTGGCACAAATAGGTAAAAACAGTAATATTAAAACATTCCATATTGAATCTGAAGAAGAGCTTAATGATGAAAATTTTAAAAACTCAAACTATGTTCTTGTAACAGCCGGTGCTTCAACTCCTGGATGGATTATAAATAATGTACTGGAGAAATTATATTCCATATCAAACAAATATGAAAATCCATTATTATATTTTATTATACATTTTTTTGAAATTGCTATAAGATTAAATATTATTTCATCAATAGCCAGTTTTTTCATGTCACTTTTAATAGAAAAAATATCAGGTATTTGGTCATCATATAAACTACCATTTCTTTCTGCATTTTTTATATTTATAATGTATGCCGTTAATAACTACTTTTTAAAAGATACTCTTAAAATTACAAATCCATTTAAATATAAAATACACAAAAATAATCATTTTATAATTTTAGTTTCTACTGTTGCAGCCATTTTTTTTTCAGTTATCATTACATTAAAAATTCAAAATTATGTATCACTTCTTGTGTATTATACAATATTACTAACAGGAATGTTTTATTCTTCCAGTTATTTCAAATTCTTAATAAATAAATATGCACCTTCATTAATTAAAACATTATATTCAATTAAGTCAATTCCAGCTAATATTGGATGGATTATTGTTACGTTATTTATACCAGCTTGCTATGCTTTCCAATATACTACATTGAGTGAGATACATACAGGTATTGTTTTATCATTAATAATCTTTCTATCATATTTGATAATATCAAGAAATTTATTACTGGATTTTATTGGGTTCAATGGTGATCTCATTATTGGTAACGTTACCGTACCAATAATATTAGGCATTAACAAAGCCAAATATTTATTCTACATATTTTCATTTATAGCAATGGTGACATTATTATATGTATCTATATTCTACAACATAAAGTTCATATTTTTTATTCTTAATATAATTATCAATTACTATCTTATTTTAAAAATTTCAAACCTCAAATATTTTATTTCTTTAAAATATGAAATGTTAACAGACATGAACCTTATTCTTTTTATTCTATTTTGCACTTTTATTATTATTTTTTAAACATATTCATATCATATAAAATACATAGCATTACTATCTTAAATATATTGGATGTACATTGATCTAATCATTGTTTTCATTTTCATTATAGATTACAAATTCCTTTTCTGCAATTGTATTCCCTTTATCTACAATTATTATTTTATATGTACCTACTTCATAATCTTCAATATTACCATATATACAAGGTTTATTTTTATAAACGGTATCATAAAAAGAATAAATATCAATCCAAACATTTTCTTTCTTTAATATAACCACTCCAATTTTTTTTTGCTTTGATACTTTTGTAAAGCAAAAAGCCCAATTTACTTTTTCATCCTGATTAAACTCACACAAGCCATCCTTAATTATGTACCTGTCATCATTGTTATTCTTAAATGCAAATGTACCTGTTTCTTTTGAACATGAAACTATAGTTGCAAAACAAAATAGAACCAGTATATATTTACTCAATTTTGTAATCATCTTTGTCAAGTTCTATCACTTTATTTTTTGCATCATGATAATTATAATCTTTCTTTTTATTTATATCATCTGATTGATTTATACTTACTTTTACAATATATTTGATAACATGAATGACAAAATATATTATAAAAAAGAAAAAAATAATTCTTATGAGATTACCTATCATAGTGACCTTATTTAGAAGTTTATTATTCAGAAAAAATCATATATTCTACTGCAATTTCATAATGTTATTTGTCAACTTATAAATTTCAGTAATCATTACTTATTCTTGTTGATAATTTGCACCATTTCACTGACCGCATTAGCCAATCCTGTGAAAATAGAACGTGAAATAATAGAATGGCCTATATTTAATTCTTCAAGTCCAGGTATTGTAACAATTGGTGCCGTATTTATATAATTTAACCCGTGTCCCGCATTTACTCTAATACCAATACTTGTTGCAATAGTAGCTGCATGAAAAAGTCTGCTTTTTTCTTTATCAATAGCATCTTTCATTTTTGCATTACAATATGTACCAGTGTGTAACTCAATGAAATCCGCACCAGATTCTTTTGAAAGCTTAACAGATTCTTCTTCAGGTTCTATAAACAGTGAAACTAAAATATTTTCTTTGTGAAATAAGGATACTATCTCACAAATTCTTTTAAAATTTGTTTTTACATCAAGGCCACCTTCAGTAGTAATCTCCTGCCTTTTTTCAGGAACAAGGGTTATCTGGTCAGGTTTAACTTTGAGAGCAATTTCAATTATTTCATCAGATAATGCCATTTCAAGGTTAAATTTACCTTTAACTACTTTACGCAATGCAAAAACATCATGATCCTGTATATGTCTTCTATCTTCCCTCAAATGTACTGTTATACCTGCTGCACCATGTTCTTCACAGATTATAGCCCCCTGTACTGGATCAGGTTCATTACCACCTCTTGCCTGACGTAAAGTTGCTATATGATCAACATTAACACATAGTTGAACTTGAGACATTATAAAAACCTCCAATATTACTGTTCTTCATGAGATATATACACTTCGGTTTCTAAAGGTTGATATGTGAATATTTCAAATGGTACTTTCACCTTTTTTTCAACAATAATTGGCAATTTGATAATTTCCTGATTATGAGTATCAATTGCACCATTCACATATGCAACCAGAACATTTTCATTTAATTCAATATTTGTAAAAGATTTTTTTATATACACCACTACTTTCTTATGTTTTAAAACATAATGAAAATCATTGCGTTGATTACGTACTTCAACTGGTATTGTTAAATTTACAAGATTAGTTACTGGAAGAATTGGTATTGTAAGCCTTACCGTATCAGGAGAAACAAATATTTTTGAATATTCTTTTACATTAATGTGTACCGGAACATGTAATGTTTGAATTTCTCTATCAATATTTAACGGATATGTCTTTAAACTATTTATGCTATCTACAATAACATCCGCACCAGTTATTTGAATTAACGGTGGTTCAACAATTACTATGCCTTTTAAATATTGCGGAGAAGGCTCACCAATTATTACAGGTTCTACTGGTACTACTTTATTTTTAATTTTACAAATTGTAAGCTCTAATTTTTCTTTTTCTAAAAAATACTCTATATTATTCAATAATTCATTAGATTGAATCATAATCAAATATTCATGTTTTTTACCTATAATTGGCCTGGACAAATCAACATATAATTTTATAATTGAGACATTAATGGATTTTGTATATTCCTTTTTCCCCCGAAAGGTGATACGTATTTTTTGTATATCTTCCAATATTACTAGATTTTGTGAAAGATTTTTAATTTCAGGATAAATATGATATGTAATTTCTTCAATCTGACTATTCTGCAAATTAGCCCATAATATTACAGCTAGAAGAATAGACAATATTTTTGGCAGCAGATTATGCTGTTGAATTAATATTTTTATGTGTTGCAAAAAGGATATCATTTTACGCTATAAATCTCCTCTTTGCTTTTGGGATTCATATAAAATAATATCATATTCTTTAAATCAGTATATTTTATCTTTGATTGAAATTTACCATTAACCATAATAGAAATATTTCCTGTTTCCTCAGATGTAACTATAACCAGCGCATCTGTTTCTTCAGCCATTCCCAATGCTGCCCTATGTCTTGCACCATGTTGTTTTTTCAATTGGCGTGAATCACTCAATGGCAAATAACAAGCAGCTGCTGCAATCTTTGCTTCTTTAATAATAATTGCTCCATCATGGAGTGGAGTGTTTGGGAAAAAAATTGTTCGGATTAATTCCTCTGTAATGCCTGCATTAACCACTACTCCTGACTCAATGTATCCTCGCAGATCGGTTCCTCGTTCTATAACAATAAGTGAACCCACCTTCTCTTCTGACATCGCAATAATTGCATTAACTAGTTCATCTAAGGGGAATGCATCGGTATTCATTGATGTTGGTAGCCATGTTCTTTGGCCAAACTGTGTGATAATTCTGCGTAATTCTGGCTGAAAAAGTATGATTATCATAATCACAATATATGACGTCAAATTTGTAATCAGCCAGTTTAATGTTTCCAGGCGTAATACTTTTGATAATACCGCGGCTATGAAAATGATAATCAAGCCTTTCAAAATCTGAATTGCTCGCGATCTGGATAAAAATGTATAAATCCAGTAAAAGATATACGCTACGATTAATATATCTATGATAATTCTAAGATATTCCCAGCTTATTTTAATATAGTCCCAGGTTGTAGCTAAAAAGTGATTCATGAGTTTGCAACCTGATATAACATTTTTAAAGGTTTAATAATAAGTTTATGCTCCTTAACATCATGTACACGAATAATGTCCGCACCATTATACATGGCTATAGCATTTAATGCTATAGTTGCAGGCAATCTGTCTTCATTAGAATCATATAACCTGCCAATTAATGACTTTCGTGACAATCCAATTAACACAGGATACCCTAACTTCTTAAAATATTTAATATTATTCAGTATAACGTAATTTTGCTCTAAGGATTTGCCAAACCCTATGCCTGGATCTACTATAATTTTATCATCGGCAATATGTGCTTTTTTAGCAATCTCAATTGAGTTATACAGATATCTTGTAATTTCTGATAATAAATCATCATATTCTGTATTTAATTGCATAGTCTGGGGAGTACCCTTTATATGCATTATAACACAATAGGCATTATACCGGGCGATAGTAACTGGCATATCAGAATCACCCTGTAATCCGGTTATATCATTTACCATAATTGCACCAAGCCTCAATGCTTCATCAGCAACCATAGATTTACGGGTGTCGATAGAAACTGGTATATTAAATTCATGTATAATTTTTTCAATTACAGGACAAACCCTGTCAATTTCCTCTTCTACTGCGACTTCTTCAGCACCAGGTCGTGTTGATTCTCCACCAACATCAATAATATCAGCGCCGTTATTTATCATTTCACTGACATGATATAATGCTGTATCTATTGAATTATATTTACCTCCATCATAAAATGAATCAGGAGTAACATTAAGTATGCCCATAACAAGTGGCCCATTTTTGATATTAATATCTATCCTGTTCATAGTATAAACATCACTGAAATAAAATTGTTATAACCCAGATCAATAGAATCGTATGAAAAAGCATACCCTATAGTACAATCACCTAATCCTACTGCGCATCCAGTTGTAAATAATGAATCATTTAAGCCCAAATAAACTGACATACTTTTATAAACAAGTAATTCAAACCCTATATTATATTCGTATTCATCTTGTTCAATCTTTTTAATCCCTGAAAATGCAATAGTAAAATTATTGGCTCTACTGACAATAGCTGAACTAATTTTAATTGAAGGTGAACCAAAATTATATTTATTCACAATGTATTCATATTCTTTTGTTGGATAAAGACCTGTACCAATATCCTGAATAACAAAACCAACCTTTAAAAATGGTATTACTTCAGTAATAACACCAATATCCAACCCTGTACCTGCGTAGGAAACATCCGCTATTGTTTCATATAATGCCTTGATTGTAAATCCAACAGCAGCATCACCAATATAGGTTGCATATGAAAACATGCCAACATTAGCAGAATATGATGTAACTCCAGTTTTGTTCCCATTGATGTCATAGGTATCAATATCCGGTGATTTTATGGAATATAACCCCACACCTAAAGCATTCCCACTAAATTTGTATGCCAAACCACCAAAACCTGCATATCTATCCGCTGCAACCATTCCTCCTGATGCACCAATCTGCAACACATTAAAACTGGACTCATCCTGTGAAAAGGTTAAAAGGTCTTTTTCGGATATACTATCTATTTTACCCTCTTTTGCTTTCTGTTTAATTTCTTCAGGTGTTAAAGGCTGCTTCCCTTGAATATCAAGAAGCCCGGCTGGGTTCCAGTATATAGCAAAAACATCATTGACAACCACTTCGGCAGCCTTACCCATCGCTATATAACGAGTACCTACCCATCCCGTTCTGGTGAAGCTTGCACGCGAACCGGCATCATTTATTGCATAAATATATTCAGGAAACAACAGGAATATTAACATACATACTTTCAGTCGTATCATCATTAAAAAACCTTATTGGATTAATATCCGTATTATTTTTTTCTTATATTCGCCATCATATCTTTCTAATTCTATCTTTATGATGTACATACCCGGTGCAACGACTTTACCTACATCATTTCGCCCATTCCATTTTAGGTCCGTGGTGCCTGACAATACTTTAACCATATCGCCATTAATATCATAAATAGTGCATTTAACACTCTGTGCATCTGAAACTTTTATAGTTAAAGTCCCGTGTGTTTTTGGTATAAAAGGAACAGGATAGGCATACACCTGGTTAAGGTCAATAGCATAACTTGTTTGAACTATCGCACATATCAATAACAGAAATATAAAAACTGAAAAACATTTTGATATATTCATACATATATCCTTTTTATGTATCAAAAAATATAATTTATAATGAACTACAGTGCAGTATTCGTCAATTAATATATTTATATACTATTAAAAATTTAAATTATTTCAGCGCTTTATGTGCTTCATCTACACATAAATCAATAAGAGCTTTATAATTATCAATTGATTTTCTGGTATTACAATGGATTGCACTATATAATAAAAATTCAATATTGCCTTTAGGTCCTTTAATTGGGGAATATGTTAATCCAAGTATTTTTATATTCATTGTTTGAAGTTCTTGAAGAACCCTTAAGAGTATATCCTTATGAAATTGGGGCAGTTTTACCACCCCTTTTTTATGTTGAAAGCTTTCAGCTTCAAATTGTGGTTTTATCAATATAATAACATCAATTTCATAATCAAATATAGTTACCATTGTTTGCATAACTTTGATTATTGAAATAAATGAAAGATCAGCTGTTATCAAATTTATATGTTCATTAAAATCTTCTTTTGTTAAATAACGCGCGTTTCTGCGTTCCATGACAATAACTTTGGGATTAATTCGCAGGTTATAATCCAGCTGTCCATATCCCACGTCTACTGCATATACTTTTTCTGCTCCATATTGTAACAGGCAATCAACAAATCCACCAGTAGATGAGCCCAAATCCAGTACAATTTTTCCTGTTACATCGATGTTAAAACAATCCAATGCTTTTTTTAATTTTTCACCACCACGGCTTACAAATTTCTGAGACAATTCACGAACAGTGATAACATCATTTTCTTTTACAATAAATGACGGTTTATAAACTACCTGATTATTTACTGTAACATAGCCAGCTATAATTAAGTTTTTGGCTTTTTCTCGTGAAGTGCAAATATTATTTTGAAGAAGATATTGATCTAAGCGGTTTTTTTGCATGAGTATTTTTCTCTGTATTAATCATGCTGACAATATTTTGTGTTATTGTATCTGAATCCATCTGGTAATATCGTAATAGTTCAGAAACTTTGCCATGTGTTATGAAACTATCTGGAAATGCAATATTAAAAAGATTTTTATGACGTATTGACCGGTCAATCTGTGAATTTATGTACTCAGCAATGCCACCATTTGCATAGCTGTTTTCCAGAACAATATAGTAAGATATACTATTCATTATAAGTTCTATTTGCTTAACCGGTAATGGTTTTATTGATAAAATACTGTAAACTGATGATTTAATATTATAAGTATGCAATTTTTTATAAATTTCAACCGCCATAGATAACATATCTCCAGCAGCAAATAATGCAATTATGGGCTGCTGGCTTTTATAGTATGCTTTTAATTGCGGAATTTTTAATAACCCTTTTTGTACCGAATGTTCATATTTATCATCACCACCTCGGGGATACCGTATGGCAATTGGTCCATTGTTATAACTGGCAGCATAGTAAATCATATCTTTAAGCTCATTGCCATTGGTTGGCGATAACAAAACAAAATTTGGGATTGACCTGATAATGCTAATATCAAACAGTCCATGATGTGTCTCACCATCATCCCCAACAATACCTGCCCTGTCTATTAATAGTTTAACAGGCAAATTCATCAATGCTACATCATGAATAATCTGATCAACAGCTCTCTGCATGAACGTTGAATATATTGATACAAAAGGTTTCAATCCGTTTTTAGCCAGTGCTGATGCCAGTGTTACAGCATGTTGTTCACATATACCAACATCTATAAATCGGTTGGGGAATTTTTCCTCAAATTCAGCTAAACCAGTTCCAAGCTTCATTGCAGCGGTAATGGCAAAGACTTTTTTGTCATGTTTAGCAATATCAACCAGAGTTCTGCCAGCTATCTCGGAATAACTAATAGATGATTTCTTGACTGGTTTTCCAGTTTTTATATCAAATGGGCCTATTCCATGGAATTTTGCGGGATTATTTTCTGCATGAACATATCCTTTGCCTTTCTTTGTATATACATGAATGATTTTTGGACCTTTGTTGAGCTTAGAAATCCTGTTAAACATCTCAATCATCATGGATATGTTATGACCATCAATTGGGCCAAAATACCGTATGCCTAAGTCTTCAAAAAAACTGCTTGGTATAAAAATACCTTTTATACGTGCTTCAATACGATCAAATAAGGTAAAAAGTTTTGGTCCAATCTTTGGAATTTTGCTTATAAACTCGTATGATTTTCTTCGTAATTTATTATATGTTCCACCAGTAATAAGGCGCATCAAATATTCCGAAAGAGCGCCAACATTTTTTGAGATTGAATGTTCATTATCATTTAATATAATGATAATATCTTTTTTAAGATGGCCAATATGATTCAATGCTTCAAATGACATTCCCCCAGTCATTGAACCATCACCAATAACTGCAACAATATTATATTTTGAATTATTTACATCACGAGCAATTGCTTCGCCTAATGCCAGTGAAAGACTTGTACTGCTATGCCCTGTATTGTAATGATCGTGTGGTGACTCCGAAACTTTTGGGAAACCGCTTATTCCATTGAACGTTCGTAATGTATGAAATTGTTGATTTCTGCCAGTTAAAATTTTATGTGCATAGCACTGATGCCCCACATCCCATATTATTCTATCCTGTGGTGAATCAAAAACATAGTGCAATGCTATTGTCAGTTCAACAACACCAAGCGATGAAGCTAAATGACCGCCATTTTTTGAAACAACCTCAAGAATACGTTGTCTTACTTCATCCGCCAGAGTTGAAAGTTCCTTTACTGACAAACGTTTTATGTCCTGTGGCCCATGTATATCGCTTAGCATAATAATCTTTTATAAATAATATTTATATTCAATATATCACACCATTCTGAATAGTATAAGTAAAATTTAATTTATAAATGTCAAGAATTACTTGGCGATAGTTCATATGATTTAACTATACGTGTAATTGATACAGCTCTTCCCTGATTATTGCAGGTTACAAGAACTGCATTTAATTTGGGATCATTCTGTGCAACTTTGAACTTTATCCTGGTATGATATATGAAATTATGTATTGAAGATTCTTTATCCATGCCAATAACAGAATCAAACGGACCTGTCATGCCAACATCTGTTATATATGCAGTCCCCTTGGGGAGTATTGTTTCATCAGCAGTCTGGACATGAGTGTGGGTACCACACACAGCAGATGCCCTTCCATCAGCAAACCATCCAAAAGCCTTTTTTTCAGAGGTTGCTTCTGCATGAAAATCTACAATGATTATATTTGCTTTGGAACTGATTTCATCATAGAGTGTATTAAATGCAATAAACGGGCAATCTACAGGTTCCATATTGATTCGGCCAAGTAAACTTACTATGGCTATATTGAAATTATTTATTTTTAGTATGGTAAATCCTTTTCCGGGCACACCTGGTGGAAAATTTGCAGGACGTAAAATAGAATTGTTTGATTCAAGAAGTTTTATTATGGTTCGATTATTAAAAATATGATTTCCTGTTGTCAGTACATTAATGCCATATGAAAAAAGTTCCTGTGCAATCTCAGGCGTTATTGACATGCCTCCAGCAGCATTTTCACAATTTGCAATTACACAATGTACTGAGTATTCTTTGCAAATTTCACTAAGGTGATCTTTAATTATTGTTCGTCCAGGCCTCCCAACAATATCACCTATGAGTAATATATTTATTGAATCCATATTATTTATTATTACAATCAGCAATCAGGTGTGACTGATTGCTGATTGTTTTTATACTTATCGAGCATAATCAACTATTCGTGTTTCCCGTATAACGGTAACTCGCACTATTCCAGGATATTTTAATTCAGATTCAATTTTTGAAGCTATATCCCGTGCCAGTACAGTGGCTTCCTCGTCAGTAACCTGTTCATTGGAAACCATTACCCTGATTTCCCTTCCCGCCTGTATTGCATAGCATTTTTCAACACCCTTGAACCCATACGCAATGTTCTCAAGGTTTTCAAGCCTCTTGAGATATGTATCCAGTGATTCACGGCGTGCTCCAGGACGGGAAGCAGAAATGGCATCAGCTACCTGTACCAGTATGGCTTCAAATGATTCAGGTTCCTTATCATTGTGATGAGAGGCAATTATATTGACAACCACATCATTTTCGCCAAATTTTTTTGCAAGCTCCGCACCAACAATGGCATGAGCACCTTCACCTTCAACTATGCTTCCCTTACCTATGTCGTGCAATAGCCCTGCCCGTTTTGCTGTTGCAACATCAAGCTTTAACTCACCAGCCATGATTGCTGCTAAATTGGCAACTTCTTTACTATGTGAAAGCACATTCTGCCCATAACTTGATCGGTATTTCAGTTTCCCTACGTGATACAATGCATCTTTTGACAATCCTGGAATACCTAATTCAAAGGCAGCACGCTCACCTTCTTCCAGCATATTTTCTTCCAATTCATTTCTGACCTTTTCTACCACTTCTTCAATGCGTGCAGGATGGATACGCCCATTTTCAATTAATCGTTCAAGCGATAGCCGTGCAATCTCCCGTCGAATTGGATCAAAACCGGAAATTACCACAACTTCTGGCGTATCATCAATAATCATATCAACACCTGTAAGGTTCTCAAGTGTACGGATGTTCCTTCCTTCACGACCTATAATCCTTCCCTTCATATCATCTGAGGGGAGTGACACAGTGGTAATGGTACTCTCCTGGGTATAATCTGATGCACTCCGTTGTAGTGCAGCTAACACTATCTCTTTTGCTTTTTTATCAGCTGTTCTACGCGCTTCCTCTTCAACTTTATTGATTAATTTTATTGCCTCAAACCTAACTTCATTTTCAAGATTTTTAAGCAGTAATTGTTTTGCTTCTTCACGACTTAATCCAGAAATACGCTCTAACTCCTGTTTGTGTTTTTCCAGATGTTTATTCAATTCTTGCTCTTTTTCTAAGTTTTCTTTCTCCTTAATTTGAATTAATTTTTCCTGTTTTTCAAGTTGCTGGATTTTATTGTCGATCATTTCTTCTTTTTGAAGAATTTTTCTTTCAATATTTTGTAACTCAATCCTCCTTTCACGCATTTCTTTTTCAAACTGGTTTCTTTCTTTTAGAAGCTGGTCTTTTGCTTCAAGCAGAAGTTCCTTTCGTTTGGCTTCTGCTTCTCTGACAGCATCCTGAATAATTTTTCTTGACTGCGCTTCAGCAGTGTTAAGCTTAATCTTCCCTATGTATGCTCTGAACAAATAGCCTAACAGTGCCGCTATAGGCAGAGCAACAATCAGGAGGATAATAATTATGTTCATAGTAATCCTCCTTGCCTGATGTTTAACTACAATTACGTATGCTACGGATGTAGCTTCAGGACAGGTTATTTAGATTGGAATTTTTCCTTAAGTTTTGAGCTGACAAACTGTGGGACCAGTCTGGAAATATCACCACCATAGCTGGCAACTTCTTTGACCATCTTGGATGAAACAAATGAAAATTCACTCTTTGACATTAAAAAGATAGTCTCTACAGAAGGCGCCAATTCCTTATTCATTAACGCTATGGCATATTCATATTCAAAATCAACTATCGCCCGCAATCCTCTAACAATAAAATTAATATTGTTTTTCTTGCAATACTCAGCAAGAAGGCCATCAAAGCTTGTTATTTCAACTTTAGATATATCCTTGCAACATTCCTGTAGCATTGCAAGGCGTTCTTCAACTGCAAAAAGAGGAAATTTTTCGCTATTGCGAGCAATGGCAACTATAAGTTTATCAAACAACTGTGTTGCTCTTCTAATTATATCCAGGTGTCCGCACGTTAAAGGATCAAAAGATCCCGGATAAATTCCAATTTGCATATAATGCTAACCTATCCTGATCGGTTCAACAAAAATAATCTTATAATTACATTTTGTCAACATTTATTCATATTTCAATATTTTTTTCTACCACACAAAACGCTCTTCCCGGTAACTATCGCCCCCATTAATAAAAGGCTGCACAGGTAATGCTTTAAAATAGGAAACTGCTCCACAAAAACGTTTTTTCCAGTATGGATTATTAATAGAATCATACCGTACATATTTTCCGATGCTGGGAGCATGAATAAATGTATTATCCCCAACATAAATGCCAACATGAGATATTGTATTCATGTTAATCCTGAAAAAGAGCAGATCCCCTGGCTGGGCCATTTTATAAGGTATTTTTTGACCTTTTGTATATTGTTGTGCTGTACTCCGTGGTATATGAATACCATTTTTATTATACACATAAAACACATAACCTGAACAATCAAAACCAGATGGTGTGGTACCACCATGCCTGTAGGGTGTACCAATATATTGTGTTGCGGTATTAATTATTTGTTTTCTTTTTAATGGGATATTCCTGTATTGCCACTGTGAAGGCACACATGATGATAATGTCATCATTAATACAAACAGCATAGCAAGATAATTTTTTTTACTCATACTATTACCATCGACAAAGCTTACCATAATATTTATATTGACAATATCCACTATACTACTTTGGATAGTGTAATATATAAAAAAGAAAATTAATACAAACGAGGTGCAACATGATTCAACCATTACGTAAAGAGAGTACCAGTATTCTTGAATATGATGCAAACATCCCCTATAAGGTAAAGGATATTTCACTGGCAGAATTAGGAAGAAAAGAGTTACAGTTAGCTGAAAATGAAATGCCGGGGCTTATGGCATTGCGCCAGAAATACGGAAGCCAGAAACCACTAAAAGGTATGCGAATCAGTGGTAGCCTTCACATGACCATACAGACAGCAATGCTTATTGAAACACTTCATCACCTTGGAGCAAATATTCGCTGGGCATCCTGTAATATTTTTTCTACACAGGACCATGCAGCTGCTGCAATAGCCAAAGCTGGTACTGCTGCTGTCTTTGCATGGAAAGGCGAAACCCTTGAAGAATACTGGTGGTGCACCGAACAGGCTCTTATATGGCCTGACGGAAGCGGCCCTGACCTTATTGTTGATGATGGTGGCGATGCAACATTATTTGTTCATATGGGCGTTAAAGCTGAAAAAGACCCATCAATACTTGATCAAGAATATGACAGCAAAGATATGCAATGTCTTATAGATAGATTGCGATTGTCAATAGCAAACAATCCCAAACGATGGACTACGATTGCATCAAAAATCAGAGGTGTTTCGGAAGAAACAACCACCGGTGTTCATCGATTATATCAGCTTGAAAAAACTGGAGAACTTTTGTTTCCAGCAATTAATGTTAACGATTCGGTTACAAAATCCAAATTTGATAATCTTTATGGATGCAGGGAATCTTTAGCAGATGGGATTAAACGAGCTACCGGTGTTATGGTTGCAGGTAAAGTTGTTGTGGTATGCGGTTATGGTGATGTTGGCAAAGGCTGTGCGCAATCTATGCGGGGTTTTGGAGCACGGGTGATAGTTACTGAGATTGATCCAATCTGTGCGCTGCAGGCTGTCATGGAAGGTTATGAAGTAAAAACTCTGGAAGATGTTGTAGAAATTGGCGACATCTTTGTAACTGCAACAGGCTGCTGTGATGTCATTCGTGGAGAGCATATGGAAAGAATGAAAGATGAGGCAATAGTGTGCAACATTGGTCATTTTGACAGTGAAATTGAAATGAGTTATCTGGAAAATAACAAAAAATGCAAAAGAATAAACATTAAGCCTCAGGTTGATAAATGGATACTGGAATCCGGAAGGTCAATTATTGTGCTTTCAGAAGGAAGGCTTGTCAATTTAGGAAATGCTAACGGACATCCAAGCTTTGTTATGAGCACCAGTTTTACAAATCAAACCCTTGCACAAATTGAACTGGCAACAAAGAAGCTGGAAAAGAAAGTATATACCCTGCCAAAAAAATTAGATGAAGAAGTTGCACGATTGCATTTAGGAAGATTGGGGGTAAAATTAACACGGCTAACACCAAAACAAGCTACTTATCTGGGCATAGAAATTGATGGCCCATATAAACCAGATCATTACCGATATTAATAAACAATTAAACGGGCAGGTTGTTAATCTGCCCGTTTAATATTCAACTGATGGTTATTCCAGATCTTTTGGATACATGGATTCTATTTCTTTGGCATACTTCTGTTCAATAACACGGCGTTTTACTTTTAATGTTGGAGTAAGTTCACCGCTTGCCTGACTCCATTCAGCTTCTAACAGTTTAAATTTTCTTATTTGCTCAACACGTGAAAATTGCTTTGTATATTTCTGGATTTCCTGTGCAATTAACTCATTTACCTTATCATTTTCAATGAGTTCTTTATTATCTGAAAACTGTATGCCTTGTTTTTTTGCCCATTTGCCAAGCTCCTCAAAAGCTGGAATAATAAGAGCCGATAGATATTTTCGTCTATCTCCTATTACTGCAACCTGTTCAATATATTTTGATTCTTTCAGGCTATTTTCAATGTTTTGTGGGGAAATGTTTTTGCCACCTGCTGTCACAATGATATCTTTAATCCTGCCGGTTATATACAATCTTCCTTTTTCATCAATGACACCAATATCACCTGTTTTGAAAAAACCATCTTTAGTGAAGACTTCTTTTGTAGCTTTTGGATTTTTATAATACCCTTTCATCACCTGTGGGCCTTTTATTAAAATTTCCCCATCATCTGCAATTTTGATAATTGTATCTTTTAAAGCTGGCCCAACCGATCCAGGCTGAATCATACCTGGCCTGTTTACATTAGTTACTGGAGTTGTTTCAGTAAGGCCAAATCCCTCAAGTATAACTATACCCATCCCAAGGAAAAATTCTGCATCTGAAACTGCCAACGGGCCACCACCTGATACAGCTATTCGTATCCTGTCAAATCCTAATGCAGCTTTCAATTTAGACCAGATAAGCTTATCAGCCAGCCGTACCTGAAAACCCAATATTCCTTTTGGCTTTTTATCCTGGCAAACATATGGGGTATTCTTTTTTGCAACATATAATGACCAGTTAAATAATGCTTTCTTTATTCCCTTAACATCGGCAGCCCGTGCAAGAATGCCTGCATGAATTTTTTCATATAATCGCGGGACACTGACAATGAAATTTGGCCTGACTTCAGCCAGATTCTGAGGTACTGTTGAAAAATCTTCTGCATATGCTATTTTTGCTCCACCGGCAATAGCCAGATAATAACCAGCAGTTCTTTCAAGTGAATGCGATAATGGTAAGAACGATAAACAAACATCTTTATAGGTTACATAATCACTAAAATCATACAATATTTGATTAACATTAGCTACAAAATTTCCATGAGTTAGCATTACCCCTTTAGGATTCCCGGTAGTCCCCGAAGTATAAATAATAGTTGCCAGATCATCTTTCCTGATAGATTTAATCCTCTTTTCAAATTCCTGTTTATTTTTATATGCTTTTCCTTTTTCAATAGCCTGTGCAAGTGTTAACACTCCTGGTTTTTGACTTTTTATCTCATCAAAAATAATAATTTGTTTTACTTTAGGTAATCTTTTTTTTACTTTTAAAATCCTCTCCAAATGATCTTCAGTACCAACAATGCAAAGTACACTATCAGAATTATCAATTATATAATATGCTTCTTCTGATGAGTTGGTTGCATAAATGGGAACATTAACTGCACCAATTGACAAAATAGCCATATCGGCAACAAACCACTCATACCGGTTGGGAGAAAAAAGTGAAATTTTAGCCCCCTTCTTTATGCCTAATGAGAGGAGATAATATGCAAAATTTCGTATAAGTTGATCCATTTGATTCCATGACAGATCAACATATACTCCACCTTTCTTGTAAGAAACGCATCCCTGATCACCTAAATTTTTGACCTGCTTTTGAAATATTGCAGGCATAGACGATTCTGAATACTGAATCATAAGATCCTCCGTATAGATAATATTTTATATACAATAATATGTATAATTATCATTTTTATTATATGTGAATACAATATTTATTATGTCAACATATATTCCATATTTTTTAAAATATTAATTTTTTTTTTAAGTATGAGGGATTTAAAATATTATGATTGCTGAACAATAGCAACTACTGAAGATAATTTTTTACTTAGTATATATTTACTGTAGAAAATTTCTATCTTTCTTGTTTGTTGCATTATGTTTTTTTATAAAATGGTAATAATATAGTAACTTCTGTTCCTACTCCTCTTTTACTTTCTATTTCTATTTCTCCATTGTAACTCTTTATGATAGAATATGAAATTGACAATCCCAACCCTGTACCTTCTTTAGGTTTTGTTGTAAAAAAAGGCTCAAATAATAAATGTTTATTTTTTTCATGAATCCCTATTCCAGTATCCTTTACAGATAAGCAAGCAAAAATTTTTTCTCCTCTCTCCACAGTGGATATATCTATATGTATGCTACCTTCACCTTTTTCCACAACCGCATCTTCTGCATTTGTAAGAATATTCATAATGACCTGAATTAACCGTGTTAAAGGCATTTTTACATATATTTTTTGTTTTGGTATATTAATGGTAATAGGAATACCTTTTTTTTGAATATTTTTGGTAAGTATTTTTAATGGATAAGTCCTGAATATCTCATTGAGATTTATCACATCATCATTTAATTCTGCAGGTTTTGCATAATCTTTAAGTTGTTTAACAATATTACTTATACGCTGTATTTCTTCTAATAAAGAACTGATAATGTCTTTAATTTCCTGATCGTAATCTCCTTGATCAAGTTTTTGATCCAATTCAGCAATATCTAATTGCATAATTGATAAAGGATTATTAATTTCATGAGCAACACCTGCTATTATTCTACCTATAGCAACCAATTTCTCATATCTATCAAGCGCCTCCTTCATTTTTACCTGTTCAGTTATAGAAGTAATTTTTTCAAATGCAATTGAAATTAAATTTGAAACACTGGTTAAAATAGTAATAATGATATTATTTATAAATTTAACTTCTTTATTGTAAGCTACCAGAATAATCATTTTAAGATCTTTCCCAATAAAAATTGGTGTAAAAATTATATTTTTAAATCTTGTAACATTGCTAAACAATAATTGATCTTCATCGTTTAATTCTATAGTTGGGTTGGTTATAAACATCATGGTTTTGCTTTTTGTTAATTTCTGAATGATAAAAGAAGTTTTATAACTTATTTCTGTATCTGTTACTATATGTTCATTATTGATATACTTATGACTTATATACCTATCGATTGTAAATACTAGAATTTCTAAATAATCTGGATTTAATATACTATTTATAAATGAATGAATTTGTAATAATAAATTATCCATGTCTTCGATACGAACAACGCTTGCAGTAAACTGAGTTAATGAATTTACTAATTCAATAATCTGATGGGATTGCTGTACAATCTCATTTTCAATTTTTTTCTGATGCGTAATATCACGGATAAATGCAAAATTACCTAAATAATTACCTAAAATGTCATATAGTTTTGACATTGATACTATTACATTCTTTTCCTGATTATCTGCAGTTATTATAATAGCTTCGAAATCTCGTAACATATTAGGAGAAGAATTTGTAAGATCTTCAATATTTTGCTTTTTCACCGGCTTAATATATGAGCTAAACATTTCACCTTTGACATTTTGACCAGTACGTTCAATTAAATGTAAAAAAGCATTATTATAGTCAATAATCTCGCCAAATTCATTTATAACCACAAAACCCAATGTAACCGTCTCAATTATTCTTCTGTTATAATTTCGTTCATTCTCAATAATTTTATGGAGGCGGGTAATATCAGTTATATCTTTCACAAAGCCGTAATATTGTTCATCCTCACTTTCAGATGTAGATAAGTAATTCAAACTTATTATATAATTTTTAAATCCGTTATTTGAGCTGCTTACCTCGGTTATTTGTGATATGTGCGACTTTTTAAGATAATTTATTTTTTTTTCAAATTCTCTTTTATATAAAGGGTCAAAAAGTTCGGCTAATGTTACTGTACCAAAGCTATCGGGGGTTATATGAAACATTTTTTGGAAGGAAGGATTACAATCTATTATTTTTTGATTTTTATCAATAACAAAAAAACCATCAATTGTATTATCAATTATACTTTGAAAATAATTTTTTTCGATAGCTATCTTATTTTCTAATTTTTTCAAATCAGTAATATCACTTGCAATAAAAACAAATATCGTTTCATTACTTAATGATTGAATGGGATAAATAAATACTTTAAAATAAATTTCATTAGTACCTATTGTAATCTTTATTTCTTTATTGTCTGAAGATTGATATACATCATCTTTTGAATAATTCATTAATCGTAATATATTATTTTCTTCTTTATAATTTTCACCGAAGTATTTTATAAACGTATCATTGACATATAATATTTCTCCATTTTCATTTGCAAAGCATACCAAATTTCTTGACCTGTTTATTGCATTTTGAAACAACACCAATGTATTCTGCTTCTCAACTATTTCTTCAAGATTCCTCATTATAGAAATTTTATAAACATTGCCATCAAAATCTACAAATGGGGAGTTTATAACATCATAATACTGATTGTTTTTATTCAATTTTACTTCATATCGAATGGTATTTCCATCCAGTACTAAACTCAATTTACAATCAGGGCAATAATCATTTTCACAAGCAAAAACTTTATAACAATATTGCCCCCTTATGTCGCCAAATACCTTCTTAATTGCTTTGTTAGCAAAAACTATTAAGCCATTTTTATCAGTAATGTGGATAAGATCATCTAGAAGGTCAAAAGCAGAAAAAAAGGGTGCTGAAGAAAACTTTACATTGTCTTCGTTTTCCCTTGTAAGATCTGAATATTTTAATTGTTGTATTTGTTTGCTTTTTATTTGTATCAATATACGATTCTTATTAATTCGACTGATATATAATTCAAATGTATCTGTTACTATTTTGTTTTCCTGTACTTTATTATTCAAAACCTTATAAACTTCTTCCTGTTGAAATTTGTTTAAAAGTAAAATATCATAAAATTTTTTATTTTTTTTAAAATTATCATCGTGCAATAATATTTTTCTATTGTTTAAAAAAGATAAATTGGCATATTTTATCCTGCCCAAATTGTCGCTGACAATTATTGGAGTCTCAAGCACATCAAGATATTTATACGGTTTGAACATTTTAGTAACAATTTGTGTAATTCGAATTAAACTATATATTGTTCCATGAAGATTTTATACATACTACCAATAATAGAATAATAAAGAAATATTCCTTATAATTACTACTATGTCTTAATAATACAAGACTAGTATCTAATTGTCAAGATATAACCATATAAACACATTTGATGAATCAATTACGTATTAAGATTAACACTTGACAAATTTATAATACTTTCAGAAATATTTTTTAATTGATTGATCATGACTTCATTTGAAATTGCAATAACCTAATTTATTTATCACATAATACTTATTATATGGAGCTATAACATTGGCAAAAGAACAAAATCCTAAAAATTCTAAGAAGAAAAAAAGTACAGTAAAGTCTGAAGCCAAAAAAGAAATTACAACCAGCAAAAGTAAATCACGAGCAAAGAAACCTTCTGGACAGGAAACACAAACGCAAACTGCTCTTACAAAAAAAGATCAGAAGAAACCAGAAAAAAATCTGATAGAAGCTTTAATCAAGGAAGCAGATGAAAATGTTAATAATGATTCACCGGAGGAAGTGGAAGCAGACCCTGATGCATTGCGTCGTGGGGACAAACCAATGAATATAGTGGATCATCTGGATGAATTCCGTTCAAGATTGCTCATTGTGCTGGTTACTGTAATAGCATTAACTGTATTGGGCTTTTATTTCTCTGATTTTTTACTTGATGCTATTAACAAACCATTCATAGAGTCAGGTTTTAAATTGAATATATTTAATCTGGTGGAAGGGTTTGTGTTGCGAATAAAGGCGTCTTTTGTGATGGGACTGCTTATTGGCCTGCCTTTGCTTGTGTATCATTTGTGGCAATATATAAAACCAGCCATAGACATTGATAACCGAAAATTTGCAGTCTATTCCATTATTGCAGCTGTCATATTGTTTTACGCTGGCCTTGGAGCTACATATTTTTATTTATTGCCACTATCAATTAAAGTGCTCCTAAGCTTCACTCCCCCTGATATGGAAAATATGATAAATGCTTCAAAATACTTTAATTTTGCAATTTTATTTGCAGTGGCTATTGGCATCACATTTGAAATGCCAATTATAATCATGATACTAACCCGCATTGGTATAGTTTCACCATCATTTTTAATCAGCAAAAGAAAATATGCGATAGTCCTGATATGGATTTTTGCTGCTGTCATAACACCAACAACTGATCCATTGACGCTAACGCTTGTAGCAGTACCTTTGATGCTTTTATATGAACTATCGATAATAATTTCAAAATTCATTGTTATACGAAAAAAGCGAAAAGAACTTGCCCAATAACTATTTGACAATTTTGCTTATGTATGACGCTATGTTTTTGTTGATGTATGTTTCGTGGTAATATTTTTGATAAAACATAATAGAGAGGTGAAATATGGCAATAAAATATCTGGATCAGATTAACGTCAGCAATAAAAAGGTACTAATACGTGCCGATTTCAATGTACCGTATGATAAAAATATGAATATTACTGACGATACCAGAATTACTTCTACATTGCCAACTATTGAATACTGTTTAAAACAAAATGCAACAGTAATTTTAGTATCTCACTTAGGAAGGCCAAAAGGAAAACCAGTACCTGAAATGTCACTGAAACCTGTTGCTAAACGACTTTCAGAGTTGTTAAAAAAAGATGTGTTGTTTATTGATAAACCTATTACACAGGGGATTCAGGATGAAATTAACAAATTAAAACCCGGTGATGTGGCACTTCTGGAAAATATAAGGTTTTACCCTGAAGAAGAAAAAAATGATGAAAATTTTGGTAAATTATTAGGTTCATTGGCAGATGTTTATGTTAATGATGCATTTGCAACGGCTCACCGTGGACACGCTTCTAACGAAGCTATTACACGTTATGTTAAAGAATGTGTTGCAGGCTTTTTAATGAAAGATGAACTTGAATATTTTAAAAAGGCTCTGGTACAGCCACAAAAACCAGTAACAGCTATTATTGGTGGTGTAAAAATTTCCACAAAAATTGATGTGCTTAAAAATATAATTCCTAAAGTTGACAACCTTCTTATAGGTGGCGGAATGTCATATACATTTTTAAAGGCATTGGGATATACTATTGGAAAGTCTGTTGTAGAAGATGACCAGCTTAATACAGCAAAAGAAATTATAGAACTGGCCAAAAAGCATAATGTCAACTTACTATTGCCAGAAGATATTGTTGTAGCTAACAAGTTTGACAGCCCAGAAGGCAAGGAAGTTGTTCCAATTACCAGTATTCCGGATAATAAAGAAGGTGTTGACATCGGACCAGCCACCCGTAAAAAGTTTGCAGACATTATAAAAAAATCAAAAACAGTTATATGGAATGGGCCATTAGGGGCTTTTGAAACAAAAGAATTTGCCGAAGGCACCGGTGAAATTGCTAAAGTAGTTGCTGAGTCAGGTTGTACCAGCGTTATTGGTGGTGGTGATACTGGTGCAGCAATTAATTCTACAGGTTATGCTGACAAGATGACATACATCTCCACTGCAGGTGGTGCATTCCTGGAACTTATGGAAGGGAAAATATTACCAGCTGTTAAAGCGCTGGATAAATAAACAGTAACTATCGCGCATAAACATAAAAAAGCGGGTTTTATTATAACCCGCTTTTTTAATACCACAGCAATAAAAAATATTTTTACAATTTGTTATGCGATAGTTACTACATATTAAGTGCTTTCTTTATTGTTGCCACCAGGTTATCCGGATTAACCGGTTTCTGGAAAACACCATTAAAACCTAACTTATCGATTTCAACATTTGTTGCAGTTGCAGTACCAATGCTGCTTAAAAGATAGATTGGTATTGAAGGATTGCTTTTCTTAATTTCCTGAGCAACTTTTGTACCTGCATCTATTCTTTCCATCATCATATCACATAAAATGAGATCTGGCTTGCTGCTTGCAACAGCGTCAATACCTTCTTTTCCGCTCATTGCAGTAACTACATCAAATCCATTTGCTGAAAGAATAGCCTTGATAGAATCTAAAATATCCGGATCATCATCAATTACTAAGATAATTTTCTTATTTGCCATACTTGTCACTCCTGGTTAGTAGTAAAATTAAATCCCTTTACCCGCCATACAGCGAGAAAAGTGTTTTTCAATAAATCCTGTTAAAAATATATATGCATCATCTAAATTACGTTTTGCCTTACTGGTCATAGGCAACCCCATTTCCCACTCATACCCACGAATAGCCAGGATATAGCTTTCAGGTTTTTTATTATAAAGATCCTGGCAAAGTGCAAGTATAGATTCAGCCGACAGCTCGTGAGTTGTAAACGTAATTGTATGTGCCGGCTGAATCTTTGTAAGTTCATACGATTTATTAATGTTAAGTGCCGCATCGGCAAAGATAACCAGATCATATTCTGAAATGGTCAATGCATCTTCAATGTTGAGCTGATAATTATAATCCACGTCAACATACTTGCGCAAATATTCATCATTTTCAATCCTTAATGCCAGCTCAACACCCAGACCATCATCCTGCCTTCCAGGATTTCCATATCCGTACACCAGGCACTTAACATTATTCAGCATGCTTACTTCCTCTTCTGATCTACAACATTGCCTTCAGCATCAACTAATGTAACTTCCAGAGGCATCTTCCCAATAGCATGTGTTGCACAGCTTAAACATGGGTCGTATGCACGTATCGCTACTTCAACCGCATTAAGCATGCCTTCAGTAATTTCCTTTTTGCCACTGATCTGATTAACAGCTACCCAGTTAACTGCTCTGTTCATTGGCTCATTATTATTGGTAGTAGAAACAATAAGGTTAGCCATTTCAATCTGATCATTATCATTTATACGATAGTGATGGAATAAAGTACCTCGTGGTGCTTCAATCAATCCAACACCTTCTTTAACCTTTGTACCCTTAGCAACAAGTTTATCACCCTGCAGATCTGGATCATTCAAAAGCTGCTCAATCATTTCTGCTGAGTGCAATAACTCAATAAGCCGTGCCCAGTGCATATGCATGGACATGTTGTTTGGTTTTCCGTTAGTATAAGCTTTAAACTCTTCAAATTCTTTCTGTGCCAATGGTGTTGGAATAAAATCAGCGGTGTTAAGACGTGCAAGTGGCCCAACCCGGTACCATCCATCCTTTTTGCCCAATGACTTGAGATATGGGAACTTCATGTAACTCCAGGATCTGACTTCTTCACCTACATATCTAAGATAGTCCTGATAATCAACATCATTTAAGATCTTCTTGCCATCAGCATCAACAGCACGTAATACACCATGATAAAGATCAAGAGCGCCGTCTTTTCTAACGAGACTAAGATGATTTGATGGGAAGGCTGCAAAACCATCTATAAAATCCTTATGGTTTTTATGATAATCCTTAAAAAGATTTACAGCAGCAACTGACCATTCAATCATCTTTTTTATATTCATTGGATCAGGACCTTTAAGAAACTCGTCACGTTCCTCTATACTTAAGTTTTTATTGATACCACCTGGTATTGCACCTGTTCCATGAATCTTTTTTCCTGCTGTTGCTCTGATTATCTCCTGTCCAAACTTACGCATCATAACTCCCTGTACTGCTAAATCAGGGAATTTCAAAGCAACACCAATAACATTGCGTATTGCAGGATCTGCATCAACTCCAAACAACAAATCAGGTGATACTAAATGGAAAAAATGCAATGCATGTGACTGAAACATCTGTCCATAGTGCATGAGTCTTCTCATCTTTTCTGCTGTTGGGGTAAGTCCATCTGGTCCAACACCAACAATAACATCCATCGCTTTAGCTGCTGCTAAATGATGGCTAACAGGGCAAATTCCACAAAGACGCTGCACCAGAACTGGTGCTTCCCAATATGGTCTGCCCTGAACAAATCGTTCAAATCCTCTGAACTCAACAATATGAAAACGTGAATCAAGTACATTGTTCTGAGGATCAAGCTGAATGGTCACTTTACCATGACCTTCAACCCTTGTTACAGGTTCTATCGTTATTTTTCTAGCCATATGCTTCAATCTCCTAAAACAAAATTAGTCAAACTTTACAACTTCGTACGGTAATTCTAACTCTTTACCCGTAAGAAGTGCTACCAGTGCTTCCCAGATTAAATCTGCACGGGGAGGACATCCCGGCAAGAAATAATCTATTTTAACTATCTCATGACATGGATATACCCTGTCCAGTATCATTGGTAATTCATCATCATTTGGTATAATGTTATCATCTACTGTTGGGCATTTCAAGTATGCTTCTTCTAAGCATTCTTTTACGGGGATACCATTTCTCATGGCTGGTAATCCACCCATAATTGCACATTCGCCAACTGATATAAGTATTTTACAATTTTTGCGGAACAACTTCAGATTTTCAACATTT
This sequence comes from Spirochaetota bacterium, assembly GCA_037481795.1. GTDB lineage: Bacteria > Spirochaetota > UBA4802 > UBA4802 > UB4802 > UBA4802. The sequence continues at coordinate 69,777 of JBBFLA010000003.1, forward strand.
TCACTGTTACAACATCCGCCTTCAATTAATCCAATATCACATTGTTTAGTGAACGTTTTAATATCATCAATTGGTGACTTGTTAAATTCAACCAATTCAATTAACTTTAATATTCTATCATCAATGTCCAGAATGGACATATGGCATCCAAAACATCCTGCCAATGAAGCAGTTGCGACAACTGGTTTACTCATTGTATTCCTCCATAGATCTTCATTAAAATCAGGCTTTTTCAATTTCACTGCCAATTGGCTTGCTATCAAATTTACGCTTTCCAATTGGTATAGCAAAACCAACTTCTTTCTTCAGTATAGCACCAACCGGGCACAAATCCATTGCTTTCTTGGCCATTTCATCAGTCATAGTTGCTGCTAAATCCTTATCAACCGTAATTTCAACATGGCCACCCCTGTTAACAACACCAAAGATACGTTTTCCGTCTGGAGTGGTTACACCACGAACACAGCGCAAGCACTGAACGCAACGGTTTCGCTCAATTACTATTTTTGGTATTGATGCATCCAACGTCCTCTTGGGAAAGAGGAACGGAAAGCGTGGTGCCATCATTAAATAGCGGTATCCTAAAGCCTGTAACTCGCAATTACCGCTTTTTTCGCATGTTGGGCACATGTGATTACCTTCAACAAATAACATCTCAATTATCGCTTTTCGATAGTCTTCAAGCTCAGACGTTTTATTTTCAACTACCATGCCTTCAGTTACAGGTGTTGTACATGCAGCCATATTCCTACCACCAACTTTAACCGTACAAATGCGGCAGGTACCAGCTGGTTTTAACCCTTCAAAATGGCATAATGTAGGGATATAGATGCCATTATCCTTTGCTGCTTCAACAATTGTTTGGCCGGGTTTAGCCTTACATGATTTTCCGTCTATAGTAAAATTTATAGTACTCATATTAGTGTTCCTCTACCTTTGGGATTCTTCCTGCTGCTTTGCATGATTCTTCAACAGCAGCTAAAAGATCGAATGTGGATACATAATCAGTATCCTTCTTTACTTTTGCTTCATACATTTCTCTGAAATTCTGGATGGTTGTATATATTGGATTAGGTGATGTTTGTCCCAAACCGCAACGGCTGGTAGCTTTCACTATCTTACACCAATCTTCCAGTTCCTGAACATCTTTAGTTGATGCCTTTCCAGACATTATCTTTTCCAATTTCTGCTTAAGTATTACATTACCTGCTCTACATGGAACACACCAGCCACAGGATTCTTCCACAAAGAAATCCATAAAATTATGGACTATTTCAAAAAGATCGCGATCCGGGCCAATGATAATAATTGAACCACCAGTTGCCAGATCATCAAAGCAGATTCTTCGTCCAAAATCTTTCTTGCCTATGCATGTACCTGATGGACCACCAACCTGAACAGCCTTTGCAGTCCTTCCACCTACTAGTTCCAGTAATGTTGATACGGTAGTACCAAATTCAACTTCATAGATACCCGGATTCTGACAATCGCCTGAAACACTTAACAGTTTTGTTCCCTTTGACTGTGCAGTACCCATCTTGGCAAACCATTCACCACCTTCTAACATAATGCGAACTGCACAACACAATGTTTCAACGTTATTTACAGTTGTAGGATAGCCCAGGTACCCTTTCTGTACCGGGAATGGTGGACGATTACGTGGTTCACCACGCTTACCTTCTGCCGATTCAATGAGTGCTGATTCTTCACCGCATATATATGCTCCTGCCCCCATCTGAATCCTGATATCAAAATCAAATCCTTTACCTGCAATATTTTTACCAAGAATCTTTTTAGCACGCAAATCTTCCAGTATCTTTTCAAGGTATTTCTTCAAATAAAGGTATTCAGCTCTGAGGTAAATAATACCTTCATTTGCCCCTACTGCATAACCTGCAATAGCCATGCCTTCAAATAACATGTGTGGTAACTCAGTTAAAATTACACGGTCCTTGAATGTTCCTGGTTCACCTTCGTCTGCGTTGCAGACAACATAATGCTTTGCACCTTCAGCCTTTCTACAGAATTCCCATTTCATACCAGTTGGGAAACCTGCACCACCCCGGCCTCGTAGATTGGCAATTTTAATTTCTTCAATCACATCTTCCGGCTTTTTAGAAAGCGCAGCTTTAATTGCAGAACCTTGCTCATACGGTGCAAAAAGTACCGGACCTTTTCTCATAATATTATTCTTTACCATTGCACGAATCAAATCGGACTGATTTGCACCATCGCCATACTCTTTTACAAGATCCTTCACATCTTTTCCGGCTTTCATCCCGGCTACTATCTCTTTTACCTTATCCTGAGTAAGGTTTGTAAAAACAACACCATTAATGATAGCAGCTGGCTCCTGATCGTTCATGCCGATACAGGAAGTATCGTACAATCCAATAAGGCCATCAGAAGTTGTTCTTCCAAAGCTGCAGCCCACAGCATCTTCAAATGCTTTTGCAATTGCAGCACGGCCTTTCATATTAGCAACCGCACTGTTATTCAGATATACCGTGTACTTGCCTCTGGGTGTTTTTGTAAAGAAGTGGTAAAATGTTATCACTCCTTCAACATCAACCTTTGAAAGATCAAGTAGCTTAGCAATCTGAGCAACAGCCTCATCCGACACACACCCTAATTCTGACTGCACATCTGTGATGATGTCCATTAAACGGGTCTTGTCGTTTTTGTACTTTGAAACAACCTGTTTAACAACCGCATCTAAGCTTGCCATATTACCTCTTTTTGATATTTAATAATTAAAATATGATTAGTATAAATTTAATAATTGTTGCGCAAAAAATAATGATAAAATGTACTCAGTACAATCCTTCAATATAGAACTTTAATTTCAATAAAAAAATTTAAGTTTCACACATTTTTACCAATTAGTGCTATTATTATAAAATAATTATCTTAATATTGCTATTATATAATTGATACGTATTCATTCTATGCCATCATCGAATATAACTTATTAAAACTCCTGGTACTACAATATACAATTTTAATATATCATTTTATATACAAATATCTATGGAATTGTATAGCAATTATAATTTATTGCCACTTTAGGCTAAATCCAGCCTTAATAATAAGGCATCTCTTTCATAAAAAACATAAAGAATATTTTCTAAAAAAAAATTTATTTCATTACAAATTATCATATCTTAATTTATAGTAAATTTAAAAAATTTTAAAATTGCGTATATGCTCTCAAAAAATTCTTGCAAAAACTAATATTTGAACTAACCTGGGAAAAAGTGCGGGTGTAATTCAGTGGTAGAATGTCAGCTTCCCAAGCTGAACGCCGTGGGTTCGAGTCCCATCACCCGCTCATTTTTTTTAATTAATCCTATCCCCGGTAACTATCGCCCCCAATAAAAAATTATGTATTTCTTTTTTTATGGCGATATAATAACAATTGACATATTCATTCATATGATATTGTGTGCCATTAGATTTTTATCACAGTTATGTATATGCAAAAGACCAATTCCCATTTTACCAATATTACTTCACATTCCCTTATTGCTGCCATAGGGAATACTCCCCTCATTGAGTTATCTAAACTTTCACCCAGAGGAAGTAGAATTTTAGCAAAATTTGAAGGGGCAAACCCTGGCGGTTCCATAAAAGACCGCACCGCCTGGTACATGATTAAAAAAGCAATAGAATCCGGTACATTAACACCTGACAAAACTATTCTTGAACCAACAAGCGGTAATACCGGTATTGGACTTGCAATGGTTGGTTCTGCATTGGGATACAAAGTTGTTCTTTGTATGCCTAAATGTGTTAGTGTTGAACGCCAGCAAACACTCATTGCTTTTGGTGCACAGTTAGTATTGACCGATGGTTGCATGGGTACTGATGGTGCTATAATTCAGGCTCATAAAATGTATGAAGAAAATCCGGATATCTATTTCATGCCCAATCAGTTTTCCAATCCTTCTAATGTACTGGCACACTATGAAACAACCGGCACAGAAATTTTGGAGCAAACAGGGGGGCAAATAAGCGCTTTTGTAGCAGGACTGGGAACCACCGGGACCATTATGGGTGTAGCTAAAAGGTTGAAAGAGTATAATCCAAAAATCAGGATTATTGGCGTTGAACCTGTACCAGGCCATTCAATTCAGGGTTTAAAGAATATGCAGGAGGCGATAGTTCCTGACATATATAATCCCGCTATGCTGGACGACATCATTACTGTTGATGATGAAACCGCATTTGAATATACACGCAAATTAGCTTTACAGGAAGGCCTTTTCTGTGGCATGTCGAGCGGTGCTGCGGTTGCAGGTAGCATTCAGGTTGCAAACACCTTGAAACATGGCACAGTGGTTACTATACTGCCCGATAGAGGTGACCGATATCTTTCAACATCGCTATTCCAATCAATTTGTGCTAAATGCCCGCCGTAAGTTTTAATTCAACGTCCAATCAAGCCTTCGATTTTTTCTTTATATACTGAAGTTATCATTACAGATACTATCGCACCTAACTTACTTCTGCTATAATGATTATTTTCAAGTGAAACCTTCAGATAGTTATCGGTAAGTGCTGTTATATTATTTCCATCTTTTTCGATGACTGCAGGACGAACGGTATTCAAAAATTGTAAACGATACTGAAATGAACATTTCTGTGCCACATCCCGCAAACGTTGTGCTCTGGCATGAACAATATCATACGGTAATGGGCGATAGTTACTGGACATTGTTCCTTCCCTGGGTGAATAGCTGAATTGGTGAACATAGGCAAAAGATACTTGTTGAACCAAATTTACCGTTGCTTCAAAATCTTTATCAGATTCTGTTGGATATCCCACGATAATGTCAGTGCCAATAGCAATCTCAGGTATTGATGCCCTTATTGTATTAATTAGCTTTGTATAGAAATCAACTGTATATGGCCTATTCATTTGTAGAAGAACAGAATCTGAACCTGATTGTAACGGTAGGTGAATGTGTTTACAAACTTTATCGTGCTTCAAAATCTCTATGAGTTCATCACTTACATGTGTAGGTTCAACCGATGTTACCCGTACCCTGAAATTTCCATCTAAAGCAACTATTTTCTTTATAAGCGATGCTAATGTATCATCATGAAACTGATATTTACCAATCGTGATTCCGGTTAACACGATTTCAGGACAATTATGTTCAATCAAGAATTGTGCATGTTTTAGAATATCATCCACTGGCCTTGATGTTGGATTGCCACGCACTTTTGGTACAATGCAATAAGAACATCCCCCATCGCATCCATCCTGAATTTTGATATAGCCACGCGTACGCATAAACGGCAATGCGTAATTATGAGATATTTCATTTGTTGAATTTATATTGATTGAATCAATGGCTCCTGATAAAACTATTATAAGACCCTTTTGTATGTTTTTAAATGATGCCTGTACTTCATTCATGCCATCAAGTTCATCTTTATGTGTTTCCACCATGCATCCAGTTACAATGACTTTACCAGTTTTTGAAAATTTTGCACCCTGACGAATATAATTGCGGCATTTTTTATTGCTTTTATCTGTAACAGTGCAGGTGTTAATGATAACAATATCAGCAGGTGATCCAAATGGGACTGCTTTAAAACCTGAGGATAAAAATTGTGAGGCTATTTGAGCAGACTCATATTGATTACATTTACACCCTAACGTCTTTATTGAAAACGTTTTTTCATACATTGCTCTCGGTTTTTTTAATCTCCCTGAAAATAATTCGCATCCTGGTTGCTGCAGTAAAATTTGTAGTAATAGCCATAAAAATCATAGCACCAATCATAACTATTTCAGGATTGACCGATGAATTTTTAAATAATACCTGGAAGAATGGATGCAAAACTGAAATGATACATAATATTGATAAACGTTCAGCTCTTTGCATTACACCACGTTTTGTAGTAATACCTATTGCCTCTCCCCGTGCTTTTGTATAACTTACCAGTTCTGAACCTATTAGAGCTACTATTGTGGCTAGTAATGCAATAAAATTATTCTGATAATACATAGCTATGCCTAAAAATACTACCCCTTCACTGTATCTATCAACACATGAATCCCAATAAGCACCTGATTTTGTTACAGAATTGGTAGTTCTTGCAACACGGCCATCTATTATATCCATTGTTGCACTCACTATAAGTATCCACCCTGCAAGACCAAAATTCCCAAGGTAATAAAAATAAGCACTTACAAAAGCCAGAATAAGAGAAATTGCAGTAATAGTATTAGGTTTTATTTTGAAATAAATAAAAAAATTAATAAATGGCTGGTTAACCCAATACCAGAATTCTCTGAAGATAAGGCCAATAAACGTTTCATGCATTCTTGCTATTATTTCAGGATCCTTAGGCCTTTTAGGATAAATAAATAAAAAAACAATAAAGCTTAATAAAGCCAGTGCGTTAATGATAATTAATGGCAATAGGGAAATGACAATTTCATTGTGCAGGAATTCAATCATATAAACTATCCTATAACAGAATATATTAATGTGGGGTTAACAGCTTATTCAGTATTATTAATAATAGTCAAGTATATTTACTATATTTATTATTGTTTTGTTACAATCATAAGCAAAATATATTCAACTACTTTACTTTTCTTGTGTTATTCTATATATAAATCGCGCACGTTCATTTGCCGGATCCACTTCAAGTGCTTTTTTAGAATAATAATTTGCCTTGTTATTATTCTTATGTTTTAAATATAATTCGGACAATGCTATATATGCACCTGTATGGGTTGGATCTAACTCAATAACTTTTTCAAATGTCTTCTTGGCTGCTACATCATCAGGATCTGTATTTTTATAATACATAATACCAAGCATATACAAAACTTCAACTGAATCAGGCATAATAATTAATGCTTCTTTTGCATATTTAATGCCTTCTTTAATATATGTTTCTTTTAATGAAGCAGGTATATTTGTTTCATATGCTTCTATAAATCGTGTTTTTGCCATGTAATATAATAACTCATATGTATCTTGCTTATCAACTATCCTGTCATTATTTTTGTATGCTTGTTTAAATTCATTAAAAGCAAATTGCAAAACATTGTCATTAAAATATATTTTACCAAGTTCAATATGAGCTTCAGGATAGTTAGCATCAAGAATAATAGCCTGATTATATTCTTTTATGGCATTGCCAAATTCACCAATGTTTTTATAATAATCACCCCGTGCTTTATGTATTTTTGCAAATTCAGGATATGCACCTTCATATCGTTGAACAACCCTATCACCTATTGTTGACAACCTGAAATATCCATACCCAACCAGCATATCACCAAATGATTGTGAACGGAAAATAGTCTCAACCGTAAAACGGGAAACAATTAAATTATTAGTATTTATTACATATAACGTTGATCCTTTATGTATACCGTCAGTATTATAAAGCCTGACAGTAACTTTTGTTTTAGGCTGGACTGTACGGCTTAATTCCTGTTTTGCCATATCCTCCCTTTCCCCAATGCTGATAATTCTCCCTTTAACTATCGCTTTCCAGGAAACATAATCATTTTGGGTATAAAAAACAGGTATAATCTGACCAGGATTATCATATTTCATCTGGCCGGTAGCAAAGATAGTACCTACCAATAAAAATACCATACAAATAGAACGATTAAGAATGTGAAGAATATGATTATTGAATCCCATCATTTTTCCTTTAAATACCGCAAAGGATTAAGCGGCGTTAAATATTTCCTGAATTCAAAATGTAGATGTGCTCCGGTTACTGAACCAGTCATGCCACTTTTTGCAATAACCTGCCCCTTTTGTACGCTCTCCCCTTCCTTAACTAAATTATTACTATTATGCCCATATACAGAAATATACCCATTATCATGTTTTAAAACAACAACATTTCCATAACCATCTTTCCATCCTGAATAAATTACTGTACCATCATGAGCTGCTTTAACAGGTGTACCTGCATTACAACTGATATCCAATCCACAGTGAAATTGCCTGCCTTTACCCAATGGATTCTTTCTAGTCCCAAAACTGGATGTAATTTTGCCATTTACCGGCCATAGTAACGATATATTTGACTTAATCAAATTATTTTCTTTTACCTTCTCTTTTTTTGCTATATACGTTGTTTCTTTTTTATTACTTAAATTTACATGTGTATCTGGTATAAAAATGGTTTGCCCAATCAAAACACAATTTGAATGTTTTAACGAATTATTATTGATAATATTGTTTAAGGGAACTTTATAAAGGCGAGCTATTGTTATTAATGACTCCCCTTTTTTTACTTTGTGGAATACTCCTTTCCTGTTAGGAACGACTATTATCTTCCCTGGTTTCAGAATATCTGGATTGTCTATATTATTTGCTAATAATAGCAATTTATAATTAGTATCAAATTTTTGAGCTATTTTCCAGATATTATCATTTTTTTGTATTTGATACTTAGTATGATGCCAGCGTTTATCTTTTTTTTTCAATTCATTAATATCATAACTTTTTTCTTTTTTTTTACTTTTTGGGGGATCCACAACAACCGTATTGGCAAGGTCTATATCATCATCAAAATTATCATCAAATATCACCTCACCTTCAGCTTCAACGGGAGGAGTGTCATCCTCCATCTTTATACCATCTACAATAAGTTTGTTTTCAACTGAAGATAGATTGGATGAAGCAATTTTTTTATTATTATTCTGTGGTTTATCAGCAATTAGTGTAAATATAACTATCACAAGGATAAATAATAGTGAAAAAAAACCATAAATAAAGGAATTCTTTTTCCTTTCTTCCGGGAAGGAATATCGTTTAAAGTCATACATTGTAACATCAACCCTACAAAATATTAAACTCACAGTACCAATGTAGTATATTAATCGACATATGACAGCTATAGAATTAATCAATTAGCTAATAATTGTATTAATAAAACTAATTAAATAATTACAGATACTAAAAACCATGTCCTGAATTTATTTGTTGTGGATTATGGAATATGATTACAATAATAGCTGTTAAGCAAAGTTTTGGAATGAAAAACAAATAAAATTTTACCAGAAGTGATTTTTTATTATTACACTGATATTTTTTGCTTATATTTATCCAGCGTTTCAGTTATTTCTATTATTCTTTCCTTCAATACCTGAATACCCTCACCTGTTAAACTTGAACCCAGTATAGCATCGGGATAATGCAAACGGACATACTGTATTGTTTCATCTTTTGCAATATCAAGTTTATTAAAATATACTATAACTGGTTTGTTACTGCAATCCAACAATTGCAATTCGTGATTTACAACCTTTACAGCTTTTTCAATATCCATATCCAGACCTACAACATGTATAATAAAATCTGAATATTTAATCTCTTCCAATGTAGACTTAAATGATTCAACAAGATGTGAAGGGAGATTATTAATAAAACCAACAGTATCCGTTAACAAGACTTTATGCAATTCATCCAGGTACACAATTCTGGTATATGCATCAAGTGTAGCAAACAACCTATCCTCAACAAACAAATCATCCTTTGCAAGCATATTGACAAGGGTTGATTTCCCTGCATTGGTATATCCAACTACTGCACCAATTATTTCATTTTGTAGACGCTCCTGCCTCTGTACATTTCTGTGCATGGATATATGCGATAGTTTCTTTTTAAGAGTTTGTATTCTTTTAATAATATGTCGCCTGTCGGTTTCAAGCATTTTTTCCCCCGGCCCCCTTGTTCCAATTCCACCTCCTAATCTGGACAATACACCTCCAAGACCTTTAAGTCGTGGCAAAATATAGTTAAGTTGTGCAAGCTCAACCTGAATTTTTGATTCCACAGTTTTTGCCCTACGTGCAAAGATGTCCAGTATAACCTCAGTTCTTCCAATAACACGGCAACCAAGAAAATTTTCAAGGTTTCGTATCTGAACAGGTCGGATACTATTTAAATCAAAAACAACAAGCTTGATTGATAGTTCCTGAACTATCTGCTTTATTTCTTCAAGTTTGCCGCTACCAATAATAAATGCTGGATCAAGTGAAATTCGATTGACTATCAACTTAGAAACAACAACAGCACCCGCTGTTATTACCAGTTGTGTTAATTCATTAAGGGAGTAAAGCACTTCATCTTCATTATCGTACGGTAAATGTACTCCTATAAGAATTGTCTTTTCATTTTCAGAAATGGGGATTCTATTTACTGATGCGTCCATTTGATATTACTTTTGACCCGGTTGTAATAAAATTTTTTTCAAACCAGCCTTGATTTACTTCCAGAGCAAATTTAGCAGGGTATTTTGATGTGTATGATGGGAAGGTTTGATATGGTTTCATATCCTGAATATCATTTATTATTCCATTTTTATCTATAAAAGCAATACTTAAAGGGATTTGGGTATTTTTCATCCAGAATGTTCTGTAATCCTCATCATCAAAAACAAATAGCATCCCGCAATTATCACACAATTCTGACCTTCCCATCAGCCCTTTAGCATGCTCTTCAGCTGTTGCAGCTATCTCCACTTTACAACTAATTGGCGTATTCATAGTATTAATAATAAATATAATGCAATTTCTTTTATTTTGTGCATAAACAACAAGCTTTTCATTAAAAAAATATTTCTGCAATATAACAAAATACATTGCAATCATTAATATCAATACAAATATACAGCTTTTTTTTACCATTTTCACTATCCAGCTTCTATTTATGACCTTAAAATTCATTTAAATATTCAATACGTATAATCCGGTTTGGATTTTCATCTTTCTGGAATAATATGTCAAATTCAATACCCAATCGTTGCATATACGAATACCTCATACCTACATTGTACAACCACTCATCAGCTCTATCAAAGTTATAATATACACGTTCCATCTCAGCTTTGAATATAAATATTTCTCCAAGTGGGATATCCAGAGCCACAAAATACGATGTATCTTTGGGGACATATTCCGGCTGAGTTGGTATACGCATACCAAAATGTATATGCTGTTCATCATTGAATAAATATATGGGTTTGGTAATTACAAAGTAAGGGCCATATATCATTTGATTCAGTTCATTCTTGCTATTATATGTTTTGCCTTCTTCTCCAATATAAAAAGAATCATACCCAATGGCAAATGAAATTGGGAACATTTCCCATCCATCAGTAAACTTAATTTTCCCAACTACACCTGGTACATTTGGCTCGGGATCATCCTTGCCTATTGCATTTTGTATATCTATCGAAGCACCAAGAAAAAAGTTATTATGCAGACCAATACATGCTTTTAATTCCACCCCGCCATTATCATATCCCAGAAACGATAGTTGATAGGTACCCCGTGCTATGGTATATGCTGTTGGCGTATCAATGACTGTTGTATTTCGTACGTAGTATTGTGCATAAACAGAGTGAGCACACATAATAATAGCAGCAACAAGAACAATTTTTTGTCTTAACATATAATCCATCCAATTAACTATCTGAAATCTACTATTTATATTATTTTCGGCTTTTAGAATTACAATTTAAGTATATCATTTTGAATCCGGAATATCTTTTCTATACCACTTTGAGCTAAAGCTATCATCCTTTCAAGTTCATTCATTGAATATGAACGTTTTTCCCCTGTTCCCTGTATTTCTATTATATTTTTGTTACTGTCCATAACCAGATTCATATCAATATCACAATGTGAATCTTCCTCGTAATCTAAATCAAGCAATAACTCATCCCCAATAAATCCAACCGATATCGCTGCAACCTGGGCAATAACAGGATTTTCAGAAATAATATTTTCCTGCAATAGCTGCCTTACTGCTAATTGCAAAGCAATATATGCTCCCGATATAGCTGCTGTTCGTGTGCCACCATCTGCCTGCAATACATCACAATCTACAATTAAAGCAATATCACGAATACGCTCTAAATCAATGATAGCGCGCAAACTTCTTCCAATTAAACGCTGGATCTCTACAGATCGTCCATCAGGGCGTAAGGCTCTTCGCTCAGTTCTTGGATTTGTTGCATAAGGGAGTAATGTATACTCAGCAGTAAGCCATCCCTGCCCTTTATTAATTGCATGTTGTGGCACCTGGCTTGCCAGAGATACAGCACATATCACCTGAGTATTACCGCATTTATACAATACAGAACCCAATGCATTTGGGCAAAAATCAACTAAAACCTGAACATGGCGTATTTCATCGTATTTTCTGTTGTTCTTTCTCAAGTAACTCATTTTGCCTTTTTAACTCTTTAAGTTCTTCTAAATCCTGTATCTTTTTATCAACATTTTTATGATATGGATTGTAATCCCTTGCTTTTTTAAATTCTTCAATAGCACTATCTATGTCATCAGTAATAAAATATTTAATACCCCGTTGATAATGTACCTCAGCTTTTAATTTATCCTCTATAGTAATGACCTTTGGTATAAGTTTGAAGGTAATGGTAAAAGAATAAATAGGGCCAAATACACCTGCATCCTGATATGAAGCATCTATAACAAATGCAATATTCTTAATGGCATAGTTAAAACCCAGACCAAATGTATATTTACCTGCATCATTGAATCTATATCCACTTCTGAAAAATAAAATATCAAGATAATTTAATTCAACACCTGCATTGACTCTAAAGCTTTCATTAAATCCTGAAGTAAAGTCATACAGGTCAGATGATGTAATAGCATTTTCTATCAAATCAAGATTAAAACCAAAAAAATGTGACATTTTATATGATAATCCTGCTCGGATTAATCGTGGCAGGCTGTCATCCTTAGCATTTGTTCCAATATTTTGTATGGATAATCCAAGAGATAAATTTCTTATTGGAGCATCAAATGGTGAATACATTGTTATACGTTTCAAAATTCCTATGTCAAATGCAAATGATTGCAATTGCAATGTATCAATTTGTTGATAGATATATTTTATTGATCCACCTACCTCCATAAATCCTAAGGAATAACCATACGCTACAATGCCACTTATATTGTAAAAATTAACTGTTCCAATTTTATTTCCATTAATATCAATTTTATCAAATGGGGGAACCCAGAAAACTGAAGTAGAAAAACCAAAAAAACCATTCCATATTGGAAACGCTAATGAAACATTTTCAAATCTTGAATCTACTATTAATTCCTGATGCATTAAACTCATAACCGGGAACTTCAGAGTACCCAAACCAGCAGGATTATAATAAATAGCATTCACATCACCAACTTCTGCAGTAAAAGCTTCACCCATACCAAGCGGTCTACTGCCAACACCAATTTCCAAAAAATCCGCACCAGAAGTTCCTCCTGAACCTGCCGCATATATATATTGGGATGAACAAATTATAAGGAACAGTATTGATATTAATACATAAATATTATATTTTTTTGTATATATCATATAATCACAATAATCATACACAGCATACTATACTAATGCCTATACATATTTTCTTCAATGTTAGCACAGAGTATTACCCTGTACTAATACTAAGTTCGTACTATATATCAATACTACATAACCTGATTTTGTTTTATGCAATAAAAAAATGGTAATTTGTTATTTAATTTTTATACTTTTAAGGCTCTTTAAATAAGCATAAATAAATCTATTTATTTCACCATCCATTACATGATCTACTGAGCCTGTTTCTTCCCCTGTACGGTGGTCCTTAACCATGGTATATGGATGAAATACATAAGAACGGATTTGATTCCCCCATGCAATATCTTTCTTTTCACCAAATTTTTCTAATTTTTCTTTTTCCAGCTCTCTCCTTTTAAGCTCATATAAGCGTGATTTCAGGATTTTCATTGCATGTGCTTTATTTTTATGTTGTGATCGTTCATTTTGGCATTGGACTACAATCCCAGTTGGTATATGAGTAATCCGCACAGCTGAATCAGTCCTGTTAACGTGTTGCCCACCTGCACCTGATGCACGGTAGGTATCAATTCTTAAATCTGACTCATTTATCTCAATATCAATATCTTCAGGTGCTTCAGGGATAACATCTACTGATGCAAAAGAAGTATGCCTCCTCTGGTTGCTGTCAAACGGGGATATACGAACCAGCCTGTGAATTCCCCGCTCACCTTTTAACATTCCATAGGCATATTCACCTTTTATTAACATGACAACTTCTTTTATTCCTGCTTCAATATCAGGCATATAATCCAGAATTTCAATATTAAAACCATTATCTTCCGCCCACCGTGTATACATTCGCATGAGCATGCTTGCCCAATCCTGTGATTCAGTACCACCAGCACCAGGATGAATGGTCATTATGGCATTTTTATCATCATCAGGATCTGATAGTAATTCCAGTGTTTCTAATTGTTCAAAGCGTTTTTTAAATTGATCTAACCGTGAAGAAATATCAACTATGACATCATTATCATTTTCATCAATTGCCATTTCCAATAGCATTATAGAATCTTCTATATCTTTTCTTAGAATATCCCAGGGTTCTATATTCTTTTTAAGCTGGGTTATCTGTTGCTGAATCAAAGTACTTTGTGCTTGATCCTTCCAGAAATTTTCTTTATACGTTTCTTCAACTAACAATTGTAATTGTTTCTTTTTATCATCTATACGAAGCGCAGTATACAGCTCCTCAATATTGGCTTTAATCTGCGTCAATTCTCGCATCAAATCTTTTACGTCTGTATATTCCAACGTTTTACTCCTTACAAATATAAAATTTATTTTTACTTATGGGCACCTCTAAAAGGGCTTTCATTATTGCAATTGCAATAAAAAAGAAAGCGGTTTTATCCTAATATATTGTGCCCACAAGGGAACATCCCAAAAACAGTTTTTAGAAGTTCCATATATATTATTAATAACAATAAATATGTATTATAGCGCATGGTCAATAGAAAATGGTATTTTTTTGTATAAAGTGATAGTTCAAATGATTAGATATATCCTGTTCAAGTTCTTCTGATGAATGGAAATCCTTGCCTGTTATTTTTTGCCACATATAATCTGCTTCCATGCAAAGGTAAATATATGCCTTTTTGAATATTTCATGTAACTGCTGATACATAAAATTATATATCTGTATTCTCATTGGCTTGAAATATCGGTATTTCCCATCAATCCCAGGAAACATTTCATACACACTCATCATCTCCTGTGGAAATTTATCTCTTAATATCTCCCTGAAATGCAAATGATACCTGAAGCCTCCCATAGATATCCACACAACTTTATCCGAATCTATTTTTTCCTGTAATAATTTTATCACATTATAATAATCCTCTTCCCAGCCCTGATACAGTATAACAGGATCAAAGTGAAATGCTACATAATAGCCTGCATCAATAGCTTTTACTGCAGCATGTATTCTATCGTCCAATATGGCAGTATCATGTTCATAATATGCAATATTATGCGGTGTGTTTAAACTCCATGCAATAACTGCATTACCCTTTGACGGTATATCAAGCAAATGATCAACATTTGACGACTTGGTTTTCAATTCAAAAAATATATTGTTATACTTTGAAAAAAACTGTATAAGTTCAGAACCAAGGCCTGTAATTTCATCAATCATAAGTGAATCAGTAAATTCACCTGTTCCAATTCTATATACCATTGATTGGGAAGAATTTTTAATAAAGTCATATAATTCGGCAAAAAGCTTTTCAGTATTGGTAAATTGCACAATCCCATAACTATTCAAATATACATGCATGTAACAATATGCACAATTATACAAACAATTGAAGCAGGTATTAATAACCCTGTATCTGCAACATATCATATTTGGTGACCCAGGGCAAACCTGATAAAATCTTCCAAGAAAAGGCTTTAGAATTATTACATCTTTTGTATCTATGGTATTACTCTGCAATTCATTTATTATTGAATTTAATTCTTCTTCATTATGGTAGGCAAGCTTATTATCTATTGGGCTTGATAAAAACCTATTAACAATTGTGTTGCTTTCCTCTGCAGGATAAACCAGATAGTGTATTTCTTTTATACTACGCATAGCAGCTGATTAAACCTCATATAAGCGCTACAATTTTTTATGGTAAATCACTTTTTTTATTGCAAATTTTATAATACTCATTTTACTTATTGTTTTACAGGTTACAACTAATTTTTATAGATAGGAGTATATCTATGGGATGCTTATTCTGTAACATCATAACAGGAAAAACTCCATCAACCAAAGTTTTTGAAAATGATAAAGTATATGCATTTAAAGATATTAATCCACAGGCACCTTTTCATGTGCTTGTGGTTCATAAAGAACATACAAAAAATATTGATGAGCTTAATGAAAAAAATAGCTATATAATGAGTGATATTTTTCTGGCAATAAATGAAATTGCTAAACAGGAAAAATTAGATAAGGGTTATCGCGTAATCATTAATAACGGCACCGCTGCAGGACAGGTTATATGGCATTTGCATGTACATATACTGGCAGGTAAAGAAGATCTTGGCCCTATGCTTGTCCAATAGATGCTTTCCGCCTTGGGATTGATATTATAACTCTTTCTATTGACCTATCTGTTGCTTCTTCAACCTGGAATGTTATGTTCTGGTAATGTATTTTTTCACCAACTTCAGGAATATGCCCCAATACATATAATAGAAAACCAGCTAATGTTTCAAAATCTCGCTTCTCAATTTTTATTCCAAAACGTCGCTGGAAATATTCAATATCCAGATTCCCGGCAACACTAAATTTCCACGGTGCTATCTCTTTAATTGAATCATCCTGTGGGTGGTCCCTTGTTTGTATTTCACCCACAATTTCTTCGGCAATATCTTCATCAGTTAACAAGCCTTCTACAGCGCCGTACTCGTTCACAACAAAAACCATGGATATTTCATTTTCTTCCATTTCATCAATAAGCTCATATATTTTTTTTGAAGAAGGAACAAAATAAGGTTTTCGCATTATTTGTTCAATATTTTTCACAGATTTGTTTTTTAATATATCCTGATAATAAATATACCCAATAATATTATCAACCCTTTCTTCAAAAACAGGTATTCTTGAAAACCTGGTTTTTTCAATTAAATCAATGCAATGTTTTATAGACTGTTTCTTTTCAACGGAGATAATATCAATAAGAGGTGTCATAACCTCATTTGCTCTCACATCTCTGAACGAAAGAATTTCATTGAAATAGATATAGTGTTGCGATTCAATAATACCTTCTTTTTCTACAGCTTTAAATAATGTATCAATCTCGTCACGGGAACTTATAGGCAAGGGTCTATAGTCATCTTCATGAATTGCGTTTTTTATAATAGTTGAAAAAGCCAGCGTTACGGTAACCAGTGGTCTGAATATTAATGAAATAATGTGAAATAGCCAGTACGTATGCAATAAAAATTTTTCTGGTTTTGAACGTGAAATAATTTTTGGGAAAAGCTCACAAAAAATCAAAAAGAATATAGTCTGAGCGATAGTTACTATAAAAAGCATGGAATCATGTATTAAAAGTGCCCTACTTGCAAAAAAAGTTATAAATGCAGTTGCACCAATATTGGATATATTGTTTCCAATAAGAACTGTTACCAGTGCGCTATCCGGATTTTCGATTATTTGTATAATACTCCTGGCTCTTGTGATTCCTTTATTGACAAGTGCCTGAACATTTATAATATTGCTTGATACTATAGCTGTTTCAGTTGCAGAAAAGTATGCAGATAGAAATGTAAAAATAATAATAAGAATTTGCGATCCAATATATATGCCCATCATGAATCTTCTCTTTTTACTTCTATTGATTGTATTCTGTTTTTTGTAACATACCGTACCGTCAAAATATAATCATCAACCATGATTGAAGCTCTTCTTTTGGGCAGATAGCCAAGCCTTTCAATAATGTAACCTCCAATGGTTTCGCTTTCTGATGAATCTATTGAAACATTAAACATTGCATTAAATTCATCAATCTGCATATCTCCGGGAACTATCACCACATCTTTTTCTTTTTTTATTTCAGCCTTGGGCATATCTTCCCATAGTGTATAACCCCTGCCAAATAATTCTGCAATTATTCTTTTTAATGTAACAATACCCTCTGTCCCACCATATTCATCAACAACAACGGCTATCTGAATTTTATTTCTCAAAAATTCTTCAAGCAATTCGCTTAATGATTTTGATGCTGGATAGTGATAAATAGGATGAACAAGCCTTGTAATTGTTTTTGCTTTTTTAATCCCTGTGGCATATGGTACAAGTTCACGTGAGTCAATTAATCCTATAATTGTATCTAAATTATTTTTATAAACTGGTGCTCTAACAATATCAGTTTCTTTAAATATATTGATGGCCTCCTCCACGGTAGCATCATAGGGAATAAATATTGCTTTATTTCTGTGTATCATGGCATTTTCTGCTGTTTTCTTGGTAAATCGCAAAAGGTTACTGATAAATTGCTTTTCATCACCAGACAATATCCCATACTTTTCACCGTAATAAATAGCAGCTGACAAATCATCTTCTGATATATCAAATGAAGCATCTAACCGTAATTGAAATATCTTTATGAATGAATTGGAGATTTTTAATAGAATATATCGAATAGGCAAGATACCATTATGAAACAATGATATGACCGGCATGACATAATGAACAAGCTTTCGGTAATTATATAATGATAATAATTTTGGGATAATCTCACCAAAAAGGATTATTACAGGAGTAACTATCGCTATTGCTATAATATGCCCATACTGTGGCCATTGTGATAATAACAGTGATGTTGAAAGAGATGATAATAAAATATTTACAAATAAATTACCCGTTAATAACGTTATAAGAATATTTTGTGGATGAGATAAAAATTTTGCAATCTTGTTTTCTAACGAATTTTCTGAAAAAGAAAATTTTATCAATTCACTTTTTTTAAAAGAGAATAATACAGTCTCTGAACCTGAAAAAAAAGCTGATAAAAATAAGCAGATAAATATGATTGCAATTTGTAAATGAACAAAATCCATTATATTCATCAATCACATAATCTCAAGGGAAGATCTCTATCTCTTTAACTTTTAATACCCTGGCACATACTTTTTTAAATTCATCAGTAGGTTGCTGTAAACCCTTTTCTATTTTAGAAAGATACGAAGGGGAACAACGCAACATTTTTGCCAATTCATATTGTTTAATGCCTTTAGATATCCTAATACTCCAGAGTTTATTTTTAGATTGCACAAATTCATTAATAATTTCTTTTTTATCAGGGATACTTTCAGGAAATAACTTGGCTACACTGACACTCAGGTATTTTGCACATTGTTTCTTGAATTCTTCAGTAGGTTCCTGAACACCACGTTCAATTTTACATAAATATGATGGCGATACATGTAATGCTTTTGCCATATCAACCTGTTTAATATTTTTCTTTCTTCTATAGTAAAGAATCATATTAGCCACAAAATTATTCCTCCTTGAGAAAAACTGCTATTACTTCTTTAAATCAAGAACCACATTAAAGCTAATTGATTGAGAGGTTTGATTGCCTGCGAAGTCTTCTGCAATTACTGTCAAATTATTAATTCCCGGGTTATACGAAACATTTGTTATTAAATAATTCCCTTTGCTATCATATAAATTCTCAAATGGTAACCCTTTAATTGTCAACTTATTTTTATTATCTAATTTTATTGCATCAAATCTGATATCAGCAACAGTAACGTTATTAAAAATCACCTTAAGGGCAAAAACACCGCAGCGCTCATTTCGCTGAATAGCGTCAAAACACTGAATAGCTAATGGATGATGTTGTGTAAGCCGTATATTACCACCTTCACGCAATTTTGTATAACTATCGCCTACTTTAATATATACCGCTTCTATAACTGGAGGCTTTTTATCATCAATTGACGGCAACACCGTAAAAGGATTTACTGATACAGTAAAATTATTCAGGATTGCAAAATGAAGATGTGTTCCATACGATCTTCCAGTATTTCCCATAAATGCCAAGTTGTCAGTAAGCGCATACCGTGGTTTCATATTGATATTGTTTTCTAAATGAACATACAATGATTTCTCTTTTTTATTATGCTCCAGTATACAATAGTTACCAACTCCGGGATATTGTTCCAGAGGGAATAATGCCTTGTCCCAGGCTAAAACTAAATTACCTTCCTTTACTGGATATACCTTTTTGTCAATTGAAGATATATCCACTCCATTATGGAAATGATCAGGACGTGGCTCACCAAATGTTGAATGTATTGTCCCGTTTTGAACAGGCAACTGGAATGATACAAGAAAGCATGATAATATAACTAAAGAAAAAATTATAAATAATTTATTGTCTTTCATATATATCCTCAATGAGAATCCGGTAATGTATGCATGGTACAATATTCACCGGGTTCGGTTCCTGCATAAAATAATTCGTTAATTGCAACTTGTGGGCATAACCCCTCTTTTCTTGGTACCAAACCGGTATCCAGACAGATAGTTTGTTTTGTAATTCCCTGTTGTGGAATAATAAATGATTTATATTCTGAATCTTTGCATATGGCATATATATAATCAGCCCAAATAGGTGCTGCCACAACACCACCACTTCTTCCCTTGCCCAAAGAGATTGCTCCTGTTTTATTGCCAATCCACACTGCTGTAACAGAATCAGAAGTATACCCCAAAAACCATGCATCAACGTAGTCGCTACTTGTACCCGTTTTGCCAGCAATTTCAACTGGAACTGATTTATTCTTAAATACCCATGAAGCAGTACCGCCTTCTTCAAATACACCTTTCAGCATTGAAACAACGATTGCACATGCAACAGGATCAATTATCTTGCCATATTCTTTCCGCTTTTCCTGTGTTTGCAATAATACCTCTTCTTCATTATTCCATACAATATTCCCGTTATAATCTTTAACATACCGTATACCATAGGGAATAATAAAATCGCCACCATTAACAATGACTGAATGCAATACACTATTTTCAAGTGGCGATAGTTCATACGTACCAAGTGCTAATGATAATGTTTTATAAAAACGGGAATCCAGTTCACTGCTGGACAAATTAAGAGCTTTTTGAATAATTGACAGTATGCGGGAATACCCCTCTTTTTCAAGGACCTGTACTGCAACAACATTGATCGATTTTTTTAAGGCTTCTCGTACAATTACCTTTCCTGAATATATCCCATCATAATTTTTTGGGGAATATCCGCCCTTAAACGTCATGGGCACATCATCAAAAACTGTTGAAGGAGTGATAACTTTATCCTGTATAGCTGCCACATACACCACTGGTTTGAATGATGAACCTGGCTGTCTTCTTATCTGCTGAACATGGTCCATCTGGTTTTGATAAGAAAAGCTATACCCACCAGCATATGCCATTATTTCTCCGGTAAATGGATTAATTGAAACAAAGGCTCCTTCAATATTTTTAGCTTTTTCCATTTCGGCAAGTGCGCGCTGTGGATTTTTTATATATTTTGCATTCTTTTCATGATACTCTCTTTGCAATTGTATGCCCTTTTTCAATGCAGTCAGTGCAATATCCTGTTTTGTAGCATCCAGCGTAGTATATACACTTAAACCTCCTTTTTTAACAACCTCTTCAGAAAATTTATTAACCAGTATTCTTCGTATATATTCATTGAAAAATGGGGCCCTATTAATACGATATAAACTAAATATGAAGCTTCCAATTAATGATGATTCCGCAGTATTATCCTTTGAAAATTGCACATCCCATTGCTTTAAAAAATTTTTATACTGAATTTCAGCAATCTGTTGTTTCAAAAAGCCCGCATCAACCATCGATTGCAAAATTCTTCTTGTTTTTTTTAGTGAAACATCAAGGTTATTAAGCGGTGAGTAAATAAGTGGATTTGAGATAGTAGCAACGATCATTGCACATTCAGTTTCGTTGCAATCTATAATTGACTTGCCAAAAAACATCTTTGCAGCAGCTTCAACACCATACGCACCATTACCAAAATATATGTAATTAAGGTACATTGATAGGATGTCCTGCTTGTCGTAATGTTTCTCTATCTCCAGGGCACAAAATATTTCATATATTTTGCGCTTTACATTGCGCTCCATATCAGTAAAAAGCACTTTTGCCAGTTGCTGCGTGATAGTACTTCCCCCCTGCACAACTCTTAGATGAATCAGATTGACAGCAAATGCCCGTATAATGCCTTTTAAACTTACACCATTATGGATATAGAAATCTCTGTCTTCACTGGCAATAACTGCTTTTATAAGCCATTTTGGGAAGTATGAATAGGGAACTATCTCCCTTTTTTGTTCAAAAAATTCGCCTATTATTTCGTTATTGCGATCATAAATTCTGGTAGGAATATCTACAACTTTTGCAGAAACATCTATCTCACTATATGTATACGAATAACCCTCCTTCAATTCTTCTGTACGGTCAATAAGTTGTTTATATTTGAACAGCTTATCAAGGGCCTTTTGTTTGTCATGTATCCATTCAATATATATAATTGATGTGTATAATAAAATCAAAGTAAGAACAATAACAGGAATCCCAACAAAAGTAAAAAATTTATGTTTTTTTATCCAATCAAATAGATTAACATCCATACCCAAAGCCTTATGATTTTTTTAATTACTATTGCTTGAATAATGCTTCCCTGAAAGCTGGCCACAAGCACCGTCTATATCACTTCCGGCACTTTTCCTTATAGAAATGGGTATATTCATAATTTCAAGTCTTTTTATAAATTTATTTATTTCTTCCTGGGTTGGAATTTCTAAGGTATGCTTGCCTTTGTTTAGCGGTATAAGATTAAGTTTAATACGGTTATATCTGAACATGGTTTTCAAACGCATGGCATCTTCTTCAGAAATATTATCTTTCCGCATGATGTATTCTATTGTTACTCTATTTCTTGATGCAGGAAATTTATTTTCCAGTAACCGTATAATTTTTTCCATGGGATATTTTTTTTCAACTGGCATATATTTTGCACGCTTTACCATATCGGTATCATTTAATGATATTGCTAAATTATATGGTCGCTTCTCGTCTATAAACCGTTCAATACCTTCATACATACCACATGTAGAAATTGTAATTTTTCTTACCGATATATGGAAGCCAAAGGTGTAATTCATTATATCAGCGGCTTTTAATACATTGTCATAATTAAGGAATGGCTCTCCCATTCCCATGTAGACGACATTATTATTTTTTAATCCAGTTAATCGCCGTACTTGATTTATCTGGTCCAGAATTTCTGCAGTTTGCAAATTGCGTTTAAATCCAATTTTAGCTGTTTGGCAAAAAGCACATCCCATTGGGCAGCCAGCCTGGCTTGAAACACAGATCGTCAATCGTCCTTCATCAGTACCATCATTACGGATAAATACCGATTCAATAAAATGACCATCAAAAGTTTTAAATAAAAATTTTTCTGTACCATCAACCAATGATTTTTTACGGTCAACCAATGTTAGCGATGATATTTCATACTGTTCATCCAAATAGTGGCGCAAATCTTTTGAAAAGTTTGTCATTTCAAAAAAATTATCAACATTGCGCTCATATAACCAGTTAAATAGCTGTTTTGCCCTGTAGCTCTTTTCACCAATTGCTGCAAATAATGATTCAACTTCTTTAAGGGAATAATTTTTAATAAACTCTTTCATATATGAAAATACATAATATGTTTGATATTATATCTATACAATATAAATGGGAGCATAAGATTTAAATATAAATTAAGGTTGGATGGTGAAAAATCAACTTCAAAATACAATTCAGTTAAAATTATTTTAATTACGGATATACCCAGCTATGCAGGATATATCCGTATAGAATTGGTTACTTAAGATTTTTTTTCGTCCCTGGTATCATCATCTGAATTCATAGCTTTTTTGAATTCTTTTATTCCTGATCCAATATCCTTTGCAATTTTTGGTATTTTTCCTGCACCAAAAATGATTAAAACTATAAAGAATATTATAAGTAATTCTGGAAGTCCCGGCATACTCATAATAAAAGCCTCCATAAAAATATGATTTGCTCACAGATAGTATACTACAATTATTTGTCAAATATTTTAAGTATTAGTTTCAAATATTGTAATAGTGATTATAATATACGTATCTTATATAGAAATATCTAATTTATTTTTAATTATTTTAAAACTTATACTGCTGAAGTAAAAACAATTCTTTTTGTTTCGTTATCTTCATAAAATTTAGTATTTTGCATTGCCTTGTCTATTTGCAGTTTACTACGCTTAATAGTTATAATTACCCCGGGATATGCAATATCGGTTATACTTATAGATGGCTCTTTTTCTAATTTATATTTTTTTTCAATTTCAGCCCTTTGATCCAGTAATATTTTAAGCTGCTTGTTGTTATCTGATAATTCTTTTAATAGTAGTAAACAATTTTTCTTTTTTACCGGTGGCAAAATGTTCAGAAATTCCTTGGGATTTTCAAATACTCCCTCACCAAAACTGTTTTTTATTTTTTTAAGGATTTCTTCTACATTGGTTTTATATTTTTCCATCTGTTTACGCAATTCTGCTAATTCCCGTTCAACAATTAAACTTTTCCCAGCAGTTAGTTTGGTAACATTTTGTAATTGTGAACCGGCAACATTAACTATAATTTCATGACGAGCAGTTGTTTCACCTCCTATAATCTTACCATGTCTACCGGTAACAATAACTGCATCATTTGAAAATACCGTACTGTTAATGATTGAATCTTCAATCTCTATCTTACCCAATGCTTCGATAGTTGAATTTAATATAAACTTTGCCTTAACAGAACCACCAGCAATAATTTTTGCTTCACCTTTACCCCCAATTCCCAATTTTACCACAATGTCACCATTTGCCGTTAGTCTGGCATCATCTACATTTTTATCCACATAAATATCACCGGTTGCATTTACCGTAAAACCTGGCAACACAGAACCCATTATCTGAACTGACCCATCAAAATCTATATTGCCAGATTCATAATTTACATCACCTTTAATGATTGCTACTGGCAATACTGACAGTGTTTTACCTTCAACATCAAGGCAGCCATCTATTTGAGAAACAAATATCAACGGATTTGAATCAGACGGGATAATATTGGAACCTGGATAATATCCGTCTTTTTGGACAATGGTAGCTTCTACTTTTTCACCATAAATATCAAATCCATCCTCAGGTTTTACACCTGGAATTTTTTGTAAAACTTCCTGTCCTTTTTTAATTTCAATTATTGCTCCAACTTCTTTAAAATCAATTCTGCCATCATCAAGCAGCTTACCAGCTTTTTTCTCAATCTGAATGAGGGGAATATAATAATCATCATAACCATCCATAGGTTCCTTGCCTCTTGCCACAAGGATTCGGTGAACTTTTGGATTATGAGGATCAATTTCATTCAGTTGAGATTCAATCTCACTTTTATCAATAATACCCACAATTTTATTTGCTAAAAGCTGTTGTTCTATATCTTTATAGACAGGTAATTTTAAAAATTTTGTTGGAAAAACAATATATGAAGCTTTTAACTTATTTTTTGAAATCTGTAAAGGGAGTTTTAATTGTATCCGAGAAGTTCTCTGGTCATAAACAACAAATCCATAATCACTTGCCCTATAGCACCCACTGATAGAATCATATATAATACCCTCTCCAGCTTTGAATGGTTTAAATTTTTCTGATTTATAAAACTTATACCCTGAATCCAAATGATAAACGATATCTGCCGGATCATCAACGTCTATAACACGTGCTACAATTTCATCTCTATATACAAAATTATAAGGCGAGGAAAGTGTGTAGAATTTATTACCAGCTTCATCTGTTTTTTCAACAAACATTGATGAAACATGTGGATCAAAATAAAACACCGTCAGCTTCATGGAGCTTCACCAAAGTGTGCTTTTTGAATTTTTTTAATATCCATGCACCCTCCTCTATAGTAACTATCGGTTACAAAAATATTATACATCACTATCAAATTAAATACAACTAAAATTTTGAATAATCAGATTTAAAATAATATAAAAGGCAAACATTTGAAATCATTGAAATTATGCATTATTTAATTATTATCTTTCAAATATTATTATGGACAAAATGTAGAAATTATTGTATATTTTAATAATTTATATTTTCAGGGGAAATAATAGGTGAAACCAAAGGGATTAAATAAAAAGATTACTATAGATGAGATAATCAAGCTTTCAAATGAGCTTAATACCATACAAGATTTAGATATACTTCTTGAAAAGTTGCTTTTTGAAGCACGAACATCAGTTAATGCAGATGCCGGTTCAATATATATTAAAGATAAAGATGAACTTGTTTTTAGCCACGTCCAGAATGATACACTAACAAAACGACTATCGCCTGGTCAAAAGTTAATTTATACTACATTTCGCGTCAAAATAAACACCAGTTCTATTGCAGGTTTTGTTGCATCAACCGGAAATATATTAAATATTCCGGATGTGTATACTATACCACAAGATGTACCATATAGATTTAATTCAACGTATGATGATATTTCACACTACAAAACGACCTCCATGCTTACCGTTCCTCTGCAAACAGTTGATGGGACAATTATTGGTGTGTTACAGCTCATTAATGCAAAAGACGATAAAGGTAATGTAAAACCTTTTGCAAAAGATGACGAACCCATAGTAATGCTGTTTGCAAATAATGCCAGTCTTGTCTTACAGCGTGCACGGATGACTCGTGCAATAATACTAAGGATGATAAGCATGGCCGAATTGCGAGACCCAAAAGAAACTGGTGCCCATGTTAACCGAGTTGCTACATATGCAATTGAACTGTATGAACAGTGGGCAAAACGCCATCATATTAACAAAAAAGAAATAGAAACCAACAGGGACATTTTGCGAATGGCTGCCATGCTTCATGATGTAGGAAAAGTTGCCATCTCGGACCTGATTTTGAAAAAGCCAGCACGCTTTACCGATGAAGAGTACCAGATCATGAAAAGCCATACCTATTTAGGTGCACGCCTGTTTAAAGATACACAATCACAGTTTGACGAGATTGCAAGCATTGTGGCATTAACACACCATGAAAACTGGGATGGTACCGGTTATCCGGGTTACATAGATTTAGATACTGGCAAACCTTTAGAAAAAGACAGCAAGGGAAATCCATTGCCGCGTAAGGGGGAAGAAATTCCTATTTATGGACGTATTGTTGCTCTTGCTGATGTGTATGATGCACTATCATCAAAAAGAGTTTATAAAGAAGCATGGGATGAAAATAATGTTCTCAATGAAATAAAATCAGCCAGTGGCAAAAAATTTGATCCTGAACTTATTGATATATTCTTTGAATCCTATGACTTTCTTAAATCTATTCGATTGCGATATCCTGATAGCGATTAATATATAAAAAGGGGCATGCTCTTTTTGCATACCCCTTTATAACTAAACGATTTTTTTCTCAATTAATAGTTCTGCAATCTGAATAGCATTCAGTGCAGCGCCTTTACGTATGTTATCAGATACTATCCACATGTTTACACCATTGGGTATTGATTCATCTTCACGTATTCTTCCTACAAATACATCATCCTTGCCTGCAGCATTAATTGCCAGAGGATATTCATTCTTTGATGGATCATCAACCACTGTGACACCTTTTGCAGTACGCAGCAGTTCACGCACTTCATGTGGTGTTATCTTCTTCTGGGTTTCAATATTTACTGATTCTGAATGGCCATAAAATACTGGAACCCTTACCGTAGTTGCAGTTACCTGTATTGAACTATCGCCCATAATCTTTTTGGTTTCATTTACCATTTTCATTTCTTCTTTGGTATATCCATTTTCAAGGAAGACATCAATGTGCGGCAATACATTGAATGCTATCTGATGAGGATATACTTTACGCTGTGAAATGGAGTTTCCATTCATAATATCTTTTACCTGAATTTGTAGCTCTTCAATTGCCTTAAGGCCCGTTCCAGAAACAGCCTGATAGGTGCTTACAACTATTCGCTTTATTTTTGCAACATCATGAATAGGCTTCAGGGCAACTACCATCTGAATTGTTGAACAATTGGGATTAGCTATAATACCATTATGCCAGTCAACATCGTCAGGATTAACTTCCGGGACTACCAGAGGAACATCCTTTTCCATTCGCCAGGCTGAACTATTGTCAATAACAATACATCCTGATTCAGCAGCTTTTCTGGCCACTTCACGGCTAATGGAAGCACCTGCGGAAAAAAGCGCAATATCAAATCCTTTAAACGCATCATCTGTTACCGGTTCAACAGAAACTTTTTTGTCACCAAACTCTATTGTTTGCCCAACAGTAGATTTTCCTAAGAAACGAATATTATTAATAGGAAAATTGCGTTGTAATAAAATTTTTCTAAATTCAATGCCAACTGCACCCGTTGCACCTAAAATTACCACATTGTATTTTTTCATAATGTTCCCCCTGCATTTTTACTTATTGTGTATTTGTCATATATAGCACTTTTTTTTGTCAATAATAACTTTTTTTATAGTATCATTAACGCCTATATAGCAATCCTTCCAAATTATGCGTTTCAATAGCATACTTTCTGTTGTGGTAAAGCATGCACCTTATTAAACCCATACATTCAAGTAAGGCACGATATATGAATAATTAAAAATCATGACCATAACTATATTTAGCAATTGACAAATATTTTTACCTTAAAAATAACGTATTAATAGTTTTAATTATTTTGTGCGATAGTCACTGTTAATTAAATTTCAGGTTAAAAAAAGTAATACATCAAAATTTCGTCATTGCAAACCCATAAGAAGTTAAGCAATCTAAGTCTTCAAAAAGAGATTGCTTCATCGCTACGCTTGACACAATGACATGGTGGGATATAATTGCTTCCCTTTGAATACGCTCAGGGTAAAGCGCTACACTTTTTGCGATGATGGTGATGTAATGACTTTTTTGTACTGAATTCTATTTTTGGAGGAACACTATGAAAAAAGCATTAATAGTTGGTGCTACCGGATTTGGCGGTTTGGGGCTGATTGAAATTCTTTTGCGCCATAAAGGATTTCAGATTGCACAGTTAGTTGCCCGCAAGGACGTTGGCAAAAAAATATCAGAAGTGTTCACGCACCTTGAAGGCTTTTGCGATTTGCCAGTACAATCACCCGAAGAAATTAATTACGATGACATAGATATTGCATTTTTCTCAACCCCTGATAAAGCAGGCATGCAAATGATTCATACGTTTTATAAAAAAAACATACCGGTTATTGACTTCAGCGGTGATTTTAGATTCACCACTGTTGATGATTATACTATATATGCAAAGAATAAAGGTATGGATACCCAACATACATCCCCTGATGTACTTGCACATACTGTATACGGATTACCCGAAAAATACGCAGAAAAGATTAAAACAGCAAAAATTGTGGGCAACCCCGGTTGTTTTGCTATAGCCATGATTTTGGGCTTATTACCTGCAGTTGAAGCAGGAATTGTTGATTCAGAAACAATCATCTGTGATGGCAAAACAGGTGTATCCGGTGCAGGTAAAAATCCAGGTGAGGCAAATTTTTATCCTCAGCGGTATGAGGATGTAAATACGTATCGTGAAGGGCATCATCAGCATGTTGTGGAAGTTGAAAATATACTTAACGCCAATAGTACAAAGAAACACAAAATTTTATTTATTCCGCAAATAGTCCCGCTAAACAGAGGCATTCTTGTGACCATATATGCTGATGTACAATCAAACATAACCAGTGATTCGCTATTTGAAATTTATAAAAGCTACTATACCAAAAAGCCGTTTATTCATATAACACATCGTTCCTGCCACACCACTGATGTTCGTGGTACTAACCGATGCCAGATACGCCCTTCAATAGACTCAAGGACAGGTAAGCTTTTTATAACATCAGTTATTGATAATCTGATAAAAGGCCAATCTGGTAACGCTGTTCAAAATGCCAATTTAATTATGGGATTTGATGAAACCGAAGGTCTTATGGTCCCTGCTTTTTATCCATAAGTATTTATTATTCTTTGGCAGGAACCATTGGTACAAATCGTACATAGGTTATCACTTTCTGTGAATAATTGTTCCCATTACGAACAATTTTTACAAGTTCCTGATGATAATCACCAACAGGTGCAACCAGAATACCACCATCTTCTTTAAGCTGACTGAGCAATGCATCGGGAACTGAAGGCGGAGCAGCAGTGAGCATGATGACATCAAACGGAGCATGTTCAGGCCAGCCTTTATAGCCATCACCAATTTTAACGGTAACGTTTTTATAGCCTAACGATTTCAATCGTACCGCAGCCTGTTTACCAAGTGGTTCAACTATTTCTATAGTAAAAACTTCCTTTGCAAGTAACGATAAAATTGCTGCCTGATATCCTGAGCCTGTGCCAATCTCAAGTACTTTTTCACTACCATCAAGTTCACATAATTCAGTCATCAGTGCAACAATATATGGCTGAGATATTGTCTGACCATAACCAATTGGCAACGGATGGTCTTCATACGCCTGAGGTATACTGAGTTCTGGCACAAATTTATGCCGTTCTACCTTAAGCATTGCTTGTAACACTCTAAGGTCTCTGATTCCACGGGCTTCTATCTGTTTTTTTACCATTAATTCGCGAAGCTGCTGCAAAGATTCCCCCTTTACATCATTGAAGGTGGCATTGAATAATGATACAAGAGCTATCACTATAGCAATCAATATAAAAATAGCTGTTGTAATTTGCCAATTCATTTTTAAAATATAATGTATTATGCTAATGCTTTGATAATAAATATAAATTTTTTTATTTATCTTGACAAGTTTTTTATAATAATTATTGATTTCATTTTCAAACTTGAATTAAATAATTTGATTTACATTTTATCCTATTAGCTAATATAGTAAGCGATAGTTACTGGCAACAGGTACATTGTTATGTCCAAATCAATAGAAGGAGTTATTGCTTCACCAGGGATAGTTATAGGAAAAGCCTATATTTATCGAGGCGACAATATCATTATTCCCAAATACACCATAACAGATGACCAGGTTGAAAAAGAAATAAAAAGGTATGATGAATCCCTTGCAAAAACCAAAGAAGAAATCAAAGCCATACAATCGCAGATAGCAACCAGTTTATCCAATGATATGGCTGATATATTCAAAAGCCACTTAATGGTTCTTGAAGACCCCTATCTGGATCAAAAAGTGCGTGAAACCATCAGTAAGGAAAAACGTAATGCAGAATGGGTTTTGAATGATATCACATTACAACTGATTCAGAGCTTAAAATCAATTGAAGATGAATATTTGCGTGAACGGATTATCGATATTTCAGATATTAACAAGCGGCTTATTAATAATTTACAAAAAACGCACGATGAATCACTGGCAGATTTAAAAGAAGAAGTAATTGTAGTAGCAACTGACCTGACGCCATCTGATACGGCAATGATGAATAAAAAATATGTACTGGGTTTCATAACCGATCGTGGCGGCAGAACTTCCCATACGGCAATTATGGCACGAGCACTGGAAATCCCCGCAATAGTTGGTTCTCAGGTTGGCACTTCTCTTATTAAACATGGTGATATCATCATTCTGGATGCTATACACGGGAAAATAATTGTTAACCCATCCAAAGATGAAATCAGTGAATATGAAAAATACCGTGATGATTTAAGACAGCTTGAAAATGAATTAGCCGCTATCATTGAGCTTCCTTCTCATACTCTTGATAATGAAACTATTTATATATATGGCAATATAGAAATTCCCGACGAAATGAATATAATACGGGATCACGGTGCACAGGGTATCGGACTTTTTAGATCAGAATTTTTGTTTCTGGATAAGTCTTTACCTGACGAAGAAAAACAGTTTGAAGAATATAAAAAGGTGGTTGAGTTCTTTAACCCTCATCCTGTTACTATTCGTACGCTTGATATAGGTGGCGACAAGATTTATGCCTTTACCAAGCAATATAAAGAGCGAAACCCCTTCTTAGGATGCAGAGCAATACGGTTTAGCCTTGAAAATGAATTTTTATTCAGACCACAACTCAGGGCAATACTGCGGGCTTCTGCGTTTGGCAATGTTAAATTAATGTTTCCCATGATATCGTCTGTTGAAGAACTACTCAAAGCAAAATCAATTTTATACGAAGAAATGGAAAATCTTCAAAAATTGGGGGTGCCTTTTAATCAAAATTTACCTGTTGGCATCATGATTGAGGTTCCTTCAACAGCAATAAATGTTGATATATTCTGTAAATATTGCGATTTCTTTTCTGTTGGAACCAATGACCTGGTTCAATACACCTTAGCTGTTGACCGCATCAGTGAAAAGATAGCATATCTTTATAATCCGCTGAATCTGGCTGTGCTAAGGCTTTTAAAATTAATTGCTGATGTGTCAAACCAGAATAATATGTCTCTTTCAATATGCGGCGAGATGGCAGGCGAACCAAAATATACCATGCTTTTACTGGGTTTGGGATATCGACAGCTATCTATGAGTTCAGCATTCATGTATCAGATCAAACGTATCGTGCGTTCGGTTACCATTGAGGAATGCAAAGACATGGTTAACAATTTGATGCAACTGGATAACACTTATGACATTGAAAATGCAATGATGGAAGTATTAAATAAAAAATTTCCCAATATGTTTTTTAAATAATTCACTCACCATGAAATTATATCACGACTTAGCAGAATATTATTTTACTATAGAGAAGTATCATAGGGATATTAACAACGATATAAATCTTATTAAAGAACTTGCTTCAAACATACCAGATCCTGTATTACTTGATTTAGGTTGTGGAACAGGCGAACATCTCAATGAATTATATAAATGTGGGTTTACATGTACCGGTTTAGATAACAGTAAAAATATGCTAACTCATGCTAAGTTGCGATTCCCCAATGCTGCCACCTTTATCCTTTCAGATATCACAAACTTTGACTTCTTTGAAGATTTTGATATAGTCATTTCTCTATTTGGTTCATTTGATTATATGATACATGATGAAGACGTCGATAAAGTTTTATGGAATACATGGAGAGCTTTGAAAAATAATGGTTTTGGTCTTTTTGAGATATGGAATGCAATACCCGTCAGGGAAATCAAAGAAAAACCATTAACAACAGTATCAACTGTTACATATAAAAACCTGACAATTAAACGAGAACGTGGATTTACTCTTGTACCTGATAATAATAAAACAATTGCTGAGGTAAATTATAGATATACAATTTCAGATGGTAATTCAACGCGAACTGTAAAAGATAAGCATATCATGCGTGCTTTTTTTAAAGAAGAAATAGAAGAATTTTTATACAATAATGGTTTTAAAATTGTTACTATATATGCCAATTCTAAAAAAGAACCATTTATAAAAACATCTAATAAGCTTTTAATTCATTTTGAAAAGAAATAAAAAAATTAGCCATGACCGTTTTATAGTCATGGCTAATAATTACTTTGTACTAAATATTAATTTCATCATCTATGTATAATTGTGTTTGGTTAATAATTCATTGCTCATATCTGAAATTACGGATTCCCGTACTGTATCTTTCCATTGTTCATTAAGTTTTTCGGTTTTTTGTCTGTCCTTAAAGAATTTTTCAGGTTCTTCCAGTGATAAGAACAGCACTTCTTCCATGCTTGTAACCGGGTGGAATATCAGCTGTTTGCGTACATATTCAGGTATCTTTTCCAGATCTTTTTCATTATCCTTAGGTATTATAATATGAGTAATTTGTGCACGATGTGCAGCCAATACCTTTTCTTTTAATCCACCAATTGCAAGAACTTTGCCCCGTAAGGTTATTTCACCGGTCATCGCAACATCGCATCGAACCGGAATCTGGCTTAATAATGATGCAATAACCACACCCATGGTAATACCTGCTGAAGGCCCATCTTTGGGGATTGCACCTTCGGGAACATGAAGGTGTATATCATGTTTACGTAATACATCTTCCGGTATATTAAAATACTGAGCATTTGCCCGTACATAGGTAAATGCTGCATGAGCAGATTCCTGCATCACATCACCTAACTGCCCGGTGAGTATAAGTTGACCTTTCCCTTTTATCAGAGAAGCTTCAACCTGTAACACATCTCCGCCAACTTCAGTCCATGCAAGTCCATTAGCAAGGCCTATCTCACTCTTCTGTTCTTTTTCGCCATATTTAAACTTGATTGGCCCTAAATACTCGTGCAGGATGTCAACAGTTATTTCACGGACGTGTGACGAACCATTTTTTACAACTTCCCGTGCAACCTTGCGGCAAACTTTTGCTATTACTCGCTCTAAACTTCTCACCCCGGCTTCACGTGTATAATGACGTATGGTATACAGCATCATATCTTCGCTGTATTTTATATTTGATTCCTTCAGGCCATTTTCTTTAATTTGCTTGGGTAGTAAAAACTTTAATCCAATATTTAATTTTTCCGGTTCGGTATAGCTATTAATTTCAATTATTTCCATTCTGTCCTGTAATGGAGCAGGTATCCTGTGCTGTACATTAGCTGTTGTTATAAACAGCACATCTGAAAGGTCATACGGTACTTCAAGATAATGATCAACAAATGTATTATTCTGCTCGGGATCAAGCACTTCAAGCAGAGCAGATGATGGATCACCTCTGAAATCCATTGACATTTTGTCAACTTCATCAAGCAGAAATACAGGGTTTACCACACCAGCCTTTTTCATCTGCTGAATGATTCTTCCCGGTAACGCACCTACATACGTTCGTCGGTGTCCACGAATTTCAGCTTCATCGCGAACTCCACCCAATGACATCCTTACAAATTTCCTGCCCAGTGCTCTGGCTACTGAACGCCCTAAAGAAGTTTTTCCAACACCAGGAGGACCAACAAAACATAATATTGGGCCTTTTAATTTATTTGAAAGGTGACGCACTGCTATATATTCAATAATTCTTTCTTTAACTTCTTCTAATCCATAATGATCTTCATTGAGAACCTGCATTGCATGATCAATATCGCGATTATCTCGAGTGCGCTTATACCATGGCACATCACGCAACCATTCAATATATGTACGCACAACAGCAGATTCAGCTGACAACGGAGGCATTTTTTCCAGACGTTTAAGTTCCTTTAATGCCTTATCTTTTGCTTCCCTGGACATTTTTGCTTCTTCAATTGATTTGCGCAACTCTTCAACTTCATCAGCTAAATCATCACCCTGCCCTAATTCTTTCTTTATAACTTTAATCTGTTCATTGAGATAGTATTCCTTCTGGGTCTTCTCCATCTGTTTTCTGACTTTACCCTGTATCTTTTTTTCAATATACATTATCTCAATTTCGCCATTAATCAGTTCAATGAGTTTTTCTATTCTTTCTACAGGGTTGCCCAATTCAAGTATTGCCTGTTTATATTCAACTCGCATTGTTATATACGAAGCAATAACATCAGCCAGATGTGAAATATCTTCAATCTGCATCACGGTAGTCAGTGCTTCCTGAGGAACTTTTTTATTTAATTTAATATATTTTTCAAAGGTATCAATTAAATTGCGCTTTAAAGCTTCTACCTTTGAATCAGTTTCATATGGGCGCTCAATATCCTTAATCCCTACTGTAATGCCATCATCAGTTGACTCAAAATGAGAAATATACACGCGTGAAATACCCTCAACCAGCACCTTAACAGTACCATCAGGTAATTTTAAAAGCTGAAGAATCTCAGAAAGTGTACCAACATCATGAATATCTTCTTTTTTAGGATTTGCAATCTGTGAATCAACCTGAGCAGCAAGGACTAAAAGACGGTCACCCTTCATTGCTGAATCCAGAGCTTTAATTGAGATATCCCGGCCAACAAATAGTGGTATTACCATATGTGGGAATATTACCATATCCCGCAATGGTAACAAGGGGTATCGTTTAAAATAATCTATATCTTTCTTCATAGTTTCTCCTGAATTAAGTGAGTAATGTTCCAATACATAAAATACTGAAAATAGTGCAATCCGTACAGATACCTACGCACTTTTTTCTGCCGATTTTTGAATTATTTCAGGATATTTTCTGTGCAGTACAACATCCTCGTTAATAATAACTTTAGCTATTGTTTTCTTGGAAGGAATCTCGTACATCAGATCCAGCATTATCTCTTCAAGAACTGACCGCAATCCACGTGCGCCTGTTTCGCGTTCAATTGCAATCTGGGCTATTGCATCAATAGCTGAATCAGTAAATTCAAGTTCAACATTTTCAAAGGCAAATATTTTCTGATATTGCTTTGTTAATGCATTGCGCGGTTTTGTTAAAATTTCCCTTAAAGCCTGTTTATCAAGCTCATGTAATACAGCATGGACATGTAATCTACCCACAAACTCAGGAATCAAACCATACCGTATAAGATCTTCGGGGATCATTTTCTCCAGTATATTAATTTTGCCAATATCTTTCACTGACTTAACTTCAGCACCAAATCCCATTGTTTTATTACCAATGCGCGTATGGACAATTTTATCCAGCCCTACAAATGCGCCACCACAAATAAACAAAATGTTCTTGGTGTCAATGGATATGAATTCCTGATGAGGATGTTTTCTACCACCCTGTGGTGGAACATTAGCTATAGTGCCTTCAACAATTTTTAACAGGGCCTGTTGAACACCTTCACCCGATACATCACGCGTAATAGATGGATTTTCGGATTTACGTGAAATCTTATCGATTTCATCAATGTAAATTATTCCTATTTCTGCCCTTTTAACATCTCCATCTGCATTCTGTATCAACCTCAATAATATATTTTCTACATCCTCGCCCACATAGCCTGCTTCGGTCAGCGATGTTGCATCTGCTATGGCAAATGGTACTTTTAAAATTTTTGCCAGTGTTTGGGCAAGCAACGTTTTACCGCTTCCCGTTGGGCCAATTAATAAAATATTGCTTTTATCTAATTCAACATCACCTTTTCTTAAGTTAAAGTTGCTGGTAATCCTTTTATAGTGGTTATAAACTGCTACAGAAAGAACTTTCTTTGCATGCTCCTGACCAATGACATATTCATCAAGAACAGCTTTAATCTCATGGGGTTTGGGTAAATTGCTTGTTAAAAGGTCACCCCCTTCTAATGCCCAATCTTCTTCCAGTATCTCATTACATAGTTCAATACATTCATCACATATATATACATTAGGTCCAGCAACTAATTTTCGTACCAGGTCCTGACTTTTTCCACAAAATGAACAATAATGGGTTATTTCAGGTTTACCAATATCTTTTTTCTTGTTTGCCATATATCCTCTTATATAATAATTATCTCTTATACATTACTTATCTATTATCTTTTTGAATAACTTTATCAATTAATCCATACTCTACGGCTTCCTGTGCATCCATAAAATAATCCCTGTCCACATCTTTTTCAATTTTTTCTATAGGTTGTTTGGTATGGATAGCATATATTTCATTCAACTTTGACTTAATTTTCAAGATTTCCTTTGCATGAATAGCAATGTCAGAAGCCTGCCCCTGAAAACCCCCCATTGGTTGATGAATCATAATACGCGAATTTGGCAGTGCAGAACGTTTTCCCGGAGCACCCGCAGCTAACAGCAGTGAAGCCATTGAAGCTGCCTGCCCAAGGCATATAGTTGCAACGTCAGGTTTAACATACTGCATGGTATCATAAATAGCCAGACCCGAGGTTACAATGCCTCCCGGAGAGTTAATATATATATAAATATCCTTGTCAGGGTCTTCTGCTTCCAGAAACAACAACTGAGCTATAACTAAACTTGCTACATGGTCATCAATTGCATCTCCAATAAAAATGATGCGATCTTTTAATAAGCGGGAATATATATCATACGCCCGTTCGCCACGTGCTGTTTGTTCTACAACAATTGGTACAAGATAGCTCATGAAATTACCTCAACAAATTTATAAATTTCTAAAGAACCTTATCTACAGTGTAGCATCTGTTCTTGTAACTTCCATAATTTATTATGAATGCCTATTCACTTCTTCTGAGTAATATATTCCTGAAAAGTTACAGGCTTAAGCATCTTAATATCCGCATTCTGATAAATAAAATCATATGCTGTATCCAGTATTAAATCTCCTTCAATTTCATCCCTGTTCCCTTTTTCCTCAATCACCTTTACCACTTCTTCTTCTTTAACACCATTTTGTTCAGCTATAGATTTGATGAATTTCTGGAACTGTTCTTCAGAAACTTTGAGTTGCTCAAGTTCTGCAATCTTTGTTAATACCAGTGCATTTTTGATATTACGTTGTGCTTCATCCATTATAGATTTCGATAGCTCTTCAGGATTAATCCCAAATATTGAGGCAAACTCATTAATATCCTTGCCAACATTGCCAAATCGTGACTGCAATCTCCTGAAAATAGCGTACATCTCTTTTTGTATCAAAGATTGTGGTATGTCAAATTTACTGTTTTCAACAATCTTTGTCAGTATATCATTCTTTGCTTGATTTAGTGTTTGCTCTTTTGCATAGGTTTCCAGATTTTCTCTGATTCGGGTTTTCAATTCTTCAAGAGAATTGTATTCTCCTACACTTTTGGCAAATTCATCATTGAGTTCCGGTAACTGTCGCTCAAAAATTTCTTCAACCTTTACCAAATACGTTACTTTTTGCCCCTTGAGGTCTTCCACTTCATAATCTTTGGGGTACTTAACTTTAATTTCTTTCTCTTCACCTTTTTTCATTCCAATAATATCTTCATCAATAGCCCATGATTCTTTGCTTTTGCCAACCACTAGGCTATGTGATGTAAATGCAGTTGCATCTATCTGGTCAGGTGATTTGTCATCAATGCGCTTCATCTTAATTGTTACCTGATTGCCTTTGGTTACCCTTGCATCTTCACCTTCTTTTTTAGTTACCGTTGCCATCCGTTCACGCATTGATTCTATTTCAGCATCAACATCTTCATCGGTTACTTTAACTACTTTTTGCTCAACATGAATGCCTTTATAATTGCCAAGTTCAATAGTTGGTGGTATATCAAATTCAACTATAAAAGAGAAAGGCTTACCTTTTTCCAGATCTTTAAAATCAAATACAGGCTGGCTTACTGGTGTATAGCCCTTCTGTTCAATGGCTTCAATATAAGCAGACCGCACAATATTTTCGGCAGCCTCACCTGTAACAAACTCAGCATATTTTTTTTCAACTAAATCAAGCGGCGCTTTCCCAACCCTGAAGCCTTTAATCTCAGCCTTTTTCTGAACATTTTTTAAAACCTTTTCATATTCGGCATCAACACGATCATTAGGTATTTCAATATCAAGACGTATCCGCGCATTTTCAAGTTTTGACTCTTTAATTTCCAAGGTTGTCTCTCCTTTAATATTATATAATATAATTGTAAATCCCTGACCAAATAAAATAAAGATGGGGAATTTTTAAGCTATTCATACTGGGATAAATCAATTTTCATGGGAAAGACCATGAAATATATTATTATTGTACTATTATAGCACAATTTTTAAGTTAACTATGGAATAAACGATTGATTTTTTGTATATTTAATTTCACCTTACATGCCGTCAAATACTTTTTTTAAGCGATAGTTATTAATATATTAACCTTTTAAATAGATTGAAGGAATGAAACATTTATGGACAGAACCTATTACGCAAAAAAATACCTGATTCCAATTAACGACAGCGATATCGATTGGGATAATGAATTTAACCAGGATGAAAAGAATATTTTACGTGGTATTAATCAGAGAGTTGCAAAAGGCATACATCTTAATGAAATTCTTGATTTTGTGTTTGATGAAGCATCTAAAATATTACCGCTGGACAGGCTGGATGTTGCTTTTCTTGATGATGATAACACGCGACTTGTATTGTACTATATAAAAACTTCTTACAATGATATACATCTTCTGAAGGGATATTCTTCTGATATTCAGGGGGGATCTATACAGGTAGTATTAAATACAGGTTACCCAAGTATTATCAATGACCTTAGATCACATCTATCAAGTTACCCAAAAAGTGAATCAGCTCAACTTCTTCTAAAGGAAGGGATTCATTCATCAATTGCTTCACCTCTTAAAGTGGACAATAGAGATGTAGGTATTATTATGTTCAGGAGTAAACAAATTAATGCCTATACAATACATCATATAAAATTGCTATTAGCCTTCAGGGATCGCTTAGCTCAGGCAGTAGAAAAAACATACCATATAGAAAAATTAACTGCTACGATCAATGCATATATGGAAATGTTGGGTTTTATTACTCACGAGTTAAAAAATCCATTAGCTTCAATTATAACTCTGGGAAGAACAATAGCTTCGGGGTACTTTGGTGAAATAAGTGATAAAAATAAAGAAATGGTAAACAGAATTGTAAAGAAAACTGAATATTTACACAATATTGCACTTGAATACCTTAATTTAGCACGTTTTGAATCAGGTGTTTTTAATACCAAATTTTCTGAAGTCAATTTTTTTGAAGAGATAGTTGTAACATCAATAGATTTTGTAGAAACCAATCTGAATGAAAAAAAGATGAAAATAATAATGCAAAATAATGCTGGTAACATAAAGGTGCTATGTGACCCAGAACTTATGAAAATTGTCATGAATAATTTATTAAGTAATGCCATCAAGTATGGATATCACCATGGACATATTATATTACTTATAAATGCTGATGAAAATATTATTCATGTAAGTGTAAAGAATGACGGACCGGGGTTCCCAGACAGTGAGAAAGTAAAGCTGTTTAAAAAGTTTTCAAGATTAAATACGCCTGAATTAATGGATCAGAGTGGCCATGGAGTTGGCCTGTATGTAACCTGGAAAATTATACAACTGCATTCTGGCCATATCTGGGCACATTCAGAACCAGGGAAATGGGCTGAATTTACCTTTGAAATACCATTGCGTATGGATCAATGCCTCATACAACCGTCACGTTCATTTCAGAATGATGTTGTTAGATAGTATTATTTTAATAAATAATACCCTGAACTTTAATATTTCTACTCATCTGGATAACTTCAGCAACTTCATTTCATTAAACTATGCAACCACAATGTGGTAAAGGAATTTGTTGATTAAAAATTTAGATTTATCATTATGCTAAGAATGACGGTTATTACTTCATTATGTGTCAATTTGGATAATTTCAATCGATGACTATGATATGTTTATATAATTGAGACCTCTGAATAAATACTAAAAAAAGGTTGCAATTTCAGTAAAAAATAAAGAGACATAATATAAGAGACAGGATAGAACTGTAAAGAGGG
The DNA here is from genome assembly GCA_037481795.1 of Spirochaetota bacterium. Lineage (GTDB taxonomy): Bacteria > Spirochaetota > UBA4802 > UBA4802 > UB4802 > UBA4802. The sequence goes on from JBBFLA010000003.1 coordinate 111,098, forward strand.
GGAACACAATGCAACCAACATTTTTTGATTATGCATTACAGTATCAAGGGGGCAAGAAGACAGATTCATTTTTAAGCCAGATAAAACAATTTATACCATACAAAGAGATAGTGAAAAAATTGATAGAGGTGGGGATATATAAACCAAATGAAGGGCAGCAGGGGCGGCCATCGATACGAGCAGAGATATTAATAGGGGCATTGATATTGCAAAGTTTTTATGGGTTAAGCGATCCGATGACAGAGGAGTTAATTCACGACAGGATATCGTTCAGGAAGTTTTTAGATATACATGAAGAGGATGACATTCCTGATGAGACGACGATATGCAAATTTCGCAATGCATTGATACGAGAAGGGTTACTGGAATGGATATTTGAACTGGTAAAAAGCAAGATTGATGAAAAAGGGTTAATAGTGAATAAAGGGACAATAGTTGATGCAACAATTATTCATTCACCAGAACCAAAGAAGAGGAGGTTATCGGATGGGACAATAAAGAAGAGCGCATATGATAGTGA
>JBBFLA010000004.1:0-107142 GCA_037481795.1 Spirochaetota bacterium
TTCAGTTTTTTCTTGCTATTTTTGGAAGATACTTGTTTTTTTCTTTTTTGTAAAGATGGGGTTAATTTGACGGGTACGAAGAAGGTACAGCATTAAAGCAGATAAAAGAAAAAGGGTATGCTGGTAAGTATAAGGCACTAAATGTATCTATATATCAAGTGGGGATAGAGTTTGATAAGGGGAATAGGAATAATAAAGGGTTTGAGTGGGAGAGGTGGGGTGGTTGATGTTAAGGTTGAGGTGAAAGGTGAATGGTGAGACGTGCAACGGATACTAAGAGATTGTTTTTGTGACTTAGAATTGACCGTTGATGATATAGAACATATTGTTAACAGTGGTGATGCAAAGAAGTTAAATATGTTTTTAAACGAAAGAATATGGCAGAAGTATATTTTTTTTAACAAGCCATTGTTGATAGATGATTTATAATGTGTACCATAGAGTATAGAAAGGCACCGGAAGAGAAAAACAAAAGCGGCGTTTTTTTGCCGAGCACCGCAGGAGAGAACGGGGAGACGGCGAGGACTGTTTGAGCACCGATGAAATAGGTGAAAGTTTTGCAGCCGCCGTTTGTGACGAGGAGCGCAGGGAATCCCTCCTGTAAAGGAGGGACAAAAAACGATAGCCGCCAAGCTGGTGGTAAGGGGATACATAAGGGGAAGGAGAATATATGTTACTCAACAGGGATGGGGTTTCTTGCTCTATCACTCCCTCCCAATAAAAAAAACTTCTTGCATATATTTGCTATTTGTAATCACATTGTAATGTAATGACAAAACTAATACCTTAGCTTAAAAATTATTACATAGGAGTATTGATATGACTATTATAACTGATGTCCATGCACGTGAGATTTTAGATTCTCGGGGCAATCCTACTATAGAAGTTGATGTTGAATTATCTTCAGGGATTGTTGGCAGATTTGCCGTACCATCAGGTGCATCTACCGGTGAAAATGAAGCAATTGAACTGAGGGATGGCGATAAATCCCGCTACAATGGCAAAGGTGTGTTAAAGGCAGTCCAGAATGTAAATGAAATTATATCGGGTGCTATTGTTGAGATGGATGCCATGTGTCAGATTGAGATTGATAAAACGCTGATTGAATTGGATGGAACTCCCAACAAAGCTAAACTTGGAGCAAATGCTATTTTAGGCGTATCCATGGCATGTGCAAAAGCTGTTGCCGAAACTTTTGGTATGCCTCTGTATCAGTATATTGGCGGAGTGGGCGCATGCGAATTACCGGTACCAATGATGAATATATTGAATGGCGGAAAACACGCTGATAATAACGTGGATATTCAGGAATTCATGATTGTTCCTGTTGGTGCTGACAGTTTCAAAGAAGCATTGCGGATGGGTGTTGAAACATTCCATGCATTAAAGAAGGTGTTAACAAAGAAAGGGTATAATACTGGAGTAGGTGATGAAGGTGGATTTGCTCCAAATTTGAAATCCAATGCCGAAGCATTTGATGTAATCCTGGAAGCAATTAAGGAAGCAGGATACAAACCAGGGGAAGATATTTATCTTGCAATAGACTCAGCGGCAAGTGAATTCTACAAAAATGGGAAGTATGTTCTGGCAGCAGAAGTAAAACCCGAAAAGACTTCTGAAGAAATGGTACAGATATATGTTGATTGGATAAGCAAATATCCAATCATTTCAATTGAAGATGGTATAGCCGAGGATGACTGGGATGGATGGAAGCTATTAACTGATACATGCAAGGATAAAGTACAGCTTGTTGGCGATGATATATTTGTTACCAATACAGAAATATTTAAAAAAGGTATAGAAAAGGGGATAGCAAATTCAATCTTAATCAAATTGAATCAGATAGGCACATTAACCGAAACTATCGAAGCTATTGAAATGGCAAAACGTGCAGGGTATACAGCAGTTGTGTCTCACCGTTCGGGTGAAACGGAAGACCCATCAATAGCCGATCTGGCTGTTGCCATGAATACAGGGTTTATTAAGACAGGTTCAGCATCACGTACTGACCGTCTTGCAAAATACAATCAGTTGCTGCGGATTGAAGAGCAGTTAGGTGCTGCAGCAAAATTTAATGGCAAAAAGGTGTTTTATTCAATTGGCAAGCCGTAATAATAAATTTTCTATTTTTCTGATTGCGTTCATCCTCTTCAGTGTGTATTGCTTTGTGTTTAGTGAAAGTGGTGTACTGGAGAGGATGAAGTTGCAAAAAGAGATAGCATATATACAGAACCAGATTATACAGAAGCAATCTGAAATTAAAAAGTTCAGGGAATTAACCAGCCATGGTAATCCTGACAATCTGTTATTGAAGGAAAGTATTAATGCAGGGTATATTCCGCAGGGTGCAAAAGTATTTGAGTTTCAATACAAACAAAAAGAACCCCCCCGAACACAAACCTCACAGCCACCTGTCACAGAAAAATTTACACAGTATATACAATATGGCAGAATTCTATGGGTGATATTTTCTGTGTTGATTATTACGGGAATGTTGCTATATTATAGAAACAGAAATCAAGTGTAGTTATTGAAAAAAAGTATGATACCTCACATGTACACACTTACCGGGCGGGATGAAAAGGTTTTGCGCTGGCAGCTTAAGGGTACCACTGATGCTGTTGCGGGCATATTTGAAAAGTGTGATTATGGATTTCCTCAGATAGTACTATTATCTCCTCAGGCTGGTGGCATGGTTGATTATCAGTCATTGTCCAATATAGTATGGTTGACCTGTCCATACCTGAATGATGAAATACATGAGCTTGAAAATAAAGGGTATATTGCAAAGATTGAAACATTCATTAACTCTGATGAAGAATTAAAACGCGAGATGCTGAAAGCGCATTCTCATTTTTATTTTTTCAGAAAAAGTGTATATGAAAAATATATACAAGAAGAAATTGAAGACGAATACCTCAATGTCATGAAAAGAGGCATAGGAGGTTTGCAGGATCCTGTACATTTAAAATGCTTGCATTTGCACTTTGCACATTATAGAATATGTGAAAGCAATATAGCTGGAAGGATTGTGTATCATTTATTACAGCAAAAGGTAAATTGCGATGATGCAATTTGTAGAGTCTCCTTACAAAAATGATGATATCATAGTAATACGGAAACTCAAAAAAGATGGTAGTGTAGATACTGAAATTATACAAAGAATTACCGATATTTTACATAAAAATGGCCTTGTTATACTACCCGTTGATTCTCAGTATGAAATAGTTGGTGTTGCAAATACAGTGGTTGAACATAAATTAAAAACAATCATTAAATCCAAAAACAAAAAATTTGTGCGTCTGATAGCTTCATTCAAAATGCTAGAATCCCTTGCAACGGTAACCAAGTTTCAATATGACTTTCTGCATAGGATATGGCCTGGCGAGGTCACTGCAATTGTCCCTCAGAAAAAAGATAACTCACAGGAAATTGCATTGCGTTTCCCTAAAACAAAATTTGTTCAGGAAATAATTGAAACAGTGGGACAACCTCTCTTTGCCACAAATATTCTCAGACTAACAAAAGGCTCAAATAAACACTCTGATATAATTCGTGTTTTTGGGAAAAAAGTTGATGCCATTGTTATCATTGAAGAGTTATGCAAACGCCATCCCAGGCCAACACTCATAAGTCTCTTTAATGGCAAACTCAAGATATTGCGGACAGGAAAAATATCATCCGAGGAAATTCAGTCATACTATTATTTAGGCAGCTGTGACGAGGAAGTATAATCACACTGGTTTGTTTAAATCAATATGTTTAAGATATATATAACTATCGCCAAATAACCTGACCCTTCCATACAACGGTAGTGAATAACCCTTGGGTGCTTTTGCCATCCGCTGCAAAATATTAATCCGTGCACCTAATTTTCTTCCAATGGTATCATAAAAATAACCATATATGGTATTATGGTAATTAACAAGCAATACAGTGGTTGAAGGCTGTTCGTCTAACCGCAAAGGATCACGGATTGTAATTGTGGTGTTATTGAATGTTGCCTGATAGTAATTTTGTGAAAGAGGCTTGAGATCTGATACATCACTGGTATTCAGTATCTGATAACTATCAAAAAGAACAACAAACCACATGGCATTGCGTTTGAAGGTAATCCATTTGTATGTGCAATTGTGTACGTCATCTTCTGTAAATTTTTTAGTAGGCACAAGCTCATCATACAAAGCTTTCTTCTGGGTCAGCTCAGGGAAATGCTTCAGTTGCTCTTCCTGCAGTTCAAGAATTTTTGAATGAATATAGTACAGGGCGGATAGCTGAATCTCAGTATTTGTAACCTTTTGATATGTGTCAATGAGAGCTTTTAATTTCAGGCAGTAGTTGTATCCTCCTAATGATGTGAAATGCGAATACAGTTTTAATAGCAGATTAATTTCGTTTTCAAGCCGGGCAAAACATTCTTTGACTGAAATGTGTTCCTTTTCAAGTTTTAAGATAAGCTTTTCAATCTTCTTGTGGATTTCGTTAATATATTGAATGTTGTTTTCTACGTATGCTCTATATTCAAGCTGTTCACTGTGTATAAGTTTAGTATCCATACAGGTTTAGGTATTTCTGGATTTTTTTTGCATTTCCTCATACTTCTGTTTAAAAAGCTGCCCAAAGGCTGAAGAACCCTGACTGGTGTTTGTAGCAATGAATTTTTCATACGACTGGCGCTCTTCAATTTCTTGTGCCTTTTTTTCTGAAGCAATGCATTTTCTGTCATCGGCATTGACAGTAGTTACTACAACCTTAATTGTTGTTCCTGTCTGATATGACTTTGTTATGTCGGCGTTACGGTCAATTGCGCACTGCTCTTTGGGAACAAACGCACGCATCTTGTTTGGCAGCACCACAATAAGGCCTTTTGCTGTAATTTCTTCAATAGTGGCAGTTTGTATTGAATCGTGTAGTGATTCGTTAATAGTAAGCCAGGGATTTTCTTCACTGGTTATAAGTTCAAGTGTTAATTTTTTACTAGTATGATCTATATCAATAATTTTAACCTGAACACTATCGCCCTCATTACATACTTCCCTAGGATCATGTAGCTTTTTAACATAGCTCATGCGTGAAAGCGGAATAAAACCTTCAAGTCCGTTAGCTAACTCAACAAATGCACCATTCTTTATTATTTTGGCGATAGTTCCTGTGTATGTATTTCCAACCTGATACTGACTGATGTAATGCCAGGGCTCAGGCAGTGTTTGCTTAATGCTCAATGTTATTTTGACTTTATCCCAGTCTAAATCGAGTATCTTTGCAGTGATAGTTTGTCCTGCTTCAAACTGATTCATGTTTGCTTTACGGCTGTGCGATAGTTCACTTTTTGGCACAAAGGCATCAAGTGAATGTACCGATACTAAAAGGCCTGCATCAAGTACCTGAACAACTGTGGCCTGGACTATATCGCCAATATTTAATTGCTGTTTCAGCTTTTCTATGGCTTCTTCTTTTATTTTATCAAGCAGTGACCTTCGTGACAGAATGATGTTTTTTCCCTGTTGCTCAAAGCGCATAATTGCAAAGTCAAAGCTTTTATTCAGGTAACTATCGCTTTCCTGAATCTTTGTATCAATTTGTGATAGTGGGCAAAATGCCTGGACACCGCCAATGGAAATAATAAAGCCACCATTGGTTGTTTGTTTGACAGTTCCATGTACAGGCAATTGATTTTTATACGCTATATGCAAAAGATCGGGCGAAACAACCCCTTTGCCAATTTGTGATGTTAACACTATTTCACCGCGTTTTATAGCTGCAACATAGGCGGTAATAGTATCCCCAACCTTTATGGTGCGATTACCTTTGTCATCAGTAAATTCCTGAGTATCAATGACAGCCTCACTTTTGGACTGAATATCAACAAAGATGCTGTCGCTGGTGATGAGTATGACTTTGCCGGTAACGGTATCGCCAACTTCAAAATTGTCGGATTTGATGAACGATTGTTCCAGTAATTCAGAAAAATTTTCTTCATTAAAGTTTGTTTGTGACATGACTGTAACCTATTGCATTAGTAAATATCAGTGATGTATTGTACACTATTTAATGAAGCAAAAATTGTCAATATTGTTTTTATAGACATTCACCGTACACTAAAATTTGTTTGCTTTTAACCTCTTTTAAAGTGATGTCCAAAAGTTATTCCCTGTCATCCTGAGGCAGAGACTAAGGATTGCATTCAAGTTTTCTTGCAATTAATCATCCAGTTATACTGTATTATTTTATTAACAAAATTGTTGCTAAATATCGATAATGAGATAAACAACGCCTGGTATAACAAATTTTTGTTTAAATTTTTACAATATGCTATACAATACGTAGTAAATTTTCTTAATTATCTATAAGCGGAGGATATAAATGCGTAAATTGTATTTGATAATATTTATTATTATTGCATCCATGATAATTACTGCTGGTGTATTTTCGCAGGAAAGCAAGAAAGATTCACTTGAATCTGAAACACTTATCAATGAAGGCAAACAGCTTGATCAGGAAATACTGACATTCTGTAAAAGAATTGAAGAGACAATTGCAAAATACAAATTAATGTCAATAAAAGATATACGATTGTTACCATTCCAGATATCATACTCACAGGGGAATGACTACATCTATCTGGAAAAACATTTTTTTGTAAAGGATGATCTTATTCCAAACAAGATACGGATGAAGAAATTAAAATCTGTCAAAATTTATACCAACGGATCAACCGTTAGTAAACTGGAATCAATAATACGAGAAGAAAATTATTATGAAAATACTATTTCGGAAGTGAAAATAATTGACCCATCACCTTCTGCATTGGGTACTGATGACATTGTGTTTTCATATATACGTGAAAATAAGGTAATTTTGACAGAAAAAAGATTATCCGAAGTAAAAAATTCAACAGCCTTTCCCATTCAGAACCAGTTAAAACGAGAATTTTATATCCCCCACTTAATGTATTTTTATGATGTATTATTAAGCATAGCTGAAACATATTATAAGGGCATGAAGGATGTTGACAGCACTATGACGGAATTTTTGAAAGATTCAACAAAATATTATTAATACAAAAAAGGGCAGGTTTATAAAACCTGCCCTTGTTATTTTTTATGCTGTGTGCTGGTGTTTTTTCTTTTCAAGTTCCCTCACTTCTTTTCGCAAAATCTTTCCTATTGCGCTTTTAGGCAATGCATCAATAAATTCTATTTCTCTGGGGACTTTATAAGGAGCAAGCTTTTCTTTACAATACGCAATGATTTCTTCTTTTGTAAGATTTTCGCCAGGCTTTACCACAACAAATGCTTTTGGTGCTTCACCTCTATATGGATCGGGTACACCAATGGTACATGCTTCAAGTATCTTAGGGTGCTGGAATAGTATTTCATCTATCTCCAGTGGGAAAATGTTGTATCCGCTTGAAATAATCATATCTTTTTTACGATCAACTATCGTAAGGTAACCATCCTGGTCAATAGTGCCAATGTCGCCGGTATACAGCCATCCATCTTTTAATACAGCTGCTGTCTCATCGGGCTTTTTGTAATATCCTTTCATTACCTGAGGGCCTTTAAAGCATATTTCACCCGACTGCCCAATTCCCATTTCTTTTGTGCCCGATTCAACATCAACTATTCTAATATCTGTGTTGGGTAATGGTACACCAACAGTACCTGGTTTTATATTTCCTTTCCATGGTGAACCTGTACCCATTGGCGAAATTTCAGTAAGGCCATATATATTAATAATGTCACCACCGGTTAATTCTTTCAATTGCTTGATGGTTTCAACTGGCAATGGTGCAGCACCGGCAATAAAGCCTTTAATAAAGCTTAGGTCCATCTTTCTGAATTCAGGGTTGTTAAGCAACCCAATAAATATTGTTGGGACCCCCGGGACAAATGTTGGTTTAAAAAATTTTCCCCAGGAAGATTAATGCAGTGTTTTCCGGAAATTTTTGAGCTGAACGGGTAAGAGCCTGAGGCATGGTGGTTTTGTCAAAGTCAATTTCACGGGGAACTTCAGCAGGATAATTCTTATGCCATATTCTTTCAAATGACATGGGAACCTCCTTTTAATTTTTTTTGATACTATTTTCAAAGAAGAGAACTGAGCCAGTATGATAATTATTCCAAAGTGAGTTAGTCTATGTAAGCGATTTTAATATATGGTGGTGAGCAAACAAAGTCATGGGTGCCAGTAAATTTTTTAAAAAACGTCAAATAATATTAATAAATAGTAAATAATCGAGGGAAACCAAAAAAAACAGTTTATTAGCATAACAGTGTTATGTTATAATAGGTGCTTCCTGATGTCAAGCAAAAATTATTATTTATTAACTATCTCTAATAATCGTATAATGCCAGAAATGATGGTTATTGCAACAAGAATTATTGTTACCCTGCCTGACCATTTGTGAAGAGGTTTAACTTTGTGTTTACCTTTAGTTATCAAATAACCAAGTGTAGGTGTAATAAGTGCCATAAAACCTGTAACCAGGCCACCAATTGCATGAGGTGAAGATAAGTGTGGATACCCTTGTGATTCTTTAAAAAGTATCATGATAATTAATCCAGTTATTACAGATGTCACGCCAGAAAGCGCAGTTAAACGGTGTTTTTTTAACCATTGATTGGTTTTCTTTTTCATTGAAATGCTGGCAGCCAAAAGCAGCGCAATAAGTCCAATAATCATACATACTGCATGAAATATAATTGGTAATGGTATACTCATGGTAAACCTCCCCATAAAAAATTTTTATAAAGTATACTATTCTTTAGTAGTTCAAAATATAATGTATTATATCTACACCCTCTTTTTAAGGCATGTGATGTCAGGTATTGTTTAGACTTAAATTAATAAATAAATACTGGCATAATAGTATATTGTGGCTCATAGAAAGGTCAATAAAATAAAATTAGAATGGCTATTAAACTACAATAAAAATTTTGTGAAGAGTAAATTATACACTATATTTAATATATAAATTTTAATAAATATTATTATGAGGTTGTTTATGGGTTTGATAGTTGACAGGCGAGATCAAGAATTTGTGTTGTATGAGATGCTGGGTTTGCATGAATTGTTTGCAACACCACGTTTTTCAGACTATTCCAAAGATATGTTTGATATGGCAATTGATCTTTCAAAGCGTATTTCAGAAGAGGAAGTTTTGCCAAGGTATATGGAAGGTGACAGAGAAGGGGCAAAACTGGTCAATGGACAGGTCAAAGTTCCCCAATGTTATCACTATCTTCACAAAATAATGAACGACAGTGGCCTTTTTACCATGGCAGTATCCCCCCAAGCAGGTGGTCAGGGGTTCCCGTATGTGATTGATCTGGCTGCACGCGAATACTACGTTTTCAATATGGGATTTTTGTTGTATCCTGAAGCTGCAGTTGGTGCTGCACACCTCATTGAAGTGTATGGTACTGAAGAACAAAAGAAGAAATACATGTATAAGATGTATGAAGGCAAATGGGGTGGCACAATGGTATTGACTGAGCCTGAAGCAGGTTCGGATGTTGGAAATTTGAAGACAAAAGCTATACCACAGCCTGATGGAACTTATAAAATTGTAGGAAGCAAGATATTTATTTCCGGTGGCGATTCAGACCTTTTTGAAAATATTATACATCCTGTGCTGGCACGAATAGAGGGTGACCCGGCAGGCACCAGTGGTATTTCCATATTTCTGGTTCCCAAGTATCTGGTAAATGATGATGGTTCATTGGGAAGAAAAAATGATGTAACTATCACCGGCATAGAGCACAAGATGGGATTAAAAGGCAGTGCTACATGTTCAATGAGCTTTGGTGATAATGGTAATTGTTATGCAGAGCTTTTAGGTCAACCTCGGCAGGGCATGAAAATAATGTTTCAGATGATGAATGAAGCTCGTTTAGGTATGGGACTGCAGGGTCTTGGCACTGCATCAATAGCATACCTCCATGCTTTAAACTATGCAAAAGAGCGAAAGCAGGGTGCAGATTTATTAAATATGCAGAATCCGGAAGCACCACGTGTTTCAATTATTAATCATCCTGATGTACGCAGAATGCTTTTGTGGATGAAATCACATGTTGAAGGCATGCGTGCACTGGTATATTTGTGCGCACTTGCTATTGACCGCAAAGAAGCAAGTGAAGGTGAAGAAGCTGAAAAATGGCATGGAATTATGGAATTGCTTGTTCCTATAACCAAGGCATATTGTACTGATATGGGCTTCAGGGTAACAGAGCTTGGCATTCAGATTTATGGTGGTTATGGCTATTGCCAGGACTATCCTGTTGAACAGTTTATGCGTGATTTAAAAATTGCATCCATATATGAAGGCACCAATGGAATACAGGCTCTCGATTTAGTTGGACGAAAGATGTCGCAGAAAAAAGGTGCCAACTTCATTAATTTCCTTGGTGAGATTAATAAAACATTGGCGCGCTACAAGGATAATCCACGATTGGCTGATATTTCAAAAGATGTACAGGATGCTGTTAACCTTTTGGCTGACATGGGTATGTTCTTTGTTCAGTGTGGTAAAGAAGGCAAGTTTTTAATTCCAATTAGCAATGCATATTCGTTCTTAAATCTTATGGGAACTGTTGCTTTGGGGTGGCTTCTTTTCTGGCAGAGTGGCATTGCGTATGAAAAGCTTGACGAAATATGCCAACAGAACAATGTTGATGTAAATGATAAAAAAGCTGTTGCACAACTGGCAAAAGACCATAAAGATGCAGCATTCTATTCTGGCAAGATTCACAGTGCACGCTACTATATTACGCATGTACTGCCACATGCACAGGCTTATGCAAAGGCCATAAAGAGTCAGAACCTTTCAATGCTTGACATTCCGGAAGAAAGCTTTGCGATAGAGTAAGCAGGTTGTTACGCGTCACAATCAACATGAAAGCGGGCTTACCATAAGCCCGCTTTTTTTATAGTAACTATCGCACATATAAAAAATACTTGCGTTAACGTTATTTTTATGGCCGATAGTAACCAACTAAAAATGTGAAGATGAGGATTGCGTGGGATATAAAAATTTATACATCTTTATAACTGCCTTAGAAAAAGCTGGTGAACTAAAACGCATAACTGCCGAAGTAGATCCATATTTAGAGATTACGGAAATAGCTGACAGGATGAGTAAAACCGGTGGTCCAGCACTTCTTTTTGAGAGGGTAAAGGGTTCTTCATATCCGGTACTCATTAATGCGTTTGGAAGCTACAAACGTATGCAGATGGCATTGCACTGTAACTCTTTTGATGACATCGGGAAAAAAATTTTTAATCTTATCACCATGCAGCCCCCAAAAACATTAACCGAAAAGATTAAGGCATTACTGATGTTAAAAGATATTGCAACACTAATGCCCAAACAGGTAAACAAAGCACCCTGCCAAAAACATGTACTAACCAGTGGTGCCCTGCTTGATGCTCTGCCAATTTTAACCTGCTGGCCAAAGGATGGTGGGCCATTTATTACATTACCTGTTGTAATAACAAAGGATCCTGAAACAGGGATTCAGAATGCAGGTATGTATAGAATGCACAAGTTTTCAAATACCACAACCGGTATGCACTGGCAGTATAACAAAGACGGTGCACGCCATTATAGAAAATATTGTCAGTTGCAACAAAGAATGCCGGTTGCTGTTGCCCTTGGTGGAAGCCCGGCTATTACATACGCTGCAACAGCACCATTGCCACCTGATATTGATGAGATGTTGTTTGCCGCCTTTTTAGAAGGTGAGTCGGTTGAGCTTGTTAAAGCAAAGACAGTGGATTTGCTGGTACCTGCCCAAGCTGAGTTTATCATTGAGGGTTATGTGGATCCGGGTGATGAAACCATTGAGGGCCCGTTTGGTGATCACACCGGATTTTATTCACCTGCTGACACATATCCTGTTTTTCATGTTACCTGTATAACAACGCGCGATAATCCTGTATATCCGGCAACAGTAGTGGGTAAACCCCCAATGGAAGATTGCTACATGGCAAAAGCCACCGAACGCATATTTCTGCCTTTTTTAAAGATGCTTATACCTGAAATTGTTGATATTGAACTTCCACTTGAAGGTGTGTTTCACAACTGTGCGCTTGTGTCAATAAAGAAAGAATATCCCGGGCAGGCAAAGAAGGTTATAAATGCCCTGTGGGGTTTGGGTCAGATGGCATCAACAAAATTTATTGCAGTCTTTGATGAAGACATACATCTTCGTGATTACAGCACGGTGGTGTGGAAGCTATTAAACAATGTTGACCCGCGGCGTGACCTTATTATTGTTGAAGGTCCACTGGATGCGCTTGACCATTCGGCAAGCTATGCCAATTTTGGTGGGAAGATGGGCATTGATGCAACACGCAAAACAAAGGAAGAAGGCATGGGCAGAGAGTGGCCCAGGGAAATACAAATGTCATCCGATATTATTGAACTGGTAAACAAAAGGTGGAAAGAGTATGGATTTTAAAAAGTTTTCAAAACTTATCATGATTGAACAAACGGTATTTGCGCTGCCGTTTGCATATCTGGGTATTCTTTTTGCAGGCGGTGGCAGGCTTTCTACATGGATATTTGCTTCACTTGCACTGATTGCTGCACGGACTGCCGGGATGTGCTTCAACAGGCTCATTGATGCAGATATCGATGCAAAGAACCCACGCACTCAAGACCGCGCATTGCCAAAAGGTGAGGTTACCCGTCATGAGGTTTGGCGTGTTGCGGTTATTTCATGTATTGTTTTTGTGGTGTCATCGTATATGCTTAATATGCTGTGTTTTTATCTTTCATTTGTGGCGATAGTTCTTTTAATCAGCTATTCATATTTTAAAAGATTTTCATCAGCTTCGCATCTGTATCTGGGATTTGTGGAAGCGGCTGCACCAATTGGTGGCTATTTAGCAACAACAGCTGAATTTCACCTGATACCGTTTATATTGGGCTTTGCTATTATGACGTGGATTGCTGGTCTTGATGTGGTATATGCACTGCTTGATGTAGACTTTGATAGACAGCAAGGCTTATACTCAGTACCTTCACGATATGGAGTGGATAAAGCATTAGTCATTTCAGCTTTATTATATGTGTTATCCTTTGTTTCGCTTATTACTCTGGGTGTTATGACTAACCGTAGAGAAGCATACTGGATAGGTGTGCTTTGCGTTGGTATTATTTTTATTTATCAGCAGAAGTTAGCCCGCAGCAGGGATTTACAGCATGCAATAAAGGAGTTTTTTAAAGTCAATTCATTCATATCCCCCGTGCTGTTTTTAGCAACATTAGTTGATGTATTTTTTGTTATGTGAGTTTGTTTAACTTTTTGTTTTGTTTCAATATTTATTTTATTGCCCTATGTATATAAAAAGTGTGTCAAATCAAAAGCAAATTTTTAATTTGACTTCAATACATTTACAAATATACTACAAATATACCATATATAAAAAATATATATAAAATGGAGGTCACAATCATGAAAAAGAAAATAATAACTATTGCCATATTAGTCCTTGCATTGTTATTAATTATTATACTTAAACCTTGTGATAAGGGAAAGCCATATAATACATATTTTGCTAATTTAAATAAAGAACTTAAAGAAAATGGTCCCGGCAGGCCAGTCATTATTGTTGATCTTGATAACCTTGATAAAAACTTAGCGATAGTTAAAAAGCAATTACACCCTTCAGTAAAATTTAGGTTAACAGTAAAGTCAATTCCATGTCCCTGGCTTATTGATTATATTCTAACAAAAATGAATTCTCACCATGTTATGGTTTTCCATGGACCAGATATAACCTACCTTGCCAATAATTCAAAAAAGTATGATATACTTCTTGGCAAGCCAATGCCCATTAATGCCGTTAAAGAATTTTACAATTCATTAAAACCAGGTATACAATTTAAACCTGAAAAACAGATACAATGGCTGGTGGACACACCTGCAAGGCTGCAGCAATATTGTGATTTTGCAAAACAAAAGAATATTAGCATGAAAATAAATATTGAAATTGATGTAGGACTACACAGAGGCGGGATTACAACTGTTGAACAGCTGGATCAGATGCTGAATACAATAGAAAAAAATCCAAAATTTTTACAATTTTCTGGATTTATGGGATATGATGTTCATTCTGCGTCTGCTCTTGCAATATTTGGTTCAAAGAAAAAAGCCATACAAAATGCATTTAATGATGCCATGGCTCAATATGCAATGTTTTACAATTATGGCAAAAAAAAGTATCCTGCACTATTTGCTGGCAATGTAACATTTAATAGTGGTGGCAGTCATACCTATATGTTATTTGATGGATCATCACCTGTTAATGATATAGCAATGGGTTCGGCATTGCTTAAACCATCAGATTTTGATAAACCACTTTTATCGGAGCATGTTGAAGCATTATTTGTTGCAACGCCAGTTTTAAAAAGACTTGAAGGCACAACTATTCCTTTTATTGAAGGGATATCAAATGCAATGGCTAAATGGAATCCAAACAGGCAGGTGACATATTTTATGTATGGTGGTGGGTGGCGTGCTCATTATTATTCACCTGAAGGGCTCATTGATAATACTATCTATGGATTCAGTACCAATCAGGCAATTGTCAATGGTTCACGGGCTACGGCACTTCAGGTTGATGATAATATATTTTTACTGCCAACACAGAGTGAAGCAATCATGCGCGAGTTTGGCGATATTATTATGATACGCAAGAGCAGGATAGTGGGAAGATATCCTGCACTACCACAGTGAAAAATTAATAACTCTGCTGCAACCACAAGCTATTTTATAATGGATGTTGTTGGCATATTTTACAATGTACGGTTTGGGACAAATCCTGATTTATTTTATTTTTTTACCTGGCCGCTGTATCCAGTGTTTTTGATATTGATGCCTTTATCGGGCAAGAAACGGTTGTGATTTAGATTTTCCAACTATCATAGATGTTGAAACAAAACGGGTTTTAAAACAGCTTGCAAATGCCCATCGCTATTTAGCAGAGTTGAAAGGTGTGGCAAAAACAATTCCAAATGAACTTATACTGATAAGTACACTCCCTTTGCTCGAAGCAAAAGATAGCTCTGCTATTGAAAATATTATTACAACTCATGATGAAATATATAAAGAAAATCTTTTTGAAAATTTCTTTTCCAATCCTGCGGCAAAAGAAGTACATAGATATGCTCTTGCAATGAGAGAAGGGTTTCAATTGCTAAGGGAAAAAAATTTAATAACAAATGATTTGATTCTTAAATTACAGAAAATAATTGTTGGAAATAATGCAGGATTTAGAAAACTGCCGGGCACAGAACTGAAAAATCAAAATTCGGGAGAAACAATCTATATACCGCCTCAGGATTACGATACTATAATCGAATTAATGAATAATCTAATAGAATATATTAACGACGATAATCTTCACAATGTTGATTTTCTTATTAAAATGAGCATTATACATTTTCAATTTGAATCAATACATCCTTTTTACGATGGTAATGGCAGAACAGGGAGGCTTATCAATATACTTTATCTTATATATAAAAAACTAATTGATTTACCAATGTTATATCTCAGCAGTTATATCATCAGGACAAAATACGATTACTATAGATTGTTGCAAAAAGTCAGGGACGAAGATAATTGGGAAGAATGGATTATCTATATGCTAAAGGGTGTCGAATTGACATCAAAAGCAACCATTGAACTTATTAAAAGCATGCACATACTGATGATGGATTATAAACATAGAATAAGGAAAGAATACAAATTTTATTCTCAGGATTTGATAAATAATCTATTTAAGCATCCTTATACAAAGATAGAATTCATACAAAATGATTTAAAAGTACACAGGCAAACGGCTGCCAGTTATCTTGAAAAACTGGTTGAGGGTGGTTTTTTGAAACTGGAAAAAATTGGCAGAGAAAATTTCTATATAAATGAACCTCTATTCGAACTATTTGCTAACTATGATTTGTCTTTACATGGTAATACTACAGAAAATATCTAAACAAGCTAAGAATTTTAATATTTTCATATGTCGAAATAATCAAAATATTTCGACATGTTTTTTGAATATGATGAAAAACTAAAAATTTTTCACAATAAACACTGCTTAGGACATTCTTGTGGGTGGAGTTCTCGATAAATTTAACAGGATAGACAGGATGATTAGGATATGAATCCTGTATATCATAGCAATCCTGTTAAAAATAAGAAATTCTGTTAATTTATAAAGGAGGGGGAGGTAAGAATATTGGATGAATTTTATGTGACAAAGGTTTGGTCAGAGGGTGGTATAACCGAACCAGGTTCGTCTATACCACAAATTTGGGAGGATATCCAAACTTGGTTTGGATAGGAATGAGTTATATGAAATGGGCTCAAAAGATAGGGAGGTAAAAATGAAGAAAAGAATTGGAACACTAACTGCGGTTATGAGTATTTTGCTGCTTCTAGTTTCTGGTTGTAAAAAATTGGGAAAGCATCCCAATGAAGCAATGTTTCGTGCAAATCTGCAAAGAACAGGTGTTTATAACACAAGGGGTGTCCAACAATTGAGCGAATTAAAGTGGAAGTTCAAAACAGAAGGGTGGGTGGTATCTTCCCCTGCTATTGCCGATGGGGTGGTCTATTTCGGGAGCGTTGATAAGAATCTCTATGCGGTGCGATGAGCCCACTTCACATAACATGGGGTTGCCGACTTCGCTACGATTTGTCCAAATCGCCTTCGGCAACCCCTAATCTGATGAATAGCTAGAAAAAATAAAAAAAAGCAATAAATTCAAAACCAGGTAAGTCACTAAAATGGTATACTTTATGAAGTGTTACAAGACTATTTAAATTGTGCACTTCAAACTTGAACTTACAAAGTTTGTTGAAGAAATAAATCTTTTTTTACTTGCCCAAGAACAAAAATCTTGAATATCCTAACAATCTTGTTAATAATGGTATGAATATATAACAGGATAAACAGGATGATTAGGATAAGAGAATATTAAAATAAAAAGAAATAGTTTATTTTGTAGCAAACATCCCGAATATCTTAAACATCACATTAATAATGGTATGAAAATAAAACAAGATAGACAGGATATTTATGATATGAAATATGAGAGTATAACAGAACAGATTTTAGGATGTGCTTTTGAGGTGATTAACGAGCTTGGATCAGGATTCCTTGAGTCTGTTTATGAAAAAGCCTTGATGATTGTGTTAAAAGAAAAAGGATTTTCAGTTGTAAATCAATATCCCATAAATGTTTATTTTAGAAACAAGATTGTTGGAGAATTTTACGCAGATTTATTAGTTGATAATAAGGTAATTGTTGAACTAAAAGCCGTAAAATCGCTTTTACCTGAACATAAGGCACAGGTCATCAATTATTTAAAAGGCACTGGCATTGAAGTTGGATTGTTAATAAACTTTGGTAATCAAAAATTAGAATTTAATCGTCTTTACTTGCCTAGAGATACCAATCCTGTTAATAAAATAGAGGAAGAGCATAGAACAGGATAAACAGGATGAATAGGATATGAGGAATGTATTGATAAGAAAGGGATGATTTATAGTATTTTAATTATAAATCAAAGGATGTAAAATTTTAGAAATAAGATTTAAGAATAATAAAATCTTTTTATATGCTTAAAACATCCTGGCCATCCTAATAATCCTGTTAATAAAATATAGAGGGAGAGCATAGAACAGGATAAATAGGATGATTAGGATGTCAATCCTGTATATCTCGGCAATCTTGTTAAAACATAAAACCCTGGTAATTTAAATAAGGAAATATATGTATGTTGTTAAACTAAACGAATAATTGATACTGCACACATCATATTTATAGTCAAACCTACCCACAAAGTCAATTGAAGCAGATTACCATTGTCCTTGTATTCATGTTTATGAATGACATAGATTATGAAGCTATTGAACTTAGTATAAAGCTAAGTTTTTTTACCGGCGATTAGCGTAGTGTAACGAAACGACTGTATTAGGGGGAAAGCAAGATGCGGTATATGTATATTTTAAAATTACTGATAAACCATATTATATCAGCAGTACAAAAGTAGAAGAGATGCTATGCCTATCGCACAACTACGCAAATATGCTTCGCTTTCTTTGATTAAAATTCAGTTTATGCGCGAGATTTTATCTGTAATTGGCGCGCAAAATTTAAGGTAACTGTCCAATCATCCCACCTTATATGTAAAAGTAATTACTGTTCCGCTGCTTGTAAAAAACAATGAATGTTTTGGGAATAGTCTGGTGCGCCTGTGTAATATAATGGGGTGGTATAAATAACTTTAGAAGGAATTAACGCATTGTGATACAATTAATCCCATGATAATTGTATGCATAACAGGTGCTAGCGGTGCTATTTTAGGAATACGCCTCATTGAAGAATTGCTACAACGCAATAAAGAAGTAACCTGCATTGTTTCTCAAAGCGCATGGCAGGTTATACATTATGAGTTACACACAGATGCAAAAAAAATAGTTGACATTTTAAAAAGCCGTAACATAAAAAATAATCTGCTTCAAAATCTGAAAGAATATTCACCTGATGATTTTTTTGCACCAGTAGCAAGTGGCAGCTTCCCCTTTGCAGCTGCAGTGGTTATTCCTGCATCAATGAAGACTGTGGCTGCTATCGCTCATGGTTATGCGGATAATCTTATCCATCGGGTGTGCGATATTGCACTCAAAGAAAGGCGCAGGTTAATTGTTGTGCCACGCGAAACACCAATGAGCTCAATACACCTGCATAATTTATACACAATAGCGCTCAATGGAGCTGGTGTAGTAATGCCTTTACCAGCATTTTATAATTTCCCAAAAACTATCGACGATGTTATTAATTTTATTGTTGGCAGGGTGTTGGACATATTACACATTGAACACAATCTTTACAAAAGATGGAACAATGAAGATAATAAACAGTAGCAATCTTGAAGCAATTGCAGAAAAAGTAGAAGCTGGTATTCCCGTCACTGATGATGATGCCCTTGCCATGCTTTCAACCAATGACATTATGGGGCTTTGTTCCATTGCTCACAGCGTAAAGCAAAAGCTGCATGGCAATGTAGTCTATTATGGCGTAAATATGAACCTGAACTATACCAATGTATGCATGCTGCGATGTCCCCTGTGTGCATTTTCCCGCGATAAAAATGATGCTGATGCCTATGTACTATCTCTTGATGACATAACTGCAAAGGTTACACAAGCTGGTGATATTGATGAAGTGCACATCGTTGGAGGACTTCATCCTGACTTGCCATTTTCATACTATGAAGACATGCTGAAAACCATTAAATCAATACATCCCACTATTCACATTGTTGCTTTTACTGCTGTGGAATATGATTATCTTTCAAAGAAGTTTGATATACCGTTAGATGAGCTTTTTGTGCGCTTCAAAAATTCGGGGCTTGGGTCAATCCCTGGCGGAGGTGCTGAAATCTTTGCACCTGGTGTAAGGGAAACTATCGCCCCAAAAAAAATCAGTGGTAAGCGCTGGTTAGAGGTTATGGCAATAGCTCACAGGAATGGTATCAAAACTAATGCAACTATGCTTTTTAATCATCTGGAAAAGCCCGGTGACATTGTTGACCATATGCATCAAATTCGTGCATTGCAAAACCAAACCGCTGGATTTAAAACCTTTGTGCCGCTTGTATTTCATGAAGAGCATACAAAAATTAAAGCAAAGCAAAAAGAGCCAACAGGATACGATATTATCAGAATTTATGCAACAGCACGTATCTATCTGCACAACATCCCGCATATAAAGGCACTATGGATGTATGTAGGCCACAAGGTTGCTCAGGTTCTTTTGCAATGTGGTGTGGATGACATTGGCGCAACCTATTACGATGAAAAGGTGGTGCACAGTGCAGGGGCAAAAACGCCTGCATGGGGGTCAGAGCCTTTTTTGCAGCACCTGATACGCGATGCGGGCTTTATGCCGTTACGTGTCAATGCAAGCTATGTACCAACACGGTGAATTATGAAATTAGGCTATATAAATTATCTCAATTGTTTCCCATTTTATTATCACCTGTTTCATGTACAACCACTACCAGGTATTGAGGTGGTACCTGCGTATCCAGGTGAGCTTAATGCAATGCTCAAAAATGGCACGCTGCACATGAGCCCCATATCGTCGGCAGCGTATGCTGAAGCACAGCAGGATTTGCAGCTTTTACCGCAATTTTGCTTAAGTTCAATTGGTTATGTGCGCTCGGTCATTCTTATAAGCAGCAAACCCATTGAAATGCTGGGCAACTGTGTTGTTGGGCTGTCACAGGCTTCACAAACTTCGGTAGTACTGTTAAAAATAATCTTGCAGAAATTTTATGGATTAATGCCGCACTATAAAAGCTCTGACCCTTATCCAGTACTGCATGATGTTGATGCAAAGCTTGTCATTGGCAATGAAGCAATGATGCATGAAACAGAGCCGCTGCCGTATATCTATGACCTGGGCGATTTGTGGCTTCAGAAAACTGGATACCCTGTGGTCTTTGCCGTATTTGCCGTGCGCAAAGATGCAACCCACCATGCTATTGACATTAATGCGGTGTGTGCGTCATACCAATTGTCACTGAATGAGCTTGCAAAAAATCCCCACGATGTTATTGAAAAAGCGCGGCAGCGTTACCCCAACATAGCCTATGATATTGCGCAGTACTACTCATTGCTTAAATTTGAATTTACCGATGAGCTCAAAAAGGCACTGCTGTATTATTATTCGCTTGCCTGGGAACTTCAATTATTGCCAAAAGTATCTTCATTACAATTATATGGGCGATAGTTACTGTTTATGAAATCCATTGAAAAAATATACCATGCTGTAATCAGTCACAGGCGGATAGACCCGCATGATGCAGTTTCTCTGTATCAGTGCGATATAGCTACGTTAGGCGTTTTAGCAAACGTACGGCGCGAGCAGATAGTACCTGGTAATGAAGTGGGCTTTGTCATTGACCGCATTATAAATTATTCAAACAGGTGTGTGGCAATGTGCAACTTTTGCGCATTCCATGCTCGTGCAGGAAAAATACCACCGTATGATTTATCCATGGATGATATTTTACAAAAGATTAATGAGCTTGTTGCAATAGGTGGTACACAGGTCATGCTGCAGGGAGGGCTGCATCCTGAATATACACTGCAGTACTATGTTGACATGATAAAAATAATAAAAAAGCATTATCCCGATATATATCTGCATTCATTTTCACCATCTGAAGTGGTTCATGTGTCCAGGCAAAGTAATTGCAGCATTGATGATGTCATAGGTAGTTTGCAAGCTGCAGGGCTTGATTCAATACCAGGTGCATCAGACTTGCTGGTGGATGAAGTGCGCAGGAAAGTGAGCCCACGTAAAATTACCGTGCAACAGTGGTGTGATGTAGTACGTTCAATAAAGAAGCACGGCATGCATACCACAGCAACCATGACCTATGGCATGGGCGAGACATTACAGCAGCGGATAGAGCATTTAGAAGTTGTTAGGCGCATGCAGGATGAAACAGGTATTATCATGGGATTTATACCATGGTCATTTTCGCCAAAGGGTACCTACATGGAGGATATAATTCCTGCAACAGGACTTGATTACTTAAAAACTGTTGCAATAGCCCGAATTTTTCTGGACAATGTACCGTATCTTCATGCAGGATGGCTTACTGAGGGACTGGCATTGGCACAGATTGCGCTTGCAATGGGTGCAAACGATATGGGTGGCATTTTGATGGAAGAAAAGGTGGTAAAGGCAACAGGAGTAACGACAACCACCAATATTGCACAATTATGTGATATAATTATTAATGCCGGGAAAATTCCGGTTCAGCGTGATTCTAAGTACAGGCCTATCAGGAGATATGTATGAGATATAGGGTTGATAATGATACTCCTCATGAGCGCAAGGCAAAAATACGGTCCATGTTTGATTCCATAGTTGATGGCTACGACAGAGCAAACCGAATTTTATCTTTAGGTATAGACAGGTCATGGCGTAAAACAGTTGTTCAGCACTGTGAATGCAAACCGTCAGATGTGGTGCTTGATATATGCTGTGGAACAGGAGATCTTTCTGCATTAATACGTGCTACAGGCGCACATGTTGTGTCGCTTGATTTTTCAGAAAACATGATCCAGAAAGGAAGAATGAAGGGGAATATCGATGACCTTGCAACTGTTGCCGATGCTTCAAAATTGCCATTCAAAGACAATATTTTTACCAAAGTATGCATATCATTTGGTATTCGCAATATTCCAGATATTGATATTTTCTTTCAAGAAGTGTACAGGGTTTTACGGCCTGGCGGTACATTTATTATTTTAGAACTTACACGACCACGCTACAATATATTCAGGCTGTTATACTTTTTTTATCTTTATACTATTTTGCCAGTGCTTGGTGGAATCATTGCTAGAAATTTTAATGCCTATCGCTATCTGTCAAAAACCATACACACATTTATTGATCCGGTAACATTGACAGCCATGCAGGAAAAACATGGTTTCATTGACATTACATATAAATCAATGACATTGAGCATTGCAACAATATATATCAGCAAGAAACCACCGGTGGGTACATCATTCCTGTCAATACCATTATCAAAACAATCACACCCCAATAATGTCATTATCCATTAAAAGTAATATAAATATTTACCCGATAATGGGTGATTGCCCAAAATCAGTGAACTAACTTTATCCTGTATTATTTTGGAGATAGTTCCGGGAACTGGACTAAATGTAACATCATTAATGCTTTCAATAGGCTGTATGTTATTGACGCTGCCGCTGAAAAAAGCTTCAGAAAACTCATTAATGCTTTCTACGGGAATATCGCATTCTGTTGCAGGGATGTTATCATGTTGTGCTATATCCAGCACAATCATTCGTGTTATACCTGGCATAATTGACTGAAGTGTAGGGGTATAAAGGCTCTGACCCTTTACAAAGAAGATATTGGCTGTGGCGGCTTCAGCGATATTGCCTTTAGTGTCAGCAAGAATTGCATCAGTGAATCCCTTTTGTTTTGCTTCAAGCTGGGCAAGATAGCTATTAACATAGTTTCCCGCAACCTTTGCATGTACCGGAACCATGGATGGATCAATTTTTTTATATGTGCTGATGCATGCACGGGAAGGTTTTGAAAGCTCATCTACATCAAGCTGAAGGGTATCGTAATCAATACAGAATACTGCAAATGAAACTTTTGGCGAATGGGGAAGAATGGTGAGCTCAATATCATCGTAGTAGGCAAAGAATTTTACAAGACCATTTTTAACATCGTTGGCTTTAGCACAGGAAACTATCGCTTCAATTATATCCGTTTCAGTGTACGATAGTGGAATGTGCAATAATCGTGCACTGTTTAAAAAACGTGTGAGATGCTGATGTAATCCCAGCAAAGCAGGTCCTTTATTACTGGTAACTATCTCCAGTACCTCAAAAATGGCTGTCCCCCTGCTGAAACTATGCGAAAGAAGGGAAACCTTTGCATTGTGTATTTCAGTTAAAGTACCATTGAGCCACGCAATCATGAGCCATACCTTTTTTATACGCATTATATATACCACAATAAGTACAAACGCTTGTAACACATACGCGTGTACAAAGTCAAATCAATAAAAAATTTTTTATTGTAATCTAAGTGGATTAATAGTGGATGCCCGGAATTTTTGCAATATTTTGTGCGTGGAGGAAAATTACACATTGAAGACAGTATACGTGTTATCTTTTTCTGGACATTTGGCGGAATGATTGGGTATAGTTTTTATATAGTGAAATGATGTGATAACAGCTTGGAATTTAATGGTAAATTAGGTAATTCAGTAAAAAAATAAGAAAATATATTGACAAATTTTTAGTTTTATAATATGAGTGAGCAATCACTCATAGTATAATGTACCGTAGTATGCCGATAATAGTACTGTGAGTGAAAGAAGCATTAATAATTATGTTTTAAAAGGAGGCAGGTGCAGTATATATATTTCATCGAAATCGATTAAATGCTTGACATATTTTAGATTTATGCTATAGTGTATTTAAGACATAAAAACATAATATTGGGATTTTTGTTATAAATAAACGGAGGAGTATCCATGCTGGAGTACAATGTAAAGAATGAGTACGAACTCATTGCCAAGCATTGCCCAAGATGCCAGGCTCTGGTTATGGCAGCGGTAGTGAAGACGTTGCAGGGTGAAATCCTGAAATATAAGGATATCCGCTGCTCAAGCTGTGATTGGCAAAGTCCGTTGGCTCAGCTAAAAAGTTCTTGATAAATTAAGGCTATTCAGAGTAATAGCACTGCCATAGTTATAATATCTTCTGGTGGTCAACGTGTTGACACTGATAGTGTAAAAGTGTTAACATACACTTAGAGGATGGGATCCTAAAAAAATCATAAAGAGGTAAAACTATGGCAGTAGAGCAAACGTTGGTTATCATAAAACCTGATGGCCTTGTTAAGTCATTAACAGGTAATATCTTAACCCGCCTTTCAGAAGCAAAATTAATAATCGTTGGTGCCAAGGCAGTCCGTGTTTCAAGAGAACTGGCTGAAAAGCACTATGAACATTTAAAGGATAAGCCCTTCTTTGATGAGTTGATTCAGTATATTATGGGTGAGTTACATAAAACCTACAGAGTTGTTGCGTTTGTATATGAAGGAGAAAATGCAATAAATAAAGTAAGAGATATAGTAGGTGATACCAACCCTGAAAAAGCAAATCCTGTAACCATACGGGGAGCATACGGACGTATTACAACCACTGGAGTGTTTGAAAATGTAGTTCATGCATCATCAAGCCCTGAAGATGCTGAAAAGGAAATCAAATTGTGGTTTGAACCAGATGAACTTGTTGATGTTCTCTATCCTGTTAAGGAAGTGACCGTGGAAAAAGTCACAAAGAAGGTATGGGCGTGAGATGATGTAAATAGCAATTTGCATTGTCATATTAAAAATTTTTTTGGAGGATTTTTTATATGCGGATTATTCTTTTAGGTGCTCCAGGTGCTGGTAAAGGAACTATCGCCAAAATGCTTGTTGAAAAATATGGCATTGTTCAGATTTCTACCGGTGATATATTACGACAGGCAGTTAAAGAAAGTACACCGGTAGGGAAAAAAGCAGCAGAATATATGAATACAGGAAAACTGGTTCCTGATGAATTAATCATGGATATCATAGAAGAGCGCATAGCACGACCTGATTGCGCAAAAGGGTTTATTTTTGATGGATTTCCAAGAACAATACCTCAGGCTGAAGCACTTGAGAAATTGTTTGCTACCAAAAATATGACTATTGATGCAATCATTAATCTTGAAGTGCCTGAAGATGTGGTGTTAAAAAGGCTTACCAGCCGAAGAACCTGTTCAAATCCTGATTGCCAGGCAATTTATAATATTTATTCCATGCCCCCAAAGAAAGAGGGTACATGTGATAAGTGTGGCAGTAAACTGGTACAGCGTGATGATGAAACAGAAGAAGCTATAAAGGTACGCCTTGCTACATATTATGAAAAAACCCAGCCTTTGATTAATTATTATAAGAGCAATAAAAACTATTTTGCAGTACCTTCACTGATTGCTCAAGAAACATTTGATGAAATTGTAAAGCGTTTAGGCAAATAAAAATGTCTTTACAAAAAGTTCAGATGTTTTTTTATAATTGTACTTAATATTTGTGGTATCAAGTGTAGGGACTCCTTATCATAGTGTCTCTACACTATAATACTATATGGAGAGATGCCTGAGAGGTCGAAAGGGGCGGTCTCGAAAACCGTTGTCCCGGGTGACCGGGACCGAGGGTTCGAATCCCTCTCTCTCCGAATGGCTGCACATTAATGTCAATGCTATGGTATAATTTAAAGATTATTGACAATAAAAACACAGAAAGTAAAAGTGTAATAACGTAACAATAAAAGATTGAGGAGAGATGTCTGAGAGGCCGAAAGAGCACGGTTGGAAACCGTGTGTAGCGCAAGCTACCGGGGGTTCGAATCCCCCTCTCTCCGAAGAAAAAAGCTTGGTAAAAGGAATATATGTCATATCAGGTAATTGCACGAAAGTGGCGCCCGCAAACCTACAGTGAAGTAGTAGCCCAGGAACATGTAGCAAAAACTATAGCAAATAGCATCAGCAACGGAAGAATTTCCCATGCGTATCTTTTTGCAGGGCCGCGGGGTGTGGGCAAAACTACCATGGCACGCATTGTGGCAAAGTCACTCAATTGTGTTAATGGACCAACACCTGAGCCATGTGGAGTATGTGAATTTTGTACCGAGATTAAAAATGGCAATTCTTTTGATGTTATTGAAATAGACGGAGCATCCAATACTGGAGTTGATAATATCCGCGAATTGCGCGAAAATGTACATTCTGCGCCTTTAAAATCCCGCTATAAAGTATATATCATTGATGAAGTGCACATGCTATCAAAATCAGCATTTAACGCACTTCTCAAAACGCTTGAGGAACCTCCGGCACATGTTGTCTTTATATTTGCAACAACTGAGATACACCAGATACCTGAAACAATACTGTCGCGATGTCAAAAGTTTATCTTCAAGCGTATCCCTGTTGCCCAGATTGTACAAAAGCTTTCCTCAATTGCTGAGAAAGAAGGGTATAGCATTGACCAGAGAGCATTGTATCATATTGCTCGTGCAAGTGGTGGTTCAATGCGCGATGCCCAATCACTGCTGGATCAGGTTATTTCATTTGGAGGCAAAGAGGTTACTGAACAGGATGTGCTTTCTCTTCTGGGTATTGTTTCTTTAAAACAGTATTGTGATTGCATTGAAATTATTGTGCAGGGTGATGTTCCTTCACTTATTAACTTTATTGAGGATATCATAACTGCAGGTGTTGATATTGCCCGCTTTATCACTGGTTTTGCAGATGTGGTGTATGCTATGCGCTTGTGCAGCATTGCCGATGTATCAGCATTGCTGGGCTACTCTGATGAGGAACTATCTCAATTAAAGCAGACTGCACAGCATTTTCATGATGAGCAATTGAGCCTTTTTTATACTATGCTTCTGGATTGCCAGAAAGAATTAAAATTTACAGGCAACGAACGTGCTGTTGTTGAGATGTTCTGTATTGATATTATGGAAATGTTAAAAAGGCCAACGTTAGCTTCAATTTTAAAGCAACTGGATGAAAGCCCGCAGACAGTTCAAAAAAAAAACCTGAATGACGTTACGCCAAAAGAAAGTAAAACTCAGGATGACAAAAAAATCATCATGCATGCATGGACTCAGTTGCTGCAAAATCTACGTGAAAGCAAGCAGTATATGTTCTTTAAGCTTACCCATGTAAAAGCATCATACAGTGAGGGACAGCTTGTTCTTTCTATTATGGGCGATAGTTCCAATGGATTTTATAAACAGTTACTATCGAAACAGGAAATAAAACAAATTGAAGACGAACTATTTAAACTTAGCAAACGCAGGGTAACAATACGCATTGAATCAGCTAAAAATGATGTGCCGCCACCTGATGCAGTGATGTTGCCCCATGCAGAGGATCCGGAGAAGCCGCATCCACTGGTTGAGCAGATTAAAACCATTTTTGATGGTGAAATTATAAAATAACAGGGAGCATTGCGATGAATTTTAAAGATATTGGACAGTTAATGAAAGCACAGAGTGAGTTAAAAAAGATTCAGAAACGGCTGAAAAAAGCTGAAGTTACTGCTACAAGCCGTGATGAAATGGTAAGGGCTACTGCTAATGGTGATAATGAGTTAGTTTCAATTATAATTGATGAGGAAAAGTTCAGAAACAGTAATGTTAAAACGCTGGAACGCAATATTATTGAAGCTGTTAATAAAGCATTACAAGATGCAAAGGAAATGGCATCAAAAGAAATGATGAAACTTACAGGCGAAATGGATATATTTGGCATGGCAAATGAACTAAAAAAATTCATGAAATAACTATGAATCTACCATCTAAATATCTGGAAAACTGCATTCATGAGCTATCAAAATTGCCTGGTATTGGCTCTAAGAGTGCATCGCGTATTGCTTTTTTTTTATTGAAAACACCAAAAGCTAATGTTGATGCTCTGATTGGTGCTATAAACCAGTTAAAGGATAATATACGATATTGCCAAGAATGTGGCGGAATATCTGATGAAGCTGTGTGCAGTGTGTGTAGTGATGATGAAAGAGACAAAACCACCCTGTGTGTGGTAGAAGAGCCTGAAGATATGCTCAGCATTGAAAAATCCGGTGCATTTCATGGGCTGTATCATGTACTTGGTGGTGTTATCTCACCACTGGATGGTGTGGGGCCTGAAGAGCTTTCAATTAATAAGCTTGTTGAGCGATGTAAACGTGGCATTAAAGAAGTTATTATTGCCACCAATCCCACAATAGAAGGTGATGCAACAGCCCTGTATATTGCATCCCTTTTAAAACCTTTGAATATTAGAGTAATGCGCATTGCCCATGGATTGCCGGTTGGTTCTGACCTGGAGTTTGTTGATGCACCAACACTGGCAAAATCCATTACCGGCAGGAGGGAAATGTAGGCTATTTTCTGCCGCTTACCTCAAATACTATTGGAATTCCATGCCAGTTTAATTCTTTCTGCAATGTTTTTTCCAGAAAACGCGATACATCTTTGCGGAATAATTCAGGTTTGTTGACAAAAAGGCGTATTACAGGTGGTGATGTGCTGGTTTGTGTTGCGTAGTATATCTTTAAATCCCCACCAAGCAAAGGCATACCATGCCTTTGCTGTACGTTTTCCAGTATCACATTAATCTTTGATGTTTCAATTTTCTGCTTTGCACGGATGTTTATTTCCAGAGCTGTCTGCAATAATTTATGAATACGTAATTTTTGCAATGCTGATATGGAAATGATAGGGAAGTCGGTTGCACGATAGTATTTAAAGAGTATTCTATCCTTAAAATGTTCAAATGTTTTGTGATCTTTTTCAATCAGATCCCATTTATTAATGGCAAGGACTGTAGGTTTGTGCGATTCCATGATGATGTCGGCAATCTTTTTGTCTGTTTCGGTAATGCCGCTGGTTGCATCAATTAAATGAATGACAACATCAGATCTGTCGATAGCTTCTCTGGAACGGACTAAAGCATAATATTCAATTGTATTGTCAATTCTGCTTTCCCTGCGAATGCCTGCAGTATCGATAATCATGATGGTTTTGCCATGAAATTTGAATGTCTCATCAATGCTATCGCGTGTTGTACCTGGTATTTCAGATACTACTGCACGCTGATAGCCCAGAAATGCATTTAATAATGTAGATTTGCCAGAATTTGGGCGTCCAACAAGTGCAATTTTACAATTAATTTCAATAGTTTTCTTCTTTTTATGTGGAAGATTGGTTACTATTGTATCCAGAAGAAGATCAATATTGCGTTTATGTAATGCTGAAATTGGTATAAATTCCTGTCCAGATTCATAAAAATTAGGAAGACATTCCATATCTTCTTTATGATCTATTTTATTTATGGCAATGATATATGGCTTATTGAATTTACGAATTAATTCCAGTAATTCATAATCGTATGAAGCAATATCCGGTTTTTCAAACAACAAAATAAAGACATCAGTCGATTGCAGGTGGTGAAATGCCACCTGTTTAATATGCTCAGACAGAGTTGCATTTGGTTCTAAATCAAGCCCTGGAGTATCATTAATAATAAAAGAAACTTCACGGTAGTGCAGAATATATGAGACAACATCGCGAGTAAGCCCGGGATGTTCGTCAACAATTGCTTTACGCTGCTTAATTATTGTATTAAACAGAGTTGATTTGCCAACATTTTGCCTTCCAATGATTGATACAACTGGCAATTCTTTCACAAAATTCCTCACACTATTTGTTATTTCAAGATTATAGTTAAATTATTAATAAAAATTTTGAATGGTAATCACCATTACTGCCTTCAGTTGCATAGATCATGTTTTACAATATTTTACTCTTACTACTTAATTTAAGAGAAATTATCATATAATAATAAATATGTGAAAGAAGATGGTGTCAATAGTTATTTAAGCATTCAGGAAATTAATTTCTAATGTTTTTAATGATTTTATTCGAATTTAAAAAAAAGAGATGATTAGGAATTTATATTTCTGGAATTAAATTTTATGTGAGTGCAGATTTTATTAATCAAGAAATTTTTAATATTTTCATATATCAAAATCATTTTTTTGTTGCAATATTAAAATATATATGTTATATGTTCATCATAAGGATTAATTGCTTATATTTTTGAACATGCACTATGCATGAAAAATTTTAAAATCGAGGTGGTGTAATCGATGGAACAGAAAAAGTCATTAAAACAGCTTCAGGCCGATGAAGCACGCAAGAAAGACAAAGTAAAAAAATTGACTGCCGAGCTCAATGCAACAAAGAAAGAATTAGGTGCATTGGCAAAAGCAATTGCAGCAGCAAAGAAAGCAGAAGCAAATAAGAAAGCTGCTAAAAAGCCAGCAAAGAAGAAATAAGTTATTAATATTTGCCTATCCTATAGTTGAATCTAAAGAGGTGGGTAACCACCTCTTTTTTATATAAAAAAGTATTTGCAGTTTTATACTGAAGAAAATAAAATATTTTTTCGATAAGAAAGATGTACTGTCTTCTAAGTGTTTTTTTGTATATTGAGGTTGAACTTGAAAGATATAAAACAAAGAAAACAACGAAACTTTGTGGGGCTGTCAACATTAGATGATATTATGGAATTGTTGAAAGATGAGCAATTCCAGAAACGATTAGGTATTAAATTTACCATTGAAAAATCTACAGTTGAAATTAATGAATTCATTGATGAACGGACAATAATGCTGGTAACTGATCCTGACTATGTTCCAATTAATAATAAAATTATTCTTTATGGTCTTGTAGATAGATATATTGAGATAGATTGTGATGTCATTGAAGTTACAGGACCCGGGTATTTTAAATGTAAAGTGGTGAGTGCACGAAAAGCTGCACACGGAAGGCGGGATTTGAGGTTTAAGATGAATCCTGAAAAAGTTGTTGCTACTAATTTCAGGGTTTCAAAACATACCATTGATATTCGAAATTACAGTATTCCTACCGGCATAAAGGTCATTATTGAACAATTTGAAAACCAGATTTCAAAAAATGCTGACATTGTGAAAGTTGATATTCTGGATGATCGTGATACATTATTAGCACATGTAAAAAAAACAAGGTCAACATTATATATAGAAGATCTGAATAACCCTGCAACGTTTACCCCTATGAATGATGCTTTTATTGATATAAAAGAAGTGTTTCAGGAACAAACTTCTCAGTATATAAAAAAGCTAACAGATAGTGGTTATAAGTCAATAATTATATCCCCTGTCATATATATTGAAGATGATGAACGGCTCATTCCATTTGCGTTTATTCAGTACATTTCAAAAGACAAACTATTTTCAATGGATAAAGTGCTGGAAATTCAGGATTTAGCCTTCAAGCTTGTTGATAGAATACGTGATGCAAATACATTGATGATTTCTGTCCACCAGGAGATACTGGATATAAGCAGAGGTGGGGCTAAATTAAAGATTACTGATAATAATTTAAAGAAATATATCTTAAAATCAAAAGGATTTATCTTTGATATTGTCTTTAAACTTCAGGCACCAATAACAATCTATGGCGATATACGATATACCTATATTGATTCAGAGGACAATCTTATAGTTGGTGTTGATTTTGCTGGTAATTCTTCCCGCAAAGACGAAATGAAGCGCTTTTACTCAATTATCCAGCCAATGGAATTAGAGTACAGAAACAGGCTTATAAAAGAAATGCGTCAGAAAAAGAAAGAGCAGATTTAATCTTTTTTTTCTTTTAATTCTTTTATAACTTCAGCATCTGATTTGCGTGAATAATAGGGCAATACTTTACGATAGTCAGTATAAAAAGATGGATTTTGGGCATATATTGATTCCACCAGGTGTATCATCTTTCCCGCTCTTGGGATAAAATCAGATATAAATTGTATATTATTATATAACTGCTTCATTTGTTCCTGGTATTTTATACTGCCATCGCCAACTGCAATAACTTCATGATTGTAGTGCACGTTGAAAAGTTCATCTATAGTGTAGTCACCCTGCGGTAATATTTCTTGTGGTAGATGGTTATTCATAATATGGTATCGTGCGGCAAAGACTCTGCCTTTTTTGGCATCAAATGCCACGATGCAGTGGGCATTACCATGAACTATCGCCGAAGCAAAAAGAAGCTGGGTTGGTATGCCTACCAGTGGTACCTGTAAAATTTGTGCAAGCATGCGTGCGGTGGAAACTGCTATTCTAATCCCAGTGAATGAACCAGGTCCAATACCAACACCTATACACTGGATGCTGTGTATTGTGGTGTTTAACTCTTTGCATGCACTGTCTATAGTGTCAAAGAGGGTAACTGAATGTGAATGGTGTGTTTGCATGGTTTTATCTGCTACTACACCGTTGTATCTCAGTGCCACGATTTCAATATTTGTAGCTGTATCAAGAAGCAGGATATTCAATGGTTATTTTCCTCCTTTTTGCATCAATGTATTCCAGTGTAATGATGTATATGTCCTGCGGAAGTCGTTTTAGGGCACGGTCAGCCCATTCAATGACTGAAACGCCATCCCCAAACCAGTATTCCTCAAAAAATAGGTTTTCAAGCTCAGCATCATTGGATATTCTATAAAGGTCAAAGTGGTATAAAGGTAGTGTTGATTCATATACCTCAAGCAATGTGAATGTTGGGCTGGTAATTTCTTCTTCTATCCCTAAGCCTTTTGCAATGCCTTTGGCAAGAATAGTCTTTCCTGTTCCCAAATCGCCAATAAGTGCAAAGATATCGCCGGGTTTTGCATTTTTACCAAGTTCAATGCCTAATGCTAATGTTTCTTCCTGTGATTGCGTTATGTAGGTAGTTTTATTCATAGTGTTGTGTTTTTATGTGTTCAAATGCCATCGTGTTAATCTTTTTTATAAAATCCTTCATGTGCTGTGGCAAGTCAATAGAAAATTGTAGATACTTTCTGCTAACAGGATGTTCAAATGCTAAATAGGTTGAAGCAAGCAGCATATATGGAACATTATATTTTTCCCATTTCCTGGAGTAAAGCTTGTCGCCAACAATGGGAAGCCCTATGGATGATAAATGAACTCTTATCTGGTGAGTCCTTCCTGTAAATATCTGTATGCAAAGATGTGAAAATACGCCTTGCTGTGTGTGCCATACTTCACGCAGTGTATATTGCGTTATGGCTTCTTTGCCATCATCACGTACCGTCATTTTATGGCCATATTTAGGGTGTCGTTCTATTGGTTTGTTGATTGTATCGCCTGGTGTGGATGGTTTTCCGGTAACTATCGCCTCATATTTTTTGATGACATTTCTGCTCTGGAATGATTTTGTTAGAGCATTGTGTGCGGTATCATTTTTTGCTATGACCATAAGCCCTTCAGTGTCTTTATCAAGCCTGTGGACAATACCAGGTCTTTCAACACCACCAATTGAGGAAAGACCTTTAAAGTGATACAGCAATGCATTCACCAGTGTGTTCTGGGTATTGCCTGCACCAGGATGGACTACAATGCCTGCTGGTTTATGTATGACTGCAATATCATTATCTTCATACAGAATATTCAATGGGATATTAGTAGGTTCAATGGTTGATTTTTCAGGCTGTGGGATGAAAATATGTATCTGTTGGTCTGGTTTTACCTTGTAATTAGGTTTTACGGGCATTCCGTGAATTGTAATATGGTTGTTTTTCAAAAGTTTTTGTATAAAGCTTCGCGATAGTTCTTCTTCCAGTGCATTGTAAATAAATACATCAATGCGGGTTCCAGCATATTCATGGGGGACTGTAAGCGTTATATTGTTTTCATTTACCATAAAAAAGCCTTGAAATACTGAAGTACTATAAAGATAATGCAAACATGACAACATTCACTCTCACATATAGCAGGGAAGAATATATGCCATTGGTGCAATAGGATGAAATGTTTTGCTACGTTTAGTCAAATCATTTTTAAATGAGGCATGCTGGTGAATGATTTATTGTATAAACCTTTTATGACTATAGTTTTATCTACATGGAATCATGTAGTACATAAACCTCATCATGTAGCAGCGTTTATAGCTGTATGGTACTACATAGAACTCCTGTATATGATGAATATAGCAATCTTTTTTTATCCACCAATGTTAATTTCACTGGTTGGGATTATACTGGGCATTTTTTTAAGCATACATATACTGAAGCTATATATTGGCAACACTGTTAATGCTATAATCCATATATTTGTGATGGATATACACATTGCCTATTCAGCTGGTTTGACAATTGCAGCCATACTATTAGATACTTCGTGGTATTCTGTACTGATAGTAGTATTACGTGATATCATAGCAGTCCAAGAATTGCTTCTGGTATATACAATGACGAAAGAGGAATGATTTATAGTAGAAATACAGGAACATTTTTCTTTGGCACTTTCTTATGTTTCCTGTTTGTGACAAAAGAAAGTGCAAAACAATGAATATAACAAACTTTATGATTTGACGAAAAAATAAATCTCATTTGAATGGTTGTTATGTTGAGATTTGTGTAATGGTGGAGGTTTTGTATGTTTGAAATTCGTGAAGCTACACTGAGTGATATTGATGATATTGTTACCTTGCGTATGAAGATGCTGTTTGAATTAGGGAAGCTAGAAACTGAAGATGGAACCAGGAAGCTGAGGTCATTAACAAGGGATTTCTTTATACGTAAGTTTCAAACAGGCGAATTTAAAGTTTTTTGCGCATTAAAAGATGAAACAATTATTGCTACAACCGGTATTCAGTTTTTGGAAAAACCACCATTATATGAAAATCCTCATGGTATTGAAGCGTATATAATGAATGTTTATACCGAACCTGAGTATAGAGGAAAAGGTGTTGCATCAAAATTGCTACAAAAAGTTATTGAACATGCTAAAGAAAGAAAGGCAGGAAGAATACTGCTCCATGCTATTGGGAAAGATAAACGTATATACGAAAAGGCTGGTTTTGTATCAACAACGGATGAGATGCAATTAGTACTGCAATATACAATTATATAATCATATCCTAATTATTACGTATGTACATTCTTTTGAACATATTAATAATATTTTCAATATCAATTGCAGTAATATATTTATGTAATCGCTTGAAAATTCCTACGATCATAGGATTGCTTATTACTGGTATTGTTGTGGGGCCGTATGGACTTCAAATTATTAAATCTACTGCAGATGTTGAACTGTTAGCTGAGATAGGGATTATAACTCTGCTTTTTACCATAGGATTAGAATTATCGTTTGATGAAATTGCATCACTGAAACGCGCAATAGTAGTAGGTGTATTGCAGGTTAGTATAACAATTGTAATTGTTGCTGGTATAATGCTGGCGTGGACTTCTTTTTCACAGGCTATTTTCTTTGGATTTATTGTTTCTTTGAGCAGTACAGCGGTAGTATTAAAAGTAATTCAGGAATTAGCATTATCTGAAAGCCCACATGGCAGGATATCACTGGCAATTCTTATTGTTCAGGATATTGCAATAGTACCGTTAATGTTGTTTATTCCATTATTGGCTGGCGTTTCTAAGAATTCAATTCCATTTGAGATGTTCAAACTCATTGTTAAAGGTGCTTTAATAGTTATTGTTGTTATTGTTCTTGCGCGGTATGTAGTGCCCAGGTTTTTATTTGAGATAGCTAAAACAAGAAGCCGTGAATTGTTTGTTATTACAATTGTAACGATTTGCCTGGGGGTAACTTTAGCAACGTATTCAATGGGGATGTCAGTAGAATTAGGGGCTTTTCTGGCAGGAATCATTATTGCAGCTTCTGAATATAGTGGTCAGACGTTTAGTTCAATGATGCCGTTTAGAGATTTATTTGCCAGTTTTTTCTTTATTTCAATAGGGATGTTACTTAATCCTGCCATTGTGTTTTCTAATATAATAACTATCGCTAATTTTTCAGTTTTGATACTTATTATTAAAATTATTATTATAGCAGCAGTTGTACTTGCACTTGGATATCCTTTGCGGATAGCTTTTTTAACTGGTTTTGCTTTACCACAGATTGGTGAGTTTTCCTTCATTTTAGCTCAAATGGGAATGTCGTATGCATTATTGTCTCAGGAAGAATATCAGTTATTTCTTTCAATAACTATTTTTGCGATGGGTATCACACCATATCTGATTAAATATTCATCATCACTGGTTGACATGCTCTTGCAATTGCCATTCCCAGAAAAGTTACGAAAAGGATTATCGTATAGTGCTGACGAAAAAGTCCATGCATTACATGACCATATTATCATTGTAGGGTATGGCATTAATGGCAGGAATGTTGCAGCAGCTGCTAAAAGTATGAACATTCCTTATATCATAGTTGAGATGAATCCTGAAACAGTAAAAAAAGAAAAAAAAGAGGGTGAAAATATTATCTATGGTGATGCTTCACAGGAAGACCTATTACAGTATCTTAATATTTCAACAGCCAGGGTTCTGGTGATAGCTATAGCCGATAGAAGTGCAATAAAAAGAATTGTAGCACTGGCAAGAAAGATTAATTCCCATATACATATTATTGTGCGTGCGCGCTTTATTGGTGATATGAAGGAATTAATAGAATTAGGTGCCAACGAAGTAATCCCCGAAGAGTATGAAACATCCATTGAAATTTTTGCACGGGTATTGCACTATTATGGTGTGCCACGTGGTGATATTGAAGCAATGATAGAGTCAATCCGTGCTAAAGGGTATGCAATGCTCAGGAAATTGCATGTTGATGTATATAAAGATTTGCCCATAGCAGAAATTGACATGCAGGCAATACGGGTATGCTCTAATTCGCCTGTTACTGGTAAAACTATAGGACATATGCAATTCAGGAAGCTTTATAAATTTTCCGTTGTTGCAATTAAACGCCATGATAATATCATCACCAATCCGGGTGCTGATGACAAAATAGAAAGTGATGATATACTGTATGTTGTTGGAAAGCGGGAAGATATATTGAAAGCAGTTAAGGAATTGCGTTTAAGTGATAACGCTACAAGCTGCGAGTTGTAATAACGTATTTTAATGATAATCTTCTTAAAAGTGATTGCGTGAATGAAAAAGCAATACGTATAATTCTTGTGTCAGGGAGATATCTTTATGAAAACAATTAAACCTGTAGAGCTAACTCTGGAAAAATTTTCCCCATATGGATATTTTGCAAAGATGCAGAATCCCGGCACAATACATTTTGGTACTTTGCCAGTAATATTTTATCGTGACATTATTCAAATTCCTGTTATATCCGTGACAAACATATCATTTTCAATATGCCAGGTTGAAAAACGTGATTTTGTTATTCAAAAAATTGAGTGCCATAGCCACTGCTACGAAGGCATTTTCCCTATGGATGGCGATGTGCTTATTCATGTGGCACATGCAACTCAGAATAACGTTTATCCTTATGATGACATCAAGGTTTTTTTTGTGCCACAATACACAATGGTGGTATTGAAAGCTGGTGTATGGCATCACGCACCATTTGCTGTCAATTCTACTGTTAATACACTGATAATACTTCCTGAACGTACGTATGCCAATGATTGTATTCGTGTGGATATACCTGAAGAATTTCAGTTAAAGATTTTAGTATAGGCGATAGTAACTGTTAATGTATCTATAACTATATATAAACAATAAGGCAGGGAAATAATCCCTGCCTTATTGTTTTGCTACATCTGGCTTATCTTTGCCAGTCGCATAGATGCTTTCATGACTTCTTTGTCGGTTGCGTATTTTGGCATTTTTTCCATCATACTTGTTGTGAGTTTCTGACTTATTTCTGCCTGTTTTTGTTCAAGATCAAGCAATTCCTTTGGTAACTGTGCATTTTCATTGTTAAGTTCAGGGTATTTTGCCTGCAATTGTTTGATCTTTGGTTGCAAACCTTCTATTGCGTCGGCATACGAGTTGATGGCTTTTGCAATATCGGTGGCATTTGAAGCTGCATCAATATCCTTGATCAGGTTTTCCTGCGCAGTGATTGAATCCTGCATGAGGGCACGAACATCACTGTATTTGCCAGTTGATGAGCCACAGCTAATGAAAGAAACTATCACACATAATGATAGAAATAATAAAGAATATTTTTTCATACAACCTCCTTGATTGGTATGAATAGCAGTATATCATGATAGTAAATATCTTCAATAATAATTTTATTATTGACTTTATAAGTAGTTTATGTAGAGTTTAATAAATAAACAAATCATATAAAGGGTAACAATATGGCATTATCACCTGTTGCATGGTTAGCTGTAGGCATTGTGTTAATGGCAGTTGAAATTATCCTGCCAGGTTTTATAATATTCTGGTTTGGTATTGGGGCAGTGATTACAGCTGCATTTGTGTATATTGGGCTTTTGCAGTCTGAAATATCACAGTGGTTTTGTTTTTTTATTTCATCAGGTGCTTTTTTAGTTTTTTGGTTTGGGTATTTGAAAGATAAAGTAAAAGTAAAAACAGCTGATGATGCGCTTGATATCACCCTGGCAGGTAGAAAAGGAAAGTGTGTTCAGGATATTATTCCTCCACAAATTGGTGAGGTTGAATTATTTGAACCATTTCATGGTGTTACAGTATGGAAAGCCCAATCAAAAGAATTAATCCATAAAGATGAGCTGATAGTAGTTGAAGGTGCTGATGGAATAAAACTTATAGTAAAAAAACTATAAAATTTTAACAGGAGGTGTTTATGCAAGGTTTGATACTAGCCATAGCTATTCTTTTGGTAATTCTGATTTACAAGGGGGTCAGGATAGTCCCTCAGGCCGAAAACTGGCTGGTGGAGCGTTTTGGCAAATATGCTGCAACACTAACGCCAGGGTTAAATCTCATTAATCCACTCTTTTCTAGGGTAGCTGCAAAAATTGATATTCGTGAGCAGGTACTTGATCTTCCACCACAGGGAATCATTACCGAAGATAATGCAACAGTTAAGGTTGATGGTGTAGTCTTTTATAAAATACTGGATCCATATAAAGCATTTTATGGTATTGAAAATTTACAGATGGCTATCTCCAATTTAGCATTGACAACACTTCGTTCAATAATGGGTAAAATGACACTGGATCAATCACTATCATCTCGCGACAAAATAAATGCTGAACTGCTAACAATCCTTGATCAGGCTACTGATTCATGGGGCACCAAAATAACGCGTGTTGAAATAAAGGATATTGTTCCGCCGCAGGATTTGCAGCAAGCCATGGCATTGCAGATGAAGGCAGAGCGAGAGCGTCGCGCAACAGTTCTGGAAGCAGAAGCGCAAAAAGAAGCTCAGGAAAGAAAAGCTGAAGGTTTTAAGAGAGCACAGATACTTGAAGCAGAAGCACGAAAAGAATCAGCACAACGAGATGCTGAAGCACGTGAACGCCTGGCACAGGCTGAGGCAAATGCAATTGAATATGTTGCAAAATCATTGAAAAGTTCAGGCGGCGATCCATTATTATATCTTCTGGGTATGGAATACGTTAAAGGATTGATCAAATTGGGTGAATCACAGAGCAGTCACGTTGTCATTCTGCCAGCAGATCTTATTGAAAATTTGAAAAGTTTATTTAAATTGAAGTAATATTATTAATTTATAAATACTCATGATTGAAAGTTACTATGATGCCCGGTATTGAAACCGGGTATCTTTTTTCCATTGACTTTGGTTTTTTATGCGGGATTTCTTTATTTATTTGATACATTATTTTGTGCAAATAACAAAAGTAATAAAATCCTTGTTTGTATAAAAAGAGATTGCTTTACTGTCTTTTATATGGTATAGATATCATAAGATGAAAATAAATAACGATACTTTATAATGGATGTCTTATTTTATTTGAGAAATAATCCAGAACTGATACAATTGTTTTCATAAGATTTGTTTTTATTCGATTAAAATTGTGCATAACTGTTACAATATTATAACTATAGTAGAGGCATATTATGATGATTGCACCTCTTATCCAGCCTGAAATAAAAGAACTGATTGATAAAAGAGAGTTCAGTGTATTAAAAGAAGTGTTCAGCGAATGGGCTCCTGCCGATTTAGCCGAGCTTATCAGTGAATTGCCCGAAGATGAGCAGGTTATAATTTTTAGATTACTGCCAAAACAACTCCAGGCTGAAACCTTTGAATATTTGGATTTTGAGGTTCAATCGTACCTTCTGGAAAACCTGGCAAAAAAACAGATAGCTGATATCTTGAATGACATGTCACCTGATGATAGAACTGCACTGTTTGAAGAACTTCCAGCTGATATCCTCCGACAAATGTTAGCATTAATGTCCAGGGAAGAACGTATTACCGCAATGAGCCTCCTTGGGTATCCGGAAAACAGTGTTGGTCGTTTAATGACCACGGATTATATTGCTGTCAAAGAAAACATGACTATCGCTCAGGTTTTACATTATATCCGTAAATATGGAAAAGACAGCGAAACACTGAATATGATATATGTTGTGGATGACTCCGGTAAATTGTTAGATGATATTAAAATGCGTCAGGTGTTATTGGCGCAACCAACACGGCGAATCAAAACATTGATGGATCACAAATTTGTAAGCCTCAATGCATTTGATGATCAGGAAACTGCGGTACAGGTGTTTAAAAAATATGATTATTATGCGCTACCTGTTGTGGACAATGATGGAATTCTTTTGGGTATTGTAACAATTGACGACGTACTGGACGTTGAAGAAGAAGAGGTAACCGAAGATATTCATAAGATGGCTGCAGTTGAAGTTTTAGAAGAGCCTTACATTGAAGAGCCATTATTACGGTTAACAAGGAAACGTGCATCATGGCTGGTATTTCTATTCCTTGGTGAGATGTTGACTGCAACTGCTATGGGATATTTTGAAGAAGAAATTGCACGGGCAGTGGTGCTGGCATTATTTGTTCCACTCATTATTTCAAGTGGTGGTAATTCAGGATCGCAAGCATCCACACTGGTAATTCGTGCTATGGCAATAGGTGAGATTAAACTCAGTGATTGGTGGAGGGTTCTTATACGGGAAATTCAATCAGGATTAATGCTTGGTTCAATTCTTGCATTCATTGGTTTTTTGCGTATCAGCATCTGGCAAAAACTTTTTGGAATATATGGAGAACACTGGTTTAAGGTAGCATTGTCAGTATCACTTTCTCTTATTGGTGTTGTCATGTGGGGAACGCTTATGGGTTCAATGTTACCATTCATTTTACGTAGATTAGGCCTTGACCCTGCAACATCATCTGCACCATTTGTGGCAACACTGGTTGACGTATCAGGATTAATAATCTATTTCAACATTGCGTATTTAATATTAAAAGGAACATTACTATAAGGATATCAAAGTGGCAAAAGTGGCATGGAAACCTGGAACTATGCTATATCCGGTACCAGCGGTACTGATAACATCACATTACAACGGCATTGATAATGTTTGTACTGTATCATGGGCAGGGACGGTATGTACTGAACCACCAATGATAAGTATATCGCTTCGCCCGGAACGATATTCGTTTCAACTGATACAGCAGTCAAAAGAATTTGTAGTGAATATTCCTGATAAAAAACTTGTAAAGGCAGTTGACTTTTGCGGTGTTCGTTCGGGAAAGGATATTGATAAATTTGCGATAGCTCATCTTAATAAGCTGCCGGCTAAAAAAGTAAAAGCACCTTTAATAGAACAATGCCCTGTATCAATTGAATGCAAGGTCACAAAAATTATTCAACTGGGAAGTCATTATCAATTCATTGGGAAAGTTGTTGTGGTACATGTTGATAATACTCTGCTTGATAAAAGAGGGGCATTGCACTTAGAAAGAGCAGGGCTTTTGTGTTATAATCATGGATTTTATTGTGTTGTGGACAAACAGATTGGGAAGTTTGGATTTTCGGTAAAAAAACGTAAGAAGAAAAATTAAAAAGCTGCGCTGTATTCGAAAGCGCAGCTTTTTAACAATCTTATTCCTTAACCTGTGTTGTTAAAAATATCTGAATACTCATCTGATTAATCTGATCCTGCAATTCTTCTATTTCGTCTATATGCCTGTCTTCATCTTTTAATATGCTTTCAAGTATCTCTCGGGTTGCAAAATCTTTAACTTCGCCAGCTAATACAATTGCATCATTGTATGCTTTGATTGCTTCTTCTTCAGCTTTGCGGTCATGCTCAAGTTGTTTAGGTACATCTGCACCAATAAAGATTTTTCTTAAATTAGTTACTATCGGTAAACCTTCTAAGAATAATATTCTTCCAATGAGTTTTTCAGCATGCTTCATTTCATCAATAGCTCTTTTTTCAAAGTGCTTATGAAGTTTTTCATAACCCCAGTTGTCGCACATTTCTGAATGAACCATGTATTGATTGA
The DNA here is from genome assembly GCA_037481795.1 of Spirochaetota bacterium. Taxonomy (GTDB): domain Bacteria; phylum Spirochaetota; class UBA4802; order UBA4802; family UB4802; genus UBA4802. The sequence goes on from JBBFLA010000004.1 coordinate 42,493, forward strand.
TTGCTGTTAATTCATCAGCCAACAGTGAATTCAATGTCTCAATTAATTTTGGATCTCCTTTCATGGCATTTCTCCTTAAAGTAATTTTTTATTATATAACCCTAACACCACTATTGTTGGTAGTCGAGATTATTATACGCAATAATTATTAAATAAAAAAATCAAGCATTAATCAATGAGAAATTATAAAAATTACAATTTTAATCTTATTCCAATTAAGTGATATAGATCATGTGCTCCACCAGTAATGTCAATATCAATATCGCGTTTGAATGAATAGTATATACTTAAAGGAATAGTTGTATTCAAGACCATGCCTGATTCAATGCAATACTCATAGTTGTTTTCTTTCCCCATAAAATAAAGCAATTCTATGCCAACATAAGGTTTGCATGAATGACAACACGTAAAGTAATAATAAACAATAGGTTTTAAAATTAAAAAATACGGATAATGGTGCTGTGAATAAATATATGCAACGCTTATTTCATAATCTATAGTATTATAGCTGTTATCAAATTCAGAAGATTTTGGGCTGTTTAACAACATATTCAATAATAAATGATTTTTCATTGATACTTCAATTGCATGGTAATTTTCGGTTTGTCCTCTGTATTCATTGCCATCATGACGCCGGTAGTGTTCATATGATATAATTAAATGGTGATAGGGGAAAATATACTGTGCATATCCTGATTTAATAGAGATATTAATAAATCTTGGATACAGTGCAGTAGGTTGGTCTTCTGAGTTGTGATTAAGATAAGAAGTGAAATATGCATAATTTTTATCACTAATCAATTGTTGCAATGTTATTGCAAGATCTGTTGTGAAATTGTAATATTCACTGCTCATTGTTTTAGCATATCCTGCCAGAAAGTGGAGTGATGTATTATTTGTTTTTGTTTCATGTTTAGTATCCCTGAAATCATTGTAATAATAATTTCCAATTAATGATTGTGCTTTAAGTCCAAACGCAAAATATGTATCTGTCATTCCTGGATATAAACTATCATGAACCATACCATAACACCAGTACGGAATAAATGTTACAGCGGATGATGGCACCATGCATCCCAATTCTATAATCCTGTTTAAAGATAAAGTATTGTCAGGATATACTAAACCATCGATCTGAATTTCTATAAAGGGAATACCGTATGGGAAGCAAGGAATGTCATATCTAATGATAGCACTACTCATGTATTTGTATTCGGGCACTTTACTCAAAAATGGATATCCAATATAAAAACTATAATGAAAATTTTTAAAAGAAAGAAAAGGAGAATTGTAGCTATATGTGGGATCGTAACCAGCTTGCATCCCATTGCTATACCATTTAATTCCAATTCCATACCATCGCAGCTCAGTGCCAATACTCCTTTGTGGTTTATCTATTGTATTATTGCAAATATGATTAAAAGTTATTCCTATCTGTGAATTTGGTAATTGATAGGAAATGTAGGCAAAATCCATATAATAAGAAATGCGATATGGATAATATGTAGCATTATGTCTTTTTAAGGTGTAAATATTTTCCTTTACATACATGGAAACTTTCCACGTATTATACCAGAAGATCTGAAGATCAACTTCTTTAACCTGTTTTGCTGTAAAACCAACATCGCTTTCTATTATGCTATAATCCAGTGAAAGTGCAGCCTGAGGCAAAAAACAAAAATTATTATAAAATAATAATGCTTGAGATTGCGAGTAGAAAGAAAAAATAAAAAATAAAATTATAATCATGGTGATTATGTATGTTTTAATCTGCATGATTCCATTTGCAATTTCAATAGATATGAATATAAAACACATTTATACAAGGATAGTGAGCAAAAAATACATTACATTATACAAAAAAGGGAGTCAAAGAAAATAATTTTTTTAAATATATTTCACTTGACATAAAATATTTTTTCTATTAAATAGAAAACGATAATATTATTTTAACAAAACATAAGGGGGATTTTTTATGAAGTTTTTAAAAAGGTCGCCAATAGTTGCTGTAATAGTGGCACTGGCACTATGTTTAGGGATTGCGGTTGCATATGCATTAACAGTTGGACAGACAGTTCAGAATATTGAACTGAGAGATGCTGAAAACAACCCTACCATGATACCATTATTGGGAACAAAATTAGTATCAATATTTTATAATGATGCTGACGCTGCTGATCTTAATGACCCACTGGCAGATGCATTGAAGGCAAAGAATTTCCCAAAAGAAAAGTATGAAGGTATGGGAATAGCAAATTTAAAAGATTCCAAGGCACCCAACTTTATAATCAGAAAAATTATACAGGGGAAAATCAAAAAGTACAATTCAAAAATATTAACTGATCCCGATCTTATCCTGGCTAAAGCCTGGAATCTTGGTGATTGCAATAATACATCTGTTGTTATCTTCATTGGAAAGGATATGAAGGTTAAATATGTCCACAAAGGAGCTGTACGTGGCGAGGAAATTAACAAGGTTGTAAAGATGGTTGAGGATTTAATCAAATAGCTTGTACTATATTGTATTAAGTCAAAAAAAGGGATGTTGTGAAAACACATCCCTTTTTTTATTGTTCAAAAAAATTTTTAAATTCGGGGCGACTGGATTTGAACCAGCGACCCCTAGACCCCCAGTCTAGTGCGCTAACCGGACTGCGCCACGCCCCGATTTAGTTTTGAACTATAGTTATTTACTGTAGCAAATAATTCAACAATTTTTTATAAAGATTTAGACTTATACATAAAATGATTAATAAATGCTACACAAAAATAGTAAAGCACAATCCATAAAGAAAACAAAAATATAATCTTGTTTGTATAACCATTTAAAACATACTCTACCACTTGCTTAGTATTCTATAATACCTAATATGCAATATAGAATTCATAATATAATTCAAAAACATCTGGATAAAGATATAAAAAACTTGACAAATATTTGAATAATCAAATATTGACAAATCAAATATATGTTAAGGATTTACTTATGAAAATAACAATAATTGATAAATGCAAAGTCTATACTTGCATATCTGGATTTATGCCACCTTTCCAGCTTGTTGTTAACTTTTACAATGCCGATGGACTATTGATTGATGCCGGATCAGCAAATATATTAAAAAAAACATCTCAAATTCTTAAAAGTGAAACTATAAATGCTATAGCTTTGACACATGTTCATGAAGACCATACCGGAATGGCTCACTGGTTGCAGGAAGAAAAAAACATTCCCATATATATACACAAAAATTCAATAGAGGAAGCATCTCAAAACAGCAATATACCTTTGTATAGAAAGATTGTATGGGGAAATAGAAAAGGATTTATTGCGCAGCCCATTCCTGAAGTTTTAAAAACAGAACATTATACATTTGATGTATATGATGCTCCCGGACATCATCCCTGTCATATTGTATTGCATGAAAAGAATATGGGCTGGCTTTTTACTGGTGATCTTTTTGTCAGTATACGCCAGATGGTTGCTTTCAAAGACGAAAATATTAATGATACTATAGTGTCATTACAAAAATTACTCTCTTTAGATTTTGATATGGTATTCTGTGGCCATTCAGGGGTACATAAAAATGGTAGAGAAAAAATGAAAAGAAAAATGGAGTATTTCATGGATATTCAGTCAAAAGTAGATGCACTTAAAGAAAAAGGATATACAATAGAAGAAATAGATAAAAAACTTTTCCCAAAAAGAAACCTGTGGACTATTGTATCAGGAGGGGAATGGTCTTCACTTAATATTGTTAAAACAGTGTATTCTAGAGTATAAAACATGGAACAGCGATTATATTATAGTTTAAACAAAACACAAAATAGCCTTCATCAGTATGTAAAACATATATTACAAAAAAAAGGGTTAAAGGCTTCACCTGCTCAACTGGGTATAATGTTTTTGTTACAGGAAAAAAATAATTTATCAATGAGTTATATAAGCAATGTACTGGAACTAGATAATTCAGCTATTACCAGAAGTATAGACAGGCTGGAAAAATTTGGTTTTGTTAAAAGACTAATCAACAATAATGACCGAAGAGAATTTTCAATAGAAATTACGGAAAGGGGATTGTTGGAAATACAGAAAGCACAAAAAGTTATCAAAGAAATTAATAATTTTATAGAAAGTAAAATAAAGAAAGAGCGTCTTGTTGCATTTAAAGAGATACTGGATGAACTGAATGGCATATTGCGTAAAGAATTACAGAAATGAGTTTTTTTATAAGAGTATATTATTTAAATAAAGATTTCTTCTTAATATACCAGAAAATAAAATCTAAATGGGATATTGGTATTTCAATACTTTTACAAAATTCCTGCATGCCATGTTCAATATCTTTATACCGTTGTGGTGTCAAAGTGTTGGGAATTGTATCAATAACGTGAAAATCCTTAAGGCATTGCAAAATATGCCTGTCAAGGATTGCAAGTTCCAGCCCAATGCCAATGTTTCGCAAAAAATGGCTGGATTCTTTGTATCCTAATCCATCAACGCTTTTAACCAGCTTATCTCTTGTTGCGTAAATGTCATTTCCCTGCAAAAATTCCTTCAATGAACTATCGCCAAATAAATCAACAGCCTTTTTAATGTATTTGGCTTTGTTATGTTTAAACCGCACAGGATGAATAATTGTGCTGATTTCCTCAATTGTTCCATTATACAGTTTGCCTGAATTAAAAAGCGCTAATGCCTTCTCCCAGCACAAATTAGCGTTGCTCTGTGGAGTAAGCAGGCAAAATACCAGTTCAAGCAAAAGATATTGGGTAGTTTCATGCCACAGACGCTTGAAAGAGTTAATTCGCAGTTGAATCTGGAATTCCAGTTGATGGCAAAGTTGATGCAGGGTTTGAATATCACAATTTTCCATTAATGGTTCTGGCTACCTGTATTAAGCTTTCAATCCTGTGCATCAGGGTATCAAGAAATGTACTCTGGGGGTATAGGGAATATAGCTTCATGATCTCACTGTAATATTGGTGCAGTAAAGCGTTAAGTGTGCTTTTCTGTGTTGGATCAACAATAATGTCATTTAGTGTATCTTGTAATTTATTATTCAGATGCGATAGTTCCTGAATATCGCTCACATCCTGCAAAAAAGTCCGTGAAAGGTCAATAAGCATTGACAGAAGAGCATCCATAGTGTTTATAGCTATTCTTTGATATTTTGAATATAGTGATAGCCTTTGTGTGTTAAAAAAAGCTTGCCCGGGAATTTTGATTCAATCATTTCAATGAATTCTAATTTATTAACCAGCTCCTGAAGAACTGTATTGCGTTCTGACTGGGGGATTTCATTGAGTATATCAACTGGCATGGGCACGCCAGCTTTAATATCATTGCCATATTTATCTTTAAAAGCCTGCAGGATCATCTTTGCGTGGTAGCTTACTGTCATAGAGTACTCCAGAAAAAGTAAATTAATGTTTAAAAGCTTTGGCCATGTATGTAAACATAGTTAGCTTTTTAACAGTGATTCCGGTAAATCCTGTTTCTTCAAGCAATTTTTTTACATACTCAGCGCTTATGCGCTCTTGTTTTGGTGGGCCAAAAATGGCATACTTGCTAAATTCAATGATTATAATCTTACCGCCTTTTTTCAATGCTCTGTGAACATTAACAAGCATTTCTTTTTTGTCTTCAACTTCATGCAATACAAAACTCATAAATGCAAACGTTGCCAAATCTTCAGGCACTGATGGGTTATTTTCGCTGGAATGTATTATTTCAATATTATTAATGTTTTGTTTTTTTATTTTGTGCGATAGTAACTGTAACATTTCCTCCTGCGTATCAATAGCAATGACTTTGCCGCAAGTTAGAATCTGCGATGCCGGAATGCTGAAATATCCAGTCCCTGCACCAATATCAAGAAAGATGTCATTGCTTTTTAAACCAATTGTGCGTAATATCCTTGATGGCGGGAAAAATATCTTTCTTAATGTGCTGTCAAGATGTTTTGCGTGCTGTGGATGAAATGTATGTGGCATGGTGTTTTGCCCCTCTGTTTATGATTGTAGGAATACCACGTATGGTTTTCATACACTCTATTTGTTAACAAAAGTCAAATACTATTTTCCCAACATTATGTCACAAAAATTATTATAAAGGATTTTTATAATATGCCGATACACTAAGTGGAAACGAATAGCACGAGGTATGTCAGAATGTTTGAATACAGTAAAATGATGCAAACCAATTACCTTCTTGAAAAGGCATTAGATGTGGAGTCTCTGCGCCGTAAGGTAATTGCAAACAATATTGCTAACGTAGATGTGCCACATTTTAAACGAAGTGAGGTTAATTTTGAAAGTGAGTTAAAACGGGCAATAGCTCATAATATGGATCCAATGAAGAATGTTGTGGCTCTTAAAACTGATCCGCGGCATTACGATTTCTTTGAACCAAAAGATATCACAAGCGTACAACCCAGGGTTAATTTAGATTATACCACTACTTACCGGAATGATGGCAACAATGTGGATGTGGAAAAAGAGATGGTGGATGCTGCAAAAAATCAGATGCGGTATAATGCATACGTGACAAGTTTAAATGAAAATTATAAAATACTAAAAATGGTAATGAGAACAGTATAGTGAGGTAACAGTGTATGGGAATGTTTGATAGTTTCAACATATCGTCTACCGGATTGACAGCTCAGCGATTGCGGATGGATGTTATCAGCAATAATATTGCCAATGCAACTACTACACGCACACCTGAAGGTGGTCCATATAAGCGCAAACGGGTAATATTTGCACCCGTGAATATACGACCATTTTACAAATCGCCACTGGTACCCAAGCGTATTGATCATGGTGAACCAAAAGGTGTGCGGGTTGTTAAGATAGAAGATGATAATTCAGAATTCAGGCTTGTATATGACCCATCACATCCCGATGCAATTAAAACAGGACCAAAACAGGGATATGTTGAAATGCCCAATGTTAATGTAGTTATGGAAATGACCGATCTGATATCCGCATCACGTTCGTATGAGGCCAACGTAATGATGATTAACAATGCCAAATCAATGTTTTCAAAAGCACTGGAAATTGGCAGAGGTGGCGTATAAATTTTTTTAGTAAAGGAGTAAAGTCATGTATTTTGAAAAAGGATATATAAACGAAATAAACTGCTCACATGAACTATCAACTCCACCCACATTAAACAGGCGAAAAAGTCAGTGGCAACAGATGGGGTTTGGCGAGCGACCTATAATTGAATCCAGAATATTGTCAGGGAGTGTACGGTATGATTCAGGAAAGTAATGGAATAACAAAATCAAATATCTTTGTAATGAAGACATCGCATCCGTTGCATTACAGCGATAAGCCGCAAAAACAGCAGGATGATGATGTTGCCAGTTCATTTATGGATGCACTGAAAAATGCTTTAGTGAAAGTTAACGACCTTCAGGTGGATGCTGAGGATCTAACACAGCAGATGATATATGAACCTGAGTCAGTGGATATTCACACGGTAATGATTGCACAGCAAAAAGCTGAAATTGCGTTAAGTTTAACAAAAGCAATTCGTGATGAGGCAATCAGGGCATATCGTGAACTTATTAATCTCAGGTAATGAATGATGCTTTGCAAACATAATAAAATTACCACAATTTTTAGTAAATTAATTGACTTTTTAATACTGGTGTTTTATTATGTTTGTTGTGAAAATGGATTATGTCACTTTGCAAGGAATATATACTATGAACTATCGCCCTGTATTTTTTTTGATAATACCGGATATTCCGGGGATTACAGTAAAGCATAGTGTACATAATCACTAAGGTATGGGAGGGATCAGGGTATGGAATTTTTTACCAAGATATTTAATCAGCTGAAAGAGATTTATTCAAAATTAGATACAACCAAAAAGATCATTATTGGCGTGGTTACCGGTGTACTTGTTATTGCATTTATTGTGTTGTTTTCGGTTTCATCGCAGAAAGCCAATGTGGTTTTATTTGCAGATCTTCCCAGTGATGAGTTTGGGCAGGTTACCAAGAAACTTGAAGAAATGGGTTTTCATTATACAACATCTGGTACAACAACAATCCTTGTAAATCCCGATCAGCGTGAAATTATTCTGACCAGGCTTGCTCAGGAAAATATGATTCCCAAGGGTATTCCGGGGTGGAAGCTTTTTGATATTTCAAAATGGACCGAAACGGATAAAGAATTAAATGTAAAATATATGCGGGCATTGCGGGATGAAATTAAGCGGCATATTGAATCATTGAAAAATGTAGATAAGGCAGATGTTGAAATAGCAATAACCGAAGATGAGTTATTTGTTGATAAAGAAAATGCGTATACAGCTGCAGTTACCGTGTATCTGGCTCCAGGATATGATGTGCTTTCAAAAAAGGAAATTAAAGGTATTCAGTATTTAGTTGCAAGAGCTGTAGGAACAAAATTAAAACCTGAAAATGTAACTGTGACTGATGAATATGGCAAGATTATTTCTGATTTTGATGATCAATTTGATAAAGCTAAAGAAGAATATACGCTCTTAGAATATAGAAAAAAGATAGAAGAAAAAGCGCGTGTGCAGATGCTGAAAGAAATTCGTGCGGGTTTAGAAAAGATATTCTCTCCTGATCGTATTCAGATTGTGCGCCTCAATATGGATTTTAACTGGGATAAGATTCAGGAAGAACAGGAAGAATATACACCAATAGAAATGGAAAAGGATAATCCTCTTACACCGTATTCTGAACGCAAGGTCAAAGACTCGTTAACTATCTCCAAAAAATCAACTAAAGAGCATTTTCAGGGGCATGGATGGAATCCAGAAGGCCCAGCAGGGACTGAAGGAAATAAACCACCTGGATACAAAGCAAGTGATGATCAGTTTGCAAAATATGATAAAGAAGAAAATGTTGAAAACAATGCTGTTAACAAGACAGTGCGCAAGATTGAACGTGATCCGTATGATGTAGCAAGTGTTTCTGTTGCAATTGCCATTGACGGATATCAGGATTTGCCACGGCTTCCTGATGGAAGCTATGATTTAGATCCAACCAAAAAGCCGGTACAGGTTCCGCTAACTGAAGATGAACTGCGGCAGGCGGAAAATATTGTAAAAAAAGCAATTAATTTCAATCCTGCACGTGGTGACCAGGTTGCTGTTGAAAATATCATGTTTGACAGAACCAAACAGTGGGATGAGGTGCGAGAAGAATTTAGAAAGAAGGAACAGTTTAAGCGGATGTTGCTTGCAGCGCTGGTTGGAATTCTGGCATTATTCTTAGGTGTTGTATTATTCAGGGCTATTTCCCGTGAACTTGCCCGTAGAAGACGAATACGTGAAGAACAGCTTGCGCTTGAACAGCAGCGTATGCGCGAAGCTGCCCTACGAGCTGCTGAAGAAGAAGGTATTGATGTTGAACTGTCGCTTGAAGAAAAAGCAAGGCTTGAGCTGCAGCAGAATGCCATTAATCTTGCACGTGAACGCCCGGATGATGTGGCGCAGTTATTAAGGACGTGGCTGGCAGAAGAATAATGTTGTAATTGGTGAATGCTAAAAGACCGATATACTAATAGGCTGGTGTTGACTTTGAAGAGGGTGTGTTATATACTATAAGTAGAATGTGTAAAAAACTGACAATGTATAGTATATCGGTATAATTCGGAGCTAAAAATATGTTACAACAAAAGAAATCGCAGTTATCGGGCAGGCAAAAGGCTGCTATATTTCTGGTATCGCTTGGATCAGATGTATCGTCAGAAATTTTTAAGCATCTGAGAGAAGATGAAATTGAGCAGCTGACATTTGAGATTGCCCGATTAGATAAAGTTGAACCTGAGGACCGTGACAAAGTTTTAATGGAATTCCAGGAGCTTATGATGGCTCAGGAATTCATTGCAACTGGTGGTATAGATTATGCACGAGAAGTGCTTGAAAGAGCGCTGGGTACTCAGAAAGCTATTGATATAGTAAATCGTTTAACGTCTTCATTGCAGGTAAGGCCTTTTGATTTTATACGACGAACGGACCCAAGCCACCTTTTGAACTTTATTCAGGGTGAACATCCGCAGACAATTGCATTAATATTAGCATATTTAGACCCTCAGAAAGCTGCTACAATACTATCAGGTTTAAGCCATCAGATCCAGGCTGATGTGGCACGTCGTATAGCAACTATGGACCGTACTTCGCCTGACGTTTTGCGTGAAGTTGAGCGTGTTCTTGAACGAAAACTTTCAACATTAGCCAGTGAAGACTATACTTCGGCAGGTGGTATTGATGCTATTGTTGAAGTGTTGACTCATGTTGACCGTGGTACTGAGAAGATAATTATTGAAGCACTTGAAGAAGAAGATCCGGAACTTGCTGAAGAAATAAAGAAACGAATGTTTGTTTTTGAAGATATTGTACTGCTTGATGATAGAGCAATCCAGAAAGTATTGCGTGAAGTTGACACACAGGATCTTGCTAAAGCTCTTAAAGGTGTTGATGCCGAAGTTCAGGAAAAAATATTCAGGAATATGTCAAAACGTGCCTCTGCACTGCTGCGCGAAGATATGGATTTTATGGGGCCAATTAGGCTCAGAGACGTTGAAGAAGCTCAGCAGAAAATTGTTAATATAATACGAAAACTAGAAGAAGCTGGCGATATTGTTGTAGCACGTGCCGGCGAGGAGGAGCTCGTTGTCTAAGCTTGTTTTTAAACCTACTGAAATTCAGGTTATATCGGCACCAAAACAAATTGAGTTGCCTGAAAAATACCAGAAGAATGTTTTAACAGATGAGGAATATGCTGAATTTGAGGTTGATGAGGAAGGTAATCCTGTTGAGGTGTATCAAGGTCCATCTATAGAAGAGATGGAAGCTGAATTAGAGCGCTATCGGCGTGAAACAGAAGAAGAAGTGCGCCGGATGCTGGATGATGCTAAAGCTAAGGCAGCACAGATAGAAGAGGAAGGGAAAAAGGTTGCATTCTTAGAATTACAGCAGGCACGTGAACAGATAAAAATTGAAATGGAGCGCTTTAAAATAGAATCCGAGAGGGAGATTGAGCGCGGTAAATTTGAAGCAGAGAAGATGATAAAAGAAGCTGAATTGAAGGTTTCGGAAATTGAGCATGAAGCATACAAACGTGGTTATGATGCAGGACGCGAAGAAGGGTACAAAGAAGGGCAGGCTGAGGTCATGCGCCTCATTGATAGATTAGGCACCATCGTTTCTACAGCAGTTGATATCCGTGATGATATAATCAGGTCATCTGAAAAGCTTATGACCGAAATGATACTTATGATTGCACGTAAAGTTATAAAAGATGAGATAGTTGAACGTCGTGAAGTAGTTATTAACAATATTAAAGAAGCATTACAGCGTGTTAAAGATAGAGACCGCATTGATATCAGAGTCAATTTTGCCGACTTAGATATGACTACAGCCCATAAAGATGAACTCATAAAGATGATGGAGTCACTTAAGAAAGTCAATATTTATGAAGATTCACGAGTTGAGCGAGGTGGTTGCATCATTGAGACAGATGTGGGTGCTATTGATGCTCGTATTTCAACACAACTTGAAGCAATTGAAGAAGCTATTCGTAATGCACGTCCACTATGATAGATTAAAAAAGAGGTTTGGATGATACAGATTCTACCACATGAAAAAGTTGATATATTTTCAAAGTATAAGGATGTGCTTGAAGAAGTTGATACATTGAGAGCAACGGGACGGGTTGAAAAAATTACCGGTTTAACAATTGAATCGCATGGACCGGATGTGCAATATGGTGAATTATGTCGCATTAGATTAAAATCCGGGAATTATCTGTATGCTGAAGTTGTGGGTTTTAATAAAAACAAAATAATTCTTATGCCTATTGGCGATATGAAAGGTGTTGTACCGGGTGCAGATGTTTATGCAGTTGGTTCGCAGCTTTTTGTGCCGGTTGGCGATGCTCTTATTGGTAGGGTCATTGATGGGTTGGGCAATCCCATTGATGGTAAAGGTAATCTATTTTTAAAAGAAAGGTATCCTGTTGACAATAAACCTTTAAGTCCCCTTGAAAGAGAGATAATTGACTCGCCATTGCCTACAGGGATAAGAGCAATAGATGGGCTTATTACAGTAGGCAAAGGACAGCGTATGGGTATTTTTTCCGGTTCAGGTGTTGGTAAATCTACATTAATTTCAATGATTGCTCGGAATACGGCCGCTGATATAAGTGTTATTGCATTAATTGGTGAACGTGGAAGAGAAGCAAAGGATTTTGTGGAAAAAGAATTACAGAATGAAGGGTTAAAACGTTCGGTGGTTATAATTTCTACATCTGACCAACCACCAATGGTACGTTTAAGGGCAGGTTTTCTGGCTCATTCTGTTGCTGAATATTTCAGGGATAAAGGGTTGCATGTTAATTTACTCATGGATTCTATTACACGTTTTGCAATGGCACAGCGAGAGGTAGGGCTTGCTGCAGGTCAACCCGCAGCAACCCGTGGATATCCACCTTCAGTATTTTCATTATTACCGCAATTGCTGGAAAGAGCTGGTAATAAAAAAGGTGCAGGAAGCATAACAGGTTTTTATTCAATACTGGTTGAAGCAGATGATATGAATGAACCCATAGCTGATGCTGTCAGAGGTATACTGGATGGCCATGTGGTGCTGGACAGAAAGCTAGCGCATAAAAATCATTACCCTGCTATAGATGTCCTTGGATCAATTTCTCGATGTATGAATGACGTGATAGATGAAGATCATAAAAATGCTGCCAACACATTCAGAAAGCTTTTAGCTGCATACCGTGAAGCAGAAGACCTTATACTGCTGGGTGCCTACGCACGAGGTTCAGATCCTGATGTTGATAAAGCAATTGATATGAAGCCAGCAATGGATGCGTTTTTGCAACAAGGAATTTATGAAAAAGATACATATGAAAATATCAAAAACCGATTGTCAGAGTTGACGCTTGGAACTAAAGCTAAGACAACAAAAAGACAGGAGTTTGTTGATCGTACACCATATTTTGCACAAAGACCCGGAAGATAGTTTATGAGGGTAGAAAATGAAGAAGTTTGAATTCAGATTACAGACTTTACTTGATTTGCGTATTTCAAAAGAACATGCAATTAAAGCTGAATTAGCACGATTGATTGCAAAGCAGAATGCAGAAATAGTTTTGCAACAGGATTATAAACAAAGAGTTACAGAATACTATGCCAGGCTTTCGGCTAATATGCGCCAGGGTACTTTTTCTTATTCAGAAGCGCTTATGTGTGAACGGTTTGCCTATACTGCAGAAAAAGCTATTGCATTATCACAAAAGCGGGTTGAACAAATGCAGCCTGAAATTGAAAAGGTGCGTGAGCGATTAATACAGGCATCAAAAGAAAGAAAAGTGGTGGAACGCTTAAAGGAAAGAAAATATGAAGAATATATGTATCAGTATAACAGGGAAATGGTAAAGGAATTAGACGATATGAATCAGAGAATGTATAATAATGTGTGAGGTATTGTCAATGGATATTAACAGCATAAAGCAAATTCAGGATAGGATAAAAGAAATTAAAAAACGATTCCAGACTATTCAAAATACATATGCAAAAGTATCACCTTCTATCAGTACCGTTATGCCTAATAGTAAAGCAACTGAAGCCAGCAAAGAGATAGCTACTGCACAGGAATCCAGTGAAACCCAGAAGAATAATACTGCTACTATAAAAATCACAGAAGAAATACTGAAGAATGTGATTAATTCAAAGAAGGAAAATACTGCGGAAACACTTGACGTTCAGCAGATTCAAAACCTGTTGCAAAAAGCTATTACTCAGTATACCAGCAATGGCAAAATGTTTAATATTGAGGAATAATGGTAAAGTAAGTAAACCATAAGAGGTTAATACCATGAAACTAGTATCAGATTCAACAAAAGTGATATATCTGGCAATAATGATTTTATTAATCATTATTGTAGGGTTATTCTGGTTGGATTATATTGGCTTAATTAATATTGGCAGAATGTATCATCAATATATTGCAAAGGAAGCGCCTTCTGTTGTGGATGCTGCAGATGATGAGCCATCGCTAATAGAGAGGGAAGAATTTGAAAAGCAAAAAGATGAGCTATTGCAAAGAATAGAAGATTTAGACAAGCGAGAAGCAAAGATAGTTGAAGCCGAAAAGATAATTGCAAAAGAAAAAGAAAAACTTGAGCAATTGCAAAAAGGGCTGGATCAGGAAAAAAAGGCATTGGAGCTTGAAAAGAAAAAATATTCAGGCTATAAAAAGAATGTTATGGATCTAGCCAAAAAAATTGAAGGCATTTCACCACAGGATGCTGTTGATATAATGGTTCAATGGGAAGAAACCCTTATTATAGATGTGTTGCGTCAGATTGACCAGAATGCTGCAAAGGAAGGCAGGATGAGTATATCAACGTATTTGCTGTCGCTAATGCCAAAAGAAAAAGCAAGTCGTGTTATGTATTTAATGACACAATTGTAATCATTATTTGCAATAATCCTGTATCATTGCTAAGATAATATTTTTACCTAATCCAGTTTTGGCAGATGTAGGAACTACATATTCCTTATTGATGTTCAGGCTAGAGCAAATCCGTGAAATACCATTATTTATTTCATTTTTTGAAACTTTGTCGCATTTTGTGGCAAGAATCATTACATTAATATTATTTTGCAAAGCCTTTGTAATTATATCATTTTCACTTTTATCTGGTTCACGCCGGATATCTATAAGGAGAAACAGAAGTTTAAGGTTAGATCGTGAACTAATATATGTGTGAATCATTTCTATGAATTCCAGCCGCTTATCATGTGAAACTTTTGCATAACCAAATCCTGGGCAGTCGGCAAAGCTTATTTTTTCATTAATGCAAAAAAAATTAAGTGTTTGTGTCACTCCGGGTTTACTCCCTGTTTTGGCAATATTTTTTCTACCAAGAAGTGTATTAATAAGGGAAGACTTGCCAACGTTAGATCTACCAATGAAAGCAAATTCGGGCAAAATGTATTTTGGATACTGTGATGGAATGCGAGCACTGGTAACAAAGCGTATGGTATTAATTTTCATGATGTATAATCTTTTCCATCAAAATAGCATTATCAAAACGATAATAATTCTTTCTGAATCCAACGGAGTAAAATCCTAATGATGTATAAAATTTTATAGCGCTGGTATTGGTATCAGCAACTTCAAGCACGATCTTTTTTTGATTATCTGCATGGTTAATGACATGCTGGACAAGAAGTGTTCCAACTTTATATCGCTGTAAAATGGGTAAAACTGCAATGCGCAACAATTGAATTTCGTCAGCAATATACCATGCAAGGACATATCCTGCAAATTTATTGTCAATTTCAGCAACAAATAGTCTTGAAAAATGTAAATCTAATTCACGGGTAAAACTTTCAGTTGACCATGCATTTTCACAAAAAACATCTGCATCCAGCGCTGCAATGTTTTCAATGTCTTCATACTGAGCTTTGCGAATGAGAATTTTTTTATAAGGCATCCTTTTACTTATCTTTGAAGTGTGGCTCACGCTTTTCAAGGAATGCAGAAATACCTTCTTTTTTGTCTTCGGTTTCGCATAATTGACCAAACAGTTCACGTTCTAATGTAAGCGCACTATAAAACTCCATGGTTGAACCTTTAGCTATTGCTTGCATAGCAGCTTTTATTGCCATCCTGCTTCTGGCAGCTATTGCTTTTGCTAATTCCTTTGCTTCATCAACAACTTTGCCTTTTTCGGTTGCTCTATTTACAACTCTATAAATTTCGGCCTGTTTTCCGCTTATAAAATTTCCTGATAAAATAAGTTCGTAAGCAGCACCTTTGCCAAAGAGACGAGTGCTTCGTTGAGTTCCACCATACCCTGGAATAATGCCTAATTTAATTTCGGGTAAACCCAGCTGCGCTGATTCGTCAGCTAACCGTATATGGCATGCAAGTGCCAATTCCAGTCCACCACCAAGGCAGTACCCGTTAATAGCTGCAATAAACGGTTTTTCAGAATTTTCAATGATATTCAGCACGTCCTGGCCGTTTTTAAGAAAGTTTGCGCCATCTTCTTTGGTATTCTGTTCTTTAATTTCATTAATATCCGCACCAGCAACAAACGCTTTTCCTGCACCAGTAACAATAACAACTCTCACTGAATCATTTTCAATGAGTTGTCCAATTGCTTCCCTCATGTCTTTCAGAACAACATGATTCAAGGCATTCATTGGTGGATTATCAATAGTTACTAAAGCAATACCATTTTCAATTGTATAGTAACATTTTTTTTGTGTAGAATCTCCCATAGTGCACCTCTTGAATGAAATTTTCTAAAATTTTCAAATATGTTTTATGTTTGTCAAGATTTAATTTTAAATTTAGAATTTATATTAATTGTGATTCTTTATATTTAATAAGTTTATAAACCGTTGTATTATATGGTGTATTGATGCTGTATTGTTTAGCAATGGTAATGATAGAACCATTAATAGAATCAATTTCGGTTTTTCGTTTTGCAAGAATGTCCTGCAGCATAGAACAAAAATTCTTCTGCGTATTTCTGCATACCGTCACTGTTGTTTCAAACATATAGTTACTATCTATAAAAATACCATAAGCCTGTGCAACCAGACATGCCTCCTGTATGATACCTTTCATTATATGTAATGTATTATTGTTTTCAATGAGCTTGCCATTGGGTACTTCCAGCAACGCTCCCAGTGGATTTATCGCTGCATTAATGATAGCTTTTTCCCATATAGCTTTTTTAGGGTCAGGTGCGATAGTTACTGTTAGATTAGCTTTTTGCAGCAATGAATGCACAGTGGAACAATGGCTGTAACTATCGCCGCCAATGATGATAGAGCCTGTTCCTCCAAAACGCACACTGGAAGGTGAAACCTTTGTGGCACCAATTGTGGTGGTCCCGTAGACTAACGGGTTGTTAATCATTGATGATATCAACTCAACATTGCCAATGCCATTTTGCAGTGTTACAACGATTGCATTGGGCTTAATGTGAGGTTGAATGGTACGAATTGCATCCTCAGTGGCAAAACTTTTAATGAACAAAAAGATGATATCAGCTGAAATAAGAATGGCAGGATCATTACTTATAGTGGGATAAAAAGTTTGTTGTACAGAATTTATTTCAACAGACAACCCATCCTTTATTGCATTAACTGTATTGGGATTAGTATCGTATAATAGTATGGTATACCTGCTGTGCAAAAAAAATGCAAACAGGGATCCCATTGCGCCTGCGCCAACTATTGCAATTACGGGTTTATTATTCATGATATTCTTTACATCATAGTAACGTTATGATGTCAATACTGTAATATATTTGCTAAATAGTATTATAAAATAAAATAATCTTTTCTTCAAAAATATTTTGACTACCGTAACCATATAGTATATTTATATTAAAATTTTGATAATGTGATAAAAATGTACTATTTTTGTTATAGAATATAACTATTAAAATTTGATTAGTTAATAGTAGTGCTGTAAAAAAATGCCAGAGAGAAATTGTTACTATGGATAATCCTGTTAGTTTGGAATATAATACGCTCCTTAATACCATACAGGCACCTGTTTTTGTGGTTGACGCTTCAAAACACATTATTGATATTAATAATCATACCAGGCGTTTATTCCATTCTCTTGATATAATTGGAAAATCCTGCAAAGATATATTCCCGGAGTGTGAAAAATCATGTACCTGTCCTGTTGATGCTGCTGATTACAAAATTCCAACTGATAGCCATCGATGTAAACAGGTAATGGTATTGAATACAGTAAAAGAACAGGTGGAACTGTGTATCATTCCAGTGCATACTGCACATGATATTGTATTCCTTCATATTTTAACTGATAATGATATACAGAACAGACAAAACCTGGTAATGCTTGAAAAAAACATGACTATTTCAACGTTAGCTTCAGGTATTGCCCATGAATTTAATAATATGAACGCAGGCATTCAGGGTATTGTTGAATTACTGCTTTCACAGGAAGAGTTATCTAACGCTGGAGTAAAAGATCTTAAAACAATATTGAAGATAGTCAAACGAGCTACACATCTTATTGATCAGTTATCAATGTTAGCTCATCGAAAACCTTCAAAGCAGATGCTGGTTAATATTGAAGACATAGTGAATGATTGTATAAGTATCATAAAACCACAGTTTATGGATGCTGGAATCACTATTGATGTTATTCATAAAGACAGGCTACCAGAATTATTTTTAGATGCCAATAAGATAACGTTAGCTCTAATGAATATCTTGTTAAATGCACGAGATGCAATGATTGATACACAAAAGAAAAAATTAGAAATTGTTACCTGCCATAATGATAAATATGTTTCTATAACTGTTAAAGATACAGGATGTGGAATAAAAGAAGAAAATATACAGAGGATATTTGAACCATTTTTTACCACCAAAGGTCCATTGGGGCATTCTAATATACCTGGTACAGGACTGGGTCTTTCTGTTGCGTTGGGTATTATTGAGGAACATGGTGGCACAATAGCAGTAGAAAGTACAGTTGGCAAGGGTACTATATTTACAATTCAATTGCCAATTAATACTGATGATAAAGTTGCTTCTGAAGTTGCAGTAAATTATACAGAATATGATTTTTCAGGCAAAAAGATTTTAATTATTGAAGATGATCCTGAATTTGCTACTATTTTACAAAGGGCACTGATTGCCAAAAATGCTGAAGTAGTATATGCAGGGAACGGTGCTGAAGGATTATATTATCTGGATAATCATACTGTAGATCTTGCATTACTTGATGTACACCTGCCAGATATGACGGTATGGGATATATTGAAGAAAGTTCAGTATATGAATAACAGGCCAAATGTAATTATTGTATCAGGAAATTATTTAGCAATGAATAACAACTATATTGGTATAGTTGATTATGTGTTGCTTAAGCCATTTGATTTAGAAGAACTGTTTAATGCAATTAAAAACAGTTTATCTATATAATTGAAACATAAAAATAGTATTGACATAAATATAAATCTGTATAATATTTCCAAATATTTTTGCTCAAATATCAGGAGCTTATATGACAAAAAAAGATACCATTTTGCTTATAGTAAATCCCATAGCTGGCAGGGGAAAGGCATTAAGGTCTGTAGAAAGGATTGAGA
The DNA here is from genome assembly GCA_037481795.1 of Spirochaetota bacterium. Classification (GTDB taxonomy): domain Bacteria; phylum Spirochaetota; class UBA4802; order UBA4802; family UB4802; genus UBA4802. The sequence continues at coordinate 61,656 of JBBFLA010000004.1, forward strand.
ATGATTTTAAAACTTTAAACATAAAGCATGATATTGTTTTAACAGAAAAAGTATGGCATGCAGCGGAATTAGCAGAAGATGCTGCTAAAAAAGGTTACCGTGCTGTTGTGGTGGCAAGTGGTGATGGTACTGCCAATGAAGTGTTAAACGGATTAATGTTAGCACGCAAAAAGGGGTATAATAAAACAGCTATGGGACAGATTCCGGTAGGAACTGGAAATGATTTTGCCTATGGAATGGGATTGCCCAATGATATAGATGAGTGTATAAAGATAATAGCAGACTTCAATGTCCGAAAGATTGATGTTGGTTTCATTAAAGGTGGAGATTATCCAGAAGGCAGATATTTTGGAAATGGCATAGGAATTGGCTTTGATGCTACAACCGGGTTTGTGGCTAGCAGAATACGGTTTTTAAGTGGTATGCTTGTATATCTTGTTGCAGCACTTCAGACTATTTTTATTTATTATAAAGCCCCGCGGCTTAGATTATCATATAATAATAAAGAATTAATTATGGAAACCTTGCAGGTGTCTATTATGAATGGAAAACGCATGGGCGGTGGATTTCATTTTGCACCTGATGGTAGTCCGTTTGATGGTGCTTTAGATCTATGTCTTGTAAAGTCAATGAACCAGTTTAAAATATTCCGGATGATTCCATATTTCATTAAAGGCACGCAGGGCAAACGTAAAGAAGTAACACAGGAACGAACAACAAAGATTGAAGTAGTTGCTGAAAAAGGCACATTGCCGGTACATTGTGATGGTGAAACTATTTGTTATGCAGGAAAGGAGATATTTATTCAACTATATCCTTCCGCACTGGATTTTATAACAAAGGCGTAATACTGTTTTGAGTGGTTGTCCAATGTCATTTCTATTATTATAGATAATATTATTGTAAGCATTGATAGATATTACAAAGATTTAGATACTATAAAAAGTAAATTGTGAATGTTATTTCTATACATAAACTGATTATAATTATTTTCTATACTATTTTTTTGATTGTTATTAATTCTATAAGCTATGCTGAAACTGTTTATCTGGAAACTAATACAGGTGTAGGTTATTCACAGGGAATAATTGGTGAATATGTATATGACAATAATCGCTTGTTAAGCAGATTAAACTGGAATATCGATTATTTATGGTATTATCACTTTTCAGTTGCTCTTGGGTATAACTCATTTTTTGCAAAAATTCAGGTGCACAATGGCATAAATGATAAAATTGGGGCAATTGATGATTCAGACTGGGTAGATAAGAATAATCCTTCTACAAAAACACATTATTCAAAACATGATAATTATCTTGAAAGATATGCTTCATATAGTTGTAACATTGGGTTTAAAAGTGAAATTACTGAATCAATAAATTTAAAACCATATATAGGGTTTTTATATAAATCTCTTAAAATGTCTGCCCGAGATGGCTATCTGGAGTATCCACCAGGTTCACCAAAGGATCCTGTATATGGAGTTGGAATCATTTATGAACAGCGATATTATATCCCATTCATAGCATTGGCATCAGAAATTAATATTACTGAAACAATAGGAATTCTGGCAGGAATTTCGGTTAGTTTATTTGCATATGCTGAAGACATAGACAATCATGTGCACCGCAATCCAGGTGATGATATTGATTTTTATGCCAACTATGAGGGCATTATCTATTTTCATGCTTATGCAGGATGTTTTCTGTCTTTGAATGATACAATAAAGATTGCTCTTAGTATATTATATGAATATGTACCAGAACAGAAAGGTGATACGTATTATATAAATACTACTACTGGAATAAAATCAATTGTGTTTACTAACAGTGCCGGATTAAGCTATAAAACGTATTCATTACAGCTATCGCTTAACTATATTCTTAACTTTTAAAAAATATGGTAAAATTTAAACGTACTTTATACTATAGTAATTATATTATTAAACTATTTTGAGGATTATATGGACAGGATCAGATATCGCACATTACGCAAATACAAATATCAACTTATGGAAGATTATTCGTTTAACACCAGTATTCATCTGGATAGTATTGTAGGGGTGACTAATTTTATAGATTTATTCCAGGATGGAACATTAAAGATATATAAAGGGTATGCCTGGGATGGTCCCAGTGGTCCTACTATTGATACCAAAGATTTTATGCGGGGAAGCCTGGTTCATGATGCACTGTATCAGCTTATACGTGAAGAAAAGATTGAAAGGAAATATAAAGAATATGCCGACAAATTGTTGCATGATATCTGCAGAGAAGATGGTATGAACAAATTCAGGGCATGGTATGTATACTGGGCAGTTCGTTTATTTGGCAAAGCTGAAAAAAATCCCTACGATACCAGTGATACTATAATTGAGGCACCGTAACATCTACTCTTTGTATTTAATAACGTTTCCTTTTATATGAATTACATTAATAGTCCCCACAATCCAGTATTGCCGTTCAATCCACCAGGTAACTTCAATAATATCGTCACCGTTTTTCTGGTTGATAGCATCAGATAGTGCCCTGTCAAAGTTAGCTAGTGGTGTTACATTAAAAAACCATAAAAGATTAAAATTGCTGGTGAATGATTCAGCATTCCCAACAATTTCATAATCAGCTGATTTTAATGGGCGCACATTGGGTTCATATCCTGCCAAATGCAGAGTAGTTATACAGCCAGGAAAGAAAATTATGATACATAAAGCAATGGACAGTAGCTGTTTCATATTACCTCTTTTGCTTTGATTCTTTTATTTCAACCGGAACAGTTTTTACAACCTGACCGGTAACAATAACTTTTGTGATGCTGAATAATACAAAGTAATAGTGCTTTTCGTACCATCGCACGTTAATAAGCGCATCACCATTTTTTGAAGCTATTGCGTTATTAATTGCCTTGTCCATATCAGGCTTTCCAATAGACCATAGCCCCAATAGTGACCATGACCAATCAGAACCTTCGGCCTGACCTAAATTTTCGGTAATGGTTTTGTTATAAAGGGGAGTTGATGAGGATGTCATCCCCATTGGAGTAACACAACTGGTTATAACAGCTGTTATCATAAATAGTAAAAGAAAGAGTATAAGTTTTTTCATTATCCAAAAACCTCCTGAATAATAAATTTTTTAATCCTGGTGGTTTCTATCGCCTTAACAAGGCAAAGATAGATCATATAATGATAAATACAAGTTTGCTTCATAAAAAAATTCAACAAGCAAGTAAAACATATAATAAACATTTAAAATTTAATTTCAACACCAAAGTTGGGAATTAAGTTTAATCCCTCTTGAGTTTTTAGTTTTGGATTATCTTCACCATATGGTTTGTAATAATTCCATGCTAAATCATTTTTAGGCTTATAGTTGTAAATATTAATGACTTCAATATACCATGAAACATAGCCCCATTCATGGTTGGTTTTATGGCTGTAGCGTACATCTAAACGGTGTTCCCATGGGTATCGTTTTGAATGAAGGTTAGAATAGTCATAAATAGGAACATATCGCCCAGAGCTATCAGGGCTTTCATCGGAGGCAATAACTGGTGTATACGGGAATCCACTGTAAGCTTGAAAACGTGCACTGATGGTATGTTTCCCCAATGTATATCCAATTACCATTTTTAAAGAATGTGGCTGCTCATACGCAAATGGGAACCATTTGTCTCTGTTGGGATCTATTGATGCACCTGTTTTAAACTTTGATCTGGTATATGTGTAATCAATCCATCCAAAGAAACCGTCAGCATTTTCTTCCTGGTCAATGCGTATTAATAATTCAAAACCATGTGCTTGTAGCTGTCCACTGCTTTTCCCTTCCTGAATTACATTACCGTTACTATCTTTTATAGGGTCATCCTGATACAGATTTTTAAAATGATTATAAAAACCTTCTGCTTTTATTGTTAAAAGCGATAGTTTCTGTTCAATGCTGATTGCATTATGATATGCACTTTGAGGCTTGTATTCATCACCTGCACCTGCTAAATTGGGCTGGAAATTAAACAAATTGGAATTCGTCTGAATAAAACCTGAATATTTTCCTGTTGCATACGATACGGTGGTTTGTGTGGGGAATTCGTAGCTAGCCATAAAACGGGGATCCACAGTTTGCTGTTTTGTGCGGGTCAGATAATCAGTACGTATTCCGGGAATAAGTGTCAGACCTCCAAATATAAATTTTTGCTCTGCATAAGCGCCCAATACATGATTATTAAATTTCTGACCTAAAGGAATTCTGGTGGCTAAATTGGGATCACCAAAGTCGGGGATATTATATAATGGTGCATTAAGAACCAGCGTATATCCATCATTTGTGAAATGGTACAATGTGTATTCTAACGCTCCGCGGAACTGGGCATGATCCTTCCACCATTCCAGCTTGATTTTTTCTTTTACACCATAAATATATGGTTTAGAGGTGATATGCAGGTCTTTTACCCAATCAGCAGCATCAACAGATGGAATATTGAGGTAATTATAACTGTTAGTGAATGAGCCAAACATGGTGATTGTGTTTTCAAAGCTGCTTACGGGCTGCCACCGATAATATACGCCAAGCGCATGTGAGCCCAGATTATTTTTAAATTCAAACGAAGCAAGCAATGGATCCACTTCTTCTGGAGGGGTTGATTCATTAATGAATTTTATATAATCATATGCGCCAAAGAACAGAAATGTTATGGATTGTGTTTTTGTAAAATAATATTTCCCTTTGAACTGGTAATCCCAGTATTCAGGTACTGATTCAATCTCATCGCCGGTAAGCAACTTGTATATTGCAGGTACAAATAACGATAAGTATGCATAGCGTCCGGATACTATCCAGTAGCCTACCGTTTCTTCCTGGTTTGTTGCTTCATTATATTCTGTTACTGGTGATTTAAGCAGTAAATTTGATGATATTAATCCAACATCAGCTGAACCACCAAATTCTTTGACCGTGTCAACTGTATTTATTGATATGACAGCACCAATGGCATTTGCATACGGAGATGGAAAACTTGAAGAATACAGGTCAATTTCACTCATAAGGTCATTATTGATAATAGAATGTATGGCGCCGAAATGTTGTGGATTATAAACGGGTATATCGTCAATGAAATAACCATTAAAGCTGGGATCAGCACCACGAATAACCAGAGGTCCAAAAAAACCACCGGTGCGTATGACACCTGGCAATGATGTCAATGCATTCAAAGAATCGCCAAATGATGCGGGCACTGCTTTTAGATCTTTAACAGTAAGTGTGTAGCGCGATACCTTTTGTATGTCGCGTTCACCGGTTATGGTTAACGCTGCTCCTTTAATGGCAAGCGGCTGAAGCACAATATCTTTTTGAATAACACCGTTTATTGCAACAGTGAAGGTCACAGGTTTAAAACCAGATGATGAGATTATCAGTGTGTAGGTGCCTGGTTTTTCAACCAGTATGCTATATGAACCATCAGCTTTTGTATAAAACTTCTGTTTCACTTCAGGTATGGCTATAGTTGCAAAATCAACTGGCTTTTTGGTGGCCTGTGAATAGATTCTTCCCTGTATTGCATATTGATTTTGTCCCATGGCAATGTTACTTATACAGGTAACTATCACCCATAATAATACTATTTTTTTCTTAATTGAAATCATACCTTATTCCAGTTTAAATTGCATTGGTAATTCCATTTTTATTGCCACACGCTGCCCATTAATAATGGGTGGCGTAAACCTTGCCTGGGTAAGTATTGAGTATGCTGCTTTTGAAAATTCTTTGCTCAATACATTGTATTGCTCCGGCGGGAGATCTTTTGATAGACGTATCGATAGTATCTGGACAGTTGAAACTTTTCCATCGGGAGCTATGACTATTTCAACGTTTACATTTGCTTCAACATTCTTTTCACGAGCTGATTGGGGATAGATTTTCTTTAACGCTCCAATAGGCTTAGGAGGAACGATGTTGGGATAAAATGAAATATCAAAGACTTCTGATTCATCTGAAAGACCAATAGCTCTATCAGTTGCTGATGGGGTAGCCTGCCCTGTGGTGGTTGATATTTCTTTTGTTGCTATTCGCTTTGATTGTGCAGTAACGGTTTCAATATTGATAAATTCTAAGCTGTCAGCTACTTCAGGCATATCGGCAACATAGATTGGTGCTGTGAAAAAAAGGGTGAATGCTGCTATGCATGAAGAAATAATGAATGAAAAAATATAAGGATGTTGCTGTTGAAATTTGGTTATATTCTTTAGCATCAAATTATATGTTTGGCCAACTGGCATTATTGTTCTTCCCGTGGCTGAGATATAAAAACAACATTGAGAAAGTCATATTGTCTCAATATATTAATAACATCTGCAACAACTGAATATGGTAAATCTTTATCCGCTGTTATTGAAACTATCCTGTCCTTTTCATTCTGGCGTATTGCTAACTGGTCTTTGATATCTTCAATGGATGATTCTTTGCCGTCAAAATACAAATTGCCTTCTTTTGATATAGAAATATAAATACTGTCCTGTTCTGCTCCCTGGGTTACAGCTTGTGGCAATTCAGCGGTTACGCCTTTTGGTGGTTCTGTAGATGTTGTTGCCATAAAAAATACTAAAAGCAGCATGGCCATATCAGCTGCCGATGCTCCCAGAGAAAACGAACGCAGTTTTTTTAAAAAGGAACTCTGTACCATACTTACCGCTCATTATATTTTAATGATATTCGGGATAAACCACTTTCACGAATGGCACTGAGAGTATCAACAAGTCTTTCGTATTTGATATTTGGCTTCATATAAATTATTGACACAGATTCATTTGTTTGCGATTTGCGTACCGTTAAGTATTGTAAAAGTTCTTTTCTACCTAACACCTTCCCATCAACAATAAATCCATTATCCTGAGGATAAATTTCAATAACCTGCGATGGTTCAACTTTTACTGTTCCGGCATTTAACGATGGGAGAGTTAAGAATACTCCCTGGCGTATAATAAATGAAGCGGTGACAATAAAAAATATCAAAAGGTTAAACGATAAATCTGCAATTGGCGTTGTATCAAACTCAATGAGCTGTGATTGTTTATGCTGCTGTTTACTTTTACGAGCCAACCAGTACATCATACACCTTCAAGTGTTGTAGTATTTTCAATCTGTGAATATCGTGGTAATTGTTTTGTTTTTACGATGATAAGTTCAGATGCTTTTGCGTATACATTTTGTAAGAGGTGAACATAGAAATGGTAAAATGCTAATGTGGGTACAGCTATGGATAATCCACCTGCAGTTGTGATAAGAGCAATCTGTATACCAACGGCAACCACCTTTGCGTTAACTGTTGTTGCTGCTGCAATTGAAGCAAATGCTGCGATCATCCCCTGCACGGTACCAAAAAATCCAATGATTGGTGCTAAATTACCTACAGCATTAAGCAGTACCAGTCCTTTTTCAAGCTGAGTATAATAAACCTGCATATTTTTTTCAAGGTCATCTATTGCTTCTTCACGGAACCTGTATGTGTTTTGATTGAGCAATTCATTCAATTTATTTTCAATATGCATTGTATCCCATATTTTGATTTTGAAATAAAATAAAGAACGTTCTATAATAATGGTTAAACCTACGATACCTAAAAACAGTATAGGCCACATCAGAATTCCACCCTGCCTGAAGGTAGTCCATAAATTGGATGAATTGGGCGATAGTTCTTGAGCAAATAATGGTTGACTTAAAAAAAGAATAATGAACGTTACTATTTTGTTCATACAGAACCTCATTAAAAACAATTCTTGAAGTTAAAAGGATTCGATTGAACATATTCCAAATTTAAAGTTATGTCAATCACTTTATTAATCAAAACGCTGGAAACTAATATTCAGAGGTAACATTACATGAACATTCTTATAACTGGTACTGCAGGATTTATTGGTTTTTATACTGCATTGCGATTTTTACAGGAAGGGCATACTGTTATCGGTATTGATACCATCAACAGTTATTATGATGTATCGCTCAAAGAAGCGCGTAATACCATTTTGAAGCAAAATGATAATTATATCTTTTATCACAGTGATATAGCCAATTACCAGGAACTATCGAACATATTTAAAAAACATACATGTGACTATGTAGTACATCTGGCTGCGCAGGCAGGTGTGCGATATAGTTTGGACCATCCGTTTGACTATGTTCACAGCAATATTGTAGGGTTCATGAATATACTTGAATGTTGCAGACATAATCATGTTAAACATTTAGTATATGCTTCTTCAAGTTCGGTATATGGATTAAATTCCTGTGTGCCTTTTTCTGTGCATGATAATGTTGACCATCCTGTTTCACTGTATGCTGCAACTAAAAAGTCAAATGAACTTTTTGCACATTGCTACTCACATTTATATTCAATCCCATCAAGCGGATTGCGCTTTTTTACTGTATATGGTCCATGGGGTAGGCCGGATATGGCTTATTTCAAATTTACAAAAGCAATCTTTGATGATAAACCTATTGATGTGTATAACTTTGGTGATATGGAGCGTGATTTTACCTATATTGATGATATTGTGGAAGGTGTATACCGAATAACCTTTACAGTACCACAAGGTCAACCCGAATTTGATACCATGCATCCAGATCCTGCTTCAAGTAGTGCACCGTTTAGAATTTACAATATTGGCAATAATAAACCAGTGCAGTTAATGTATTTTATTGAAGTCCTTGAAAGGGAAATTGGCAAAAAAGCTAAAATAAACTTTTTGCCCATGCAGCCAGGTGATGTGCTTGCTACATTTGCAGATATTGATGAACTTACTGATGCAGTAGGTTATAGACCAGTAACTTCAATAGAAGAGGGGCTGCATAAATTTGTACAATGGTATAAAGAGTATTATAAGGTTTAATTATTACCATGAATGCTTGTGCAACTTCAACAGCAGGAACTATACTATAATTTAATTGTCTTTCAATGATTGAAGGAGTGTTTCTATGGTAGTTTTGTATGAACCCTGTGTATCGTATTGCATAGATTTCTGCAAATAGGTTTTTGCCAAAACTGTATCATTAATCTGGATATAACAAAGTGATGCATTTATCAGTGCTGCTGCCTTGATATACGTGTATCGATCCATTGTATAGCGCTCACTGGCCAAAAAATACAACACTGCTTTTTTATATTCACCTAAGTGATAAAAATTTTTCCCAATGTAATAGTTAGCAATACCTTGAATAACCTGATTATCAGTATTCTGGTTTATACATTCCTGAAATGAGTCAATTGACAAATCGTATAGTTTGTCTTTATAGGCAATATAGCTGGCGTAAAGAAGGTTTTTATTTTCTATTGTTATGTTTTGAATCAATGTATTCCAGAATTCTCTGTCTTCTTCTACTATTGTAGTGGTAAGTTGTGCCCATACTGATTGCAATAGAAGAAATAAAAGTATAGAATATTTTATGAATTTTTTAATCATGATATGTTTACCTGATACTTGCCAATCTTATTAGCAAATTTTACAAAAGATATAAATCTTTTGCAAGTAAATTATTTTTTTTAATGCTTAAGGTAAAAGAAAAATAGAACTCTTTTGAAATCACATTCACAAACATGCTTGCATTTGTTTTTCTTTATAATCAACAACTCCAGGACGCATATAGTTTAAAATATTAATGACATCCTGTACATTAATTTATATGGTTTCAGCCATATTATTAATATTTGCACTCTTGCTCTTTTTTTTAATGGGTTTCATGTTATTAAAATATTGGAAAATAATTATACGGATTATAACATTATGAAAAAACTATCTTCAAGCTTGACTTTATTTTACAAAAAAATATTCCCAGCTATATGGTTTGGTTTTCTTTTTTTTGATTACTTTAGTATTAACATCAGAGATTTTAATTAATCCGCTACGTGTAACCTTAAGCCTTAGAATAGAAACACCATTTGGCAAAGAATTTTCATTTAGTCCTAAAAGTAGTTTTATTCCATTTAAAAAGACTAAAGAAATTATTAATCTTATTGATAGAGTTGATAGTATTAGAAGGGAAAAATATTAGTTAATTTGCGATAATAATAAAAATTATTTTTCCATGCAAAAAATGACCTGATCCCGAAAATATTTCTTAAAATAAAATAGAGCAAGTTTTCCATAAACCTAAGTTTGTGATCTCTTTTGAAATTTATTGCAATTGATTATATAATGAAACTCTGTTTTACCATAATTTTCTGGTATATAGACTCTTTCAATTTTAAAATGCAAATGGATACTATACTTATGCACCAATGAGTGGTTCCCTTTTGATAAGTATATGTTTGATGTTGGCCTTGCCTACTGAGAAATAAATGTGCTGTGATTCCAAAAGTTTAAAATTATTCCACTGTGATACAATGGTTTCGGGATGTTGCTTTTCTTTGGGTTGCTGCTTGGGTTGTTTTATTGTATCCATGTTGTATTTCCTTGGTATCAGGTTAATGAAATAGTATGTTTATAGCACAATTTTGTCTACATAAAAAAAATATAAAATTTTAAACTCAAAATCTTTTTGTTTTTTTGTATTGACTTTTTAAAAAAGCTTTTTAGTTTGACAACCGCATATATATTGTCAAAAATATGTCTATGCAATGTTAAACGGCTAACATTCTTTGAATGTTGTTTGCAATCAATGTGTATGCATTATCAGTTTAAATAAAAATTTTTAAAGGGCACCATGTTGGGTACATGTAACAAAAAATTATTACGTTTGGCGATAGCTCAAGTAATTGTATTCCTGTGCGTTATGACAGGATATTCCTATAAATTTGATTTTGTGACAGTCAATGATATTGTCAAGCAGATAAAGAAAACCTTCTCTGATGTTGAAAGCTACCAGGCAAATTTTGTCATGGTTTCGGATAAAATGGGAAAGCGTCAGAGTCAGAGCGGAACTATATGGTATATGTCGCCACATTATCTGAGAATAGATTTTGATGTGCCATATGGTCAGAAAATTGTTTCAGATGGCAAACAGGTGTGGATTTATATTCCTTCAATAAATGTGGTTGCTGAGCAAGATTTAAACAGCTCAATGTTTGCAATTGGGACCGGTTCAGGTTTAAATAGGCTTTTTTCAAAATATCATTATAAATTCGATGGCAAGGAACAGCCACGTGTGGAAAACAATAATAAATATTATGTGTTATTCTTAAAACAAAAGGAAACACGAAGCGGATTCAGAACTATGAAGCTGTGGGTTAACGAACAGTATTTTATAACGAAAGCTGCTGGTGAAACAGCAAATGGCAAAAACATTACAATTGAAATCAAAAATATAAATACTAAAGTAGATTTAAAAAAAGGTTTTTTTAAATTTGATCCTCCTTCAAACGCCAGAATAATTAAAAATCCAATGTTGGCAGAGGAATAGTGTATGGTGGCAGGAATTGGTGAAACATTACGCAATGCACGCGAAGCTAAACGTTTAACGTTAAAGGATGTATCCAAAGATACTAATATTGTTGTTAAATATCTAGAAGCACTTGAAAATGAAGATTTTGACAAATTTCCAAGCGAAACATATTTACTGGGTTTTTTACGTTCTTATGCAGAATACCTCAGGGTGGATGCTGATGAGTTAATTCAAGCATATAAAGGGTATAAAATTGGCGAAAGTTCAACACCACTTGAAGAGTTAACCAGGCCCACTGGTTTATCAATAGTTGCTCAGTTACGGATGTATGCGCAGCAGTATCGTAATATCGTATATTTTGGAGGTATTGGTATTGCTGTCCTTATTGTAATTTCTCTGTTTATAAGCCTTATTACTTCGGATGTACATGTAGGAAGTGATGATTCCATTAAGGCAATACAGGAAGAATATTATCGCACTCAGGGCAAAAAGATTGCCATAAAAAATATATGGCCATTACAGCTTACCAATGATAGTGGAATTGTGCTGTTATACAATGATGAAGCATGCCAGTTTCTGGTAGATAATAAAGAAATTTTATTTTTACTAAGTGATATTAAAGATAATTCGGTGATAGTAGAGTTTTTGCCTGATTCAAAGAAATATGTTCTGGAAATGGAAAAGCCTGTTATATGTAGCCCAATGGAATCATCCAGAAAAATTATGTTAACGTTAAAAGGTTTGACTGAAAACAGGGCAAAGATCAGAGTGCAATTGGCTGCTGTAGAGCAGGAGACGCCTGATGAAGCTGTTACTGTAGTAACCCCGGTTACACCGCCTGCTGAAGTTGTTACGCATGACCAGAAAAATTTAAAAATAGTATTTGAAGCTGAGTTTGTGCAGAAAACATATTTTGAACTTTATTTAGATGGCAATGAGCGTGTCAGGGGAATGATGCCAGCTGGCACAAAAGAACGATGGGAAGCATCAGAATTTATTCAGGTTAAGATAGGCAATGCTGGAGGCGTTAAAGTTAAAATTAATGGCACTGACTATATGTTTGGCCTGCCCGGTCAGGTTGCCAATAAAGTAATTACCTGGCGTAAAGATCCGCAGGATCCAAACAAATACAAGCTTGAAGTAAAAGACTGGTGATGTGTTTTCACCTGAGGATATCTCATACTATATTATTTCATTAGGGTGCCCCAAAAATGAGGTTGATTCCGAGCGCCTTAATGCAGATATGCACAGCGCTGGTTTTGTTGAGGCACGCGAGATTAATAAAGCAGATATAATATTTATTAATACCTGTGGATTTATTGAAGCAGCAAAGAAAGAATCTGTTGATACCATACTTGATGCATTAGATTATACATCTCAAAAAACAAAGATCTTTAAAAAAAGATTGGTTGTGTTAGGCTGTCTCACCCAGCGGTATAAACAGGAAATAATACAGGAAATACCTGAAATTGATCTGGTATGGGGTTTGTACGATAGTTCTTTAATACAAGAGATTGCCCGTTTATTCAATATTGCACTGATGAAAGGAACTATCGCCCAAAAAAGAAAACCACTTATTGATAATCTTCCGTATGCATATATAAAAATAGCAGAAGGGTGTTCCAATTTCTGCAGCTATTGTGCCATTCCCCTGATACGGGGCAAATTTAGAGCTTTTCCGCCATCCATGATTGTGGCAGATGCACGTGAAGCGCTGAATAATGGCGTTAAAGAACTCATTATAGTGGCACAGGATACTGCAGTATATCAGTATGATAATAAAAGAATCTGGGATTTACTGCACATGATAAGTAACCTGGAAGGTGATTTCTGGATCAGGCTTATGTATTGCCATCCTGACCATATTGACACACGGCTTATTGAAGCACTGGCAACGGTGCCAAAGGTTGTACATTACATTGATATTCCTTTTCAGCATGCAAGCAAAAAAGTTTTGCAATTAATGAACAGGAAAGGTGATGCAGATAGTTATTTGCAACTTGTGGATAGATTGAGAAAAGCAATTCCTGATATAGCAATACGTTCCACATTTATGGTGGGATTCCCTGATGAAGACGAAAATGATTTCAAACTACTAATGGACTTTATTAAAGAAGCACAATTAGATAGAGTTGGAGTGTTTATGTATTCACCTGAGGAAGGGACACAAGCATTTGAAAAAGGGGATACAGTGAAAAAGGCAACAAAGAAAAAGCGCTACAATATGCTGATGAAATTACAGCAGGAAATTTCGCAACAAAGGTTAAAGAAAACTATAGGTACTACAGTGCAGGTGCTTGTGGAAGAGAAAGTGGATGATTATAATTACATTGGAAGAACTCAGTACGATGCCCCTGAAATAGATGGCATTTTTTTCTTGACCGCACACAATGTACGTGTCAATGATATCGTCACAGCAAAGATAACTGACACGTTGGAATATGACCGTATAGGAGAAATGATTTGAATATACCTAATTTATTAACATTATCACGGATAATACTCATACCGTTATTCTTATATTTAATATTTACGCCAACTATAGAACATAGAATTTGGGCACTGGTTATTTTTATCATAGCATCGTTTACTGACTTTTTAGATGGATGGACAGCACGCAAGTTACGCCAGGAAACTGATACTGGAAAATTTTTGGACCCGCTGGCTGATAAGTTTCTTGTTATTTCAGCTCTCATTGCATTCTTATTTCTTGATCCACTTATTCCGTTATGGATGGTTATTGTTATCATTGCACGGGACCTTTTGATAACATTAATGCGCTATTTATCTATTAAAAAAGGGTCAATGTTGCGCACCAGCAGGTTAGGTAAATTTAAAACAGCCTTCCAGATGATTGGCATTATTATTATAATAATGGTATTTATTGTCCGTAATTCCATAAAAAATGTACAACTAGAAATTAATCAGTTAAGTGCCCTGAAGCTTGAAACTGTTGTTGAGATTCTTAATTCAAATTTAGTTCATAAATGGCTTATTGTATGCCCTTATCTCATCATGGCTGTTGTAACCTTTTTAACAGCTCTATCAGGACTGCGATATATTATAACAAACTGGCGTTTATTTATACCACCATACACACAAAAGGATACTAAATAAATTTATATGAACTGGAAAGAGTTTCTATTTACAGGGCTTTATACTGGCTACTTCCCCAAAGGCTCGGGTACTGTTGGTGCGTTGTTAGCTTTGTTGCTGTATGTAATTTTACATCAGCTATGTGGTAGATACGGGATTGTAGCAAATGTTGTTCTTGTTGCCCTTTTAATCTATCCTGCAATTAAACTGGGTGATGATGCAGAAATTTATTTTGCAACAAAAGATCCGCAGGAAGTTGTTCTTGATGAAATGCTTGGTTTCTGGGTTACCATGTTGTTTCATCCATTTAGCTGGATCGCAGCAGTTCTGGGCTTCTTTTTTTTCAGGCTGTTTGATATTATTAAACCGTACCCAATACGCAAATTGGAGCATTTTCATGGTGGTCTTGGTATAATGATTGACGATATCATTGCAGGAGTGTATGCTAACATTACTATTGCTATTATTATGGGTATCATGAAAGTTTATGGGATTGTACTTGTGTAATGCGTACAGGGTGTCGAAAAAGGAAATAGGCATACAATGAAACATGCTTTGAGGTTACCTATGAAGCGTATTTATGCTATTATTTTTATTTTTGCTATTGTACTTTTAACTTTTTATATTGCCTTTGCTCAACAGACAATAAGCAATAATTCTTATAAAAAAAATTACTGTGTAGAATGCCATATTAAACTTAACGGGAAACCTCGTTCGGTAGTTCTGGAATGGGAAAATAGCGTACATGCAAAAAAAAATCTTGAATGCCATATATGCCATGGTGGAAATCCTGATGCAGAAGATGCTAAAGCTGCAAAGGATAAAAAAGCAAATTTTGCTGGAAAACCAAAAAAGAAAGATATACCTGAGTTTTGCGGGAGAGAAGGTTGCCATGATCAGGCTCTATCACAGCTAAAAAAGGGTCCTCACTATAATTCAGTTTTAAAAATTGGTAGCCCAAATTGTGTTGATTGCCATGGTGATCACAATATACAGCAATCAACGTATCATATTATTACCGACAAAACATGTTCAAGCTGTCATAGTGTTGAATATTCTCGTGAGCTGGTAAATTCCATGCTATCAATTGAGAAAAATATTGAAGATATTGAAAAATCACTTGATTACATGAATGAAAGAAATGTAGAAAGCAAGGAGATGACACTGCGGTATAAAGAGCTTAAAAGGTATTTTCACCAGCTGGTGCATGTTTTCTCAAAACAGGAAATTGACTTTACCAAAAAGTTAGTTGAAGTTGAAATAGAATATCTTAACAAAGAGCTACAAAGTAAAATAGCTTCTATTAAACGTCTTGACCTTATTTATATTTTAACCAGTGCATTTAGTATTGGTGTCATTATTACGTTTACCGTATATATTGCGCTGATCAGACGTAGGCGTGCAAAGATACAAAAGGACTTCCAGTCAAGGTAAAATAAACTATAAAAAAATACAATTATGGCAGACAGTTATTTTGAAAGATTTAAACGCTGGTATCTTTTCAATACCGAAAAAATTAAATATGTTGGTAAAAAAAATGACAAGCATGCATGCATACTGTGTGCAATACGTGATCATGCAGAAGATGTGGTAAGTCTTGAAATACATCGTACCGATACATTTATTGTTTCAGTAAATTTATATCCTTTTAATCCTGGCCATTGCATGATATTTCCTTTGCAGCATATAGAAAATTTGAGTGATTTATCTGAGGATGATGTTTTAGCACTGCACAGGTTAACTGTTAAAACGATAGATATATTAAAAGAGGAATTCAAACCATCAGGGTTTAATGTTGGGTACAATTTAGGCTCGTGGAGTGGGGCAAGTATATCTCATATTCACCTGCATATTGTTCCACGTTTCCCTAATGAGCTTGGATTTCTTGATGTGATTTCTCATACACGGGTTATGGTAATTGATCCTCATGATGTATGTGAAAGATTAAAGAAAAGATTTAATAATAACCGGTAATTATTCCTTAAAAAAATTATAGCGTAAACTATAAACACATGCATCTGCTGCAGTATAGGTTTATGCAATGTCATACTTATTGTTTTGCTATTTCTTCTGCTTCAAGAAGCAATTCTATATCTTTTTTATTTAATTTTATAGTAAAAGGTTCTCCGCACATGGGACAAGTTCCGTTATTTACGCCTATGGAAAGTTCACTGATTTTTAAATTTAATTTTGAGCCACATAGCAAACACGTAAAATCACCAGCGCGCATCTGATGGGGGAGCATATATTCCTCCTATAAAATATTATTACAAAGAATTATCATATCAAAGTGTTGTTAAAAAATTATTTTTATATGACCTATAATACAATATATTAAAAACCACTTGAAATTTATAAAATGGTTGTCAAGTATTTTACAAAAATATACAATTATAGTAATTCATATTAAGCACTTCATCGTAAAAAATAAAACGAGGTGATACAATGTCAAAGATAAGAAAAATCTCTCTAATGTTGTTGGTCATAAGCAGCATCATTGCATTAATAATTATTTTTGATGGTGAGATACTAAAAAAGGTTTTTGTGTTGAAATCTGTAAGGGTTGTTACACAGAACGAAGTTAAGCGTATGGAAGAAGAATTGTCTGAACTTACTTCAAAAAGTGCAACAAATCCTGAAGTAGTTAACAAGATAGGCGTACTGTATCAAAATTTAGGAGGCAAATATAACGAAAAGGGTGCCTGGGATCCTGCAATTGATGCATTACATAAAGCCCTGGGGTACGGAAGAAATACCCCTTTTGTACATTACCAGCTGGCAATTGCTTATGCAAATAGGGGAACACAGCTGGAAAATAACGATGATATTGATAAAGCACAAATTCATTATGAAAAAGCATTACAGATGGATCCCAATTTCATCGAAGCAAAGTATGGTCTGTCTATTCTTTTATTTTATCAAAAAGATAACAAATCAAAAGCTGTTCAACTGATGGAGGAGATAACAAAACAAAAACCATCGTTTTATAGAGCACGGTTTGCACTGGGAAGGTTTTATTATGAAAATAAAGACCTTGATAAGTCACTATCGGTATATCAGGATCTATATACTGATCTAGAAAAAATCGATTCGCCGTTAGCAAAGGAATATAAACAGGCGTGTAAAGAAAATATTCAACGAATAACTACGGAGTTAGCACGGTAATTATATGGACAAGAAAAAATATGCTGTAGCCTTATCATTAATGAGTTCAGGTTTGTGGCATTTTTATTCTAAAAATGATCCAGTAACAATTTATAATGAGTATGCATCGGCAGATGATAGAAAAGTTCAGGAATACTATACAAGCTGGTATTCAATGTCTCCACTTGAAGAAGCAGATAGAATCATTGATTTATGTAATAAAAGAAACATAACTTTAATTTCGTACTGGGATCAGGAATATCCAGCATTATTAAAAGAAATTGCATATCCTCCAGCGGTTCTCTATATACAGGGCAACCTGCCTCAGAAATTATCCCTTGCTATTGTTGGTACCAGAAATGATGATCCTCAGTCGGGTTCTATAGCTGAAAAGCTGTCAAGTGTGTTAGCACAATATGACATTGCCATTGTAAGCGGACTTGCCATTGGGATTGACAGAAGAGCACATATAGGGGCATTAAAAGCCGGTGGATCAACAATAGGTGTTATGGCAAATGGTATTGATAAGTTGTATCCTGTAAGCAACCGGGATATTTACACTGATATTATTAATTCGGGCAATGGATGTGTGTTATCAGAATATCCTCCAAAAGTAAGTATTACCAGATGGACATTTGTACGCAGGAATAGAATTATCAGTGGATTGTCAAAGGGGGTCATTGTCATTAAAGCAGGTGAAAAAAGCGGAGCGCTTATTACTGCTCAGTATGCCCTTGAGCACAACAGGGAAGTATTTGTATGTACAGGACATTCTTTTGATGAAGGTTACAAAGGTTGCTATAAGCTGTTGAAAGAAGGTGCACATCCCGTTTTTAATGAGCAGGATATCCTGGAAGTTCTTAGTGTTGACAAATTATATAGGCAACCAACACTATTTGAAGGCATACAGCATAGTGATTTTGCTTCAAATGCAGATTTTGCTGTATATCAGGATGATGATATTGTTAGAACACTGAAACAGGGTTCAATGGACATTGATTCACTTATACGAGCCGTGGGTAAAAGCAGTGGGGAAGTCCTTGAAAAATTAACCACTATGGAATTAGAAGGCGTCATAATACGTCTTGGTAATGTTATATCATTGAAAAAATAAAGGTTTTTATGATAATTAAACGAGTTCTTATCATTATGGTAGCCTTACTGTGGGCAATAAGCTTTATCCAGATTTTTTCTGTGCCACCATATATTGGCGATATATTTGGTATATATAAATCGGGTTATTTTAAAGAACTTGAAAGAAATATGTATATTATAACCGATAGTTTTTTACACATTAAAACCATGACAAAACCAGAATATGCCTGGATATATCTGGATGATTTGCAGAAACGTTCTGGTATAATCATCACGGTATATGATGCACAGGGCAATCTTATTAGAGCACCGGGTATGACTGAAGCAGTTGACAATAGTGCTGTTATGAACGTATGTAGCGATACAAAGCCACAACCTCAATTTACAGTCAAGGGAAGACTATACCATGGCATAATACCTATTTACCGTAAATCAGAATGTAATTTTTGCCATCAGCCTTCACACAAACCATTGTTGGGCGTAATGACGTATGCAATTCCTTTTGATGGTTATATTTATTATACTTCTGAACGAATAATACTTTTCACCATTATTACGTTTGCTATCAGCATTTTGTTGTTTGTTGTTATCAGATGGAATCCATATAAGGATATAAAGGAACTGTTTGACAAAAAATAAGGGGTATAAAATATTCATTGAATTTAAGTTAACAGTAACTATCGCTTAAAAATTAAAACGTAAGGAAGTAATTATGGCTGATCATAAGAAAACCCTCGTGATTGTTGAGTCACCTACAAAAGCAAAAACAATACATAAATATTTAGGAAAAGACTATATCATAGCTTCGTCGATGGGACATATCATTGATTTGCCCAAATCGCGATTAGCAGTTGATGTAAATAATGATTTCAAGCCTGAATATATACCTATACGCGGTAAGGCAAAGTTAATAAACGATTTAAAAAAGAAAGCAAGCGAAGCAAACAATGTTTTACTTGCAACTGACCCTGACCGTGAAGGTGAAGCAATATCATGGCATCTGTCCAATGTTTTGAAAGAAAAAAATCCAGATATAAAGCGTATTGAATTTCATGAGATAACCGAAGAAGCAATAAAAGAAGCTGTTGAAAAAGCCCGTGACATTAATATGGATCTGGTAAATGCACAGCAGGCACGACGTATTCTGGACAGGCTTGTAGGTTACTATTTAAGCCCAATATTATGGAAAAAGGTTAAGAAGGGATTATCAGCGGGAAGAGTACAATCTGTTGCATTGCGGGTTATATGTGAACGCGAGAAAGAAATTGAAAATTTTATTCCACAGGAATACTGGACTCTTGATGCGCTGTTTGAACATCATAAGCAGGAGTTTGTGGCATCGCTTGCTACAGAGAACGGAAATAAAATTGAATTAAAAACAAAGAACGATGTTGACAGAGTATTAAAGCTTATTGAAGGTAAACCATTTACTGTAAGTAATGTTGAACAAAAAGAAAGAAGAAGAAAACCTCAGGCTCCATATATTACCAGCAAATTGCAGCAGGATGCTGCCAGGCGTTTAGGGTTTTCCGCAAGCAAAACCATGATGGTGGCACAACAGTTGTATGAAGGTGTTACAATATCAGGCGAAGGGCAGGTTGGTTTAATTACGTACATGCGTACCGATTCAACACGGGTGTCTCCTGCAGCACTGGCTTCCGTAAGAGAATATCTTGGTAAAAATTTTTCCAAAGAGTATGTTCCTGAAACACCAAATATTTATCCAAACAAAAAGGGGGCACAGGATGCACATGAAGCAATACGACCAACCAATATATTCAGGACTCCCGAATTAATTAAAAACGATTTAACACCTGACCAGTACAAGTTGTATTCTTTGATATGGAAGCGGTTTGTTTCATCACAAATGACGCCAGAAGTTTCTTTAGTGGTTTCTGTTACCATGAATGTTGAAAATTTTGAATTCAGGGCAACAGGTAGCAGAGTTTTGTTTAATGGCTTTACGGTGATAGAAAAGGAGGAAAGTGCTGAAAAGAAGATTCTGCCTCCATTAGAAGTGGGGCAGGTTCTTGTCCCAAAATCATTTGACCCCCAGCAGCATTTTACTTCTCCACCTCCACGGTACAATGAAGCATCGCTGGTAAAATTTCTGGAAGAATCAGGTATTGGCAGGCCCTCCACGTACGCTCCAACCATAAACACGCTGTTAAAGCGGTATTATGTGACCAAACATGGTAAACAGCTGGTACCTACAGTTCTGGGAAGGCTGGTCAATGACATCATGGTTTCATACTTTGAATCTCTGATAAATATTGATTTTACTGCAAAGATGGAAGAAAAATTGGATTTAGTTGAGGAAGCGCATAATGACTGGGTGAGTATGATTAAGGAATTTTACGAACCTTTCAAGTTAACTGTTCATCACGCCGAAGAACATATTGAAGATATGAAAAATATACTGGACGAAGAAACTGATCTGATATGCGAAAAATGCGGTAGCAAAATGGTCAAGCGGTTGGGGAAATATGGATTCTTTTTAGCTTGTTCTGCGTTTCCAAAATGTTCCAATGCAAAACCTTTGCCGCTTGGCAAATGCCCCAAGTGTGGTGGCGATGTTATCAAACGTTCATCAAAACGACGCGGTGCATTTTATGCATGTAACAGGTATCCCGAGTGTGATTTTGCTACCCGTGAGCAAGCATCAGAACACGCATGTCCCAAATGCGGAAGTTTGCTTTTTATACGAAAAATAAAGAAAAAAGGCGAGATGCTTGTATGTTTGAATGAACAGTGTGGATATACAGTAACACTGTTAGATGAAGATAAAACAGATGCGGATGCACATGTAAGCTGATACGTATGGAACACTATATTGATAAATTCATGCAGTACCTTATTGCTGAGAAAAATGCCTCACCTCTGACTGTTGAATCATATGGCAAAGACCTGAATCAATTCATGGAATTTTTATATGAAGCAGTTGACCCTGAATCAGTTACTATCGCCGCTATAACAACAAACGATATACGTGATTTTATTGATTATTGCTTTGAAAAAGGAAATGAACTTTCAACAATTGAACGAAAGGTTGCAACGTTAAAATCGTTTTTTAAGTATCTGGAATTTCATAACTATATAGATGATAATCCTGCCCGCGACATTCATTACTCTAAACAAAAGAATTGTTTGCCAACGTTTTTAACCTTTGACCAGATTCAGGCACTGGTTACATTTCAATGCAGAAGTTTTAGCGACTATCGCGACAAAGCACTGCTGGAAGTGTTTTATTCCACGGGGGCGCGCGTTTGGGAAATAGCAAATGCAAACATTGATGATTGTGATTATAAAACAGGAAGATTAAAGGTGCTGGGCAAGGGTTCAAAAGAGAGAATTGTGTTTTTGAATGATACTGCTGTAACAGCATTGCAAGAATATCTGGAGGAACGCAAAAAAAAATTCAATTGTTTAACCAATCCCTTATTTGTAAATAATAATGGCAAACGATTGACAACACGAGGCATTTTTTATATTATTGATAAAAGAGCAACCAGTGCACAGTTATGGAAATCGGTTACACCGCATGTGTTGCGCCACAGCTTTGCAACCGAGTTACTCAACAGGGGTGCTGATATCAGGGCTGTGCAGGATATGTTGGGGCATGCGAGTATTTCTACAACACAGAAATATACTCACACCACAACAGAACGCTTGAAAGAATTATATCAGAAGTATCATCCCCATGCACACAGGAGACATGATAATGAATAATACTTCAATGCGTGGCACTACAGTACTGGCAATTAAAAAAGACAATACTATTGCCATGGGTTGTGACGGGCAGGTGACGTTAGGTGATACGGTGATTAAAAGCAAAGCAGTAAAACTTCGCAAAGTGTATGATGAAAAAATTCTTACTGGTTTTGCGGGTTCGGTGGCTGATGCGCTGACACTGTTTGAACGGTTTGAACAAAAGTTGGAATCGTATTCAGGCAATATTCCAAGAAGTGTGGTGGAGCTTGCACGTGACTGGCGTTTAGACAGGGCTTTGCGCAGGCTGGAAGCAGTACTGATTGTTGGTAACCCACAATACCTTTATTTAATTAGCGGAAACGGTGAAATCATTGAGCCTGATGATGGCATCATTGGTATTGGTTCTGGTGGAAGCTATGCGCTGGCAGCAGCACGAGCGCTGGTACGTAACACCACGTTGAATGCATATGATATTGTGAAGCAGTCATTGCTTATTGCATCAGAGATCTGCATCTATTCAAACAGCAATATTATAATTGAGGAGATCAAAGCATAATGATTGATATTAACATTCAGTTTCCCGAAGATGGCGACCTTACTCCACGGCAGATTGTTAGTGAACTGGATAAATATATTATTGGACAAAAAGATGCAAAAAAATGTGTGGCGATAGCTCTTAGAAATAGAAGCCGCAGGAAGAAATTGGATCCTGAGTTACAGGAAGAAATTGCACCCAAAAATATAATCATGATAGGACCCACCGGTGTAGGGAAAACAGAAATTGCACGGCGATTATCACGGCTGGTTAATGCACCATTTATTAAAGTGGAGATTACAAAATATACCGAGGTGGGGTATGTTGGCAGGGATGTTGAATCCATGATACGCGATTTAACCTCCATTGCGGTGAACATGGTAAAGAAAGAATATGGTACAATGGTTGAGGAGAAGGCTTTAAAAAATGCCTATGACAAGATAGTTGATATCATCATTCCTAAAAAAGGATTTGAATTCGATGACCGGCAGATTTCAGGTTTTCATATAGAAAGGGAATCAATTTTTGAATCGGATACATTGTATGAGCAGATGCGCGCACAATATATGGAAGATTTAAAAAGCGGAAAGTTAGATGATCTTGAGATTGAATATGAATCCGAAGCACCCAATGTTATACCGGTTATGTCAATTATGGGTGGTTCGGGCCTTGAGGATATTGACCTTCAGATTCAATCCATGCTGGGTGATTTGATGCCAAAAAAATCCAGGCGAAAAAAAAGTACCGTGAAAGATGCGCTGCGTATATTTATTGCCGAAGAAACAGAAAAGCTTATAGATATGGAAAAAGTTACCAATGAAGCTATACGGCGCGTTGAAGATATGGGGATAGTCTTTATAGATGAAATAGATAAAATTGCTGGTGCCGAATCAAAAACAGGGCCTGATGTGTCCCGTCAGGGGGTACAGAGAGATTTACTTCCCATTGTTGAAGGAACAACAGTCAATACAAAATATGGTCCTGTCAAAACCAATCATATACTATTCATTGCAGCAGGCGCATTCAATATTTCAAAGCCTTCTGACCTTATTCCTGAATTGCAGGGACGGTTTCCAATACGTGTTGAGCTGTCCTCATTAACCGAAGAGGACTTTAGAAAAATACTAACGGTGCCAAAAAATTCACTTACCCTTCAATACAAAGAGCTTCTTAAAACAGAAGGCGTAACTATTGAGTTTACGGATGACGGTATTGCTGAAATAGCAAAGACAGCACAGATACTCAATGAGGAGCATGAAAACATAGGTGCACGAAGGCTGCACACCATCATGGAAAAGCTTCTGGAAGATATACTTTTTGATGCGCCAGATTTAGACGATGCCCATAAAAATTTTGTTATTAATGCTGAATTTGTCAAAGCCAAGCTTGGCCCAACTATAAAAAATAAGGATTTATCACGGTATATATTGTAGGGAAGTTAATGTACCTTCTCCTTCTTTAACACTATCTTTTGCAATTCTTCCTGGGTAAACCAGTATTCTTTTTTACAAAAAACGCAGGTGATATGCGCACCATGATCTTTTTGTATCATATCTTCCAATTCCTGGGTTTCAACTGATTCAAGTATAGTTGCTAACAGTTCTTTTGTGCACCTGCACCTGTGCTGCAAGGGCAATGAGCCAATCTCTTTGATTTCTTTGCCAATAAGCTCTTCAATAATGGCTTTAATTAATTTTTCTTCTTCAAGATTTTTATCCAGTGAAAAGCCGCTTTGCAACCTGTGTTCAATTAATTCAATAACATGTGATGGTGTATTGGGAAATGTTTGTATTAAAATCCCCCCTGAACGTGTAATAGCGCCTTCTTTATTGCAATTGACCGCCAGTATCAGTGCTGAAGGTATTTGCTCTGACTCCAGTAAGTAGTAGGCAATATCTTTTGCAATGTCACCATAAATAATGGGCGAAACACTCTTATAGGGCTCACGTAAACCTAAATCCCGTGTTACGGTAATGACGCCTGCACCTAATGCTTTAGATATATTTAACATTTCTGATTCTAGTATCAGGTCAACATTGGGATTGCCAACATATCCTCGTACATTTCCTTTGCCGTCAACCTGTACCACTATCTCCTTTAAAGGGCCACTGCAGCTAATATGTATGCTCAACGTATCGTTTGAATGCGGTTTAAGTGAAGAAGCAGCAAGGAGCAGGGCAGCGTTTAGTGTGCGTCCAAATGCTATGGTTGCATGTGGTGTTGTGTTGTGAATGCTTGTTATCTCCTGCAATACATTTTTAGTCAGTGCAGCATAGATCCTGAGATTGTAGTCCTGGCAGATGTATCGTAAGCTTAGATTATCTTCCATGGTAACTATCGCCCCTTAAAATTCACGTAATGATTCATGTACACCTTTTAAAATTTCGAACCAGTAGTTATATGCAGCTTCTTGTGGGTTTTGTTCAAATTGTGAGATCCAGTGCAATAACTCTTTGTCGTTTACTTTTTCAACCTCATGCTGTCGCTTCAAATACATTTTAATAAAATCAATGTTTCTGGTTGATTCCCAGTAAATTGATACGTTGCGGCTGTTGATTCTACTTGCTGTCATGTCAAGATTTGCTAAAAATTCTTTATGCATACCATACAGTGAATTCATGATTTCGGGGATCATGTCCTCAGCCCACAGCCTGTGAAAACGGCAAAATCCAGTGTTGTCAAGCATAAGCTCCTTGATCATACGATGCGCATTTTTGCGGCCTAACTCACGTGGTGGTAAAAAATCATATCCGTAGTACATATAATACTTACCCATAATGGGCATGGGCGATAGTACACCAGGAACCCAGTACTGGTTGGGAACAATCCAGCCCTTACGTGCGTTGGCGTTATACACAAAGCAATCAATGATATCCTTGCTTTTTTCACGAGCTAATTTGCGGGCAAATTTTCGTGCCCCTTCGGTAAAATCCAGTATTCCTTTTTTGTAAATAATTGCATCTAAAAGCTGGATTCCAATCTCAGCATTGTGTTTTGAATCGGTTTGGGCACTGAAGTTAACATGCGAAAAAACAGGTAGATGCGTGACACCCGCTTCTTCAGGTTTTATGAGTTTTTGATCAAGGCATTCCATAAGCCACGATAGCACCCCACCAACTGAAATGGCATCAAACCCATACATATCAGCTTTGTGGACAAGCATCTCAGCTGATCTCTGATCAAAAACACCACACTGCGGTCCCATTGCCTGGTACGGTTCATAATCTTTTTTGTAAATATCGCGCATCTTTTTACAAACGGCAGTACAGGGCTCACCGCAGGTTTTCATGCTTTTGGTTGCGATAGTTTCTTCATTAAATTGTTTCAGGTAATGATCAACAACAAGCTTTTGATGAATAGCAAGCCTTTCTTCTTCGGTCATGTAAATTGAGCGATAGTTAAATGCAAGTAACTTACCGCCAATAGTAGCAAAATTAACGCCAAATGTACCTCCAGTATTAAACTGCGGGTCAAAGCGATATTTAGTTGTTGCTTCTAAGTCTTTGGCTGCTAACTTTTTGCTGTATTTATCAATAAACCATTCGTCGGCAACTTTACGGTCACGGAAGTCTTCATCTATATATGTACCACCGTATATTATTGCGGCAATTCCATGTTCACGAAAAAGCTTTGAGCCAAATCCGCCACGTCCAGCCCATGTATCAACCCAGGTGAGCGTGCCATCTTTCACAGGTGCCGAACACAGTGCGCCAAAATCTGTTGTATATGAAGCAGGACCAGTGGCTATTACGCGTGGATCAGTTAAATATTTGCCAGCAAACATGGATAGAACTTCATGCATCAGGGAATACACACCACCGTGTCCGCTTTCCCATATTCTGAATACATCAATGGGTTTTATTTCAATTTCAATTTCTTCTCCATGAATACGGTTAAGATACAGCACCGAAGGTGTTGGGGCCTTTTTGGAAAGAGCAATCATGTTTATGCCTAAGTTATCAAACACAAGGCCTGCACCACCCATTGATGAAATAAAGAAGCTATTCCAGCAGGGTGAATATCCATTGACAAACAGCCTGTTTGAGCCAGGGAAGATTGAGCCAGCTAACACTCCAACGCCAATATTTGTGGTATAGTAGCGCTGTGCAATGTGCAGACCCAGGTCAACAGGACCAAAAAAATCACCAATAGGGTATCTTGCTAAGCGATAGTAACCGGTGGAGAGGTCTATGAAAAGTACTTTTTGATGATGTTGCATGGTGCGCTCCTGAAAATAGGATTTCACAGGTGATATTCTAAAATTATGCTTTCAATAGTACTGGTTCCTGTATATCAGCAGAATGAAATTGTAATGTAATAGTATTAAACACAGTACGTAAAAAAGCAATATTTTCTTTATGCGGGCCATAATATTCTGCAATATTGTGTTGTGGCAGTTTAATAGTTAATGTTTGTATCTTGTTATTCTGTAAAAAGGTTTTAATTTGATGTTCTAACGTATTGCGAAAGTATCGTGATTTTACTAAGTAGCCAAATGATGGATGATATGGTCCGGCAATGATGGTATCAGCTACTGCATCATCAAAGGGATGTAAACCCATTCTGATCACTTTAATATTGTCTCTGGTAAATATGCCGTATATATGAGCACATAATTCAATAGCTTCATCCAATAATAAAGGCGTATATTTTCCTTCTTTGTATAATGTTTCTAATTGGGTATCTTTAATGACAACAGCAGGATAGATACGTACTCCATCAGGTTGTAATAATACTGTTTTATGTGCTGTTTCAATTGACTTTTCAAAAGAATCACCAGGTAGGCCTGGCATAAGCTGAATTATAAGATTAAATTTATATTCTTTAATGAGCTTTGAAGCATCTATTATATTCTGTACTGTATGACCCCGTTGTGATAGTTGGAGTACATCATCATGCATTGATTGAGCCCCTAATTCAACCGTTGTAACTCCATATTCTCTGAGCAATGAAAGCGTTTTATGGGTTATGTAATCAGGGCGAGTTGATAAGCGTATGCCGTCAATTTTATGCAATGAATAGTAAGAATAAGCTATTGCTAAATAATTTTTTTGAATTTCTTCATCCAGGCCGGTAAAGCTACCGCCAAAAAAAGCAATTTCAATGTGTGTTACACCCGGTTTTATGGTTTGTAAGTACTGTTCAATTTTTTGAACAATATATTCTTTATTGGGAAGGGAACGTGTATTGCTAGTATATATCTGGTTACAGAACACACATCGGTTCCTGCAACCAGAATGTGGTATAAAGAATGGGATTGTTACATGTGTTTTAGGCATGTAGTAATTTTATCACTTATTATTCAGAAATTCTTTTAAATACTGTAATGGGCGGATTTTGCTGTTTTCAATAGGTGTTTGCCGGTAATAAATTCATACCAATAATACACAGAATCCAGAAGAATAAAAAAGTTAAAAAAATAATAAGTGCATTATATGGTATTATATTTTATTTAAAATGCACATTAAATATAACTATCTCAGGATAGCTGTTGGTTCGTATAGGAGGCCCCCATGTACCATATCCACTTGATACATACACGTGAGTATTATGAATTACTTTGTATCCCCAGCTGATTTCATAGAGTTTTTTTGTGATATAGTTAAATGGGAATAATTGACCATGATGTGAATGGCCAGAAAGAAGAAGGTCAACAGGATATGAAGCTGTTTGTGATAGTTTAAATGGTTGATGGTCAATGACTATAATAGGTTTTGAAACATTTACCTGTTTTATTAAATTTTCTAATGATAAACGCCTAAAACCGGTAAATGCAAATTTGCTTCTATCATCGCGCCCTATAATCTGTATATCACCAATGGTATACACTTCATCCCGTAAAACCTGTATATTATGATCTTTGATATAGTTAATAGCGTTATCTATTCCCCCAATATATTCATGGTTTCCGGGTACTGCAATAACACCGTATCTGGCTTTCAGCTGTACCAGAAGCTCACCTAAATTATTTTCTATAACGGGTTTGATATCTTCATCAAGTATATCACCCCCAAAAATGATGAGATCTGGCTGTGCGTTATTTATAAGCCTTACCAGGTTTTGCAAACGAGAGTTTGCTATGATTGACCCCAGATGGATATCGCTGGCATACACTATTTTCAGGTGCTTTAATGATGAAGGCTTATTAATATGAATAGTTATTTCCTTTACATGAGGTGTTCGCGCGTTAATAAATCCTGCAGATGTGATAACTATAGTTACAATAATGACTATGCAGTAGGCTGTCTTTTGAACATTAAGTGTTTTTGTAAACAGATGAACTATTCCCTGGATACTATCGCCAATAATAAACCCAAAAAATAAATATATAAAAATACCTAACCAGAGTGCCCCAATCCAGATGAGGAAGTCACTGGCTGCACAAACGGTATAGCGTTCAAGTATTCTACCAACTAGAAACGAAAGAGCAAGGATGCTTATAAAAGTTGCAGCTAAAATTTTATACTGATGGGGTACCAGTTTTTGTATGCGTTGCAGCACATAAAAATTGGCTGCCAAATAGATTATAAGAATTGCTGTGAAGATGGTATAAAACATTGAACTTCTCATAGAGTTGATTCCGTTATTATGGTATATGCTAATATTAGCACAACTCAAATATTTAGTATAAATTAAATGCTTAAAATAGTAATAAAATATTTTTTGTTATTGACTTCAATATTTATTTAAAATACAATAAATAGTGAAAGGGTA
Source organism: Spirochaetota bacterium (assembly GCA_037481795.1). Taxonomy (GTDB): domain Bacteria; phylum Spirochaetota; class UBA4802; order UBA4802; family UB4802; genus UBA4802. Next base: position 91,314 of record JBBFLA010000004.1, read on the forward strand.
CGTAAATCATAACATCGGGGTTATCATTATGAAACATAAAAATATACATTTTGTTTTATTTATTCTGGTACTTATCTTCTGCATTTATGGCGCACATCTTTATTCACAGCAAATGTTTAAAAGCAATGAATTTATTCAAACAAATATATCGCCGGATAGGTTGCAGTTTATGCCAGTCACCGAAGATTTTAGAAATTATTTTGTTTTGCAGTGTATAGGCAGTACGGTATCAGTATTGATAGGCGATTTTACCGGCATTGAAAAACTTATTAGCCTTACAAAAGACAAAAATGGTGATGGAAAGGCTGATGAAGTATATGAATATTTTCCTGAAATAAAAAAGCTGACTACTCCTTTAAAACCAACAACTGGGTTTTATAAAAATATTGATGAGTTAAAAAAAGAAATTCTAAATGGTGATATTTTCACTGTAAACTATTCATATAAAATGTATTCTTTGCCATTACTCAAGGCTAAGCTTAAAACTGGCAGGGATGTATATCGTTTTAAACATGGATATTCGGTTAAAATGTATGACCCTGATGCGCCAACAACAATTGCTGGCGAGTTTTTCTTTGGCAAAAATGAAGGGAAATATGACCTGATTTTTACCACGTACTATTACAAGCTCTACCGAACTAAAATATCACCTCCATTGAGTTATTCAGTATACTGTAAAGATACAACAGATAAATATATAGCAGATATAGTTGAAGAGCTTTTAAAGATAGTGGAATAAATACTTTGTTTGTATAATATAATATAAAAGGGGGTGCCTTTTGGACACCCCCTTTGTTATTATTTTATATAAAATTAATATTATTTTTCTCCTTGCCGTGATCGTATAGCATCAACCATTTTTACAAATAATTCATAAAAATCCTGTAATTCATCATTTTTTCGCAAAGGGCGGGGATTAGGTATATTGCCTTTGATAATGTCATTAAAATAGTTTGACATAACATAGATAGGCCCTGCAATCTTGTGTGTTTTGCGGATCAATACAAAATAGAGTATTATTCCCTGCAAGATGACAAATGCAATAATGATGATTAATAGTATGTTGTTTAATTCAATGATTTTCTTTATCGTGTTAATGTTGTTTACATGGTCATTAGCAATATTCTGTATTGCTAATTTCTGGTCCGAATCGTGTGGAGATTGTGAATATGCAATAAGTGCTTCAACTATATTATCCTGTATTTGAATGATATGAATAAGACGCTTATTGTTTGCTGCAGCGTTGACGCCAATAGCAGCAATTATTATAGCAACTATGACAAAAACAATAGCAATGACAGAAAATGTGGTTTTAAGCTGAAATTTTTTGTTTATGATGTATTGTTTTCTCTGCCTCATAGTATAGTACCTTTTTTTAAAATTTTTAGATTCAATGAATATAAATAATAGTATGTTTTTTTAATATGTCAATCTTAAAATTTTAAATTATTAAAAAAGTTTTTGGATTATATCCATATCAACTATCATCCTGAAAAAGCAACGCAATGGGAAGCCTATAACATTGGTGATTGAACCAATCGTTTTTTCTATGATCATGGTGCCATATTCCTGCGCTGCATATGCACCAGCTTTATCCTTAAAATTTATATGTGATAAGTATGTGGTAATATCGCTTTTATTGAGTTTTTTAAATGTTACCTGTGTTATTTCATAACCATTATGCTGGCGGATATCGTTTCTATTGTTATACAGTAAGCTTATTGCTGATATGACATGATGTGTTCTTCCCGAAAGTTTTGATAGCATATAATACGCATGATCAAAGTCAGCAGGTTTTCCTAAAATTTCATTGTCGATAGTTACTATGGTGTCACAGGTTATGACGAGTGAAGGGTTTGTAAATATCTTTGTGCGTATAGTATTGAGCTTATCAATGGATGCGCGTTGAACAAAATCCAGAGGTTTTTCATAAGCATGCGGTATTTCTTCAACATCAGGATGAATAATAGTTATGGTATTGAACAAGCTTTGAAGCAGATATTCCCTTCGTGGGGATGAAGAGCCAAGTATGATATCCATATTTTGCTATTTAAGAATTACTTTTTCATTAAGTTTGTATACTCTGGTTACATTTTTTATCTGTTTCAGTCGTTTCATAATCTCATTAAGATGATTTAAGCTTTTTACTTCAAGAACAAATTTAAGCAATGCTTGATCTTTAGCAACTACAGAAGCTTCGGCCTTGATAATGTTTGTTTTTGTTAAGGATATTTCGTCGGCAACATCCTTCAATAAATTAGTTCTATCCATTGCTTCAACTGCAATTTTAACAGGATAGGTACTTTCTGACTGCTCCCATTGTATATCTACAAAGCGTTCTCTTTCATTTTGCAAACGTTGTAATGCAGGGCAATTTTTTTTATGGACGGTGATTCCTCTGCCTCTGGTAATAAATCCTATAACATCATCTCCTGGAATGGGTTGGCAGCATTGTGAAAGGCGTATCATAACATTATTTGTGCCATCTATGGTTATGCCAACTTTCTTTTTGTTTGTATAGCTTTTAAGTTTTACAAGTTCGTTTTCGGGTATACTGACGCTGGCAATCTTTTCTTTCTTTTCCTTTTCTTCTTTTTCCAGATGTTCATCTTCAGGTTCTAAGTTCTTTCGTAACCAGTTGCGTATTTTATATCGGGCATTTGATGATTTGACAAATTTAAGCCATGCAGGTGATGGGTGGCCTTTTTTGCTGGTTAATATCTCAACAATATCTCCGCTTTTCAATTCAGTTTTAAGAGGAACAAGCTGGTTGTTCACTTTTGCGCCAGTGCAATGATTGCCAATTTCAGTATGTATAAGGTACGCAAAATCTACAGGAGTAGAGCCCTTGGCCAATTTTATAATTTTTCCCTTAGGAGTGAAGACAAAAATTTCGTCTTCATACAGGTCCATCTTGAGTTCTTTAATGAATTCACGGGTATCATTAATTTCACTCTGCCATTCATGAATGTTATTGAGAATTGTAATATTTTTATATTTGGGCTTAAATGATTTTATCCCTTCTTTATATAACCAGTGAGCAGCAATCCCCATTTCTGCAGTGGCATGCATATCCCATGTTCGTATCTGAATTTCTAATGGATGGCCATCAGGCCCAATCACTGTTGTATGTAATGATTGATACATGTTTGATTTTGGTACAGCAATATAATCCTTAAATCGGGAAGGAATGGGGGTCCATATCGTATGAACAATACCTAAAATCCCATAGCAATCCTTTACTTCATTGGTAATAATTCTGATAGCCCTTAAGTCAAAAATATCGTCAAATGTTCTTCCCTGTTGAAGCTTTTTAAAGATTGAATAATGATGTTTGATTCTACCGTGAATTTGAGCTTCAATATTTAACTCTTTCAATCGTTGCTGCAATACATCGCGTATAGAATCAATAAATGCTTCTAATTCGCTTCTGCGTGCCTTTATATGTTCAAGGATAGCATTATAGTCATCTGGATATAAAACTCTGAATGCCAGATCTTCCAGTTCACTGCGTATTTTGGACATGCCCAGGCGCCCTGCTAAGGGTGCATAAATATCAAGAACTTCCTGTGCAATATATTTTTGTTTATATTCAGGCTGGAACATGATAGTGCGCATATTGTGCAGTTTGTCGGCCAATTTAATAATTATCACACGGGCATCCTGAATGGTTGCCAGTAACATCTTACGCAGGGTCTCAGCCTGTTCCTTTTGCTTTGTATGTTTTTTTAACGAAGATATTTTTGTAACACCATCAACAAGCGTTGCTACTTCTTCGCCAAATAGTTCTCTGACTTTATCTAAGTTGATTGGGGTATCTTCAACAACATCATGAAGCAATGCTGCAATGATAGTGGTTTCATCCATTTTAAGGTTAGCCAGGATAATGGCTACTTCCATGGGATGCACAATATATGGTTCGCCAGATAACCGTTGTTGATCTTTATGAGCTTGGCTGGCTATTTCGTATGCTTTTCTGATGTTTTCAATATGTATTTCAGGATTATTATCCTTAATAACAGATATAAGAGTATCAATATCTCTGCTTTTTATTTTTAGATCTATAGGTGACATAGAATATAATCATAGTACACTATAAAATATAAAAGCTTCACATTAATATTTAGTTGATTAAAGACCAACGTAAATATAGAATACTGTATAATATAATATACTCATTTTTATAAAAAAACAAACAATATTTGGTAAAAAATATTACTTTGATTTGATTGCTGGCAGTTCCAGATCTATCTTGGGAGAACTTTTCTTGCCAAATTGTAATATTAATTTGTCTGGTACATCTTTAACAATAAATACTAAATAACCATCATTTTCTTTTACATTATCAAAATCAGTTTTAAGTGAGTAATCTTCTAACTCATAGACTGTATCGTTGTTAGCAATTAATCGGCATTCTTCATTCCAGAAAATAAATGCTTGTTTTGATGCAACATTTGTGATTTTCATAAAGATTAAGATTTTTGTTGAAGAGTCTTGCTTTTTTTGTATTTTAATGGATGTTACATTACAATCAAATCCCTGATATTGAAATGATAAAGAAGCTGGAATTGTTATGGATTCAGAAAAAGTTGTATTTGTGATTGTGTTGGCAATTTCTTTGCTTTCACTGGATTTTTGTTCCATATTTTTTTTATAATCATCAAATACTTTTAAATCCTCATCAAGGTTAGGAATACTAATACCCGTTTGATTTGATAATTCTTTCATTGCTTCTGCGTATGCTGTTTTAAATTCATCTGATTTTGAAGAGGCTATACTGTATATTGAAGCTGCTTCAAACTGACCAATATTTTCAAAGATCTTTTGTGCCTGTTCATACTTTTCATCTATTGGTTCTGGTTTTGAAATGGATTTCATTGTAATGGTTACCTGTTGTTTAGGTTCCATTGTAATAGATTCTCTGGTCAGCTTATTGTATATAGTATCCCTGGTGTTTGCAATAATTGTTGTTCCATCATCTTTTACATCAATAAAACCTGAACCTTCAAACTCAGCAGTATGCGTTTCTATTTTATATCCTTTGGGCATTGTTGCAAAAACCATACCTAATAATATTAATGATCCATTTATAAATCCATTATCAGTTTTTACCATCATCATGCTTTTAGGATACATTAAAAACTGGGTTTCCTGATTCTGGTTTGCAACTGCTTTATTGTAAACTAATGCGTACGATTTATCATCAACTATAATCTGATATTGTGAATTATTAGGCAATTTTTTTATATCTTTTACGTATGTGATTTTCCCTTCTTTTTGCAACATGACATCGCCACTGATTTTTTTTACTATTACACCTTCAGACATGGCAACCTCCTTATAAATAATAGCAGGATTTATTTATATAATTTATAATAGCAAGATCATGATTCTTAACATACAATTGTAAATTATTATTATATGTTGTATCTATAATTTTTCAAGCAGTTTTTATAATTACCGTAATGCTATATCTTTTTTAGGTGCACTTATCCATTTCTATAGTTTGTATGGTTTTTGCATGTTTGCTTTTTTAAGTCTAATTTTAATTCTATTTTGTGCTTGATTGCAATGAGATACTTTTTATAAAAAATATCTTAAATAAATATAAAAAATTCCGATGATTATACTGGTTGATAATTACAAGACACTCCTATTCGCACATTTACCGGGTTGAAGGCTTTTGCAGCAGGCACTCCTGCAAAAGCCTTATATTTTAAAAACACTCCACAATCAATATACTAACTAAATTAAATGAAGAAAATTTCCGTTAATTAATGTATAATAATAGCTATGATAGTACTAATTAATGAAATTAATCCACAGAAGCGCTTTATCAAGAAAGCAAAAGAGATTCTTGAAGAAGGAGGTATTATCATTTTCCCTACCGATACCGTGTATGCGTATGGATGTGATATTAATGACAAACGAGCAATTGAACGGTTGTATCTTATAAAGCGAATTCCCAAAAATAAACCACTCAGTTTTATATTTTCAGACATTTCGGAAATATCTCAGTATGTACGCAATGTTTCAGATCAGGCTTTTAAAATTATGAAAAAAGCTTTTCCAGGTCCCTATACATTTATTTTTCAGGCATCTAAATTAGTACCAAAGATTGCCATAACCAATCAAAAGACAATAGGTGTCAGGATTCCTGATAACAGTATTGCGCTTGAACTGGTGCAGGCATTAGGCCATCCAATAATGACAGCAAGTGTCAGCACCAAAGAAGGCCATTATGTAATTGATCCAGTTGATTTAGACAAAGAATACCGAAATGCAGTTGACATGATATTAAGTTGCGGGCCTAAGACAAGTGATCCATCAACTGTTGTTGACTTTTCTGATGGTGATATAAAGATTGTCCGCAAGGGCAAAGGTGAACTTTTTTTTATTGAGGAGGAGTAAGCAGCCATGGATGTTTTGTTAAACTTTTTAATGAAATTGCTTGCCATTGCTATTTATATAGCCATGGGTGCGCTGGTGTCGTGGATATTTTACAGTTTAAAACGCCGTGATCTGTTTGGTGGATTTATTGGTGGTATGGTAATAGGTGTTATTGGTGCATTAATTGGCGGATTCATTCTTGATAAGCTGTTGCTTGATATAACAATAAAAATATTACGATTTTTAGTGTATGATACCGGTGTCAATATCATTGCAGCGTTTATAGGCGGATATGCAGCAGTGTATGTCATGAACAAACTCAATCATGATAAGGAACGCAAACGCTATTAAAATCCTTCCGCAATTGCCTGTACAATATTTTCAGGAACATGTTCCAGATAGGGCTTTACATCATCCATACATGCAAAGGGGCGATGCACAATGATTGTTGATGCACCTTTTTTCCCAATGCCCGGTATGGTTTCCAGAGCTTTTTGTGGCAGTGTGTTAATTGGTATTGGATATGGAAGGCACAGGAGAGATCGTTCTTGATGACCAACAACAATGCAATCAACAAAACTAAAAAGCGGTAACCCTGCAGGAATTTTTGCCGTTATGGCGTAGCTTCTAATTTCTTTTGCGTACGAATAATCGTGCATACATGACATTACCTGCATATTATACATAACAGTACCTATGGGGAATAGCCTGGCAATCATGGCATGGTCAATTACGCTTCTAATTTTTTCACGGTAAAAACGGTAACGGTTTTCAATCATTGTATTGTGTGTTTGTTTTTGTGCGGCGATAGTTCCCGGGAAGGGAAACAAACTACGTATATTAATCCGTTTCAAAAGCAGTCCTCTGTCAAGAATTTCCAGCAGCGATTCATAGTTGATTTTAAATGTGTCAGAGGTTTCACCAATAAGCCCATGAATAAGATTAATACCCGGTAAAAGTCTGTGGATGCCATTAATTATCTTGCCACCGGTATCGTTTATTAATTGTACAACCTGTATAACCTCTTCTTTTTGCAATTTAAGGTTGTTTTTTTGGATGACAGATGGATCAAAAGATTCAACGCCTAACGGCATTGTATCGCCCGGAGTTACCGTATGAGCAATACAATCAATAATGGCCTGTGATTCTTCAGGAAAGTAAAAGATGGTACCGGGATTTGCATTGTCAATGTTCAACATTTTGATATGCCCTTTTTGTGTTCGCTTTTGCAATTCAGTAAAAAGATTAATGACTGCAGCAGGATTTGGCCGCGGGAACCCGTGAACAAAGTCTTGCAGATGTGATTTATAAGCAATAATATCAGCCTGCCTTCCAATCCTGAATCTAAAAATCCCTTGAGCAATGAGTGCATCAATTTCACGTATGATATCTTCTTCATCTCTGAAATCAACAGATTGCAGTAACCCTTCAGCACAAAATGAGCAGTGATTGCGGCGTGGGCATCCTCTGTAAGTTTCTATCTCACAGATAAGGTTGGGGAATTGTGGGTGTAGCTTAACCAGCGTACTGCCGTAAACCGCCCAGCGTGCAAGGTCTTTGTATGTGCGATAGTTACTGGTAACAGGACTACTGCCAGTAGCAATTGTATACGCAAACTGTTCGATATCACCAGTTACCAGTGTTGTATTGGTAAAATCCTTCACTAAGTGAGCTATCATACCGCCAATGGCAAATCTTTGACGTTTGTTTGCTGCAATGATTTTTGTAATTTCAGCAACAGTTCCTATTTTAAAGCCAAGGTATTTACCGGGAACTATTGCCCCCCCAATTAAAAAAACATAATGAAAATTATGTGGTAGCCGGTATTCAGCTTTGCGAAGAGCATCAATGGTAAGATACACAATTTCATCATGGTATATACCGGCATCAATGAGTGCACCATACACATAGCGCGGGTAGGGGGAAACAAATGGCGGTACGCCAAAACACGCCGGTTCGTCCACGTAACAATCAAGAATGCAGTATTGTTTATTCATGCTGTAATGATGCAATAATATCTTCCAGAGGTTTTATAAGGTGTCTTTTTAATTTTTTTTCAATGATTATAATAATGTCTTTGTTTTCAAGAATTTTGTTACAGCGTTCCGGTGTGGTGCCATAGCGTTTGAGCAGGTCTTCAATGCGCTGGTCAACTGTTACAATCTCATTGTGCATAACGCGTTTATCTGCGTAATACACTATATCTGCTTCATTGAGAGGTGAAGCCTCTGATGTGTCGCGTAAAAATACATGCTGCCCTACGATATCGGCTATTTCCGGATATCCTAAGGATTCTAAAAGTTGTTTGCCGGAAATGTCATGCTTTTCACCTGTTTTCAATGCACGGGATTTGGTGATGTCATGAAGCAATGCTGCAGCACAAACTAAATCACGGTTGATTGTAACACTACCATTCAGATGATCAACGATGGTACAGGCAACCTTATATACCTGTAAAGAATGTTCAAGCACATTGGGCAGGATGTCATACTTCTGCAAAAGCGCTAAAGATGTTTTCATGTCAGGAATATTCATTAATGGTATCCACAGTAGTATATGATTTAATAATACACTATATGAGTAACATGTCATATAATCATGTCAATAAAAAAGATTGAGCCAATATCAATTGCAAAAAGATCTGATAAAAAGGCAATGCTTTTGTTGTGGTTTTCAATAAAATTCACAATATTGGCGTAATCAGGATGGTGGTTTAAACGTCCGGTGAAGTAAACGGTGTCAGAGCACAAACCACTTGCACCGCCAATAAAACCGTACCGGTAGCCAGGAAGTTCAATATATCCAGGTTTAATGAGCAGTGAATCAATAGAATGTTTTATAGCAGCAGTGTGAATGGTAATGTCCGAGGTAATAATGGCATTTGAGTCAACAATGCAGGTTGAACATTTGGTGTATCCCTGGTTTACGTGAATCAGGGGGTCAGAGCATTGGGCTAAAATCTCTTTTATGGTGCTATCAGTTACTTTTGTATTATGAAAAGCTATGCTGCCAGTATATGCGCAGTTATATGCACAGTCGTAAGGGTATTTTGCCTGTAGGTGGCTTTTGCCTGGTATTAATGTATAGTTTGATTGCGATAGTACCTGTAAAAAAGTCTTTTCAATATCTGGTTCATAAATGATATTGTTGCCAATGAAAAAAAGCTGGATATCAGGGTGCCCTGCAACAGGCCGTTCAACGCGGGAACACAGTGGAATTGTAATGGGTGAAAATCTGTTGCGCGTTAAGCCTTTTATAACAGCCTGCGGTGTGTCAGGATTAATAATGGCAATCATGGTTTTAAAAGCCTGATAATTCCGGTAACTATCGCATACATAAAAAAACCTATACAGAACCACACAAGAATAATAAGTAAAAGCCCCAGCACAATAAATCCCAATGACTTTTTAAATGCTGAATGCGCCTGCACCTTACATTCTTCATAAACAGGTTGTGGAATAGATTTTATTGCTATAAAAAATAAAAACGGTAGTATGACAGCGTCATCCAGATATCCAATGAATGGAATAAAATCAGGCACCAAATCAACTGGGGACAGAGCATATGCTATTGTCACTATAATTATGATTTTTGACCATAGTGAGACTTCAGGATGCTTGATAGCAACCAGCAATGCACCAACAGTGTCACGGAAGTTAAAGAATATTTTTTTAAATTTGCTTTTCATGAACTATTTTTGCAAAACCTTTACTATGGTGCTTCCAAAAGTGATTGATGACTTTTTAAAATAATATACCATATACTGTGGTCATTTGGATACAATGTATCTCTTGTTTGCTGCAAAATCATCTGTGTTAAACAAAAAAATTTGTTATGTAAAATTATTTTAAACTGCACACGCCAGTAAGGATTAATGTAAAAAAATTAATTAAAATAATCAAACAGCATAATAAAATCCATATCGCCAATGGTCAGGTGCTTTTGCCTGTACTTCTGGTAGATATTTCGTTTAGCTGATTCCAGCGCTTCAGGTTTTATGCCATATTTTATGGAAAATGAAGCTTCAAGAAATGCAGCAAAATCATCACAGGCTTTAAGCATCTGCCCATCCAGCGGATTGAACCTGTCCTCATTATACTGAGTATTCAATTCTTCAGGGGATATTTTTATGGTTACAGAATCATTATGCCATATCTTATTTTCAAATTCATTGAATATATAATATCGCATTTCGTTATGCCACTTTTCAGGTATGAGGGGGAAAATACGATTATTAGCTTCAATGATTTCGTACTCTTTGATGAGTTCTTCCAGACCTTTGATAGAACGTTTGACAGGCGAAACAATGTCACGGGTGAGTACTTCCGGCAGGTCGTGAAAAAGCGAAGCAAAAAAATTATTATACATGCGTTTTGCGCAAGCACCCAGTTCACGCGAGCAAAAGTAGGAAAGCATTGCTACAATAAGCATGTGCCCCAAAACCGATGTCTTTGGTATTCGTGGCGTTTGTGCCCACCGTTGCTGAAATCGCAACTGTCCGCACAAATTGATAAACCCGGCAATATTGCGGTGTGAAAGTATCTTCTGCACGCCAGTTAAATCAATATGATATTCAATCTGACTTTCTATCTCATTTTTTGTTTTTTCAATGTCGTATAAAAATTTATTACTCTGGTAAATAATCTGAAATTCCCAGTTGGTGGCAAGGTAATGCGCTGCTTGCAGTATTTTTTTTTCAAACGGTGCAAATTGTGTGTCCTGAAAATACCGTAAAAATGTTTCTTTAAAATTTCCTTTAACAGGGCTTATATCGTCGTCAAGCTGAGCAAAAACCCATTCGTTGAGTTCTTTGCCTTTTTCTTTCATTATCTTATGAAAAATGGGCGGTTTAATGTCAGTTACTATCACCCGGTGCAAAAGTTCAAAGATGCCGCCTTCAATAAGGTGTATCCAGTTTACACAACCTGGATTTTCTTCTTCCTGAAATTTAGCTATTGTATAAGCAATTATCATTTTATGTGCCTGTTTGTCAATTTCGGTAAATTCGGTGGGGCGTGCATGGTCATTCCATCGCTGAATGCTTGCTGCCTGAAACAACTTTTCAATTAAACCTTTTGGTATCATAGAATAATCTCCGGTAACTATCGCATATGAAAATAAAACTTGCATGGTCTTGTAAATGCAAGTAAAATATTGAATAGTGTAGAGCAATAGTTAACGGTAAAAGAAATATATGGGGCGATAGTTACTGTAAAATGGAAACACAGTGCAAAAAACTCATACTGGGAATTGGAAACCCTCTGCGTAGCGATGATATTGCAGGAAGTATCGTTGCACGCAAGCTGAAACTATTGGGGCTTACAGGTATAGATGCAGAGTTTATGCCCGAAAATTACATTGGTGTTATACGAAGGAACAAACCAGAGAAAATCATTGTTGTGGACTGCTGTGATATGAACCTGCCACCGGGCTCTGTGCGAAATATACCGGTACATAAAATTCACAGCGGAATAGTAACCACACATAGTCTGCCGTTAAAAGCCGTTATGCAACAATTACTTGAAATAACCCCCAATATCATGTTTATTGGAATACAGCCTGAAAATATAGAAGTGGGCGATACAGTAAGTGATGCGGTTAATACGGCTATAGAGCAGATTGTTGCAATAATCAGTAGTGGGAATGAGGATGCTATAGCACTGCTATGACCCCAAAAATATTTTAAATTTTATAAAAAAAACCTTGAAAAAATACCGAATGGTTATACTTTATTAAATAGAAGTAGATACTGCAAATTAATATATTCTATTGATACATTTTTATCATGATGGATTTGAATGTATAAAACCGGTCTATATATAAAAGGGTGGGATATATAATTTGCAGAATACAATAAAAGGGATATTGTTATGAAACAAAAACCACTCAATTTCCAGCAAGCAATCATTGATTTTATGAAGTCTAAAGCCAATCGTATGGAAAAAGAGTTAAATGTGCCGGGTAACTGGTATTTTAATGAAGGCGATGAACAGGAAATCAAATCCTGGACCGACGAAGAAGCAGCAAAAGTATGGGAAAAGATTAAACACAATATTTTCAAGTTAGGATGTTCGGGTCTGCGGTATGAATTGTGCCCATTCTGCCATTATTACGGATATGAACATAATGGATGTTATAAAGCCTTGAAAAATCCTATATGTGTAAAGTGTGGATATGGTAAAAGGCACGGTATATGTATTGGTGAAGAAGGACATGTCAGCCAGTATAAACAGATATTACAATCATTTGAAGACTCCCGTATCAGCATGTACAAATTCTTTACTAATGAATATTATACGGTACTCATTGACAAGATTGAAAAGGAAAATGTAAAGGCAATTGCTTAAGCAGTAGCTCTGTTACGATGCAATATTACATAAAAAAAGGCTGGTATATGACCAGCCTTTTTTATTTTTACATCGGAGGTTCTTATGGGTTGCTCTAATGCGGTTATTCTGCAGCTATGAAATTTCTGAAACTGAAAATCTTGTTTTTTAAATTTTCATTCTTTGCTACTAATTCAGAATAAAGGTCTTCAACATTTCTCCAGTATGAACAATTGGTATCTATACAATAGGTATTTGCTTTCATGGTAATCCTCCTTCAACTAACCGGAATAAAAATAAAACTTATAAATTTAATATATACTAAAATACTTAAAATGGCAAGCAAAAATTTATAAAATTTTAAAAAACTCATAAACTAAAATTTTTGCTTGTATATTCATCTTTCAGTTGTTATAGTACCGTTGCATGTTTACAGATTGCCAATTTTGCTTTCGGTGTACCTGATTCTTCTGTAATACTGCATCACGTGCATGCCAGCATAAGGATGTTATACGATATCTATAGTAGAATCTGTTGCTGTTTTTATGAATAAATTTTTTTTCGGAGGTACTATATGAGCGGTTATATGGGTCAGTATGTAATTATTAATCTCTCCACTGGTAAATCCACTATCAAAAAACTGTCTGATGATTTTTACAAAAAGTATTTAGCAGGCTATGGTATGGGTGTTGCCATAATCAGCCAATTGCAAAAGCCAAAAATTAATCCATTGTCACCGGAAAGCGTACTTGGATTTTGTTCGGGTCTTTTAACAGGAAGCGGGGCATATTTTGCAGGGCGGTTTATGGTAGTTGGTAAATCGCCATTAACGGGAGGCTGGGGCGATAGTAACTGTGGAGGGTTCTTTTCGGTAGAAATAAAGCGCGCTGGATTTGATGCAATATTTGTTACCGGCAAGGCAAAAACGCCGGTATATATAGTCATTAATGATGGTAAAATACAGATAAAAAATGCAAAGAAGTTGTGGGGAAAGGATACCATTGAAACAGAAGAACTCATAAAAAAAGAGCTTAACGATGATAAATATCAGGTTGCCTGTATAGGGCCTGCTGCAGAGAAACTATCACTCATATCAGGTATTGTAACCGATGGAGGAAGAATTGCTGCACGCAGTGGATTGGGCGCTGTCATGGGAAGCAAGAAGTTAAAAGCCATTGCCATAAAAGGAACAAAGAAAATACCGGTTGCAAAACCTGATGTTTTAAAGGAAATTAATAAAAAATTTTTAGCAAGTTTTAAATCAACCAGCCCCATTGATAAAGCCACTGTCAATATGATGAATTTTTTAAGCCAGATTATAGCGCGAACCAGGGTATCAGTTCCAACACAGCCTTCAACGGTACGTGAAATATTTAAACGGTACGGTACAAGTGGCACAACAGTGTATTCTGCATTTACCGGTGATACGCCAATCAAAAACTGGGCTGGTGTTGGGTATTTAGATTTTCCAGGTGTTCAAAAAATTTCTGATGAAAGTGTGGTAGCACATCAAAAGAAACGATATGCATGCCAGTCATGTCCGCTTGGATGTGGTGGCATTGTTGACATAAAAGCTGGAAGGTATAAGGGCACAGAAGGACACAAGCCAGAATATGAAACTCTGGGCTCTTTTGGTGGTATGCTTTTACTGGATGATTTAGATGTAATAATGGAAATAAATGAATTATGCAACAGAGCTGGTATTGATACCATATCTACAGGTACTGCTGTTGCATTTGCTATTGAATGCTATGAGCATGGGATATTAACAAAGAAAGACACTGGCGGATTAGAGTTAGGCTGGGGCAAAGCTCAAGAAATACTTACATTAACAGAGATGATAATTAACAGGAAAGGAATTGGCAACATACTGGCCGATGGAGTAATGCGTGCAGCAAAGAAGATAGGCAAAGGTTCTGAAAGTTTTGCCATTCATGCTGGCGGTCAGGAGCTTCCCATGCATGATAGCCGGCTGGATGATGGATTTGCTGTTACCTATTCTTCTGAAGCAACACCAGGGCGCCATACCATTGCATCAAATTTATACAATCATCTATACAGAACTAAAAAGCAATTTCCCATGGTTAAGAAAATGCTAAAAAATGCAAACAGTAGCACTGCAAAACGCTTAACCCTGACAGCTGCATCAATGTATTTTGCTAATCTATTTAATGGTTGCGGTATGTGCCAGTTTGGATTTTTAAGTGGCTCAATTCCACTGGTTGATTATATTAATGCTGTGACTGGATGGGATTTGCCTGCCGATGAGTATTTAACAATTGGTGAGCGTATCCTTAATATGCGAAAAGCTTTCAATGTACGGGAAGGGTTATATGTTAAGGACACAATTATCCCTGATCGTGCACAGGGCAAGCCACCACTACAGGAAGGCCCATTAAAAGGTGTGGCTGTTCCCATTAATGAATTGCTAAATGAATTTTTTGCTATAACCGGATGGGAACCTAAAACTGGTGGCCCAACTGATGCTAAGCTAAAAGAATTGGGAATTGAGGATTTATTTGGTTCTAAAAAAAGCAAATAATTTTAACAATAATAAAAAAAATGCTTGACTAAAATTATAATTTGTTGTTTATCGATTAAGTGGAAGGGATTTCCCGGCTCATTTGTTACTATACATATAACATATAGATGAAAGACAGTTTATGTTGAGCTTACATTACATTTAATAATTCAATTTTATTGTGATATCGTTCAAAATGGCAAAGTATTGCTATTTAGCTTTATAGTTGTGTTTAATGTAAAGTATGCATAGCCTTATTTTTTATAAGTAAAATATAATTTAAAAGGAGGGTTTTCCCAAATGAGAAGGATTGTTTGTGTAGTATTAAGTTTAGTTATTGCTACATTTACAATTGGGTGTAGCGAAAGCGAAAGCTCAAAAGAAAAATCAAAATTTGATGTAATGGTTGATGTGCTCAATGCAATGAATGCTATAGGTGAGGATGAAGCTGGTTATAATAGATCAGTAAGGGGTGTGAGTAGGGAAGTCTCACCTGAAGAATCAAACGAGCAAGAAATAATTGAGACCTCTGAACAAAAGTCAAAACAAAAAAATTTAGTAATTCTTTAAAATAAAAAGTCTTAATTTTTAA
>JBBFLA010000005.1:0-101471 GCA_037481795.1 Spirochaetota bacterium
GTTATTGATAAGATCATTCATCAGTTTGCCGCCACTACCGTGGCCAGGAACAATAATATCCATTACTTCCTCCCGTATTTGTAGTATGCTGAGCAGGGCCCTTCTGATGAAACCATGCATGGACCAACGGCATGTTCCGGTGAACAAGCTTTACCAAACAGTGGGCAATCAGTTGGTTGTATTACACCGCGTAAAAGCTCGCCACAACGGCATCCGGGATGTTCTCTGGGTGGAGGAACATCTACAGGGAATTGTCTATATGCATCAAAATCAGCATATTCTTCTTTTAAATCAAGGCCACTTTCCGGTATTACTCCAATCCCACGCCAGGTAGCATTGCCTTTTGTAAAAACGCTATACAGTATTTCAAGGGCTTTTGGGTTACCCTCATCACGCACAACACGGGTATACTGGTTTAAAACCTTTGGCGTGTTGTTTTTAATGAGATCTAAAAGCATTAGTGTCCCACGGATGAGGTCGTGGTCTTCAAAGCCTGCAACGACAGCAGGTTTGCCGTAATCGGTGGCAATAAAATTCCATGCATTTTTACCAATAATGGCGCTCACATGTCCGGGTAGTATAAAACCATTAATGTTGACCTCGCCGGAGTCAAGTAATACTTTTACGGCAGGTACAGTTAGTTTGTTGCCTGGCAATAAAAAGAAATTTTTTATGTTTTTCTTTTTTGCTTCAAGCACACATACAGCCTCAGCCGGTGCGGTAGTTTCAAAGCCAATGCTTAAAAAAATAAATTTTTTATCAGGGTTTTTTTGTGCCATATCAACGGCATCCATGGGGGAATAGACAACCTCAACCGGTAAGCCTTTTGATTTTTCCTTTGCCAGTGAACTGTATGAGGAGGGTACCTTCATCATGTCCCCAAAGGTTGTTATAACACAGTTATGCTGCCAGCCAATGGCTATGGCAGTATCTAAATAATCATTAGAGGTAACACATACGGGGCAGCCAGGGCCATCAATAAGCCGCAGGTTTTGTGGGAATATGTCTTTGACACCTGTTCGAAAAAATTCAGTTGTATGTGTGCCACATACTTCCATTATGGCAACAGGCTGTGGCAACGAATACTGTGATAAGATAGCAGCTTCTTTTTTAATATCAGACATGTATATTCTCCCTTGCAACGGCAATCTGGCCTAAGGCTATTCCACCATCATTGCACGGTAGTTTGTGAGGTGTATATACGTCAAATGATTTTTTTGCAAGCCCTGTTGTTATAAGGTGAAGCAATATCCTATTGTGAAACACTCCACCTGAAAGAGCAACCTTGTTTATTGAATACTGTTCCCTGAGTTTACATGCAGTGGCAATAGTGACCTCAGCTATTGCTCTGTGAAAACGCATGGCAATGGCAGCAACTGGAACACGCAATTCTATCATAGTAACAATTTCCTGAATAATATGGGCAGTGTCAATAACAAGTGATTGTCCCTGTTTGATGGGAATTTCAAACACTGAATTGTCTTTAAGTGCTGCCAGTGCTTTCTCTTCTAAAAGCATGGCAGCTTCAGCTTCAGTACTGATATGATGCGCAATCCCCAAGATGGCAGCAACACCGTCAAAAAGCCTTCCAATACTACAGGTTACAGGGCAGTTTATGTTTTTAGTGACTATCTCCTTTACAAATTCTTTATCCTTTTTTTGGGTAAAAAATGGGGAATCATTAATGGATGCAGCCATAAGCAATGACAGACCTATCTTCCAGGGGTCTTTGATGGCATGCTCACCACCAGGCAAACCAAAATAATCAAAATGTGCTGCGCGTATAAACTCCTTTGTGTCTGCTATTAGAAGTTCACTCCCCCACAGCGTATGGTCGGTTCCATATCCAGTGCCATCATAAGCAATGCCAATCACTGGCTCAGCTAAACCATATTCCTGGCACACTGAAGCAATGTGGGCGTGATGATGTTGTACTGCAAATGTTTGTATTGTGGAATGCTCCTGTGCAAACATGGTGGTAAAATAGTTGGGGTGCATGTCGTGCGCTATAAGTTTGGGTTTAACATCAAAGATTTTACAAAAATGGGCGATAGTTTTTCGGTAAAGGTCATTGCCCCACGGTGTGGCAAGGTCCCCCAAAAACTGACTTACGATAGCAACGTTATCTCGTGCCAGAGCAAAACTGTTTTTTAAATCGCCGCCTGTTGCCAGGATGTGAAGTGGTGTTTCCTGGATGAAGATGGGTGCAGGAACATATCCCCGTGAACGGCGTACAAAATATGGTTTTTCATCAACAACGTATACTACTGAATCATCGGTGTGAGATAGTATCTGACGATTGTAGGTAACAAAGTAATCGGCAATTGTACTCAAACGCTCAAAGGCATCATTGTCATTGTATATAATGGGCTCATCGGATATATTGGCACTGGTCATGATGTATATGCTTTCTTCATTGCCAGAAAAAAGCATGTGCTGGAATGGCGTGTAGGGAAGCATGACGCCTATGTAGGTGAGTCCTGGTGCAACAGATGGGCTTAGAATATTTTTTTGTAATTGCACCAGCACAATAGGGCGCTCCTTGCTTTGCAAAAGTTCCTTTTCTTTTTGAGTGACGCGGCAAAACGTTTCTAAAAATTTTAGAGATGATACCATGATGGCAAAGGGTTTAAATGGTCGGCCCTTTCGCATACGTAAAAGTGTAACACAGTGGTCATTGGTGGCATCGCACGCTAAGTGATATCCCCCAACGCTTTTCAGTGCAACGATATGGTGTTTTAAGAGCTTCTGCAACTGACTGATTATGGCATCAAATTGGGATTGGATTATCTTGCTGGAACTATCGCACAGCACTATATGAGGACCACACTGTGGACAGGCATTGGGCTGTGTATGGAACCTGCGGTTGTGCGGGTTTGTATACTCCTGGTAGCACTGAGGACACATGGGAAATGGCTTCATGGCGGTATTTTCTCTGTCGTAGGGAATGTCGTCAATAATGCTGAATCGAGGACCACAGTGCGTGCAGGTAGTAAAGGGATAATGATAGCGGCGGTTGTCCACGTCAAAAAAGTCTTCCAGGCACTCATTACAGATAGCTACATCAGGCGGTATAAATACATCGCGTGTGCCTGTAGTGGTGCTTTCCAGAATGGTAAAGCTTGTAAATCCATTGGGTGGCAGTTGTGTGATTTTGATATCAATAATCTGAGCAAGCGGAGGAGGATTGTTTTGAATAATGTCAATGCATTGTTTGATAGCTTCTTTTGGCCCTTCAAAATGTATGGTTACACCTTCTGTGTTATTTGAAACGCTGCCATAAAGATGGTGTGCTACTGCGATATTGTACACAAATGGCCTGAATCCCACACCCTGGACAATGCCTTTTACCTGTATGTGATAATGATATATCATACTAAGCATTGTAGCACATAATATTTATAGCCTGTCATTCATATATAAAAAATTAATCTGCAAAAACAAGCATATGAACAACGTGATTCTTCAGTTGTAACAATTAAATACATGGTAATCTTGAGGGTTTTTTATGTAAGCAAGATTTCATTGTTGCTGTACTCATTTCAATGACACTATGCAATACAGCATGGTGTCAAAGGTTATGGAGGTTAAGTATTATATGTAGTACTAAAATGCATTTGACATTTTATTATATATGTTATATGATAGCACTATGGGTATATTAAGTACTTAAAGGTCAGGGATAATACATGGATTATCCGGTATAATTTTTTTAAAAATTGATAAATCAATTATTTGGTTGACTTGCTACACATAATAATAAAATCTATACTTTTAGTATTTTTTATGCCTAATTTATTAA
The DNA here is from genome assembly GCA_037481795.1 of Spirochaetota bacterium. Lineage (GTDB taxonomy): Bacteria > Spirochaetota > UBA4802 > UBA4802 > UB4802 > UBA4802. The sequence continues at coordinate 3,803 of JBBFLA010000005.1, forward strand.
ATTTTACATCATAAAACTATTCAGCGTAAGGAGGTAAAATGTGAGTAAAATCAGGTTGTTTGTGGTTTGTTTGGGTATACTTGTCATTGCAGTAATTATTGGTTGCTCTGAGGGAACAACCAATATCAATCCCAGCCCAACTGATGTTGTTACAGTAACAGACATTAATAAGTTTATTACTGATAAGGACAGGCTAGCAGGGATTGGTGCTACCATGAATGCAATGGATCCTGTTGCAATGCCACATAAAAAGCACGAAGATGCAGGTATTAAGTGTGTAGTGTGCCATCATAAAGCTGGCAATGATGACAGGATAAAACAGTGTGCAGAATGCCACAAGGGTGCAAAGGGTGAGGATACCATTCACGGCCTGTGCATTAATTGTCATGCTCAGTCCAAAAAAGGTCCCGTGCTTTGCAATGAGTGTCATATTGCTAAAGAATAAAAGCGTATAGCTGAATGCACAATGAAACGAGGCAAAAAAACATTAATTCTTGGCATAGGAAATCTGCTTCAAAAGGATGATGGTATTGGAGTACATGTGGTGCAGTATATGCAGAAAAACAATGTCAAACTGCCTGATAATGTAGAACTGCTCGATGGTGGGACTGTTGGTTTTAATCTCATTCCATATATGATAGATTTTGATAAATTAATTATCGTTGATGCATTGAAGGTGCAGGATAGGCCGGGTAGCATTTACAGATTTGATGGCAAGCATTTAAAAGCAAAGACGCCTAACGTTTCATTGCATGAAATGGGAATTGCCGAGGTGCTAAAAGTGTTAAGAGTTCAGGGTTACAGCCCTGAAGTGGAAGTTATTGGGATTGTCCCTGAAGATGTTGCTTCCCTGGATATAACACTAAGCCCTTTGGTAGCAGAATCAATTCCAAAAGTTGTGGATTTGATTCTTGATAGTGTTACTGCTTATTAACCTGATACATTAGGAGGTTGTTACATGTCGCTAAATAGAAGAGAATTTTTAAAAGTTATGGGTGCTACAACAGCTGCGGTAGCATTCCCAAGCGTACTGATTCAGGGTTGCAAAAGGGCATTGCAGAAAGCTACAGAGCGTACCAACGTAATCTGGATTCAGGCACAGTCATGTTCTGGATGTTCTGTTTCACTTTTGAATAAGCTTGAGCCTGATATTGCAACCGTCATTACCGAATACATAAGCCTGAATTATCACCAGACATTATGCGGTGGTACAGGTCATGCTGCCATACAGGTTCTTGAAAATGCGGTTAAGACAAACCGAAAGGATTTTGTATTAATTGTTGAAGGTTCCATACCTACAAAATCTGATGAATATTGTACCATAGGCGAAATGGATGGCAGATTCATTGGTGCACGTGAATGGATTCAGAAATTGGGGGCAAATGCAATAGCACTGGTTGCTGTTGGTTCATGTGCAACATTTGGTGGGATACCTGGTGCAAAGATACGGGCAACAGGCGATAACCCAACAGGAGCTACATCATTACAGAAGATGTTCCCTGATAAAAAGGTAATTAATATCCCTGGATGTCCGCCACATCCAGACTGGATGGTAGGAACATTGCTCCATGTATTGTTAAAAGGCATGCCTGAACTTGATGAATACAATCGTCCGCTGATGTATTTTGGCACCACTGTGCACGAAAAGTGTGAACGTTTGCCTGATTATAAGCGTGGACGATTTGCAAAACACTGGGGTGAAGAAGGATGTTTGTACTTATTGGGCTGTTTGGGTATGGACACAGGATGCGATATTCCTACTCGTAAGTGGGTTGGTGGAATGAACACCTGTACAGGCTGTGGTTCAGGATGTATAGGATGTACTGAACCTCCATTCCCAGATTATGGCAACAGAGGTATTTATAAACATCTTATGGCCAGCAATGATGAGTTACAAACGCTACATCCTGAAATTGCCAGCACTGTAGTAAAACTTAAGAATGGAGGTGTTATCAATGGCTAAGGTATTATTGGATCCCATTACCAGAATAGAAGGGCATCTTTCTATTGAGATAGATGTTCAGAATGGTAAAGTTGTTGATGCTAAAAGCAAAGGTGACATGTTCCGTGGATATGAGATGATCCTGAAAGGGAGAAATCCCGTTGATGCAAATCAGATAACTCAACGAATCTGCGGTGTATGTCCAGCTCCACATGGAATTGCGTCAAGTAAATGTTTAGATGCTGCATTTGGCATACGGGCAAATAAGAATGGTAGATTACTCAGGAATTTAATATTAACAGCTGACTACCTGCAGTCACACATTTTACATTTTTATCATCTCTGTGCACTGGATTATGTTGATATTACATCAATATTAAAGTACAATGGCACCGATAAAAAACTTTTAGCTGTTCGTGATTGGGCCAAAAATGAACTTGAAGTAAAAAAGAACAGGCAGGATGCTATTACAGCAGTAGCACCATTTTTGCCCAGGTATGAAGGTGATTTTTACATCAAGGATCAGGAATTAAATATTGCTGCTATTGCTCATTATTTAGAAGCACTTGATGTGCGTTTAAAAGCACAGCAGATGATAGGTATCTTTGGTGGAAGAACGCCTCACATGGTTGGTCTTGTGCCTGGTGGTGTAACACAGGTCCCAACCAGAAGTGCCATACGGCAGTATAAGAAGTTTTTAAAGAGGGTGGAAGAGTTTGTCAATGAGGTTTATTTCAATGATATTATCGCTGTTGCTAAAGCGTACAGTGATTATTTTAAAATAGGGAAATATACTAACTTCCTTTCGTATGGGGTTTTTGAAGCAAATGATGAGCTTTCACAATTTTTCTTTAAACGTGGTGTGTTCGATGGCAAAAAGCTACAAGAATTTGATTCTTCAAAAATTCGAGAGCAGGTAAGATTTTCACGTTACAACTCTGGAACCAATCTGCATCCATATCAGGGACAGACCAATCCTGATCCGCATAAAGGTGGTGCGTATACATGGCTTAAGGCACCAAGATATGATGGAATGCCAATGGAAGTTGGACCTTTAGCACGAGTTGCAATAAGTTATCTAAGCGGACATAAGGAGGTAAAACAGGAAGTGGATGCCTTATTAAAGGTATTCAATGCTGACATTGATGCTGTATTTTCAGTGTTGGGCCGCCATGCTTCTCGAGTTATTGAATGCAAGTTGTTATGCCAGAAAGCCTATGAATGGTTAGATGAGCTTGAAGTTGGGGAAATGCCACGGTCAACATATGAAATACCGGAAAAAGGCCAGGGCGAAGGCTTGACCGAAGCTTCTCGTGGAGCATTAGGCCACTGGATAATTATTGAAGACAAGAAGATAGCAAATTATCAGTGTGTTGTACCAACTACATGGTTCTGCGGTCCAAGAGGTGATGATGGTAAATTAGGACCAGTTGAACAGGCGTTATTAGGTACACCAATAGCTGATCCTAAAAATCCAATCGAGGCAGCACGTGTGGTTCGTTCGTTTGACCCATGTATAGCCTGTGCGGTACATATAGTTGAAGGGGATAAGGAGATAGGAACCTTCAAGATTTGCTAAGAATAAATATTGATTTTTATTAAGGGCTATCATCTCTCGGTGATAGCCCTTTTTTATAATAATGCATGAGTGAAGTACCCAATACGCATAAATGTCTATGAATGAAATATTAATACTATTCACCATATGGTTGAAAAGTTTTGTTTGATACAAATTTTACTGTGTTCATTAATTAGTTTTGTCACAGGATATAGCAAAATTGTATCTCAATGAGTCTAATGTATAAGTAATACATTTGAAAAATTTACTTGACGACCTTTTTTAGATAAACCTGTAAACATTTATGCATTCAAAAAAATGTATTAAGCAAAACTAAGTGACAATGAAATTTTTAAATAATTATATTTATGTGATAAAGTGATTAAGTAACATGGTAACAATGGTAATGTGCATTATCAAAAAACAAGTGTTTGCAATAATTTTTTATAGTGCACTCAATTTTTAATTTTTAGGAGAATACATCATGGAAATTCAGGTTTTACAGAACATTTATGAATCAAATATTCAGAAGGCTGAGGAAATAAAGAAACTACTCAGCGAAAAGAAAATATACATGTTTGACATTATGAGCTCACCTGGTGCCGGTAAAACCACAATCACTGATAGAATAATTAATGATCTTATAAAAGATTACAATATAGCACTGATTGAAGGCGATATTGAAACAACCAATGATGCTCAACGTTTAGCAAAATATAATATTCCTATTGTTCAGATTGAGACCAAGTTGTTTGGGGGTGCCTGCCACTTAGAAAGTTCATGGATATTGGGTTGCCTGGAAAAATTTGATCTGAATGCAGTTGATGTGGTCATTATTGAAAATGTTGGTAATCTTGTGTGTCCTGCAGAGTTTGAGTTGGGTGATGATGAACGAGTGGTTGTATTGAGTGTAACAGAAGGTGAAGACAAGCCTGTTAAATATCCATTAATGTTTAACTCTTCACATACATTATTAATTAATAAAATTGACCTGTTGCCCTATCTTGATTTTAATATGGATGAATTGCTGGCAAATGTAAAGCGCACAAATCCAAAGATGGAAGTACACAAAGTAAGTGCAAAAACCGGTGAAGGCATAGAAGGATTTTTAAAAGCACTGCGCTCACGGATAAAAAATAAGGTTGGTAAGTAGCACTTTAATACCATAGTACTGTAAAAAGCATCTTTACCACTTTTGGTACGATGAATGTGTGCTTTCCTTTGATATAACGTACTGTGTACACGGAGTAAAATATATGACTAAAACTCTTTTATGGGTTGGTTTTAACGTTTTTGTCCTGCTTATGCTTCTTTTAGATTTAGGTGTCTTCAACAGGAAGGCACATGAAATAAAAGTAAAAGAAGCGGTACTATGGACAATATTCTGGATAGTGTTGTCTTTGATGTTTAATGCAGGTATATATTTTTACGCTGGATACCAGAAAGCTTTGCTATTTTTCACTGCGTACCTTGTTGAAAAATCATTAAGCATGGATAACATATTTGTATTCCTGATGCTTTTTACATATTTCAAAGTTAATCCAATATATCAGCATAAGGTACTCTTCTGGGGTGTGCTGGGGGCTTTAGTTATGCGTGCCATATTCATTTTTGCTGGCATCGCGTTAATAGAAAAGTTTGATTGGATACTGTATGTCTTTGGTGTGTTTTTAATCTATACTGGATATAAAATGATGAAAGAAAAGGATAAAGAAATACATCCTGAAAAAAATCCAGTGTTAAAATTAGCACGTGCCATGCTGCCAGTTACAAGTGATTATCGTAATGGATATTTTTTTGTTAAAGAAAATGGGAAACAATTTGTTACGCCGCTTTTTATTGTCTTGCTGGTCATTGAATCAACGGATGTGGTGTTTGCGGTTGATTCAATCCCTGCCGTCCTTGCAATAAGCCATGACCCGTTTATTGTGTATACATCAAATGTTATGGCCATTCTGGGATTGAGAGCGCTTTATTTTGCGCTGGCAGCAGTCATGCGTCTTTTCCGATTTTTGCATTATGGATTATCAGTGATTTTAATCTATGTTGGTTGCAAGATGATTGCCGCTCAGGTTGGGTATCACATCCCCACAGAAATTTCACTGGGGATAATTGCATTTGTATTGACAGCATCAATTGTAACATCTATCTGTATCCCTGAACATAAATAAAATATTGACAAAGGAATAAAAATAAAGACAGTATCGGTTTTCTTGTGGAGGTATTATAATGATAACCGTGGGTATTAATATTGGTTCAACCAGTGTTAAAGTTGTAATATGTAACAGTGGAGTTGTTGATACATTTACTATCATGCCCCATGAAGGTGATGTGCCGGGAACGCTTACAACAATTCTTTCGCAATTAAAAATTCCCAAAGAAGCACGAGCGATAGTTACCGGAAATGAAGGCCGTTTTTTATTGCATCTTCCCCGTGTTATAGAATCTGTTTGCATTGAAGAAGCGCTGAAACATAGTGATTACAGCCCCGATGCCATTGTATCAATGGGAGGGGAGGACCTTGTAGTGTATACTATTGATGAACATAAAAAAATTAAGAATAATTTTTCAGGCAACAAGTGTGCTGCAGGTACAGGGGAGTTCTTCAAACAACAATTGGCCCGTATGAACATGACACTTGATGATATTCATTCTATCCCGGAAAAAAGCAAGGTATTGAGATTATCAACACGCTGTTCAGTATTTATGAAAAGTGACTGTACCCACAGGCTCAATAAGGGCGAGGCAACTAAAGGAGATATTGTTCTTTCACTGTCCAATGTGATGGCAGTTAAAGTTGTAGATTTTTTAAAAAAGGCACGGATACACAAAGGCATTGTGCTTGTAACCGGTGGCATAACACGCAATCCATATATAGTTCAGTTTATCAAAGAAAAATTGCCCGATGTTGAGTTTATTATACCCGATACCGCTGCATATTATGAAGCATATGGTGCAGCACTGTTAGCACAGCAGTATGGTGAACCAATAGGTGATACTCTATTTGAAAAACATACTATAAGCTTTCCACGGTTTAACAGTTTAAAAACAGCTCTTGATAACGTCACATATATCCCCCCAAAGCGTGGTGTTGCAAAACCTGGAGGGGAATATATATTAGGCGTTGATGGGGGATCTACCACAACAAAGGCATGCCTTGTTGATATACACACCCATGAGATTGTAGCTGCACACTACGGACGAACACATGGTGATCCGGTAAAGGCATTGAAACAGTGTATAGAAGAAATTCAAAAGCAGTTAAAAGATCAAATAGGGAACAACCCCATTACTATTTCACTGGCGGCAACTACCGGTTCATCACGTGAAATATTGGGAGTTTTTCTTGAAACGCCAGCAGTATACAATGAAATCATAGCTCATTCAGTTGGTACCACCTACTTTAAGCCTGATATTGACACAATATTTGAGATAGGTGGTCAGGACGCTAAATATGTGTATTTGAAAAATGGTGTACCCATTGATTATGCAATGAATGAAGCCTGTTCAGCTGGTACCGGTTCGTTTTTAGAAGAATCAGCTCAGGGGGATCTGAATATTGCCCATGCATGGGAAATAGGCGATATAGCATTGCAGGCACAGCAACCATTAAAGTTTGGGGAACATTGTTCAGCGTTTATTAATTCTGATATACGCAAGGCCATTCAGCAGGGAGCCAGCAGGGAGGACATTACCGCAGGCCTGGTGACATCAATAGTTGCTAACTATCTCAACCGAGTTGTGGGAAACAGGACCATTGGTAATTCCATAGTGCTGCAGGGAGGTGTAGCAAAAAACAAAGCAGTACCGCTTGCATTTGCCATGCTTCTGGGTAAACATATCACGGTACCGCCTGACCCGGAACTCATGGGCTGTTTTGGTGTGGCGATAGTTGCCCTGAATAAGCTACAGGATGGACTCTTGCAGAAGAAATTCTATGAGCTTGATGCAATTCTTGGTACAGATATTGTATACGAGCGTGAATTTATCTGTAAGGCATGCGATAACTATTGTCCTATACGGGTACTCAATGTAAATGGCAACAGATACATGTTTGGCGGCAGATGCAATAAATATGCAAATATGCGAAAAAAACGCATCATCCATGAAGAGGAGGTTGTTGATTTTATTGAAAAAAGAAATGAGCTATTGTTTGGTGAATGCGCACCACAGCAAATGCCACACAATGCTTCTATAACGGTTGGCATACCGCTTTGTTTTTCTACATATACTTTGTGGCCGCTGTATTCATGGTTTTTTAAAGAATTAGGTGTGGCGATAGTTACCTCTGATGAAATCTCAGAAGAGGGAAAAGCTAAAGTTGAAAGCGCCTATTGCTTTCCTGCTGAGATTGCCCATGGTGCTGTTCAAAATATCCTTGATAAACATGTTGATTATATCTTCCTGCCACACATTAAAGAAATGAAGAGCTATCAAAATGATGCCCGTGCAACGTTTTGTCCCATTACACAAGGGTTACCATATTATATTGAAAAGGCATTTGATGAAATTCCAAAAGAAAAAATACTTTCCCCGGTTATTAGTTTTCAACTGTCAGATGAAATAACGGAAAATTCATTTGTTAACGTTGCTACAACACTTGGCTTTTCATTGGAAGAAGGAAGAAGGGCTTTCAGGCTTGCATTACAAAAGCAAAACGAATATTTTGTAAAAGCCAGAAAATTAGGGGAACAGGCTTTACAGTTTGCACGGAAACTAAAAAAACCTGCCATAGCAATACTGGGGAGGCCATATAATGCATTTACAAAAGATGCAAACATGGGCATTCCAAAAAAATATACCAGTATTGGGTATACGGTTATTCCCTTTGATATCCTTCCATTTGAGCATGAGGAAATATTCCCTAACATGTACTGGTTTTATGGTCAGCTGGATATGAAAACAAGTGTCATGCTTGCAAAAGAAAGTAATATCTATGTAACATTTATTTCAAACTTTTCGTGTGCACCTGATTCTTTCATGTTGCACTATCTGAAATGGATTATGGGTACTAAGCCTTTTCTTATTTTAGAGCTTGATTCACATACAGCTGATGCCGGGATAGATACACGTATTGAAGCTTTTCTGGATATTATTGAGGGCTACAGGCAAAAATGCATGGGTGAAGAAGCTCAGCGCTATGATAATGGCCTGCGCTTTGTCATTGAAGATAATGAATTGTACGTACGCAATATAGTTACAAATCAAAAGATACCGGTTCGGAATAACAAGAAGGTTAAATTGCTTTTAGCAAGCATGGGGCGTTTAGGAGCAGAACTTCTGGCAGCTTCATTACGTTCAGCTGGAATTAATGCTGAGGCAATGCCGGTACCTGATGCTAAAACATTGCAACTGGCGCGACAATTTGTGTCGGGCAAGGAGTGCCTGCCTTCACATCTTGTACTGGGAAGTGCATTGCAGTACTTTGCTTCGCCGCGATATAAAAAAGATGAAATATATCTTTTATTTGTGCCAACAACACAGGGGCCTTGTCGTACAGGGCAGTACTTTGTTTTTTATGAAAACCTTTTTAAGGATATGCGCTTTGAAAATGTATGTGTCGTGACGCTGGATTCATCACATTCATATACAGAGCTGGGACCACATTTCTCAAAACATGCGTGGTGGGGAGTTGTCATCAGTGATTATATGAAGGACATTGAAACTTCGCTCAGAGCCTGTGCTAAGGATCCCATTAGTGCAATGGCTCTCTATGATCAGTTGTGGCAGGAGTTAATCTCAGTTGCTGAGAATGATGTAACCAGGGTTATACCGGTGTTAAAAAAGATTGCCTCCGCTATCAGCAATATCCCATTACAAAGAACTATCGAACAATGCCCAAAAGTATTGATTGTTGGCGAGATCTATGTTCGCAGGGATGATTTTGCTGTTGATGAATTAGTTAAGAACTTCAGCAAAAAAGGAATCATTGCAAAAGTTTCTGGAGTGAGCGAATGGATCTATTACTGCGATTTCGTACGTGAGTATGAATATAAAAAGGCCATTAAACTGGCTCCATGGTATAAAAAGCTATTTATCCCGGAGATGCGGTTGTTGTTGAAATATTTTATTGAGCAGTGGTACAAACACCATGTGGAGAAAAAAGTTAAACGCGCATTACAGCGCACACAGCTAATCCCAGAAACTCCACATGACATGCACCACATCATGAATATGTCACAAAAACATTTTGTGAACCTTGAACTGCAATCTGAGATTACTGTTTCAAGTGGCGTGGCAGCAACAGCAATGCAGGATGGTTATTCAGGCATTGTTAATATATCACCGTTTGCCTGTCTGATTGGCCGGGTAATTGAAGGCATCCTTACTCCGTGGGCACGTATAAAGGGCTATCCTGTTATGTCGGTAGAAATTGATGGCAATACTCTGCCTCCAACAACGCTGAACAAACTTGAAATATTCATGTTAAATGTGATGCGATTTAAGGAAAAACCGGAAATGAAAGAAGTTATTGAACATCCTGCACAAACGGCAGTTGCAATTGATAGGAAAATAATTAAAGATTTATAATACGCTAAGCTTTTTTAGTAAAAGCTATTGCTTCATCAACAGTGTGAAATACTGCAAAAAAATCAAACATTGCAGGTTGTTCAATCATTATTTTTTGTAGCAGTTCATCAGTCATTACCAGTAATGCATATCCCCGTGTCTTTTTCCAGAATTGCAGTGCTTTCATTAACACTCCAATGATAGGATTTGAAACTTCCTGTACCAATAGCACATCAAGAATGAAATGCTGGTGGTCGGGATAGTTTTGTATATCTTGCTTGACAAATTCCAAGATTTGATTAGCCTCTTCTTTAGTTATTGCAGGCTTTTTGATCTTCCCAATGAGAATGGCATTATCTTTTAAAAATTCAGAAGAAAAAAGATCATTTAATGTACTCATAGTTTACCCTTTATGCATAGATATTTATGTCATAGTACAAAGCCAATAAATGATATGTCAATGAAAAAACGTTTTAATACGTTGACGTAAAGTATATTGATTATACTTTTTTGACTTGAGAATGTGGAGCAATCGCTTGAAAACATTTATACAGTATTGTATTAAGATTCTTTCATATAGTGGTATAGCACTATGTAGCCTTGTTGTTTTAGTAGTGCTTATTCTTTTTATAGCCAATTGTGTGTTAACCACTGATAGGGTATCAAAAATTATTACAGAACAGATAGAATCCAATCTCAATGCAAAGGCTTCATTTACTATAAAGCATTTTTCATTGTTTAACGGTTTTGAAATTAAAAATTTTATTCTTAAAGGCACTGATAATGAAAAACCTGTAGTAGCCTTTGATACATTCCGATTGCGGTATAGTTTTTTTCCTATTTTAATAGGTAAAATCAAAATATATGAAATTGGATTATACAATCCTTCCCTATATCTTGAAGAGCAAAAAGGAATATGGAATATTCAACGGTTGATGAAACCTTCTGAATCTGAAAAAGAGGAAAAAGAAAAAAGCAAGGAGGCTGAAGACGAAAAAGAGAAAAAGCATGAGATTACATTACCGGTGCCCGTAGAAATTCTTTTTGGGTTTGTACTGGAAAATCTCAACGTTACTGTTCACAGCAGTACTTACCGTGCAACGTTAAAAAATTTTTCAAGTTCTATCAAGCTGCACATCCCCCCGGCACGTCGCATCCCGTTAAATATATTGGCGTTAACATTGTTTGACAAATTAAACATTACTGTTAATCCAGAAGAAACGTTATCCCTTTCATTTATTTCCAGAGATATTGCTGCTGGTCCACCGTTGCTATTTACATTTAATCTTTTATATAATCCTGAAGGAAAGCAGTTGTTCAGTAATTTTAAGTGTGGTACATACAATACGCCTGTCAGATTTGCACAAAAACATGTAGCTCCACTCAATGTCAGGATAGAGTATGATATTGCATATAATCCATCACATGATGCTATACACTGTAAAATACTGCGGGTTGTATTTGGTAAATCGGCATGGATTTCATTTACAGGTACTATCGAACAGGTAAACAGTGTGCCTGAAATACAGTTTGCCATGCTTGATAGCAATATCAGGCTTAACGAAATTTATCAGTATACCAATGTACTTTTTGGGCCAAAACCGTACTTTAATGGTTCCATTTCAATTTTTCCTCTTATAATACAGGGGAACATTCATGCATTAACAGTGAAAGGTGCAATTCGCGGGCAAAAGGTTGCATTTGCTACTGATGGATTTTCGGTTACTATTCCCTCAATTGAAATACCATATCTGGTGATGCTGCGAGGTCCTGTCGTTGAAGCATCCATTAATATTGGGCTTCCCCATTTTGTGTATACAGTGGATGAAAACAGGTCGCGGGATAATAGTGTTAGCGTACAATGCAATGTAGTATATAATCTTAATAGCAGCACGCTGGATATTCAAAGGGTGGTTTTAGTACACAGGGCACCTGAAATAGCAGCAGAGACTACTCGAGTTGAGGTTTCCGGTTCACTGATTTTGGGTGATGTTGTTGAAGCCAGTATTAGTGAGTCCACATTACGGTTTGATCTTCCTTCAATGGCTTATACTCTACCAGCCCCATTGAAACAGTCTCTGACATCAAGCCCTATAACAAAGCCTGTGACATTACGACTTAAGGCAGATGCACGTACTTCTGAACAAGTAAATAGTATCACGCTTAATGCTCTTGGTACAATTCCGGATTATTCTATTGATGATTTGATCATTTCAACATCTGTTACGCAGAAACCGCAAAAAGGAAAGATTAATATAGCATACTGTGATGTATCAAGTAAAAAGCATTATACCAGTATATATGTGAAAGGGTCAGTGATTACAAAAGATGAGGTGTCATTGGATGTTGATGCAGGAGTAAATGTAGCTCCACGGGTGCCAATTACTTTTGGCAACTATACAGTAAACGGCCGTATGAAGGTATTGTTAAGTCTTAAGGGGACTATGCAATCATTGGTTGCTAAAGGGAATTTGCAATCAGAACAGTTAATACTCAGCAATAGTGCTGATAAACTTTTTGTGGGCCCTGTTGAAATGGATATACCAATAGCATATACAATGGGGCAAAGTGTTAAGATGCCTTTTGATTCGGCTGATGTTATGAATATTCAGCTTTTTAAGCAGAAGGCAAATTTTTCCATTGGCAAAATTGTGGCACCACATCCATCGCGAAATAGTGCTTTTGAATATGTTAAGAATATGCATGGGTATATTGGGTTCAAGCGCAATATAATGGAAATCAAAAATTTGCAGGCCAAAGTTTTACATGGAACGGTTACTCTTAAGGAATTAAATTTTAATCTGGCTGATCTTAATCCGCAACATATGGAATTCAGGGTAGCGCTTAATGTAAATGATATTGATATTGGGAAGCTGGACAAACCCGAATCGGTAAAGATTAATAAAGATGCACTGTTATCCCTTAATGCGCTGGTTGTGGGCAAAAACCTCAACATTGCACAGGATTTTGATATATCAGGATCCATTAACATATATAAGGTTGGAGAGGATTTTGCAAATAGACTTTTTAAGGGCATAAATGAAGAACGGGGAAAATCAAAATTGGGGATGGGACAGTTTGCTGTGGATAATTCGCTCATTATTACCGGTTTTGATTTTTATATGGATAAAGGTCTGGTCTATCCAACAGTTTTTTTCAGAAAGAAAGTGCTGGGTATTTTTGTTACTGTTAATAATGAACAGGTGCGCTATGAGCGTATCCCGGTTGTGGAATTTTTTAACAGGGTACGGGAGGAAACATTATGAAACATATAGTGGCGATAACACTGGCTATCGTTGCCGGTATACTATATTCTCAGGCACGATGTAGCTCTTCAAGTTGCCTGAAAGGGGTTCCCAGCTGTATTGAAATACATCCTCCGGCAATACAAATTACCGGCGAGAAGACAGCGCTTGAGCGCCAGCTTGTAGGCGAATACAGAGAAATTGAAAAAGATGCATGGATTACGTCTACTGTTATGGTGCCATCAAAAGGGGAGCGCCGTGCAATGGTTGCTGTTGATGAGAATATGATAGAGGCTATCAAGTTGAGAGAACTCAATGAAGATAAGATTCGTATATATAAGGATATGGGTATCATAGGTGAAATGAATAATGGCTATGTGGGAATAACAGATGAAAAGAAATTACAGTTGATGAAGGACAGTGCAGTGATACGTACACTGGTTAATGATGAAAACAATGCACGACAGATTATATTTATAAAAAGTTCAAATTCAATTGATGCAAAAGATCCCAAAGTCATTCAGTTTGGTTATGATTTTGCTAAAGAGCAGCATGCTAAAGCAAAAAAGGGTGACTGGATACAGAAAGAAGATGGTCGCTGGGTGAAAAAATGAAACGTATAGCATATGCATTAATTGCATTATTTTTTACAGGATGTGCTTCAACAGCATACCGTGATATACCGTTTGATTATTCACAGGTTCTGACCAGGGAATACCGTTTTGGGACAGGTCGTTCAATTCCGCTTACCTTTGAGCGATCAGTAAATGTGAGTGGGAGTATAACATCTGATGGTAAATATTTAATATACGCTTCGGATAAAGAACGAAATAATTTTGATATCTATTTACGGGCACTGAACAACATCAAAACTGTCCGTTTGACAACACATCCCGCCAGAGATTTTGCACCTGATGTATCGCCTGATGGTAAATGGTGTGCATTTGTTTCTACTCGCGATGATCCTGAAGGTGATATCTTTATTATGCAGATAGATCCTGAAAAAATTATAGCCCAGGGTGACCAGGAAGTACCATCAAACAATGTCACTGCAATACGGGATCCACTTTCAGGAGCTATCACACCGGTACGTGATGCTTCCCCCTGTTTTTCTCCTGATGGAAAATTAATTGCATTCTCTTCTACACGTGACGGTGAAGAATCCATCTATATTATGAAAAGAGATGGGACTGGTATTCGCAAAATTACTCAAGGTATGCAACCAAGATTTTCCAGCGATGGCAAAGAGCTTATCTTTGTGAAAAAAACTAAGATGGGAAGTGGTATCTTTACAATTAGTCTTGATACCGGCACGGTGACACAAATTACCAGTGGCCAATACGTTGAACTATCGCCCTGCTTTGGGAAAACCAGTAATGACATATATTTTATGCGCATTCAGTATGATACCAATGGTGATGGCAAACTGGATTCCAATGATAAAGGCATACTGTTTTCCTATGATGTGCAAAAAAAAGAGGAGTACCCCCTAACGTTGATTGAAGAGCCTTCAGCCACACCACGCTGGGTGTCGTATGCTGATGGTGTACTTGTGTACAGCATTGTTGAAGACCAGTACATTAATATTGCAATGATTCCACATACAGGCATTATACCAAAACAGAAGAATGCACTCAGGCAATATGAGCTTGCACTGAAGTATAAAGAAGATTTTGACGATATTGACCGCTACCAGCGCTGTCTTTTTGCCACATATTACTTTTTTAATGAATCCAGTGATGTTGATTCTCAGATAATTATTGCCAGAGCTCTGTATGAATTATCGTACATACAGCAGTATTCATTTGTTACCAATATACTGTCTCTTCTGGGTAAACAAAGTAGGCCAGCACAAATTTATATGCGCTATCGTACCGTGAAAGATAAAGAGAAGCTTTTATACCTTGAGCAGGTTGTTAATGAGCTGTCAACGCAAAACGAAGAAAAGATTGCACCGTTTTTTATGGAAGAGCTGGCTGACCAGTATGCACGCTTACAGATGAAAGCAAAAGCAATAGCAGTATACAATGAGATTATTGCTCGATATCAAAATTATACCCGGTTAATGTATGTACGGCATAAAGCTGGTGAACTGCTATATAAGGAATTCAGTATTCCTGAAGAATGGGTTACCGTACTTCAGTCTTCCTATACATACCTTAAAAATGCAATAACGGTTTCAATAATTGAACAAACAAAAAAAATTGCACCTAAGGTTCGGTATGAATATGCGTTAACATCAGCTGAAAAGTACAATGTGCCTATCATTAAAGCCATTATGAACTATGTAGCTGCAACAGCTCTTTTAGAACTTTCACAGGATGATAATGCAATACAATTGCTGAAACAGGGCTTGCAGCATACCAAGAAGCTGGATGTGGCATACTTTTTCATTAATGTAACATTAGGAAAATTGTATTATACAAAAAACAGTGATGAGTGGGTTGTCTACTACGAAGCAGCTGTCAACAATTATCAGACACAATGGAAGCAGGATATACGCCCTATTATTGAACAGCTTGCTGAATATTTTGAAAACAAAGGGCAAAGGTTCAGCGCTGAAGGAAACTTTAAAGACGCAGCAGCAGTATATAAAAGCTCAATAACCATGAATACACTGCTGCATCTTAAACGTCGTTACAAAGATATATACAGTGTAAACGCACCTGGTGCTCACACAGGATATATTAATGCAATGCTGGCAGTATCACCAGACACAGCTTGGAGCGCAATTGAAAAGGAATACTTAGAACGATTGCCCATTGCACGGATGGATTTTGATAAAGCCCATATATATGGCTTAGGATATATCTATGTAAAACAGGCTCAAGCACTGGCGCCTTCACCTGATGCTATGGAAGACAAGTCCTCGCAGGAATTTGAAACGCTGCTTGGATTGTTCACGAATGCCCTGCAACACATTGATTGGTCACTGTTTATTGATGATGCGTTTGTTGATGCATATTTGCTCAAAGGATGGATATATCAATATGTAGATGAATTACGTGTTCGTTTTCCCTCAAAGAAACGTTTAATTAATTCATATTTCCCTGAGTATTTATGGGAAAAATCTATTCCCCTGTATGAAAAGGCACTGGCAGCCAACAACGAAAACCTATTTCCCCAAAAAGAGGCAGATATCCATTGCAATATAGGAAACATATATTTTCTTTTAAAAAATTTTAATTTATCTTCCCGCCACTATGCTCAGGCTATTACGTATGCGAAAGTTTTTTCAACATTGAAAGAAGAAGCTCTCTTTTACTATCACTATGGGTATTGTTTGTGGCAGCTTGGCAATTATGCTGAAGCATATTTGTCAATGCAACAGGCGTTTACTATATACAGGGCGATAGCACAAAAGAATGAAGCTGCAATTGTTGATACGCTCAATGTGCTGTACAAGTATTTTGCTCTCTTTGAACGGATGCAGGGTAATTACCAGAAAGCTATTGAGTGGTATAAGAAAACATTAGAGCACTGTGCACAATTTCAATGTGGTGATAGCCCGTCTCGTATTTACATAGAAATAGCTGAATGTTATCGCAGGTTGGAACAGGATACTGAAGCGCTTGTATATCTAGAACTTGCTCAACGGTCATTGCCAAAGGGATCATCAGCGCAGTATAAGATTGGATGGAAGTTTGCAGGATTTGGCCCTGTATATTTCTATGACCTTGGACAGGATAGGGTCGTTATAGGTGAGGGAAAAATTGTTTCCCACCTTTCATCTTTAGAGATGGAAATGCTTATCCAGAATATGCGTGCAAGTTTATATACAAAAAACGGCAGGTTTGGTGATGCTGCAGCACAGTACCTGGTTTTAGCTCAAATAACAAAAAGTAGAAAGACATCATTAATGGCTGATGCCCATAGTACCGCTCTGTATAATGCGGCATATTGTTATGCCCGTATGGGGGATGTACAGAAGGCACTGGAATTATATGATGCTGCTCTGTCAATTGGTCAGGATACAAATGTTGCAATTGATAAAATTTATCAGGCTATGGTACAATATGTTTACTGTTATACTTCCAGCTACCAACACAAAACCAAAGTGGAAAGCCTTGATACGGCGATACGGAAAATAGAGCTGTATAAAAAAAATATGTATGATAAAGTGTATAAAACTCTTCTTGATGATTATACCAAAAAGATGAAGGCGCAAAAGAAAAAGCCAGTTGATGAAGAGATTGCTGCTTTGAAACAGCAGGCAGATAAACAGGTTGAGGCGTACAGCATTAAATTTAGTGCATTGACTGCACTTCTGTATATGCATAAGGCTTCAATTCTGAAACAGGATATACAATGTGATAAAAGTACTGAATATTATGTTCAGGCAAATGACATTTTTCGCCATTATACCGATGCTGAGAGGTTATTTTCACAGGCAATTAGCTATTATGGCAATGATGCTTTTCATCAAGAATTTATTATTAAACTTCTCATTAATAGAGGAGTATGCAGAATACATACCCGGCAGTTCAGAGATGGATACGATGATATCATAAGTGCTCGATTCAAAGCTAATAAAATTCAATCAAAAGAGCTGGTGTGGATTGCTGAAGCAACGCTGTGGGATTTAGCATGCACGTATATAGAAATAAAGCAGCTCATAGATAATCCTGAAAGACTTATTGATGGTGTACTGTCACGGGTTGAATTAATGCCGCCGCTGTATACATTGAAAAAAGAGTTTATTCAAAGGCTCTATGATACATATACTGATGATCTTATACAGAAAAAGAAATACAAGGAAGCTTATGCTGTTCAACAGCGCAGGCAAATAATCACAATAGCATTCAATGGATTATTAATACCAAATTTTTATCAGAAAAGCGATAATACCTTATACAACAAATTTTTGCGTACATGTTTCACCATACAGGATCTTGAACAAAAGTTAACCAGTGCAATAGTAAATGAAGAAGGCGCAGGTGTTGTTGAAAAATTAACATCTACGATTTCATCTCATTATAAGAATCTAACTTCATACAGGCTGGCTGCCTCAACATTCCTATTGCCCTATCTTGGAGTTTACTCGCCAAAAGGTTGTGAATATCCCGTAATACATTTCTATGCATTTAATAATAAACTCTATGGATGGCTGGTATATAGAAATACTGTTGATTGGGTTTTAATTTCTGAATCACTGCAGCCAGAAAGATTGGCTGAAGATGTTAATAAATTTGTACAGACGGTAAATGGGAAAAAATATGTTGTACTTAATGATGCATTCATTGAACTGCATAAATATATCAGCAATACAGTGTTATATGCAATGGGATGTGTGCCGTTTGCCTCTCGGGTGGATGATATTGAACGCCTGGTATGGTTACCAGCAGATGTGCTGATTACAGACAAAAAACTTTCCAGCAGTATAAAAACCACCACAAACATTAAAAATTCAGAGTTTATAGTTGATACTGACAATCCAGATATTGCTATAACACCCCCTTACTGCTTTGCTAATAAATTAGAATGCTCTGTTGTTTTTAAATACATAGAAAACATGAAAACTGATGAGCTCATGCTTTTAGCCGATTCAAGCATATATTCACAAATTGCATCTGTAATCCTGTATTCTGGAGATAACGTTGAGCCCCTGGTAACGGCAGTAATAAATAATGATATAAAACGTATAGATTCCCTGAAAACAAAAACTGTGGTGCTGGGGAAAGTTCCAGACACAATAAAAGACAGAGAGCACAATGCGCAGATGATTGCTCAAAAAAAACAAAAAGAGTATATGGAAGCTTTAGAACGCGGCGAATATGATATAGCCTTATTGGCTTTACAGCGCTGGGAAAGAGCAGGTTTAATACAGAAAGAATATTATGACAGGAAAATACTTGTTCTGGTTTACCAGAATAACATAGATGAAGCACTCAAAGTAATACAGTTGCAAAATAGCGCTTTTGCCGGTTCATTTGCTGTTTATGCGTATTTATTAAAAGGTGATGTTAATAGCGCACAAAAGCTACTGAATGATCCCCGCTTGACAGGTACGTTTGATTATACAATTTATAAAGCTATTATTGAAGGCTATAAACATAAAGAAAAGCTTGCTGATATTAAAGACATGCAAAAAAGTACTCATTCAATTTTGCCTGCTAGCCAATTGTTGTTGCTGTATGCTCAGAAGGCTTTTCTGTTGGGAGAAAAGGAAAAAGCCAAACAAATAATGAAATTGTATAAGGTTGACTATGTTCCTTCTCAACGTGAGTTGCTGGTTGCATACAATTTAGGTTATTCAATAGCTTGGCATGGTAATACAGTTGCATACAGGATGTTAAAAGCTATAACAGGAGACAGTAATAGTAATAATTTTATAAATAGTATTAATGAATATGATAACCTGTTGCTTTTTGGAATACTGGAAATGGTCAAAAACAAACCGCTAATGACCGATGAAGAATGGCAACGCCTCATGCTGATTGCTGAAAGGGGCAAGCACATGGAGATTGATGTGCAATTTACAACTGCAAAAATAGCTGAACTATTGCAGAATATAATTCCTGCAAGAGTGCTTAATTATATTAATATATTTGCTTCAGATAAGGGAAAGATTGTATCACCTATAGTAGCCCTGTGTGCAATTAATGCATATCAAAAAACAGATAATTTCAAGGATGCATATACTGCATGCAAATCCTTAAAGCAACTGCCATATACACTGGAGCAGTTATGGTACACCTATTATATTTATTCAGCGATAATGTTAGGGAAAACGGATGACGCACAGGATCTTTTAATCAAGAGTCAAATAGTTACCTGGAATACCATTTTATATAATCTTTTTAATGTCAGTATCCAGATGCAAAAGGTTGTGGCATTAAAAACAGCAGATAGCACTATGCTACAAACTATCGCCCAAAATATTAATATGTTGATTTCCAGCTTGCCTGATGAATTAATACAATGGTATTATTCCGAGTATAAATACTTATTGGATAAACTCATTAATTATGCAATATCGTATGCAATGAGCAGGGGAAATCAGCGGGATGCCCTAAGGTATGCTGAATTACATAAGATGATAGAAGGAATTACATTATTTGGTGAGAACAGCAGCTATAAAAGTATATATAAAGATCTTGTTGGAAATAAATTCCCAATTACAGAAATTCAAAAAAATATTCCTCGCACCGCAGCTGTATTATACACAATAAAGAATGAAAATGATATATTTGCCTGGATTATAACAAGAACCTATATACAGCCAGTACGCCTGCATAATTCTTATAACCTTTTATATGATATTATCCATAACTATTATAATGATGTTGGATTGCTCCAGCAAGTATTTGACAAGGAAGCATCAATTAATAATATAATGAAACCTGTAATAAAGGAGCTCAGTGATTATACTACCATAATTGTCATTCCAGATGCATATACTGAATCGATACCCTATGAAATTATTCAGAATAATAAAGATGATACTGCAATAGTTTTTATGCCATCTTTAATGATGGCAATGGGTGAAGCATCGCCTGTTTCCCCTATTGCATATATAAATGTGAACAATTCCAAAAAAAATCTCATTGTATCAGCTCTTAAACAATCTGACTTTACTTATACGTCTAATACCATAGCAAATGGTATCATGATTACCGATAGACAAATCAGTTATAATAATGTTAAAAAAGGGTTGATGATTAATGGTGATGTAATACAATCGGGGAACGTGTTGATTATTGTAGCCAATACATCGCAGGTGTCATACTATTATAGTTTATTTATGCTACAGAAAAAAATGGGAATTAGTATACTGTTGAACAGTGCGGTTTCAGATGTTAATAGTATCATCTTCATCCGTGAATTCTGTAATACCATTAAAACGGATAGCTTTTTAAATGCATATATGTCAGCATATCAGTATTTGAAAAAAGACAAACGTTTTAAAAATCCTGCATACTGGTTGGGAATTCGTTTTTATAGCCACACAATAAAAGGTATATATGATGGTGTAAATAGATGAAAGAACATAAAATGCCAATAGCGGTAATAATCGATGATGACGAGATGGTCAATGAGGTCTTAAAATTTATACTGGAGAATGATTATAAAGTATATAATTATTATACAGCAGAAGATGCGCTGAAAAGCGGTGTCATTGCATCTGCCGATATTATTATAACCGATGTGAACCTGCCAGGTATTAGTGGGCTAGAATTTATTCAAAAAGTTCATGAAATTGATGAGAATGTTCCCATCATTGTCATCACTGCATATAATGATATTGAAGTTGCAATATCAGCATTAAAAGCGGGAGCTTTTGATTTTATCCTGAAGCCATTCAAAAATGATCAGATAACGCTTGCAGCACAAAGGGCGTATGAACGCCATAAACTTGTAAAGGAAAATATTAAATTAGTAGAAGAACTTAAATTAAAAAACCAGGAACTGGAGAAGCTTTATGCACAGTTACAGGCACGTTCTATTCAGATTGAAAATGAGCTTGATATTGCCAGTAACCTGCAACAGTGCCTTTTCCCGGTTGTTTTCCCGGATATTAAGGAATTTTCTTTTTATCTCAAATTTAAGCCTGTTGAAAAAATAAGTGGTGATTTTTTTGATTTTATAATTCATGATGAAAAGCATTTCTCATTCATTTTTGCTGATGTTTCTGGCCATGGGGTGCCAGCTGCTCTTTATTCTGCAATCGTAAAGACTGCCATAACAACATTTGTTGATATATCTAAGTCACCTTCTGATATATTAAAAGAAATGAATCAGTTCTTAATACAGACGCAAAAGATGATGAGCTACAATTATGCAACCATATTCTTTGCACATTTTGATTTGGCTCAATCCTGTATTGAATATGTAAATGCAGGCCTGCCTTCACCAATAGTAATACATCCGGATGGGAACATAATCAGGATGGAAACAACGGGTCCTTTTGTTGGCATATTTGATACTTCCCTGTATACAACCAAAAAAATTGAATTATTTCCTGGTGATAAATTACTTTTCTTTTCAGATGGTGCCTTTGAGTGCCCTGACAGAGTTGATAGAATCCTGGGAGAAAAACGATTTCAAGAATTAATTGATGAGCATAGCAATCTGGAAATACCGGAACTGATAGAATTTTTATTTGATAAAATTCAGGATTTTTGTGGAGTTGATCGTTTTGTAGATGATGTAACCATGTTAGGAATGAAGTTTAGTCCACACTGATTAATTATTGCACTTTTGAGAATAAATAATAGTACTTATATAACATAAAGAACATACTTGTTTATAATTAAATGTAAGTAATATGTAGTTAATAAAATGGAGGATTTCATGAGAAAAGACATGTTTATATATTTGGTACTTATTGTGACTATTTTGTTATCAGTACCCTGTGTCTATGCATTAGAGATTAGCTTTGTGGTTGGGGATGTCATTGTTGAACGTGATGGGAAAGAGAATCTAGCGGTAGTGGGAATGAAGCTGTCACAGGGAGATGTGGTTGTAACAAAAAATGCAAGTATTGCAGAATTGCTGTATGCAGATAAAAGTACTGTTCGTATTTTTGAAAATACAAAGATTAAAGTTGCAGCAATACACGATAATCAGGAGAATGTTTCTATCATTAATGGTGTTATCAAGGCAAAGATTTCTAAATTACAGAAGGGCGAGTCTAAAAAAGTATATACTCCAACCACTGTTTGTGCAATCAGAGGAACAGAGTTCTTTGTGGCTGTTAGCGATAGTTCAAATTCACGGGTTAATATGGAAGAAGGGTCTCTGGCACTATCAAATCCGTATGGAGAAATAAATGTAAAAGGTGATGAGCAGGCTACTGTTGAGGTAGCAAAAAAGCCGTTGCTGGATGATAACCCCAAAAATCCTGAATTGTGGAAAAACACAGCCGATAAAGATTTTGTCCTTGAGCCGCAAAAATATGCAGAAAGCTATAATGAATATTTAGCAACGTTAGAGCAAAGAAGTTCAATGCAATCAGCTGAAATAGAAAAATTGAAACAATCATCGGTTAAGAAGAAGGATTCTAAAAAGTTAGAACATGATATGAATGAACTGGAAAATAAAGTGGCTGTCATAGCAGATGACTTTTTTTTAGGCGATTGTGCAAATGCAGCAGTGGATAATGTTTTGCAAATTTATAAAGATAAGAAACAGGAAATATTCGATAGTTTCAATAAAGTAAAAGAACAGGCGGATAGAGTTGTTCAACAACAAAAAGCTAATTATGAGGCAATAATGGCCATAAAGGAAGCTTATAGAAAAAGCTATGAAGATATAAAAGGGAAGCATAAGGAAAGCATTGAAAAAATAAAAGAAGAAATAAATAAAGTACAGGAACAGTAAAATAGTATTAGGATAATAAAAATTTTTTAGCAGACTGTACACCCTGTTCAAATCCTTCCAGAATTTTTTTGGGGTCACGGGTCAATCTGTCTACATTGAAATCATCCGGCGGATAGATAATATCTATTTTTTTGTGTTTATGTTCCAGTTCGTCAAGAATGGAATTATACATGAGGTACCTGTTTTCCAGTGCCTGAATAAGATAGCGATATTTTGAATCCTTAAAGTAATTTTCAATAAGATACCTGATCCAGAATGATTCTTCTTTTTTTCTGTACCCTTTTTTTCTTGTTACAACAACAAGGATATCCTCTTCCTTGTAACCAAGGTTTAATGCTTTTTTATAAGGTATGGGATCAAGCAACCCTCCATCGCATAGTTTGCGGTTGTTATATTCTACAAATCCGCGATATAATACAGGTATTGCGGCAGATGCCTTTAATGATGTAATAATATCATCTTTTCTTGAATGAAGATATGCTGTAGATGGAGGGTTATTATCGCTGTATTCAGTGGCAGTTATCAATACAGGGATGGAGTGCTTCAGGTATTGAAAATTCAGTGTTTCTTTACCTTCAATGACTGTTGAAACCATCCAATCTAAATTTAATATATGCTTTGTTGGCCGGAGTATATTTGATATTTTTATAAAACTTTCACTTAACAGGACCCCAAAAAAAGCATCGCGAGCTAAATAAATCTGGTGTGCAGAGTATGCAACACCTGTTAAAGCACCAGCTGATGAACCTATGATTAATGTAAAAGGAAAATATTCTCTGTCGGTGAATGCCTGGAGAACTCCTGTTAAAAATACTCCACGCATACCACCGCCTTCCAGGATAAGTACTTTCTTTTTTGGGAATGATTTCTTTTGACGATCTTTTGATAAGTACCTGATAACTGGTGATACTATGAGCATATATGGTAACTCCTATTATACCAGGATTTAGAATTAATTTTCATTTTGATAAACGAAGCAATGAAGGATATCGTGGTTTACAAATATGATTCTTTGATTCATTTCAAAATGAAAACTATTTCCTTATTTTCCAAAAGATTTAAAGGTTGTAAAATAATAGACCGCTTATTAAAAAAATACAGTGATTATAATGAATGTAATGTAGCAAAAGTCAACATGAAAAATAATAGTATTGACAGTGTGTTTTTTAAAGTATATAATCAAACAGTAAAGGCTAATTTAAATAATTTCATTAATTGAGTAATGAATTATACTCCTCTTATACCTGGAGGGTAACATGGAAGCAATTGTAGTGCAGCATGGCGAAGCTGTTGAGACATCGGTAAACCCTGAAAGGCCATTATCAATAAAAGGGCAGGAGCAATTTCAAAGATTAGCTCAATTTTTGAAAATCATTAACTGGAAACCGGATATTATTATTCATAGTGGAATATTGAGGGCATATGAAAGTGCGGCGATAGTTGCTGGGGAATTTCAATGCGAAGTTGCAGTCAACAAATCTATAAACCCCAAAGACAATCCCGATGATATTATACAGTATTTATTGCTTGAAAAAAGGAATGTTATCGTAGTAACCCATAAACCATTTATTGATGTACTGATTGCAAGGGTGTTATCAACTTCTCAAACCGGTTTAGTAACTATAACAAATGCTTCCCCCGTTTTTTTATCCAGTGATGGTGAAATGCTATATTGCAGGGCACATATTCCTGAATCAATGATAGATGCCATTATTCGTTCTTTTTCAAACCGGCAATCATAAGAATGATAATACCAATCACAGACCATACAAATGTTCGCAATCTTCGTACAATACCAATAGTAAGCCCTAATGAAGGGTCATACCCTAATAATTTTAACGCTAACGAATATGAGCCTTCACTGGTCCCTAAATTTGCTGGCATAAAAAACATAACAGATGTTAAAAAAAGCCCAAATACATACAAAAATAGTGCATGGTAGATATTAAAGGGGATATTAAGAAAATATACAATCAGATATATCTCCAATGTGCAGGAAATTGTCACTGCGAAATAATGAAGAAGTATAGATATGATGAACTTATGTATGTGCGATTTGCTGCTGAAAATATATTTAATTTCTTCATCCAATTCTTCAATTTTTTTCCGCCTTTCTTCTGTTATAAGCTTGTTGCTAAAACGCGATGGTACTAAAGAAATAATAAAATCCAGTAAACCTTCCCGTTGCTTTTGTATAATGAGAGCAATAATAATTAATGTCAGTAAAAAAAACCCCAATGCAATAGCAGTGATATATGATGGCAATTTGAGAATGAATAAACTCAATATAATACCTGTTAAAAACATTAGTGCATTTGCCAGTGAATGCGCTGTTCTATCCAGAACAACAGAGGCAAGGCCAACCTGCAGGGGGATGTGTTCTTTCATATACATTGCTTTTAATGGTTCTCCGGCTATTGAGCCAAACGCATTAATTGAAGATGTTGAATCGCCTCCAATACGGGCAAGTACAAGTAGTACAAACGTTTTGAAGGTAACAGGATGATTGATCAAAACCTTCCAGCCCAGGGTAAGAAAAATATGGCTGAAGATAAATATGCTAACAATGACCCAGAATCCCCAGCCAACAGATATGATTTGTGATATTGTTTTTTGAAGACCAAACGTTTTAAAAAGAAAAACAAGTATTAGAATTCCAATTAATAAAAAAATATAACGAGCTGTTTTCATACGGTATCCAGAAAAATTAAAATTGAATGGCAAGAACAGTAAAATCATCCACAAATTCTTTGTCAACATCCTGAGTAACAAGATTATCCTGGAGTCTCTGGATAAGGGAATCAGGTCCCTTTTCAAGGGATTGAAGTGCGATTTCAATGAGTCTTTTTTCGCCTGCATCCATGTTCCCGTTGCCTAATAGGTCAAGAACCCCATCTGTAAATAGGACAACAAGGTCTCCATCCTCAAAGAACAACGCCTTTTCTTCATATTTTGCATTGTTGGTAATGCCAAGAGCTACTCCTCTGGCATTCAGATGAATTGTCTCACGTGTTTTTGAACGTATTAACAATTGATTATTATGTCCCGCACTGCCATAGGTTAAAAGTTTATTATGTGAATCAATAAGCATGTAAAATACTGTTACAAACATACCATATTCCGAATCTTCATAAATATATTTGTTGGCATGGGTAAGCAGCTGGCCAGGCTGGTTGTTGATACGGGATTCTGCTCGTAATACATTTCGTGCTGTACCCATGAATAGTGCTGCGGGGATGCCTTTGCCTGATATATCAGCAATGAGTAAACCAAATTTTTCATTATCAAACTGGAAAATATCGTAAAAATCCCCACCAACCTCTTTTGCCGATTTATTAAATGCTGCTAAGTGGTGATTGTTGATTAATTGAGGAATCTTTGGGAGTATTCTCTTCTGGATTTCTGATGCAATGTCAATTTCCTGTGCAAGTCTTCGCTGCTCTTCAGTTTGTTGTAAATACAGTGAATTCTGATAAGCTTCTACAATCTGATTGGCTATGGTGGTTGCAACTCTCAGGTCATATGCGTCAAAACTGGTTTTATCTAATTTGTCTGCTAAGTTTAAAACGCCAATAATGGTATTTTTATATCGCAAAGGAATTGAGATAAATGAAGGGGTAATATATTCATGAATTTTTGCAAAAGAAGCAAGTGATGGGTCTGCTATTATATTATTTACCAGTAAAGGGTCCCCGCTTGTAAAAACATGATAGGCAATAGGTGCCTGATTTTTATTTAATGGGGAATTAATAGATTCAGGAAGATTATACGATGATGCAATAGTAAATTTGTCGGTTGTGGTATTATACAATAGTATGGATGCACGTTTAACACCAACTGATGAGGCAAGTGGTTGAATTATCTTTGAAAATATATTTTCCGAAGGACCAGAATGAGCAATAGCCTGAGATATCTCATACATTATTTCCAGCTCTTTAAGTCGTGTCGTCAAATCCTGATACAGCTGGCGGTGTGTAATTGCAATAGCTGCAGAATCAGCAATATACATTAATACTTTAAGATCATCCCGGGTAAATGAATCCCTCCCAATAGTGTTTACTGCCTCAATAACTCCAACTAACCTGTCAACAAGAACCATTGGAGCACAGATAATATTTCGTGTATGAAAATGAGCCTTGTTATCAATCTCTTTATAAAACCTTTCATCATTTTGAGGGTCATTGACAATAACCGGGGTATTGGTAAGAGCAACATGACCGGCAATCCCTTTTCCCTTAGGAACTATCTCCCCCTTGATAAGAGAGTCACTTCCTCCTCTGACAATGTAAAAATAGAGGTCTTCAGTAATAGGATCAGTAAGAAGGATTGAACAACCTTCAGTTTGCAACATATCTTTGGTTATATCAAGAATGACCATCAACAAATCTGAAAGTTTCAGATTGGAATTAATTCTTTTGTTAATAGCGCTGAATTTTTCAATATCATACTGTAACACGGATTTTCACCATGTTCCTTAAAAATATTTATTTGCCTTAAAATTTCACAGAACTCAGTATAAGAATTTAGATGATTGAATCAAATCTAAATTAATATTTACTATTACAAAATAATTTTATTAAATGTCTATCTTTTTTTAACAAATTAATATTGAATTGTTATATACTTCCATGAATGTCATTGTATAGTGTTATGGCATATTAACATTAGCATAGGATATTCAATTTTATATATTTGTATAGTAATGATGATATGAAAGTTATTGTTGAATTATCAGTGGCACCAGATTTCAAAGAAGAAGAATTATCAAAGGAACTATCGCTCCTTTGTGGTTGTAGCATTACTTCATATTCTATTCTGCGTAAAGCGCTGGATGCCCGCAAGGCACCAGTATACCGTTATCGATGTTGTGTGGATATACCACACCATGTTGCAAAAGCACTTATATCAAAAGGCAAAGCAACTCCATATAGAGAAGAGGAACCTGTGACAATTCCAAAAGTAAATACCAATAAACGGGTACCAATAGTTGGAAGTGGTCCTGCGGGATTGTTCTGTGCTCTAACACTGATTGAAGCAGGGGTGGCCGTAGATATCTATGAACGGGGTAAAACATTAGATCAGCGGCACAGGGATGTTGCCATGCTTCGTGAAAATGGTATCCTTGATGTCAATAGTAATGTTGTGTTTGGTGAAGGTGGTGCTGGCACATATTCTGATGGAAAATTGACAACGCGCATTAATAAAAAAGAAATAAAACTTTTTTATGATTTCCTTGTACAATTTGGAGCACCATCATCAATTGTGTATGAAGCTAAACCGCATATTGGCACTGACAGGCTGATTGGCATCATTGAAAATATCCGAAAGTATATGATACAGAAAAACTGCACAATCCAGTTTGGTAAAAAGCTTACCGATATACTCATACATAACGATACGCTCCAGAGTTGTTACTTTAACAATACAGAGGAGATAGTTACTGATATTCTGGTCCTTGCTACGGGACATTCAGCGCGTGATGTGTATCAGATGTTGCATGCTCAAGGCGTTGCATTACAGAAAAAAGGGTTTGCAGTAGGTGTACGCGTTGAACATCCACGAGAGCTGATAGATGAAATTCAGTATGGCAGGGAAAAAGATAGGTATGGGTTGCATGGGGCTGAGTATCAGCTAACGTTTAAAGATATAACAGGGAGAGGGGTATATTCATTTTGTATGTGCCCGGGTGGATTTGTTATTAATTCTTCGTCCGAGGAAGAACGATTATGTGTGAACGGGATGAGTTACTCAAAACGTGATGGGGCCAGTTCAAATGCTGCTCTGGTGGTAACTGTTTCACAGGATGATTTTAAAGATATTTTTGATGGGATTAATTTTCAGATTTTACTGGAAGAAAAAGCATATCAGGCAGGTGGTGGTAAATTTAGTGCTCCTGCTCAGCGTATAACATCTTTTTTGCAAAATTCGATTGATTCTTCATTGCCGGTATGTACGTATAAACCAAAGATTGTTGCCAGCAATTTTAATGATATTCTACCTGATTTCATCCGGGAGCCATTACAGAGAGCTATCGTGCACTTTGGAACCAGAATGAAAGGCTTTGTTACCATGGAGGGGATTTTGGTGGGTGTAGAAACCAGGACATCTTCTCCAATACGGATAGTTCGTGATGAAACGTTTCAGTCAATTAATTGTAAAGGGTTATTTCCTGTTGGCGAGGGTGCCGGATATGCCGGAGGGATAGTAAGCTCAGCAGTTGATGGCATACGTGCTGCACAAAAGATATTAACATTATTAGAGAGGGTATAATAAACCATGATTCCTGTTTTATTACGATTGAAAAATCCAAACAGTATTGATGACAGACAACATTTCCCAAGACCGGATTTACTTCGATTACCAACGTATAGTCTCAACGGTCAGTGGGTGATAGTGCCTGATAAAAAAAATCGTGGCAAAATGTTACAATGGTATACCAAGACCAATGTTCAAAAAATACTGCAGCAATGGTATAATATTGATGAATTTGAATCATATCCTGTTATTGTCCCTTTTCCGCTTGAATCTGATAAAAATAGTGAATTTCATAAACAAAGTGGAATAACACCCAAACAGATTGTATTGCATAAGCGTTACTGGTATTTCTGCACATTTTCAATTGAAGACATTTCTACCGGGATACTTCATTTTGGCGCCTGTGATTATAAAGCTACAGTGTGGCTCAATGGTAAGCTTTTGGGGACACATGAGGGCGGATACACACCTTTTTCGTTTTTTACTCATTTTGAAGATACAAATTATTTAGCTGTACTGATTGAGGACAGCCTTTCACCTTCGCAGGTACGGGGTAAACAGACATTCCTTAATAAACCCTTTATGGTTTGGTATACCAACATAACAGGTATATGGCAGGATGTCTGGGTTGAAAAGGTTGGGTCATCATATATCAGTTCAATTACATGCCAAAGAACAGGAAGTAGTGTCCGCTTTGTTATTGATGTGGTAACCAGCGAAAATATTGCAAATGATTTCAGAATTGAATTGTTAATCTATGCATCACAGGTACATGGTAAAAAAAGTGCATTAAAAACACCTGTCAAGACATATCGTGATATTGTGATGTTTGATGTTTTTAAAAAAGGCCAGGTACTATTTGAGGTGCCCGAATCGCTTTTTACTACCTGGAGCCCTCAATATCCTGCACTCCATCCACTTCAGATAATCTTGAAAAAAGGGACAAAAGAGGCTGATTGTGTGTATAGTTATTTTGGTAGAAGGGATATTGAAATCAAAAATGGTTCTATTCTTTTAAATAAAAAAAATCTCTATCAGCGATTGCTGCTCAACCAGGGATATTATCCTGAAGGGCTATACAGGCCTGTGAATAACTCTATGTACAAAACTGATATTGAGACCATGAAAAGTATGGGTTTTAATGGATGCCGTATTCATCAGAAGATAGAGGATCCAAAATTTTTATACTGGGCTGATCTTTTGGGATTTTTAGTATGGGAAGAAATGCCCAGTTACTATCTCCCATTACATAAAAACATGAAAAAACTCTATGCACAGCTTCAGGAGGTTATGAAACGG
Organism: Spirochaetota bacterium; assembly: GCA_037481795.1. Classification (GTDB taxonomy): domain Bacteria; phylum Spirochaetota; class UBA4802; order UBA4802; family UB4802; genus UBA4802. The sequence continues at coordinate 34,935 of JBBFLA010000005.1, forward strand.
GATTGTATGCACCCTTCAATAATTACGCTTGTGCTATACAATGAAAGCTGGGGGCTTTATTCCATGTTTTTTTCAAAAAGGGTGCGCGATAGTCTTATTGCACTGTTTACCAGGGTAAAAGCAGATTTTCCGGGATACATGGTGATAGATAACAGCGGATTTCATCATGTAAAAAGCGATATTGCCGATATACATCATTATCTGAAGCGATTTGAAGATATTGAAGAGTTTTATCGCAGGCTTGTTGCAGGTGTTCGCGAGGCACCACTGTGGGCAAATTTTATATCCATGATTTTGGGCAAAGAAAATATTCAAACACCATATTTAAAAGGGTATGCTGATAAACAGGTACCGCTTTTAATAAGTGAAATGGGTGGTTTTGGTTTTGGCATGTATCAATCGGAGGCTAAAACCCTGGAAGAAAGTTTTCAGAAACATTGTGCCATACTGGCAAAGTTCCCTCAAATTCAGGGTTTTTGTTACACCCAGTTTACTGATACGTTTCAGGAAAAAAATGGAGTATGCACGTTTGACCGTACAATGAAAGCAAAACTTTTGCCCATCATGCAAAAAGCGCTTTCAAAACACATATTTTGGTAACAAATATATACAATACAGTCGATAAGATGAGTAAGGTATAATACTCATTGTACGATAGATAATGATTATGAAAAAATTTGCATTAATAGTTGTTTTCATCCTGCTGGCTATTGCTATATATCCCAATGGTGGCGACTACCTTACGGTAACGCTGGTAAGCCCAAAATTATCCTATGATGAAAACGACGATGTCATTGTATATTGCATTGTGCATAACATCGCAGGTGTACCTGTTGAATTTACTGTGTATGATGCTCCCTATACCACATTTCAACCTGTGGTATATTCATTTGACGGCAAAGAAGCCCCTTTAAAAGTTGAATACCGATTGAAAAACATCCCAACAGCACAAATTCTTACCAATGAGCAGGGGCGAAAAATAATATTACAGCCTGATGAAAAGTTTGTGTATACAGCATATTGCAATAACTTCTATGCATTTACAAAAAATGAAAAATACAGGATAAAAGCGTATTTTTATCCAGATGCAAAGGATGATTTTGTTATAAAATCTGCTAATGAATTAACTATTACTATTCTACCAGTACCACAGTTTGCCATGCGTACGGGGATTATCAAACATGAACGCAAAGTGACCCCTTCAGAAGTGGTTATGCTGGCATTAATGGCCGAAAAGAACAAACAGTGGGGAAATGTTGTTAAATACATAAATATAGAAAAATTTATTTATGCCTATTCAGAATTTGCCAAGCGATATTCAACAACAAATGATTACGAGCGCTTGATTGTGCAGCAGGATTTTATTAATTTTATTACGAAGGAACGTTCTGATTATTTGATTGACTTTTCCATAATTGGAGAGCAGATAATACCCCAGACCAATGTGGCGTATGTTGATGTTAAGGTTAAACGGTGGGGGCCACGGTTCCCTGCAATAATGAAATACAGGTATACTCTGGAACCGTATAAGGATTTATGGGTGATAGTTAATTTAGATGCTTCGATAGTTAAGGAATAATCTATGACAGAGATACTTTCACAGGATGAAATTGATGCCCTATTAACTGCCATCTCAACAGGAGAGGCGGATACAACAGATTACACTGCTGTAAAAGAACAGCGGAAGGTCAAAATCTATGATTTCAGACGACCTGACAAGTTTTCCAAAGACCAGATACGCACGCTGCAGATGATGCATGAAACATTTGCGCGTTTGACCACCACTGCTCTGTCAGCACAATTACGAGCGCTTGTCAGTGTACACGTTGCTTCGGTTGACCAGCTTACCTATGAAGAATTCATCCGTTCCATACCCAATCCAACTACCCTGGCTGTAATTAATATGGACCCTCTGAAAGGTTCTGCGGTACTGGAAATAGACCCTTCAATTACCTTTACTATAATAGATAAACTATTTGGCGGTACGGGTGAATCCACCAAGATTAGCCGTGAACTGACCGACATTGAGCTATCGGTTATGGAAGGCATTATAGTGAGAATACTTGGAAATCTTCGTGAAGCATGGTCAAATGTAATAGATTTGCGACCACGCCTTGGCAATATTGAAACCAACCCTCAGTTTGCCCAGATTGTACCGCCCAATGACATGGTAGTTCTTGTGACACTGGAAACAAAGGTGGGCGAAGTTGAAGGGATGATGAACCTGTGTATACCATACATTACCATTGAACCGGTTATTTCAAAATTATCTGCTCAGTATTGGTATTCAAGTATCCGTAAAGGAGCAACTGATGAAAACGCTGCAATTATTCAAAGCCGTCTTGAAGCAGTTGAGTTGCCCATAGTTGTTGAAGTTGGTGAAGTGGAAATAACCATGGAAGAATTGCTTGCTATTCAGGCAGGTGATGTTATTAAGCTGCCCAATACAAAGATTAATTCAGACATGATATTGAAAGTAGGCGGAAGAAAGAAATATAAATGCCGCCCGGGGGTTATTGGTAACAGGGTTGCCGTGCAGATAGGCGAAAAAATAGAAGAAATCCCGGATGAACTGCTTGTCAGCAAGCGAAGTGAAGAAGAATAACCCTTTATTGATTAACAACTTTATTTAAGTAAGGCAGCGGATCTACAAATTCAGTTCCAATTTTTATCTGATAAAAACATATGTGGCGTGTAGCATTGCCGGTTTTTCCAACATAGCCAATAACTTCACCTTTAGTAACCTTTTGCCCTTCTTCAACAGTAACCCTCTGGCAATGGGAATACACTGTAACAAAACCATATTTATGTTTAACCGATACGGACAATCCTAATTGGCTATCCCATCTTACGGATTCAACAACACCAGGCGCAGTAACTCTGATAGGAGCACCCGGGAATGATGCTATATCCACACCTTCATGAAATTCTTTCTGGAATGTGTAGGGAGATGTCCGTATCCCATACCGTGCAATGACAAAGCCATCAACAGGCCACATCGATGGGGTGTTTTCAATAACCTTACGCCGTTCGCGCATAAATTTCTTAATATCTTTGAGAATGTCTTTTGCAGTTTCTAAATCCTGCACCATTTCCTCAATGTTTAAAATTTCAATAGGCGGGGAAGGCTGTTCCTGTTCAACATCAATATTTTCAGACACGCCACCTTTTGCCCACAGAGTGTCGGCCCTGTTTCCAGGTGTTAATGAATAGAGGTACGATAGTTCCGGTTTTAAACGCTGAAATATATCATATAGTTTATTAATTTCTTCTTTATATTTTGCAATCTGAATTTTAGAGTTTGAACCATACATCTTCAGGCGGGATACCTCTTTTATGGTAGATGTATGATTAATTATAAAAATTGATGTTAAAGTTAAAATAAGTATTAAGGATACAATAATACCTGTCAGTGCAAAAAGAGTAACATGTAAATTAACAATCTTTTTCTCTGAATGAGGAATAACCATAATGGTTAATCGCTCATTTCCCCTTTTTTTAATATATTCCCACTGCGTTAACAGTTTGTCACGAATATGACCCCACCTTGCATATAGTAGATCCTGTAGTTGTTTCTGGAGGTCACTTATATTTGATTCTTTGAACGGATTTAATCCCATAGATTTTTTAAAACCTTTTTATATAATATTGGAAAATAAATTATGTAATATAATCCATAAATATTATTTGTATAAAAAATGCCTGTCTATTGTAATATTCGGCTAATTATTGTCAAGTTTATTCTTTTTTTTGCTTGTACCCTGATGAACCAGTTTTCAGGAAATGAATGTAAAGTTGAAATAATATGAAATAAGTTTTATTATAAAATTAAATATTAGCTGTTTATGATGTAAATATGGAATAGAAAAGCAGTATAGCAGATAAATAATCACAGTAAAATTTTTTTAAAAAATTTCTAAAGCAAAAATTTCAGATTCCGAAATGATGATTAAGGGAAAATATGTATAAATTTTACTAAATAGATAAAAATAGGTAATATTTTAACATATTTTGCTATAAACGCTTATAAATAGATATAAATAGATATTAAAGCCTTCAATAATATACATATTGCTACCGAACATCACAATAAGCTGTAAGGGTCTTTGAAAACGTAAATAAAGTAGCTGCAACGCCATGTACTTCATTTTTGTAAGGTATACCGTATGTCAGTTTAAAATGAGGGACAGGGGGTTGTAGTGAAATAAAAAAGGGTATTCCCTTTTTTAACAGTCACCAACCCGGTTTTATCCCTGATAGGGAGATCAGGGACAATTTAACACAAAGGAGTGTGTGTATGATTATTAACCACAATCTAACTGCCATTAACTCTAACAAGGTCCTGAAATTTAAACACTGGGACGTTGACAAGTCAATGGAAAAGCTATCATCCGGTATGCGTATCAACCGCGCAGGAGATGATGCTTCAGGTCTGGCTGTTTCAGAAAAAATGAGAACTCAGATTCAGGGTTTGCGTCAGGCTGAACGAAATACTGAAGATGGCATGTCGTTTGTACAGACTGCTGAAGGGTATTTAAACCAGACTGCAACAATACTCCAGCGAATCAGGGTTCTGGCTGTACAGTCTTCCAACGGAATTTATACGCTTGAAGACAGACAGCTCATCCAGGTTGAGGTATCAGCTCTGGTTGATGAAATTGACCGGATTGCATCCCAGGCTGAATTCAACAAGTTCAAACTATTACTTGGTGATTTCTCACGAACCAATCCAAAAGCAAGTATGTGGTTCCATATGGGTGCCAATATGCATCAGCGTGAAAGAGTATATATTGGAACCATGACTTCATTGGGATTGAATTTACGAGAAAAAACCGGGAAGTTTTTGGCAAATCTTTCAACTGCCGAGGGTGCCAACAGAACTATTGGTATCATAGACGAAGCTTTGCAGAAGATAGCCAAACAGCGTGCTGACTTAGGTGCTTACTATAACAGGTTAGAACATGCAGCAAAAGGCTTGATGAATGCGTATGAAAACATTCAGGCATCTGAAAGCCGTATACGCGACGCTGATATGGCTGAAACAATGGTAGACTTAACCAAGGATCAAATCCTTGTACAGAGTGGTACTGCGATGCTTGCTCAGGCAAATTTACGACCACGGACAATCTTACAGCTTTTAGGAACATAATATAAAAACGCTGAAATGTAGCAGGGAATACCCGCCCAAAACAATATACCCGCCCAATGTGGCGGGTATTTTTATTTGTGCGACAGCTCTTCTAATATTCTTAAAATCTCGGGCAACAACTGTTTTTTACGGGATAAAATGCCAGGAAGGTTGTACATATGTGGTCCACGAGGTGAAAAACTTAGCTTTTGTTCTCCAATAAAATCAGTTGAGAAAAGAATACTGTTTTGAGTTGTAATATCAGTTACCAGCAGGAGTGCCCAGTGAACATTTCTGCTTTGTGCGAAGTGGGAAAGAGCGTTTAGAAGGGATTCTTTGACACTTTCAATATCATCAAGCGTAATAACCTCTACCTGCGATATGGCGACCGATATGCCATATTCCTGGTATATCTTGCAGTCATTGCTCACCGCATACATAGGGTCTATAGTTTTAAGGCTTTCGGTAGATGAAAGAAGCTTCTTCCCATATTCTTCATAGTATATGCCTGCTATTGCTGACAGCTCTTCCAGTGCTTTTTTGTCAATTTGGGTGCTTGTAGGTGATAAAAGCATTGCAGTATCAGATAATATTCCGCTACATAAAAGCAATGCTATGTGAGGCTCTGGTTGAATGGCATTATATTTGTAAAGCTCATAAACCAGTGTACATGTGCTGCCTACTGGTTTAGAATACACAAATATTGGAGTAGTGGTTTTGATTGCTCCCAGGCGATGATGGTCAATGATTTCAATGATATGTGCAGTCTCGGCACCTTCAACTGCCTGCGATAGTTCATTATGATCAACCAGTATCATTTTTTTTGCATATTGCTTAATGAGGTCAGAACGGGTTATGATACCTGTGAGTTTACCATTGTCACATACAGGAAGTCCCCGATATTCGCTGTTTAATATTTTTTCTCGTGCCTGTTGCACAGTGCTATCAGGCAAAATAATATCTGACTTTTTCATGATGGAATGGCAGGGAATGCTTAAGGTAAGCAGGCGCAATGTATTGAATGTATCCAGTTGTGAAAGGTATACCCAGCCTGAATAGGTGGTGGTATCGTAATTAAAATCCTGAATACCGGTTACTATGATTGCAGCAAAATTATTCTTAATTGCAAATTCAATTATTGATTTTCGGTTCCCAACAATGAGTACAGTGTGATCAGGTTTGACGTTTTTTAACACATTAAGAGATTGGGCTGATTCCATTGCGCCAATAACAATATGGCCTTCAAATTCTTCATTTTGCCCCTTTTTAATGCAACGTCCGGGAATGGTAGTAATAAAATTCGCAGGCTTAAAGTAATAGAGTGGTTGAGCAGTGGAAGTAGCAGAAAAGTAAAACTCTGCCAGCTCTGCAAAGCTTACGATACCTTTATAGTAACTATCGCCACTAACAACAGGTATTATGCGCACACGGTCTTTTTCAATGTGTGTTACTATGGAAAGCAGGGGATCGTCAGGATGCGCAGTTATGACATTGCGGGTCATTATATCGCTGACTTTAGGATATACATCTTTCAGCATTTCCGGTGGCTGGAGGTTAACCTCTTCAAAAACAAATCGTGTTTGCCTGTTTACATTGCCACAGCGGTATGCGGTGTATCGGTAATGAGGGTCAATGATGTTTTTCAGATGTGCATAGCAATATGCTGCACATATTGAATCAGTATCAGGATTTTTATGGCCAATGACAATAATCTCTTCCATAAAGAATCAGTGCCCTTGCTCAAGGATTGTTATTGCTCTGGGATAGACTAAGGCTGTAATTGCATAGATTTCCCATGCAAACGTTGCAAACCCAATATACCCTAAAATGGGCATTTCAAATAATTTAATGTGCGGGAGGATAGGAACGGTATATATCCATTTTGTTGCAGCCCAAAAGTTCCAGAATTCCCAAAAGTATCCGCATAAAAGCCCGGCAAGTATAAGTGCTAATAGTTTAGAATATTTACCCAGCACAAGCTCAGCATATAGGGAAGGACGGTTAAGGAGATAGTTAAGCGGTTCAAGAATGAAAATAAATGCCAGCCATATAAAACCTGCAGTAAATTCACTGTAAAACGTATTTGCAGACCATGAAAGCCAGATGAAAAGATCAGGGTCTGCTGCTCTATTTAAGTAATACATTGAGAAGGGAATTATTGGTATAAAAAGAAAGAATAACCCAATAATAAAGGACGCAATAAGAAAAGAAGATGTCAAGTGAATTTGCTTATACAGAATTTTAGGCATGATTGTCAGTATAATCCCATACACCAGGAGGACCCCAGGGAATATTGTTGCAAATGCCCAGATATAACCAAGGTATCTGATATGCAGCGTTTGCAGTAAACCCTGATAATGCCAGTTTGAAAAATATATGTTGAACCACTCAAACATCCACCAGGATAGTACTGAAATAAATGCTAATTTTCCCAATGCCCGGTTGTGGATTAATGAACGATTGGTTTTAGCAAGTATCCCGTCAGTGAGCAGGATTAAACCTGTCCATAAGGTTGGGGTTGCCCATATAGTTATGATACGAATATCCAGGAATAAACATATTTGCATAAATAGTATTAATAAGATTCCTGTATAAAAATAAAATGGATACGATTTCATAAAAACTCCTTGTAACGAAAGATTAATATGTTACCCATGCCAGAATTCATCCAGTATTGATTTAACTGCTGCAGATTTATTTAATGGATAAAAATGAAAACCCGGTACGCCATACGATTGCAGTTCTTTACACTGGTTAATAGTAAATTCTATGCCTACTTTACAAACATCATCAGGGAGGGTGCATTTTTCAAGCTCTTTGAGCAATGTTACAGGCATGTCAGGATTGCACATGGTGGTGACCTTCTGAAGTTGTGCCATATTTGTCAGGGGCATGATGCCGGGGATGATAGGAATGCTGATACCGGCTTTTGCAGTTTTTTCCATAAAGGTATAGAACTTGTCATTGTTAAAGAAAAGTTGGGTAATGATGAAATCAGCCCCTGCATCAACTTTTTTCTTCAAATTTTGAATATCAGTATCTAAATCAGGTGCTTCAATATGTCCTTCAGGATATCCAGCAACACCTATGGTAAAATGATCCATAGTACGGATAAATTCTACCAGTTCGCTGGCATATTTAAAGCCTTCAGGGTGTGGTGTGAAATGACGTTGCCCTGCCGGTGGATCGCCACGCAATGCCAGGATGTTGTTAAAACCCAGCGACTGTACATGGTTCAGATAGCTTGCAATATCATCCCTGCTTTGTCCAACGCAGGTAAAATGAATTAATGGTTCAATTGAAAATGTGGATTTTATACGGGTTGCTATCTCTAATGTTTTTTCTCTGGTAGATCCGCCAGCACCATAGGTAACGGAGATAAAATCAGGTTTAAAGCGTACCATGACCGATAGCTCATGAAATAAATTTTCTTCCCCAATGGGAGTTTTTGGCGGAAAAACCTCAAAAGATAACAGCGGCTTTTTTTGCTGTAAACAAGTAACAATATCCATCATGCTCTCTCACGTCTTTATAAGTTATTGCATTCCAACGTTTAATGACAGGATAAAAGCATATCCCTGTTGTTTAATATCATGGATACATTGGAATGTGCAGAAATGTTCTAATAATAAGAAAAAAAATCAATAATAATTGCCAAGAAATAAACCATAAATAAAGAAATAAATATTAATTTCTTGACACGCATTAAGTAATATTGCATACTATCGAAGACAGGTATGTTTGAAAAGAAGGCATTATTCAATCATATCTGTTACAACTAATACTTATTATATTAGCTATGATATCAAATTATTATTAAATTTCTTTACTTTTTTTTCCGATTATGTATATGATATCATAGTAATATGATAGTGGTGTAGTAGAGTAATTGCGTATATTGTTCCATAATCTTTTTTATAAAGGAGTCGACAATGAGAAGGGAGGTCAAAGCTTTTATATTGTCGCTTGCCATCGGTAGTCTGGTATTAATTGTCGGTGGAGGCAATATAATGGTGCAGGCGCAGGAAGCGCAGCAACCAAAGAAACAGCAAACAGGTTTGGTTGAAGACTGGATGGATGATTTTGAAGCATGTGAGGACTGGCGTGCAGCATCAACATGCCCCATAGGTGAAACAAAAATCAGGAAAATACCTGGAAAACCCCGTCCTATAGATGATAATGGAAATGAGATCAACTATCCTGATACAATAACTGACGACAATGGGATCACTCATGAAAATAAATTTGTTCTGGGTGTTAAAACCTATTATTTAGACAGGGGATATGACAGAGTTGAGGTATTCCCGCCAAATGAATATATTATCCGAGGAAAAGCTAAAGAAGTTAAAGTATGGGCTTTGGGCAGAAAATTCAGGCATACCCTTTTTATCAAACTTCGCGATTATAAAGGGGCAATTCATAAAATTAAAATAGGAAGACTTGATTTCTGGGGATGGAGGGAATTATCTGTTGTAATCCCAGGCTGGCTGCCTCAGAGTCCAGGATATGCATTACTGGACAAGAACCTGCATTTTGTTTCCTTTTTTGTTGAAAGTGATCTTTATGAGGTTCCAGGGACATTTTATTTCTATCTTGATAATTTTAGAGTCATTACCGATCTGTCTGAATTCACTGGTGATACTAGCATCAGAGATAACTGGTAAAAAAGCATGATGACCAAATATGAGACCTCGGAGGCATTAATATGAAATATACACGATTTATTGCAATATGTGTTATGATAGCAAGTGTGGTGTTTGTAGGGGTTTTCCCCGAGAAAGCACAATCAAGAATTGTTACTAATGTTCAGCCTGATATTAGTGCTGAGCAGTATAATGCACTTGTGGTGGAAGATTTTGAAACACAGTCAGATTGGGTTTTGGAGACAGTTCCTAAAAAACATCAGGACCCCAAAAAAGATCCTGTACCATTACTGGAAATGAAATATGTTGATGGTGGACCAGCTGACCTGATTCCGGAAAAGTGGAGCCCTCTCAACAAGGGATTGGAAAAGAAGAAATGTTTAGGCATTCACTTTAAATTTAAATATCCCGGATTTAATTCTGTTCATATATTGCCGCCTTTGGAAGTTCGCTGGGATGATCCAACACAAAAAGTATTAACGTATGACTCTCGCGCTGGTCAGGAAGTTCAGGAACGTGCTATACAGCTTCCAGGAAGAGCGAAAGCAGTTTCTGTATGGGTACATGGCAGAGGAAATAATTATGATCTGGAAGTTTGGATAAAGGATTATAAAGGTGATGTACATATATTAAAGATGGGTTCGTTGAATTTTGTTGGTTGGCGACCAATGAAAGCATATATTCCTGAGTACGTGCCACAGGAAACCAATTCCTACCCTCAGACACGAGTTACCAAAATTGTGCGTTTTGTAGTCAGGGCAAAACCTGAAGCCGGAAATGAAGATGTATATCTATTCTTTGATCAGATAAAAGTTCTTACTGATACATTTGAGGTCAATTTTGACGGGCAGAATCTCCATCAATTAATGGAAAAGGGTGGAGGGATAAAATAAATTTTATCATCAAGTCAAAAATCATTTGGACAGGCAAACACCACGGGAATCCGTGGTGTTTGCTTTGAAGTTATGTTAAAGAAAAATGTGCCTTTCAATAAAAGTTCTTGCTTTTTTGTTATAGAAAATTTAGAGTATACCAAATTACCTGGTATATTATTAATTCCTTCCTTTATAATAATTATGGGCTAAATATTTTGGTGCATATGCTTTGAAGGGTGAGGTAGTATTTAAGCGAAATTAAAGTGATGGCTAAAACTATACAAATTATATAATATGTAGTATGCAGATACATAATACTGTGTTCATTAATGAGGGGCAGATATGGAAAAGGAAAAGTTGATTGAACGTGTAAATTCAATGTTTAAAGAAGAGATGTGGGGAAGGCTTGACCCCAAAGATGTAGGGATATCACGTTTTAGAATACTTGATGATCTCTTCAATTCTATAGTTGCTGCAGGAATTGTAAAAGAAGTTAGAGATATATGTAAGGAACACATCCAGAGTCATCCAGATTCTATTGTTGCATCGTATCTTATTGGGTTAACCGGATATCATCTTGATATTATTGATGATAAAATGGAGATGCGACGGATGATTGATATGTATCAAAAATATCATAAATGGGTCATTGTTGAACTTCTATCAGAAAAGGTTCTAGAATATGGGGAAAGCAGTTTTGCTTTAAAATCATTAGCAACAAGCTTAGAGCGATTGGGAAGAAGCAAGGAAGCCATTCCGGTTTGGGAAAACCTGCTTAAAATAGATAGATTTGATGCTGAAGTGGCAAAAAAATTAGCTGTTGCCCTGATAGATGAGGATAAACCAAAAAGTATCCAGTACATGAAGCTTTCAATTGAAGGGCATATTAAGAATGGACTTTATGATGAAATTGCTGACCTGTGGAACAAGCTTGTTCAAGTATCATGGGAAGATATTCAGTTTTTTGAAAGAATTGAAAGGATGCTTATTGAGGCACGCCAGTATGAACTGACAGCTTCACTGTTAAAAGTATTACTTCACAAATATAAAGATGAAGAACATCCTGACCAGTCAATTCAAATACTAAAGAAGATACTGGAATATACACCCAATGATACAGCAGCTCGCAGGGATTTGGTAAAATTATATGAAAAGAAATACGGTGCTCATTCACAGTTCCAGCTCTTCCTGAAGTTATCAAAACTTAACAATTTTAAATATCCGGTGAAGCATGCTATTCAGGATTTTGAAAACAGTATAATTTTTGATAAAGGACATTATGTGCGGCATAGAAGCTGGGGTGTGGGAAGAATTGTAGATATTACTCCAAATAACATAATAATTGATTTTAAAGAAAAACCCGGACATCAGATGTCTGTTCAAATGGCGCTACAGGCATTAACGCCTCTTAAAAGCGATCATATCCAGGTATTAAAATATGAAGACTATGAAGGTCTTAAAAAGCTTTTTGAAGAAGATTTTCTGCAGTTTTTTGAAATTCTTATCCGCTCATACAATGGTAGTATAGCACTAGCAGATGTAAAAAAGGAACTGATACCGGATTTTGTAAGTGAAAAGGCATGGGCAAAATGGTGGAGTAATAAAAGAACTGAAATTAAGAAGTCACCTTTGTTTGGCATTTCACCGGAGAAAAAAGATGTTATAATAATGCGTGATAAACCGCTGACGTTTGCCGATGAATTACTTGATAATTTCCTTAAGACAGATTCATTTACTGAAAAACTTGATGTTGCCATTGAGTTTGTAAATAATATTGATGCCGGAGAAGGAGTTGCCGTAACACAATTCTTTATTGATTATTTTTCGGGGGAATTGAAAGGAGATTCAGTTACTAGAAAGATCTTATCGTATTTTATTTTAAACGGACTGAGCAAGTTTATAGATGCAAAAAAGCTTAAACTTGATCAGGCATATAAGAATATAATTGCAATAGTGAAAGAATCACAGGATCTTCCATCAATATCACGCAAAATAGGATCTTATGATTATAAAAAGGATCTAATTAATCTAATAAAAGAAGCAAGAGAAGACTGGGCTGATATCTATTCTCAAATTCTTTTTGAAACACCTGTCCGAATACATAAGTATATCGTTAATATTTTAATCAGATCACATGAATATGGTATTATTAACAGATTTGTTGAAAAGGCGCTTATTGGGGCAAAAGAGTTCCCTGAAATATTTTTGTGGGTATCAAGAAACCTTCTTACAAAATCATGGGATTATGAATGGCTGGATTATTCCCGCGAACAACTGGTGCTTACTTTATTCAGATTAATGAATGAACTCAAGAAAATTGAACAAAAGGGTAGCAAACTTAAAAACCTGGCGCTGGACATTATATTTGATAATGATGCTGCCGTATTAAAAGATATTGTTAATACCTTTGACATTCAATTTTTAGGAAAAGTATATGATATAGTTGGCAGTATACCTTATATTGAAGATTCTATGCGGGATAAATTTTTAGAAATTATTAAATCACGCTATCCCGAATTCAAACCATTGCTGAAAACTACAGAAGAAGAATGGAAAGTTGATGCTGAGGTGCTTATAACAACACAGGAAGGATATGTTCGGAAACAGGAAGAGCTTAACAGACTGGTAAATATAGAGTTAGCTGCAATTTCAAAAGAGCTTGCTAAGGTTTCTGATGCAACAGGAGATGTCCGTGAAAATGTGGAATATAATGCTTTGCTTGAAAAACAGTCAATACTCAAACGAGATATTAATAAACTGGAAAGCGAGATTAAGAAGGCTCAAATACTTGATTTGAACTCTGTGTCAATTGATAAAGTAAGTATAGGTACTGTGGTCACAATAAGGGGAGATGGTGAAAAAGAAACTTTTGCCATTCTGGGACCGTGGGATGCTGATTTTGAAAAACGTATTTTATCCTATCGCTCACCTATTGCGCAGGCGTTACTTGGCAAAAAACAAGGTGATGTGGTAGAAATACGAAAAAATGAGCAGATTAAACAATATACCATTGAAACAATTGAGAAGTATAAGCCATGAACTCATTCAGAGAATATTTTACATACCGCAATGGCAAACTATACTGCGAAGATGTTTCATTGGAAGAGATAGCAGAAAAGTATGGTACTCCTGTGTATGTTTATTCTTCAAAATGCTTTATTGATAAATTTACACAGCTTGACAAAGCATTGTCCAACCATCCGCATCTTATTTGTTATTCAGTAAAATCTAATTCAAATATTAATATTTTGCGAATGATGCAAAGCGTGGGTTGTGGAATGGATGTAGTGTCAGGTGGAGAAATTTACAGAGCTATCGCTGCAGGGGTCAAACCTGAAAAAATTGTTTATGCAGGTGTTGGAAAAACAACTTCTGAGATTGAACTTGCCCTTACAACAGGAATACGTATGTTTAATTGTGAATCCTTGCCAGAAATTGAAAGAATTAATACGGTAGCTCAAAGTATGAACAAAACGGCACATATTGCAATACGGGTAAATCCGGATGTTACAGCTAATACTCACCATTATATTACAACAGGCAGGAAGGAAAATAAATTTGGTATTTCAATGCAGCTACTGCCCCATATTGTCAGTGCTATAAAGAATATGCCACATGTAAAATTGACTGGACTCCATGTTCATATAGGGTCTCAGATCACTGATGTTGAGCCATTTGAAGAAGCATGCAATAGGGCACTGGAAGTAATGCTTAAACTCAAGGCAATGGGGATGGATGAATGTACAACGTTAAATTTAGGTGGTGGTTTTGGCATTCAATATAATGACGGAAATTCGCTTGATATAGGCAAGTGGGCAACAATCATTGATAATGTAATTAAAGATAAACATATATTTTTGATTATTGAGCCAGGAAGATATATTTCCGGAAACAGTGGTGCACTGCTAACACGCGTACAGTATAAAAAGAAAGCTGATACAAAAACGTTTATTATAGTTGATTCGGGCATGCACCAATTAATCAGGCCAACATTGTATCAGGCATATCAGCATATTGCAAATGTAACATTGCGTGAAGGGGAGGAGATAGTTGATGTAGTTGGTCCCATTTGTGAATCAGGAGATTTTTTTGCCAAGGACAGAGTAATTTCATATACCAAGCAGGATGACTGTCTTGCGGTGCTATCAGCAGGGGCGTATGGTATGGCAATGGCTTCCCGGTATAATTCGCATCCATTGCCAGCAGAGGTGCTGATAGAGGGTAATACGCACAGGCTTATCCGCAGCAGGGAAACATATGAAGATCTTATTGCACAGGAAAGAGTATAACAATTAAATTTTTTATTTGACAAATATATAATGTGATAAAATCAATACTAATAAAATAAAGCCGCGATGGCGGAATTGGTAGACGCGCCAGGTTCAGGGTCTGGTGGGCGTACGCCTGTGAGGGTTCAAATCCCTCTCGCGGCAATTTTATCCCTCATATCTTCTCTATCATATCAAGAAAAACATTAATTGGCTGAGCGCCTACAAATTCATAAATATCGTTAATCACCACTTTAGGTACTGAAGAAACATTATGTTTTACTGCCAGTGGTGTAAATGTGGTACTTTCTACCATGTCAGCAGTGATGTTTGAGTTTTCAATGGCTATTCTATGAGCTGTTGTCACCGCACCTGGACAGTATGGGCATGTTAATGTAACAAATACTTGTATATGAATTGGCTTTGAAATCTTTTTTATACGCGATAGTATTGAATCAGGTAATGACTCCGTTACACCGGAGATTTCAACACACGCTGCAATGAATGAATTAATTTCATATCCTGCAGGTATACCAAAAAAACGCACACCTTTAATGTTCTTATTTGCATCGGTAATGACAATTGCAGGGATTTTATCAATCCCAAATTCTTTAGCGATATCCGCATTTTTTAAAAAGTCGTACACATTAAGTGAAATCCTGTCATTGAGGCTTGCTATTTCTTCAACAAACTGATGTGTAGTCTGGCAGGTGGGACACTCCATTTCTTGAGTAAAAAAATTAATGATAATGGGGTTCTTAATTTTAGACAGTAACTGTGATAATTGTGATTTAACTTTCTCGTCAAAAAGAGCCATACTTGCCTCCGTAATAAATTTATTTATTGGTTAATACGTAGTCACATGCTGATAATGCTGCTTTTGCTCCTTCTCCAGCTGCTATGATTATCTGCTTGTATGGGACGGACGTAACATCACCAGCTGCAAATATCCCCGGACGAGATGTCCTGCAGCTGCAATCAATAATAATTTCGCCATATTCATTCAGCGAAACAACATTTTTAACCAGTTCGGTATTGGGTACAAGACCTATCTCAATAAAAATTCCTTGAACAGACAATGTATTGTCTTTTTTGCTTTTAATATCATGAACGGTAACAGTTTCTACTGCGCTAGTTCCGTGTATTGCTTTAACTTCATGTTCATACAGTATGGTGACATTGGTAAATTTTGATAATTCATCTACAAGCACCTTATCAGCAGTTAATGCAGGCAACAGTTGAACCACTGTTACTGATGTTGCAAGTTTTGCCAGATCAATTGCAGCTTCAATAGCAGAGTTCCCACCTCCAACAACAATGACATCTTTATCCTTAAAAAGTGGGGCATCGCAGATAGCACAGTATGCAACACCCTTTCCGGTAAGTTCAGCTTCCCCCGGGACATTGAGTCTGCGCCATCGCTTGCCGGTGGTTATAATTATCGATTTTGCCTGATAGACATTCCCATCTTCACATTCTACTTTTTTAATATTTCCATCTATGACTTTGGTTGCCTTGTACCCTTGAAGGAATCCTATCTCAAATTGTTCCACCTGTTCTTTAAAACGCTGTACCAGTGAGATGCCTTCAATATGCCTGTAGCCCATATAATTTTCTACTGTTGATGTTTCGGCAACCTGACCACCAACATCCAGAGTAATGAGACCTGTTTTAACTCCTTTGCGCATGCAGTAGACTGCAGCAGTCAATGCTGCTGGCCCACCACCAACTATCAACACATCATATAAGGTTGAACTATCAAGCGGAACAGTTCTTTGTTCAATTGTTTCAAGTCCTGGAAGATTAAATGTTAATTCCATGGAGACTCCTTTTAAACATTCTTATTTTAAAATAGTAATATAACATTTATTATTCGTCAAGAAATAAATTGAGTATTCTATTCCCTGGTAATTAGGAAATTATCAATGGAGATCAGAAATTAGGGATATGATTATTAGATAATTCAAAGTGAGATAAGCTTATATTAAAATGAATAAAGATGGGCACATTTCCATGTACCCATCTTCATTTGGAAGATATTTTATTTTAATATCCTTTTCAATGTGCGCTCTAAATAGTCTATGTGTTCAACAACAGCTTCACGTGCCAGATCTGGTTTATGTGAGTTTATGGCATCCAGGATCTTGATATGGTGTTCATAAATATCATTAGATGTGTTTTTTACTTTGGCTAATTTTTCACGGCTATAAGGAAGGACGCCTCTCAGGATAGTTGATATTGCATTGAGTATATGTGCAAAAATGGTATTATTGGTTGCTTCGTAAAGGTGATTATAAAATTGTGCATAAAATTTACCACCTTCGCGCTTTTGAATCAGGTTTTCTACTCCCATCAGTTCAATCTGGGTTCTGAATGAATTGAGTTTTCTTCTTTGTTCCTCATTTGCGCGTAAGGCTGCTAACGCTGCAGCTTCAGCGTCAATGATGCGGCGTACTTCCAAAAGCTCCCATATTTTTTTATGGTCAATCTGTATTAAGCCTTCGATTGGGGTTTTGATTGCATCATCAACAACTGACTTTACATATTTGCCTTTTCGTCCCTGGGACTCAATATACCCTTTGGCTTCTAATAGCTTCATTGCTTCGCGTAATGAAATACGGCTGATACCAAAGCGCCGTGTCATCTCCAGTTCGGATGGAAGCCTGTCGCCTGGTTTTAGAACACCGGAAGAAATGAGTTCAATAATTTGTGAAACCACCATGCTTGGGATATCAGGAGCTTTTTCAATCTTATTGATCATTAACTGTATGCCTTTATTTCTTGCTGCCATGTATTAGATCTCCTTTTTTTGTTGATGTGTTATTATTAATTTTAAAAAAAAACTTTTTTAAAAAAAGCTGTATTTGGTAATATCGTAATACATAATATAATATTAAATTATTTATGTCAATCATAATAATATTGCAAATTGCTATAGCGATACATACAAATTAATATAATTAAAAGAACAGGAAAATTATTGTATTATTATATCATTACTATACAACAAATCTAAAAAAAATATGATTTGATTTATTGTATGTCAATATTTTGAGTTTATGTAATATTGTTATAATACAGGTGGGATTGAAAGTGTAGATAATTATTAATTCGAGCTATTAATTAAACAATTTTATGACTAAAAACGTAAACATGATTGCCAAGAAGAATAGTGATTGAGTTAGTTTTGTAAATGGTATATCACATGGTGTGATTATTGAGATGTAACTTTGCAGTCAGTTGTAGCAAAACACTTTGGGTAACTGCAACAGATTTTTTCTTAAAACGACCATTTAGATATACCTGTGTGATACTATTTTACAGTATATTTATAGATATTATTTATGTCTTGTGTGAAAACTAAAGCTATATGATCTGGTATGTACATTAAACTACAATGATATAAAAAAGTTTTAATTGACGGGTATGTTAATATACCCTCTATTGATTGAAGATTTTAAATTCAACCGGTATGTGGAGGATGCTGATAAACCATGAAGATAATTGTAACTGGTCCAAAGGGTGTTGGAAAATCAACAATTGGGAAAAGAATTGCTGAAGTCTTACATATACCTTTCTATGAAACTGATGAGATGATTGAATTCCTTTTTGAAGAAAAACATGGTAGTAAAAAAAGTTGCCGGCAGATTGCAAAAGATTATGGCGAATCATTTTTCAGAGAACTTGAAAAAGAGGCAATTAAAAGAGCTGCGTTATATGATTGGTGTATAATAGCTACTGGTGGCGGGGCAATGCTTTTTCCAGAAAACAGGATATTGCTTAGAAAAGAAAGTTTAATTATTTTGTTGAAAGCTGATGTTGGTTTTTTATGGCAAAGGATGCAGGTTACCGGTATTCCGCCATTTTTACAGGGCGACAACGCGTTTGATAACTATAGTCACCGTGTTCAAAAAATATATGAAGCCACAGAACATGTAAGTGATATTATTTATCTTGTAACAAAAGAAAATGAAGGTATTGCTCATGAGGAATTAATACAACAGATATCCTTTGTATTATCGCAATATATGTATGCACCCAATACATTTGGGCAGGTGCTAAAAGTCACAACATTTGGTGAAAGTCATGGCAAAGCATTAGGGGCTGTTGTGGATGGGTTAAAACCGGGAATCCCATTATCCCTGGAAGATATTCAGAAACAGCTTGACCGGCGTAAACCCGGCCAGAGTTCAGTCAGCACCCAGCGGAAAGAAGCTGACAGTGTGGAAATTGTTTCGGGTTTGTTTGAAGGGAAAACAACAGGAACCCCCTTGTGTATGATTGTTTATAATAAAGATCAGGATTCCAGAGCATATGAATCTATTAAAGATATATTCAGACCTGGCCATGCTGATTTTACATTCTGGCATAAATATGGGATACGGGATTATAGGGGAGGAGGAAGGTCATCCGGGCGCGAGACAGTGGGAAGGGTTGCTGCGGGAGCTATTGCCCTGAAAATGTTGGAAGAAAAAGGTGTAACAATATTGGCGTATGCTGAAGAAATTGCTGGTATAAAAGGAGAAAAAGTATATTTTGATTTTATTGAAAAAAATTCTGTGAGGGCTGCCGACCCGGATAAAGCGCATGCAATGGAACAGGCTATAAAACAGGCTCAGGCTGAGCATGATTCTGTGGGCGGTATTGTTGCATGTGTTGTTAAAGGATTGCCTGCCGGTTTGGGCGATCCGGTGTTTTGTAAGCTGGATGCGCGGATTGCAATGGCCGTTATGTCGATTGGCGCGGTAAAAGGTATTGAATTTGGAAGTGGGTTTGCTGCTGCAGGTAAGCGTG
Source organism: Spirochaetota bacterium (assembly GCA_037481795.1). Taxonomy (GTDB): domain Bacteria; phylum Spirochaetota; class UBA4802; order UBA4802; family UB4802; genus UBA4802. The sequence continues at coordinate 54,643 of JBBFLA010000005.1, forward strand.
GCAGTGAAAATAATGACCAGATGAGTGATGGAAAATTTTTGACTAATAATGCAGGTGGCATTTTAGGTGGCATATCAACAGGTCAGGATGTAATGATGCGTATTGCAGTTAAGCCAACACCATCCATAGCAAAGCCACAGAAAACCATGGACATATACGGGAATACGGTTGATGTATTCATTAAAGGCAGGCATGATCCATGTATTGTGCCACGAATAATTCCGGTTGTTGAGGCAATGGTTGCCCTTGTAATATATGACGCATGGTTACTACAGGAAAGGATGGGGCGTTATGACGGTTCTGTATAACTTATCTGAGCGTGATGAAGTTTTTAGAAATCCTGTAATCACCATAGGAAGCTTTGATGGAGTCCATAGAGGACACAGGGCAATATTTGATCGTATGCTGACGCTGGCGCAGTCATTAAATGGGGAACCGATAGTTTTTACATTCAGTGAACATCCCCGAAAGCTTTTAACACCACACACACCACCCAGGATATTGACAACAGCTATTGAAAAAATCCATGCAATTGAACAGGCTGGCATCAGCAATATTGTCATGATGCCCTTTACCCATGATATTGCAGCTCTAACAGCAGAGGAATTTTTATATAAGATTGTATTCTACCATATTGGGAAAGCACATATTGTGGTAGGCTATGACCATGCGTTTGGAAAAGGAAGGCAGGGGGATTTTGAATTTTTAAAAGAGGTGGCATTACGTGAGGGATTTCTGGTTGAGCGCGTTGAACCGGTCTGTATTCAGTCGCGGCCGGTATCTTCATCATGGATACGCACAGAGATTGAGGATGGGAACATTGCACTGGCAAATATGCTTTTAGGAAGGCATTATACTTTACGTGGTACAGTGGTTAAAGGACAGATGCGGGGGCGGCTTTTAGGATATCCTACTGCCAACATTATCCCTGATGACCCCGATAAGATAATTCCAAAAGATGGAGTGTATGCAGTAAAGGTATGTGTCAAAGGCAAGCTGCATCATGGTATGCTTAATATTGGTACCAACCCAACATTTGAAAACACCGAACAAACAATTGAGGTTCATATATTTGATTTTGATGAAGATATTTATGGCCAAACCCTTGAAGTGTTTTTTATTGAACGCATTCGGGATGAGAAGCGATTTGGTTCCGTTACTGAACTTAAGGAGCAACTGCATAATGATAAACTGGTCAGTGGAAAAATATTAGCTGGAAGCTGAACATGCGCAGTAACCTGGAATTCTATACATATTTGAAATATTCAATATATGAAACTGTTACATTTTTTAATTACAGGATATATATCTTTGGTAGTGAAAAAACAGTTAAAGCAATTATGTTCGATAGTTACTGCAAAAAAGATGTTTTTGAAAGTATAATTAATTCAGCTCACAGAGGGTTAACTCCTATAATAAAAGAAGCAATAGTTTTTTTTAAGCAGTATGAAAAAAAAGTATTTCTCCAACCTCCACTATGTGATTTATCCCTCTATACCGGTAATGAGCAGAACGTTTTAAAGGAATTACTTTTGATACAACCTGGCAGTACAATATCGTATGGGAAACTTGCTGCACAATGCGGTTATAAAGGAGGTGCACGGTTTGTGGGGAATGTAATGGCAAAAAATATATTTCCTGTTATCTATCCGTGTCACAGGGTAATACGGAGCAATGGGGATATTGGCAATTACAGTGGTGGTTTGAGGATAAAGGAGTTTTTGCTTGAATGGGAAAAAGACAATTAGCTGTTCAATGAAAAAAATGAGAAATGCTTTACGCAGAGCAGGCAAAAAAAATAGAAACCACAGAAAAAATCTTAATGTTTAATATTAAAATTCTTTTGGTAGCTATTGAATAATATTGGTGTAATAATTAATATACATACAAATGAACCACACAGACCCGATATTACTGTAACAGCAAACCCCTGCCATAGATGACTTCCACTAGAAGAAATAACCAGCGGTAACAAACCAGATACAGTGGTTATTGTTGTTATCAGCATTGGTTTACTGCGATGCTGATTTATGGTGTGATAATCTTTTATTAATAAAAATTTCTTTTGTCTTGAAGATTTGATGTGTTGCAAATAACTATCTAACAAAAGTATTGAATTGTTAACCACAATACCGGTTAATACTACAAATCCCATAATGGTTGCTATATTACACTGAATGGTAAAGATATATACTGTCCAGATTGCCCACATCCATGCTATTGGTACTGATACGATAATTATCCATGGTAGTATGAAAGATTCAAATATAGAAGCAATCACCATGTACACTAAGGCAATAGCAATGCATATATAGATCACCATATAGATAATGGATTGTTTATGCTGTGTAAAGGTCTTGTCATATTCTATGTAATATCCATCGGGGAGTGATAATTGTTGAATGGTGTTGTAAAGGATCTTTTCCATTTTATGAATGGGAACTTTTGGAATAATGCTGATTGTTTCAGATCGCATTTTATCGTGATGCCATACTGTGGTAACGATATTTGATGTAGAAACTGTTGCAATATTCTTTAATGGAATTACCCTATTATCCAGAGGAAGTGTTATATCATTAATTTCATTAACATCATAGTGGTTATTTGTAATACGAACATCAACTTCTTTGTCATCAATGTATTTGGTTATCACAGGACTATAGAAAAGATTTCTTATGTAATCGCCTGCATAGGCAATGGGAATGCCTGTGTATGCACATTTCATCCTGTCAAATTGAATTAATACTTCGGGACGCTCGTCTTTGAAATGATAGATAATATCTTCAACTGCTGAAGTTGTTTGCAACTGTGCAGCAAATGTATATGCTAACTGTCGAGTAACCTGTACATCCCTGCCTTTTATGATGACTTCAATTTCATTGTGTATTATGCCACCTGTACTGGTAAAAATTAATGAAGTATCTGGTAGAAGCTGTAATTGCTTTTTTATCATTTCACTGTTTATTGTACCATCTGTATCAATAATAAACTCTGCATGTTCCTGCTCAATTCGTGTTGAGATATTGTTAATTGATTTAATGTGTTGCAACTGCTTTTCTATAGTAAAAGCAGCCTGAGATGTTGCCTGTAATGATGAACCTGAGGGCATTTCCAATCGTGCAAAGAGTTTATTTTGATCGGTAAAGGTAATATCATCAACAGTTATTTTTGAGATTGGAATCACCGTGCTGGTAATTGCAAGCAGGGTAATACCATAGAGTTTTTTTTGATTATTAAAAAAATATTCCATTGTTGAGTTAACATGTGCAATTGATACATATTTTTTGCATTTCTTTACAAAAGATGTAACTACTGTTACATTTAGAAATTGTGGAATTAATTTATGGAGCAAAGAAATAGATAACGATGGTAGTGGTTGTATAAATACGGTTACATGTAAACACCATGGTACAAATATAATAGCAACTATCAGTGATGAAACTATAGCAACTATCACAGTGCCAGCTAACTGGATGAATAAAGCAGTACTCTTTGTTTTTAATAGCAACACGGGAATAAATATTACTATTGTAGTTAGGCTTGATGCAACCAGGGCTCTTGCAACCTTTTGTGTTGATGATATAATATGTTCATCGGTAATAGTTTTGCGCTTTGAATGTGAAAATATTTTTTCAATGACAATAATGCTATTATCAACAACCATGCCTGTTGCAATGGCAATTGCAGAAAGTGTTATAACATTAAGTGTGGCACCGCTGGAAAATAAATAAATTGCAATAGCCATAAATGAAAATGGGATTGCAATAATGACTGCTATAGTAGCCCGTATATTTTTTAAAAAAATATATACCACCAGCATTGTCAATATCATACCAGCTATACAACTTATATAAAGGTTATGAAGTGCTTTTTGTATCTCTTCTGCACTGTTATAGGTTATATGTGCTGTAACACCAGGTAGTGAGCATTGGGACAGTATGCTCGCTACCTGTTGTGATACATCTATAGGATTGGCTGTACTGGTTTTATAGATATATAATGAAACCTGTTCCAGAGCGTTGTAACGTGATAATGAGTCCTGTTTGCCCGCATAATCTTTTACAGTAGCTATTTGGCCTAAACGTTTCAGTAAACCAGCAGATGCTGATACTAATGGCAGGTTTTTAATTTCTTCCAGTGAAAAAAATCTACTTTTAAGGCGCAATGTATAATCATTCATGGGATCATGCAGAATTCCCAATGAATGAATAAAATTGTTTTTTTGAATTTGTTCTGCTATACGATGCAATGGTATGCCGTGAGCAACACAGTAATTGTTATCAGCAGTCACATGAATCTCGCGTTTGTTGCCTCCGCCTATCTCAATCATTGAAATGCCTTCAACACGTTCCAGGGCTTTTTTGTATTTGCCTTCAGCTATATCTCGCAGTTTGTTAAGGCTATACTGTGTACTTGATAATCCAATTACCATAATAGGCGAATAGTCAATTCCCTGAAGATATATCTCGGGTTCATTGACATCTTCTGGAAACATGGCACGCACGGGTTCTATCTTTTCATGCAGTTCATACACTTTATATTGTAGCGGTGCATCGTTTTCAAAGGTTATGTAGATGCGGGCTTCATTGTCATTGCTTGAAGAAACAATTTCTTCTATTCCGCCAATAGTGCTAATAGCTTCTTCAAGTGGATTGGTGATTATCTCCTCTATTTTATACGGCGACTGTCCAGGATACCGCACTACAAGCGTTATGGCGTGATTACTCATATCAGGCAAAAGTGATGACGGCAATGATGTAAATGCAAAAAAGCCTGTTGCCATGATACCGCAAAAGATCATTAATGTTGTTATTCTATGGGTAACGAAATATTGTATTAATTTCATGAATTTTCCCTGATTGCTAAATGTATGAAGTGTGGCAGGCAGAGCATAATAAAACCTGTTCCTGCAATCATGCCGCCAATGATGGAAATTGCAAGTGGTGATTGGACATCTGAGCCTTCCTGTAATCCTAACGCCAGTGGTATAAGCCCGCAAATGGTGGTGAGGGATGTCATTATGATTGGTCTAAGACGCTGTCTGCAGGATTTTGTAATTAATTCAAACACATTGCTATTATGGCGATAGTTATGAATAATAGTATCAAGAAGCAATATAGCATTATTTACAATAGTACCTATAAGAACAACTGCTCCCATGAGTGACATGATATTAATTGATTTTCCCGTAAAAAAAAGAAATATGAATGATCCACATAAAGCTACAGGCACTGATGACATGATTAACAGCGGATAAAGAAGTGATTCAAATTGTGAGGCAATAATCATGTATATTAATACAATAGAAAGTATAAGAATAGCATACAGCGATTGAAGTGATTCTTTTGTTTCAATCATTTCCTGTGATAAAACAAACGAAACATTTTGTTGTTTGTGTTTTTCCCACAACCGTTGTAATTTTTCTATTGCGTTTTCCTGTGAGATGCCGTTTGTTACAATATGAATGGGTATGCATCGTTGCTGATTGTTTCGTATAATTGAAGAATATCCCTGTGAATTGGAAATTGAGGCAATAGTGTGAAGTAATGTACATGTAGCACCCCCATTAGCCCTAATGGGTATCATTCCTATGTCATCTATGCTGTCACGGAAGTTGCTATCAAATCGTGTAACAATATCAACCGCATGATCTGATTCATTGTATTTTCCTGAGTGTGTTCCATACACAGCAGTGTGTATAAATGAAGCAACATCCTGAAGTGTTAATCCATAAGAAGCTAACCTATCAGTATCAGCCTGTATTGTAAGTTCAGGCTTGCCCTGTTTAATTTCGCTGTAACATTGTGTAATCCATGGTTGTCCGGTGCATTCTTGTATAAATGCAGCGGCAGCAGCATTAATATCATGTAATGAATTTCCTGTGCAGTTAATGGTTATAGCACCACTACCTGTACGCGACACCTGTAAAAAATCAATATTTGTTACATTGTATTCAATATGAACATTATCTGCCAGTTTCACATTTTTCTCTAAATATGTAATGCAATCCCTTGCATCTTCTCCATTGTGCAATAGTACATAAATCTGGCCAATATTGGTATTCTTTTCCCTGCCAAAGTATTCAGTATAATCTTCAGGGTTATAGCCTGCTGTTATTAATCGTTTGTCAATGTCAGGATAGTGTTTCAATATTGAATCAATATATTGAAGCATATTAATTGTTTGTTGTAATGTGGTACCAGGAGGCGCCTCCAATCTAATAGTAAACTCACTTTGTTTTGTATCAGGCATCAGCGACCTGGTCATAATGCAAATGGTACATACACCAAGAACAATAATAGCGATTGTTACCATGTAAATACATTTAGTCCGTGAAAGTACCATATCAAGCAGTGAAACGTATCGGTGTTCGATAGTATGCAGCAATGAATTAATTTTGTGGAAAAATGAACTAATATGAACTATCGCCACAAAGTGCTGTTGCTTTTTAGCATGATGAACTTTTTGTGACAGAATAGTGTACAGTGCAGGGATGAGAAGCAGGGCAACAAAAAGAGAAGCAAAAAGGGCGATAGTTACTGTGATGGCTAAATGAGCAAATAGTGCACCGCCCAATCCTTTTATGAGTAACAGTGGTAGGAAAATGACCACACTGGTTAATGTTGATGCAATAAGTGATGGGGCAATTGTATATATGGCTTGCTGGAGTGATGTATTTTTTACATTGGAAATAGATTCAATTACTACTATGCCACAGTCAACAAGCATGCCCACGCATATGGTCAATCCGCCTAATGACATCATGTTGATATTAATGGAAAATAAATTCATGAAAAAGAATGTAATGATAATTGATACAGGTATTGCTATGGTAATAATGAATGCAGAAAAGAAACGCTGCGTGAAAAGTAGAAGAACAAAAAATGCAATAAAAGAACCAGCTATAGCAGAAGACACAACACTGGATATGGCACTGCGGATGTACTGTGATTGATCGTTTATTATATCAAATGTTAGTCTTCTGTCATATTTTTTCTGGAGGTTTTCAACAAGGTGCCGCGTCTTACGGCACACCTCAACAGTGTTTTTGCCTGACTCTTTAATGATGGACAGAGTAACACACGGGTGACCGTTGATAAATGACTGGCTGGTAATTTCTTTAAATCCATCTATAACGCGGGCAACATGTTTTAAAAAGATTAATCGGCCATCCTGGGTTTTCTTAACAGAAACATTTTCAATGTCACTGATGTTTTTAAACTCGCCTGAAGTCCGTATAAGGAGTTCTTTATTGCCTGTAACAAGGGTGCCCGCAGGATAATTGAAGTGTGATGACTGGATGCTATCGATTATCTCATGTATCCCTATACTGTATGCCTGCAGTGCATCACGGTTTATGAGTACTTCAATCTGGCGTACCTTGCCTCCCGTTACTTTAGCATTACCAACTCCTTCAATTCTTTCAAAAAGTGGTACTATATTTTTTTCTGTTTCATGGCGCAGCTGTCGTAAATCCATATCCTGCGAGGTAATGGCTATGTTCATGACTGGAAGGGAGTTTGGATCAAAGCGTGTAACGATTGGCTTATAGACATCCTGAGGAAGGATACCTTTTACAAGATCAACTTTTTCACGAACTTTTAAGAGAGCAAAATCAATATTGCTTCCCCATTGCAGTGTGGCGACAACCAGGCTTGCACCTTCAATTGATTCAGAATGTATGCGCTTTACTCCAGCAACGCTGTTTACTGCCTCTTCAACTGGTCGTGTGATAAGTTGTTCAATTTCCGATGGAGCAGCACCAGGATACAGTGTAATAACGGAAATCTCAGGATACTGTACAGGAGGCAGCAGATCCATGGTGAGGTTGCACAGTGATATAATACCAAAAAGGCACAGTGCACAGAATGCCATAATAATTGTTACAGGACGTTGTACTATTAATGTTCCCATATATATCGTTACATATTAAGATAAATAGCAAATGGATGTAGCATGTAATTGCCTGAGGTATCCTTAATACCATTGGTGCCATGATTAATGGATAATCTGTAATATGATTGTGGAGTAAGATTGAACATATATATATCAATGCAATCGGGATGATTATCTGGTACTTCAATCTTCCATATTTTTGGGATTGGAGTAGGACTCAATTGTGATGCAGTGAGGCTCAATGATATAGCCTGCATTGCTGAAGGCAAATCCAATGACGCAATAGTAGCCAGTGTATTTGTTGTATTGGCAAATTGTATCCTGAATATCAAGACTGTAACATTAGTATTGTTAATGAGCTTGTAACAAGCATATGGCGGTGCCGAGTCAATGATATCGTCATTTTCTAATACACGCAACAAACTATCATCAGCATTGCCGTTGGAATCCCAGCCTAACTGATATATATATTTGCTGATATTGCCATACGGTGTAACTTCAATTGGTTGTGAATACTGTGAATATATTTTAAATGGGAAATTATATACCTGATCAAGAGTATTCCCTGCCATGTCCTTTGCCTGTGAAGAAATAGTCAGCATATACGTTTGCATCAGATTTAGTGGTGAAGAGGGTATTATACGGAGGTTCTGGTCATCTTCCCATGTAAAAGAAGCATTACAGGGAGGGGATATGCTGATACTTTCCCTGGTATCAATACGCTGCATAGCTTTTGAAAATCGTATAAGTAAGCTTGCATTTTTATCGATGCCTTCTGTTGTTGTGAAAGGTTGCAGTCGCATTGCTGTGTCAGTGTAATGCGCAAAACATCCAACAGAATAATCAGGTGGCTGTACTGCTTCAGGATATAACGTTGGAGCAATGAAGTCAGTACCACATATAAAGATACTTTTATATTCTTTTAATAGATGATTCCCTGCTATATCTACAATATCTGTTGATAGAGTAATGGTGTATGTTGTACCATGTATATAATTATTATACGGAGTGAATACTAAAGTAGAATTGTCATCCTGCAGCGTAATATCACCGGCAACGTATGGGGTAATGACAAAGCCTTTTTTTACTGAATCTAAACTAATAGCTTCAGAAAACTGTACAATCAGTGGCAAAAATATGTCAGATATTCGTTCTCCATCCGCAGGTTGTATTATGAGAGCTTCAGGTTTAATAAGGTCAATACCAGTTGAAAATGATGATGTATAATCTTCTTTAAGATTGTTGCCATGACTGTCTTCCGCACTGGAGCGTATAATGATTGTATAAACAGTAGCATCTTTACAATTTTCAATAAGGTCAAAATAAAGCTTATTGTTTTCCCATCGGAAATGTCCCTTTGGCTGATGTTCTCCACTAATGGAAAAAGCTTCTTCGGTTTTTGGTCTGTCCATGGATTCAGAAAATTCTACACAAATAACAGGGCGATCTTCTAAAACTACGGATCTGTTAGCAGGGGTTATGCTAATGACTTCAGGTGGATCAATATCCACAAAATAATTACAGGATAGGAGCGTAAAAGACAGTAAAATTGTGGTAAAGGGTACTTTCATAATAAACTTCTCCTGTAAATGGTGCAATTTTTTTAATCTACCGGATGAAAATAAAATATATACCATACATCGTTCTGCATAGGTATGCCATAGGCTGACTTTATGCCGTCAGTACCGCCTTTAAAGGTTAATTTGTATACGTTTCCACCTTCAATTGCAGAAATAGTTAATTTCAATGTCTGGCTATCGTCTATCCACCTGTATTGATTAATATTCCCACTTATTTCAGGTTGTTCACCATACAGACATTGTATTTTTATATTATCTGGAACAGAATTCCTGAGCACTGGAGTTGAAAACTTTACAGTAAACTCATAGGTGGTGTTTTGATTGAATTCATTACCTAAGTCGGTAACGCTTAATGGAGTTAGAGCCTTTTGTTCATAAAGCATACATTCAAGTTCAGAAATTAGTACTGTTCTTGAAAGATTACCATTCGTTACTATATATACACACAGATCGTTGAGTAATGTGTTTTGAGCTATATCTTTTAGATTGGTATTTATGCGTATTTCATATCGAGTATTAACTTCAAGTGGTTGCGGGAAACAAATAGTACAGGTTTGGTTTGAATTATCCCAGTAAGCGTCCCAGCTGGTTTGCGGCGAAATAATAAATGAGCTTGTTATTGATGAAGTATCTATGGGTTCGCTGAAAGTAATAATAATTTCATCATTTATGTTTGCTCCTTGGTATACTGTGAAATTCTCAGATTGTGCCATATTTTGTGAAATTGAGGTTGTGTAGAGTCCAGTAATGAGTGGCCGTATATATTCGCTGCCTGTTCTGAACCGGCACGTCACTGGTTGTATCATCGTGTTATGGGAAAGGTCTTCGCATTGAGATATATTAATCTGATACCAGGTATTAAATAGTAACGGTTTATATGGTGTTATGGTTAGTATGGTATTTGCAGTATTCCATATACATGTATAATCAAACGAAGGAGTAAACCGTATATTTTTTTCTACTGAAGCGGTGTCCATAGGTTCAGAAAAGGTAATTGTTATTGATGTGTTCAATGATATATTTTCGCTACAATCAACTGGTTGTAATGATTGTATTTCTGGCGGGATAGTATCCAGTCCTATGGTAAAATTTGATATATGCTGGGTAACAAGAGTATTGTTATGAGTATCGCATGCGGTTTTTTCTATAATGAGTCGATAGTAACCATTGCGCAGTGGCAATTCAGGTGTAAATGTCATTACAGTATCATTATTGCTCCAGGCAAAATTCCCCTTTACGGAACTATCGCCATATTCCCCATATACCAATACAAATGCCTTTTGTGTTTTATCCTTATTCATTGAATTGGAAAAACAAACGCTCACCGGGCATGATGATGGTACTGTAGCATTATGAGGTGGTGAGTACGAAACAATCTCTGGCGGCTGTATGTCCATGCTGCATGAAATCAAAGAAACCATAAGTATGAAATTTAATAACGCTTTCATAGCATTTACACCTTTAACGTTAATTGGTTTTTGATATTGGTTTTACTTTAGCTTTATCATATAAGAGCTTTATCTGTGAGCTGGCTATGATGTCACCTTCCTGTAGCCCATCCACCAGTATTTCCTCATTAATTCTTTCTTTAACACTAACTTTCTTTTCAAAGGCCATATTATTTTTTATGATAAAGACACTGGAACTATCGCTTTCTTTAAGAGATGTTGCAGGGATGCATATCGCATTGGATATTGTTTGTACATTAATAGATACACGGGCAAACATACCGGGTTTCAGGTTATTATCATTATTTGAACATATAATTTTTACATCTGCTGTTCTAGATGTCTGGTCAAGTACAGGGCTTACAATTTCAACCGTGCCATAGTATGTTTTGCTTAATGCATCGATGATGATTTCAGCTTTCTGGCCAGGCTGTATAAAAATTAGGTCATTTTCATTAAGCTGAGATATGCAATATACCTTTGATGTGTTAATGATGACAAAAAGATTGGTATCCTCACTTACCTTTTCGCCTATATCAATTGAACGAACAGCAACAATACCATTAATGGGTGATGTAATTGAAGCTTCGTTTATATTGGTTTTGATTATGTCTAACCGTGTTTTTGCCTGCTCAACCTGGCTTTTTGCTGCATCGCGTTCTGCTTGTTCCATTGTGGTATTTATTAATTTCAAAAGCTCATTTGTTTTTGACTCATCCTGTGGTTTGTTAAAACCAGCCTTAGCTATATCACTATCTCTAAAGCCTACAATCAGTGTTTCGTAATCTTTCTTAGCCTGTAAAAATTGTGTCTTTACCGTATGATAATTAGTCCGCAATGTATTGAGCTCTGTTTCAGTAACGCCACCTGCTTTAAATAATTTTTCTTTTTTTCTGAGTATATCTTCAGTATTTTGAAGTGTTACATATTTATCAGTAAGTTCTAATTTTGATTTTGCAATTGCTTTCAGGCGCTGTTCAACATTTCTTTCAGCCTGCAACAATTTCTCTTCAGCTAAGCGTAGATTAGCCTGAGCTTTTTTAAGTTCGGCTGTAGCTTCTTTAAGTTGCAATTCCAGTGTATATGTTTCAATCTTAGCTAATAATTGTCCTTTCTTTATATGCGTGCTCTGTTCCACAAATATTTTTTCTACGCGCCCAAATATCTTGGATGAAATAATAGCTTTGTCTTTATACTGTACTGTTGCAATGCTGTTTACTTTTTTTGTTATTGTTTTTGCTTTTACGGTATAGGTTTCAACCTGAATGGGCATTTCCTGTATTACAGTATTTTTATGCAAAGATAAAGAAAGTATTGAATATGCTGTTGAGATAATTATGCATAGTAAAACGAATAAATAAATTTTTCTTTGATATTCTTTAAGTAACGTAAAGAAGTTCATGATTAATTATACATCTCCCGTATATTTGCAAATATAGATTCAATAGGCAGTCCAACAGCATTTTCTAATGCTGCCAGTGAAACAAAAACATCAGTTATTGCTTCCTGCAGCTTGAGACGTGCCTGCGAAAGCTCCACCAGCGTTTTTAAAACATCATAGCGGGTGATATCACCTAAACGAACCTGCTCATTTTCAATTACCGATTGTTTTTCCAGAAGCAGTACGGTTTGCCTGGCTATTTCAACTTTTTTCAAAGACTCAATCACAGTATCATAAGCTTTTGAAACATCAGCACGTATTATCTGGATAAGTTGTTGGTGATTCTTCTGTGCTTGGGTATATGCTGCTTCAGCATCAATTATAGATCGTATAAACGATGGATTGTCGTAGACAGCAACAGATGCACTGGAATGTACGTCTGTTGCATTGCCATTGTCTTTTTTTCCATATGAATTGGTTAGTGAAGTTGTATTTCCAAAAAGCAAACTTGTTATTGACAGGCCAACATTCCACATTTTTTTATTCATGGGAAATTCAGACCCGCTATAGCCATAACTTGCAAAAAGTTGAATTCTTGGCAGATAGTAATACTGTGCCAGCTGGTATTCTTTTTGAGTTTTAATAAGTGTATAATAACTTTTCTTTAGTTCATTGCGATTTTGCATTGATAAGGATACCAGGGTATCTTTACTTGCCATAGTGATGTTTTGTAGTTCAGTATATTCCTGTTCCGGGAATTGAATAGATGCATAGTTAATGCCTAAAGTAGTAGCAAAATCCTGCAATGAATTGACATATTGATTTTGTGCACTGAGGATATTGTACTGAGCTTCAGCAATTTTCCCATCAACCTGTATTTGCTGTAGCTCTGTGGCCATGCCCAATTGTTGTTGTGCAGTAATAATGTTTTTTTGTAACTGAAGGCTTTTTAAAAGGAGCTGATAGATTTCAATTGCCTTTCTTTTTCTTTGTAGTGCAAAGTATGCCTCTTTGGTTGAAAGAATAATTTTATTTTTTTCTATGGTATATTCTTCATTTGCAAGCATTGATTCAATCTGTGCTATTGAATAGGCAATCAACGATTGTTGGTTTGTAAAAATATCATATTGTACCGTACATACAAGCGATTGCAAACGTGTATCATCTTCTCTAATGGCAACAGTATCATTTTTTGAATATTGAAAAGTTATATTGGGAAGCAATTCACGCCATCGTTCGTGTACAATCATTCGCGATGATTGAATCCTGACTTTCAACGTTTCAAGCTGTACACTGTTTTTTAATGCTAACTCACACGCCTTTTGCAATGTCAGTGTATCCTGACTCCATGCAAAACTAGTTGCAATGATGTAAAAAACAAAAATACCAAAAACCTTTTTCATCTTTTAACAACCATAGCGTCAATTTTTTGAGCGATAGCTTTAGCTATCATTGCCTGATCAAAACTTTCCTGTAAGCAATAGCTTTTTGAGATAATCCGTATGCTTGCAACATGGGTTGATGCATCATTAATTAATATGAAAAGAGATACGTTTTCCACCTGGTTAAAAATGTCGCCAGTTTTTGAGATGAAAATATCAACAGTAGCCGTATATTTAAAATCCTGTTGGCGATAGACAGGATTGAAATATGAAGCAGCCTTGAGATTATTCTTTTGCAGATGGAAAACAATATGTGAAGCTAATGAATCCTTTATGTTGCTGTATTGCTCATTGTGAATGCGTACGTCTTTGATAAAAATTGAATCATTTGCAAAAGGAGCATGCTGAACTGTTTGAATATCTAAAGACTTACATGCGGTAATAAATACAAAGAAAGATACAATAATCATATGCTTTTTCATTGTTATTCTCCATTTGTAGAATCATCAAATTTTTTTATGGATTCAAGAATAGCCTGGTGATATGCAGCTCGCTCAGGCATGTGCATTGCACTATACATTTCCTGTAAGTGCCTGTGTATCTGCATAAGGGGAAAGTAGTTAGCAAAAGCTCTGTGGAATGTTATAATAGCATCATCATACTGCTTATTTGCGTACTGAATGGTACCAAGAAGATACAACGCGACAGGATCATTGGGTGAATGTTGAAGTGCTTTTTCAAGATACCTGATGGCCTCATCCTGTTTGTGGCTTCTTATAAACCACCGTGCATATAAAATATATCCTTGAGAGCTATGGGTTAACCTGATATACTTTTCTATTATTTTTTCAAAATCGGGATTATTGGTAAAAAAGTATATCTTTGCTAAAAGCAAATACGAATCAGGTAAATCGGCCTTTTTGATTGATTCCAAGCATAACGTCCTTGCACCTTCAAAATCTTTGTTTGCATAACGTGTAAGTGCTTTGGTATATAATTCTTTTGACTGATTGATATTGCTACAAGCAATATAGAAAAAAAGTACTATTATACCGGTAAATGCTCTCATTTTCCACCCTTGATATTTGATAGTAATGTTGTTACAGCCAATGCTATAAGCTGTTGTTTATGCAGATCGCTGTCTATATTGGAATCAAGGTATTTACTGAAATTATCTGACAATGATAGGGTAGGATTGGTGCTTATCCATTGTTTCATCTTATTTGAATAAGAAAAATTACTTGTTAATGTGAAGTAAACTTGGGGTATGGTTAGAAGCTTCTTCTGTTGAAATAAGTCAAATGATGTTAAACGAACACTACCCCGCCACACAATAACATTATGGACAGAAATACTTGCGTTAATTTCAGCAAAGTAGTAATGATATGGATAAATTGTTGTAGTACCCACATGTTTGTGCAATAAACTTAGAGTTTCAGATATTCTCTCAATACGGAGTGTGTCGATTATTAATGAGGGATGTTGGTTCTGTTGTTTATTTTCATCAAACAGTGTAATGGTTCTATTTTCTTCGATTATTTGAATTCCCTGTTGTAATAATGCTTTCTGTATTTCATTGTTCCATAGAATAAGTTCCTTTTTATTATTTGAATCATTTTCATCATTGTTTACGTATGTAACATTAATAGCATTTATTGAGACGATGACTCCAGACGGTGAGGTCATGTGTTCCACGGCGTGAAGTTTGTTGTAATTATCTATAGTATATACTTCAGTTATACTATTAGATTGTGGTTTTGGTGGGATGGTTGCCGTTGTACATGAAATACAAAAAATAATGATTGATATACAAGTTGTAAAATTTAACATTTTTAAAGAAATGTGTATCATGGTATAATTCCCCCGGATAAAATATATATTCTTCATCTTTGACTCTGTCACACCTTCTGCCGTACATTGTTTTTACTTCAATCAGAGTGATGAGATTGCATTTATTATGAGATTAATTTGTACTAACCCCATCACTCAAAAAGAAATGAAAGAAATTGGATTATAGACTCACTATATACAACGCAGGAATTAGAAAAAATTAACGGGAAAATATAAAAAATTTTTATTTTTTTAAAAATTTTTTATGGTTATTGAGGGTTGAACCGCTGTTGAAGGTGGTGGGATATACTTTATTCTTTATTATTAGCGTAAATCTCTTCCCATCTTTTATATTCTTGAAGAAATCTATTCTCTGCAATACTTTTCTGTATGCCTTCAATAAATTGCTTCATAAAATACAGATTATGGTAGGTATTGTAAATAAGGGCTGCTATCTCATTCATTTTATAAATGTGTCTAAGATATGCTCTGGTAAATGTACGGCACACATAGCACTGGCAATTTTCATCAAGAGGGCTAAAATCCTGTGCATATATACCCGACTTGATGTTGACACGTCCTTTTGATGTAAAGAGTGTACCATTACGGGCAATGCGTGTTGGCATCACGCAGTCAAACATGTCTACTCCGTGTTTTATAGCTTCAAGTATTTCAAGTGGACTGCCAACACCCATCATGTATCGGGGTTTATCCCATGGTAACATGGGTGCTGTTATGGCTGTTATCCGTGCATATTCACTTTTTGGTTCACCTACAGAAAGCCCGCCAATAGCATAGCCAGAAAATTCATACTCCAGTAATCCCTCAACACAATGTTTCCGTAAATCAGTGAAGGTACTACCCTGTACTATGGCAAAGAGTGCCTGCCTCTCTGTATTAAATGTATTTTTCCAGTATTGAAATGAGATTGATGCCCAGTGCAGTGTCCTGTCTACTGCCTTCTGTGCAGCATGCTGTGTTGAAGGGTATTCAACACATTCATCTAAAACCATCATGATATCCGAACCAATAATCCTCTGTATATCCAGAACCTTTTGGGGACTAAAAAAATGTTTGGAGCCGTCAATATGTGACTTGAATTCTACGCCATTATCATGCACCTTGCGTAAATCTGCCAATGAAAATACCTGAAACCCGCCCGAATCGGTTAAAATGGGTTTGTGATAATTCATAAAATTATGAAGACCGCCCACCTCATTGAGCAGTTCAATGCCAGGACGAATATACATGTGGTATGTGTTGGACAGAATTATCTCAAATCCAATTTCTTCAATATCACGGATTGTTAATGCGCGGATAGCACCCCGTGTAGCAACAGGCATAAAGACAGGAGTGTGTACGGTACCATGGTGAGTGTGGATAATCCCTGTGCGTGCCTGTGTATCACAATCTTTGTTAATAATCTCAAAATGCATTGCTGTAGCCTATGAGTGTTATGGTTGCAAAAATTCCGGTTTTGAAAATTCAGGATGCGGATACGTATAAAATCCTTTGCCAGTTTTTGTTCCCAGCAAACCTTTGTCAATATAATGCTGTAAAAATGAAGCATTCTTTTTACCCTGTTTATCATTTAACAAATCTGCCCAGTATTTTGTTACTTTGTATACTGTATCAAGCCCAATACTGTCCATTATGCCAAAAGGACCAATGGGTGTGCCCATAACACCCATAAAACTTCTATCAATATCATAGATAGAAGCTACCTCGTTGGCTGCCAGTGTCAGTGCTGAACTTATTAACGTCATGAGCATTGTATTGAAGACATACCCATTATTTTCTTTTTTTAGTACAATTGGAATCTGTCCTAATTTTTTTGCAAAAGCGATAGTTACCTCTATAGCTTGCTGGCTGGTTTGTGGATGGGGCATAACATCAACAATCTTTGTTGTTCTGACATCGTGAAAATGGAATGCCAGGAATCTATCAGGCCTTCCTGTTTCTTTTGCAATTTGCGATGGCACCAGCGATGAAGTATTGGTTGTAAATATAGTGTGCTGTGGGCACAGAGCATTAAAATCACTGAATATTTTTGCTTTTAATGCTGGGTCTTCAGGTACTGATTCGCTTACAAAATCAACACCCTGAGCTGCTTTTGCAGCATCAGTATAATAATACAGTAATGGCAATGCACCAGAAGTATTTTTTACATTATGTTTTTCAAACCATTCGGCCAGTTTGACAATTCTTTCCCGGGCACTTTGTAGAGCATCTTCCTTTACATCATACATGTGTACTCTATAACCATGCATAGCGCATAGAAAGCCTATCTGTTGTCCCATAGTCCCGGAGCCAATAATTAAAACGGTTTTAATGGCGTCAACATCCATACTTTCCCCCTAAAGGATTAGTGTATAGTAACTATCGCACAAATGCAATTGTAAAAATTAATGGTAATAACAAAAGTGTTTTTATGTTCGTCAACTATTATATGAATAAAAAAAGGGGCATAGAGCCCCCTAATGTAACATTTCTATACGTGTATGGGTAAAATTATTTAAAAGGCACTCTTAAGGCATCAACACCAACCTTATAACCACCCGATACAGTGACATATCCTTTATAAAGGTCTGTGGTGTCAGTGATCTTTGCCATGAACCAGTTTTCATTCCTTGCTTCATCTTTATTTTTTGGTGGCATTGCAATATTATTTTGATAATTACCGTCAAACATAATCACTACAGTGCCTATTTTGATATCTGCTTTGGTTGCTATCCTGGATTTCCAGTAATATTTAGTCCAGATTTCTTTGCCATCCTGAACCTTCATAAATTGTCCCTCATATTTGGTCTGGGCTGTTGGTGCGGTGATAACTTTAGCAATATACACATATATCCACCCCTGATTTGGGAATTCACGGTCAGCAATAAAATAATCTGATGGTTGAATATAATGTGCATCAGCATCTGAAGGGACATAGTCGCTAGAAGATTTTGTTTTTTGCGTTGTTTCTGTTGATTTTGTTGTTAAACTATCAAGCGCTGCATCAGTAACTCTGCCTTTTATTGTATCACTGAGATAATTTGAGTCACTTTGGCAACCAGAAATGACTACTATTAATAAACCAGCTAAAAGAAGTATAAATGTTCTTTTCATATACTTGCTCCTCATTAAATTATTTTATAATTAGACGTAGATTGTCTTTATAGATTTTATAACCACCTGACACTGTGATGTAACCTTTATACAAATCAGAAATATCGGTTATCTTTGCCATGAACCATGCTCCATTGCGGGCATTATCCTTGTCTTCTGGTGCATGGTACACATCATCTTTCACATTGTCATTAAAACAAATAACAACAGTACCAACCTTACACTCAGCCACAGTTGCAATTCTTGTTTTCCAGAAATGCTTAGTCCACAACTCTTCCCCTTCGCGAACAGTCATAAACTGAGCTTCATTTTTTGTTTCCGGTTTTGCAGGCTGAATCATCTTTGCAAGCTCTACATAAATCCATCCCTGTTTGTAAGGCTCCTTGGAAATAAAATAGTCATCATCTTGAATGAAGTGCGCATCATCAAGAGCAAATACGACGAATGGGATTAACAAACACAAAACAATCGCAATGATAAAAAATTTGCGATACATATACAACCTCCTTTGATTATAAATATTCACTTTATTACAAGCTGGCAGGTGTTAATGTCAAGGTGTAATAAAGTGTTTATATTCTTTATACAAAAACCAGTACTCTATCCAGTAACTATTGCCTATAATGCTTCATGAATATGAATGCCCGGTATATTTGCTTTTGCTGTCTGAATCATGGATGCAGCAACATGTTTTGCTTCTACGGGTGCGTACTTTTTTAAAGGCCCTTTCAGTATATAGTGTAATGGCTTTGTACATCGTTGGGCTATATCCTCAAGAAACCGCTTTTCGTCCCTTTGGCCCACTAAAAGTGATGGCCTGAATATATGAACTCCTTCAAATGGGATTGAAGCTATATCTTTTTCCATCTGTCCTTTTGTTCTATTATAAAAAAACAGTGAATGTGGATGTGCCCCAACAGCACTGACAACCAAAAATTGTTTTGCTCCCTGTACATGAGCAATTTTAGCTGCTTTTACTACATATTCGTAATCAACCTGTTTAAATGCTTCTTTTGAGCCTGCTTTTTTCATTGTGGAACCCAGGCAGCAAAAGACATCATCAACGGCAAATGCATTGGCTACCGTTTCAAGATTATTAAAGTCAGCAATATATTGAGTGACTGTGTTGACTTGTTGAGGAACCTTTCGCCTTGTTATAACATTAATAGTAGAGTAATAAGTATCACTGGTGAGCAACGATAGTAAATTTGAACCAACAAGACCAGTTGCACCCAGCACACACGCTTTTTTATTCATAATAGTAATGTTATAAATATTTGTAATAAAGTCAACTGAAAATGAAAATTATTTTTTAAACAGACGTATTTTAGGCAGGATGAAAGGGGTGGTTTGTTTATAGTGTATATAGTCATTACCAAATTTACGTACCAGTTCTTTTTCTTCAAAAAATGCATCATAGAGTATATGAAAAAGAACTATTGCTAATAATAGTGCTGCAGCAATTCCATGGTTAATAATAATTCCTGCACCAGTGTAATACAGCATAAGGCCCAGTGTCATGGGATTGCGGCAAAACCTGTATGGACCTGTAACAATAAGTTTTTGAGGACCAAATAAGGGGACAGGTGTTCCCTTACCTATGGTTATTTGTGAAATAACAGCCCATAGAGAGATTAACAGGCCAATTATTCCCACTGCAACACCTATACCTGTAAGCTGTGTGGTGTGAAACGGCATGGGTAAAATTTTAAATGAAAATAGAGCGATAGTTACCGGTAATAGTATAATCCAGAAAATAATACCAACTATTGTTATAATAATTTTAAAAATCACAGATAGCAAATCCTTTCAACATAAAATCTTTAGCCATAAAAACGTAATAATTATTACCATGTGAGATAGTAATCATACTTAAAAGTTAATGATGAATAAGCTCTTCTGGATTTATTGACTGCTTACCTTTATATACCTCATAGTGAAGATGTGGTCCGGTTGCTCTTCCAGTAGCACCAACAGTTCCTATCTGTTGACCTTGTTGTACCACGTCCCCAGATTTAACCAGACGCTTTTCCAGATGTGCATACAGTGTTTTTACATTGTTTTCATGTTCAATGATAATGCAATTACCGTATCCATTATTCATATATTGCGATGTAGCAACTTTGCCATTTGCACTTGCTACTACTTTAGTACCTTTTGGTGCAGCTATATCTATTCCTTTATGAAATAAATATTTTTTGGTGACGGGATTTACCCTATATCCATATTTACTGGTCATTTTTCCTTTTGTTGGTGCAATTAAGGATTCTTCCTTACCCTTTTTGTCTTCTTCGGGTTTTTTCTCAGGTATAATTTCTTTTTTTGCATATTCATCATGGTCAACCACATCAGTAGCATTAGAAGGCTCAACAGGTACTACAAGGTTTTCTTTTCCACCAACGTTTGCATTAATTTCTTTCATAAGTGCGTGTATTTTTTTGATTATTGCTTCCTTCTTTTCAACATCAGATGCATACTGCTGTTTTACTTTTTCAGTATCAGCCTGTTTTTGCTTCACTACAGAGGCTTGAATATTTGCTAACATTGTAATAATTATTAATGTAATCCATTTTTTATTCATATAACATTAATCTCCTTAATAAATGACATTTTACTGCAAAACGTGACTTTAAAAAAAACTGTACAAAAGCTTCTGTCAAAAAAATTATAGATTCTGTGCTTTAATCAAAATGAAAGTTATTATCTAATATACGTTAAATCGATAAACGATAATCTTGTGATAAAGATAATCGCTATCGAAGACAATGGTACCTATAGTATATTTTCGGAAGTATTAAAGAAAAGACTTACTGTGCAAGTACTTCGTTAATTACTTTTATTATCTCTTCAATTCTGTATGGTTTTGCAATAACACCTTTGAATCCATATTCTTTATAATGTGACATCACAGGATCATTGGAATAGCCGCTTGAAACAATAACTTTTGCATTAGGATTTATTTCTAAGATTTCCTGTACTGCCTGAACACCACCCATGGCTCCAGGTACTGTTAAATCCATTATAATAAGGTCATACGGGTTTCCTGATGCAATTGATGCTTTGTACTGTGCAATTGCCTTTTCACCAGTGTCAACCCAATCAACTTCAAAGCCATAGATATCAAGCATATGCGAAGCAACCTCATAGATAGTGAAATCATCATCCATGAGTAGTATTCTTCCTCCTGGCGGAGCAATATGTTCTTCCTTGCCTTTGTGACTATGAATGCTTTTTTCTGTAGCATGGAGATAGATTATAAACTCTGAGCCCTGGCCAACTTCTGAATGCACTTCAAGATAGCCACCATGTCTTTTAATAATTGAAAAACTTGTTGCTAATCCCAGGCCACTGCCATGTTGCTTAGTTGTAAAAAAAGGATCAAATATCCGTGATAAATTTTCTTTTGGAATACCAATCCCTTCATCTTTCACTGTTATCTTTACATAATTACCAGGTAACAGTGGTTTTTGCTGAGTACCATCGTATACAATATTTTCTGTTTTAATAGTAATAACTCCCCCGTGAGGCATGGATTGTGCTGCATTAATAATTAGATTTTGAAATACCTGACTCATCTGCCCCACATCTACTTCACAATTCCACATATTGGATTGTATTTCAAAATTACACCTTACATTAGAACCTGATAGTACAAACTGTGCTGTGTCTTTGATTACCTGTTCCAGTGAAGTTACTTCTTTTATTGGCTCTCCACCCTTGGAAAATGTTAAAAGCTGCTTGGTAAGGTCAGCTGCTCTCTGCGCTGCGTTTTCAATGCGTTCGATATATTCTTGATATAATTCTATATCAGTAAGTTTGACTTTCAAAATTGAAAGATTACCAATGATGGATGTTAATAGATTATTGAAGTCATGAGCAATACCGCCAGCTAAAATACTCAGTGACTCCAATTTACTTATCTTTTGAATTTCTTTTTCCAGCCAGTATTGACCGGTAATGTCATGCATAACTATGACGGTACCAATGATGTTCCCTTCAACATATATTGGGGCACCCGATAGTTCTATAACTACATCTTTATCAGAAGATTGAAATGTCAGAGCAAAGCCACTTGTATCAAGCTCACCATATTGTAAAATTTCATTTACGGGATTTTTGAATTCTTCCCTGGTGGTAACATAATAAAATGTGAATATTGAATTAAATGGCCTGCCAATTATATCTTCCGATGATTTGCCTGCTAATTTTTCGGCTTTGTCATTGATCAGAATAATATTGCCATGTAGATTGGTTGCTACAACACCATCATATATAGAGCGCAGCGTTGCATGCAATCGCTCAGTCTCTTCCTCAAGCTTATGTGTAGTCTCAGTGAGTTCATAATGCGTCCGTACCATTTCTTCATTCATTGCTTCCAGTTCTTCATACTGTGACTGTATTTCCTCATACTGTTGGTGAATGGTATGATACGCTTCTTTCAGTGCACTGATATCAGTGATAATGGCTATGCTTGTGTGTATTCCATCCAGTATAACCATCTGAGCTGAAATGAGGACATCAATTAGATTGCCTGTTTTTCGTTTTAGCTGGGCTTCATATTGCACTTTTGCTTCTTTCCCTTGCAAACGGTTATTATACTGGGTTAATACCTCTTTACCCAGCTCAGTATCAGCAACAATTTGTTTTAGGTGCATGTTTTTAAGTTCTTGCGCAGTATATCCAATCATCCGTGCAAATGCACCATTTGAATAGACAAGCTTCCAGTTTTGAACCAGGATGATGCCATCATGTGCGTTTTCAACAAGGGTACGGTAGCGAGCCTCTGAGGTGGCAAGTTGTGACAGTGCTCGCTCTTTATCGCGTCGCCACGTATTTACCTTATCAGCAATCCCCAACGAAAACAGTATAATCATTGCCGAAGAGCCCAACTGATATCCCCATGCAGTAAAGAAGTTATCACCTAATACACCAAATGAGCGCAATCCAATAAGCAATACTCCTAATACAAAGCTTAATGTGGCAATATTGTAAAAGATTGCTTCTCTGATTTTTTTTATTTGTGCTATTATCCCAATAACAATAACTGAAACTGAGCCAATAGCTGCCATGAGTACTGATAGCTGTGTAGCATAATAATATGGTAGTAAAAATGGTGCTAACGTAAAGAATGAGGTTATTAATGTCATGAAAAGAACAAATATATCCAGTTTTCTTATAACAAAACGCAATGATAAAAACTCACGTGTAAAGAGCAGTATCCCGATCATTGCAAAAAATACAGAAAAAGGATGACATATATTGCTCCACCAGATACTTGAAGGCCACAAATATTGAGCTGCAAGTCCATTGTTAGCCATAGCAAACAGTGTCACACCAATGATAAACATGCCAACATATAAGAAGCTTTTTTCACGAGTAGATATAAATAAAAATAAATTATAAAAAAGAAGTGCAAGCATCAGACCATAATGCATCCATATTAATGGCAATGAGCTATTTCGCATATCTTCAAAAGCCTTTAATCCCCACAATTTTAACGGCAAAACGAGGGATCCTTCAGAACGGATTCGAAGAAAATATGTAGTAAATCCTGGTTTTACTTCAAGGGGGAATACAAACGATCTATAGGGAAATGGACGTGATGAAAATGGGAAACGGTCACCAGTTTGTATTTTTTTAAAATGTGCACCATCGGGTATTAAAAGTGTAATATCATCAATAATGGGGTAATCATACTCCAAAAGCAATTGCACAGGTTTTTTGGATATATTTGCAAGAGTAAAACTTACCCATATACAGTTGTGAGAATATCCAAACGACGGGTTTATATCGGTAGATTCTTTAAATTGATTGTTTTTGTATGCGGTTATGATTTCATTAATATCAGTATGTGGTGGCACATCACGTAAATATTGCACATACAGTCCAAGATTGGCAACATCAAAGTCATCAGTAACAAATAGTGTATCATCGGCAAAAACTGCGGTAACTATCGCCCCAAAAAAAATAACGAATGATAATAGTAGTATTATGTTCTTCTTAGGCATTATTGTAAACCTTATAAATGATAATACTGGTATTTGTGATTTAATTCAAATGTTTTTTAAGATAATTGTAACGTTATGGTGGAAAATTTTATATTGACAGTATATTTGTAAAGTATTTATTGGTATATAAGATTTGTATATTCAGCAAAAGGGTTTTGTAGTATGGCACACTATAAGCTTGATGGGGCAAAATTTGAATCGCTTGAAGAATTAAAAGAAGTTATGTGGCAGCTATATAAAGACAAGATGTCTCGTGAAGAATTTGAAAAGTACGTTGAACAGAATGTTCAGATTTCCGAATAATTTTTTACTATTGTGTCAATCAACTCACTAAAACCACCGGGTCCAGTTTTTTCTGTTCTATGTATTGCAGGGCATAGCTTCTTTATAGTTTTCCATAAATCTTTTCTTCCAACAAAATAAGCTTTATCAACTGTATTAAACATGTCTGCATCATTAATGCCATCGCCTATCGCATATGAGTATACTGTAGCATATTTTTCCCGGTACATTGTCTGTATCACCTGAACTGCATTCCCTTTATTAACAGTGCTATCAATAACACAAAAAAACCTCCCACCGGTTGTTATGGCAATACCATACCGGGTAAGTTTTTTGTTAATTTTTTTAATATCAAGCGGATTGGGTGCTATGAATAACACGGATGCCATGCGTGCCATCATATCCTTAACTTCTTTTATGGAAAGCCCGGTGTATGCCGATAGTTCCTGCGATGAAAGGGTATCTGCCCACACTACCTTATCACATGCCTGTTCTATCACGGGTTTATACGTGAGTAGTTTGTCATACGATTTACCATACAGAATATAGCTTGCATCTGGTTTGGCAATACCAGCGCCATTTTCAAAGATAAACGGGTAGATAAGTGAAAGCTCTTTGTGTAGCTTCAGCATTTCAGCATACGTTTTGCTTGATACTAAAATAAGAGGGATGCCCCTGCCGACAAGCTTTTGTATCGCCGGCAGGGATAGTGTATATGAATATGTGGTGTAATCAAGAATGGTTCCGTCTATATCAGAAAATACAACAGGGAACACATCCATGCTTACTTTACCGGTACATCTTCAGGCTTCACTAAAAGAAACTCAACGCGGCGGTTTCGTCTTCGGTTTTCAACGCTTGTGTTGGGTAAAAATGGTGATGTTTCTCCCATACCGCGTGATGATAAGCGCTTTTTATCAATGCCCTTTTTAACAAGATAATCCATAACCGATTGAGCTCGCGCTTCAGAAAGCTTCAGGTTATACTGTTCCTCACCTATGTCGTCAGTATGCCCTTCAATCAAAACGTTGTACTTCTCGTATTTGTTCAATATCTCAGCAACTCTGTTTAAAATAGGGAATGCTTTCCCGGTTAATTTTGCACTGTCAAATGCAAATTCAATGTTACTGATGCGAATCTTTAATCCTCGTTCTGTCACCATGACCAGTACATCAATGGGTAACTTTATGCGTTTTGTCTTTGCAGAATTTCCGGTTATATCGATGGCCGATAATTCCATGAAGTAATCCGCGGCAGATTCAACAAGCTCATTGTTTATCCCAATGCCATCCCACTTGAGCTCTGCAGGCGCTTCAGTGCCTTTGAATGTTTTAAATACATATCCAGCTGGTGCATAGATTACCAATTCCCAGCTTCTGATTCCAACATTATCGTTAAGAGTTGGGGTTATGGTGAGAATATCGTTTTCTCCATCACCATCAGGTGAGAAAAGCCCGGGTTCATAGGATAGATTGACATCAGGTGGAGTATTATCAATGGTAAAAGATTTTACGAATGACTGTGGGTTATTGCCACTTAAATATTCAGCACTAAATCTGTAGCGATAGATGCCATCATTTAGTTTTTTGCCTTTGTCTGTCATGCAATCCCAGGTAATTGTTTTTGGTATCACCTGGCCTTCAGTCTGATATACAGGCTTATCCTTTTCATCAGTTACAACCAGTTGCCATTTAACAAGGTCTTTGGTGTCAGAGACTATAGGGGTAAATACTATAGTGTTGTGTAATGCATGTGAAAAATATTCCCGTGATGCACTGATATCTACTGTCTGGTACTGGCGGGTTAAACTGATTTCACGGATTGTAGCCTGTGCTTTATTGCCCGCATTGTCGGTGCATTGAATCTGATAGATATACAGTCCTTCAGGTACATCATTGCCAGCGTCATCTTTACCATCCCATACCAGTGTTTTGGGAATTTCAGCACCCTGAAACGTAAATTTTTTTACAATTTTCCCATCTTTATCTATAAACGTTGCATGCCATACATCATTACCTTGAGTCTTTATAGTTTGGATTATCTTTAAAGTATCCTTACGGCCATCATTGTTTGGTGAAAAGAATCGGTCTTCAACAGAGAGTTCAACAACAGGAGGAGTATTATCTATAGTAATAACCCCGCTCACCTCAGGTGATATGTTATCTCGCTCATCCCATGCCATAAATGCATATACATAGTCACCGTCTGGCAAAACATTTGCATTGGTATCGGTGCCATCCCAGAAAATGGTTTCAGGAACCACGGCGGATTCCTTTGGAGTCCATATCTTCTGTATAAAACTTTTTACTGTCAGTGATTCTTCAACATCTCTATCGCTTACCCTGAATTCTTTAACTACAGTTCCTGCATCATTTCTAATCTGTAATCGCCAACCACCAATCTTGCTTGCATCGCTCACACTTACATTAAACAGTACAAAATCCTGAACTCCATCCGTATTGGGGGATATATATCGCTGGCTTGCGTTTACAGCAGTTTGTGGTGGCTCCTTATCTAACCTTCCATAGCGTACCTGTGTACCAACATAATGGACAAAATCAGTCTTTTTATAATGTACCAGTGCATAATTAAATTCGGCCTGATATTCCTGCCCGGTGAGCCTGTAGCCAGCGCCTGCCGAAAAATCAGCATATTTGTACGGTCCAGGGGCCATAAAACCCAAACGAACAAAATAAGTATTTTTATAAACACCTTCGGCACCAACCTTTACTGCTATCTCATCATATTGTACTAAAGTATAATCATTAAGCAGGCTCACCTGGATATCATTTCTTTTATACAATGGGAGCGTATAGCCAGCAGTTACCTGATTCATGTCGGCAAAATCCCTGTCACTTCCCATTGGGAGCCCTGCATTAAGAGCAATACCAATGGTTGGGGAATACAAGCCAAAGCCTTTACCAATATCAACATTAAAAGCAGTTTGATACATGCTGCCAAGAGTGATACCTGTAAAATATGCACCAGAGTCAGGTCCATTGCCTAACAAAAATGATAGCGATACACCCATGGAAAGCCGCCGTGTAAATTCTTTGGCACCACCCACTGCAAACTGATAGCCATTGAGGGTGTCAGAGCCAGAGATCATCCTGAATGCACCTGCAATGACACCGTATGAGGTGGGAAAGCCTGCAACTACTGATGGATTATAGTAATCAAAAAGGAGATTGCCATAGTTAAATGAGCCAATAAAACGCTCTTCTTTTGCAATAGCTGCCGGGTTTATAAAGAAGGTGTCAGAGCCAGAGTAGGCAACACCGGTATCAGCTCTTCCAAACATGCTGGCACTGCCTCCAAGCAGCATCAGTGCAGTACCATCAGAAGCAGCATGTACTATGGTGTCAGAGCAAATAAATAGTATAGCAATGATAACAAAACGGATTTTCACGATTATCCTCCTGTATAAGTGTGGAATTTTTATATTTTTTTTACATTCATTATACGCAAAATATTTTTTGTCAAGTGGTTATATTTTTACATAGGGGAATTGACAAAGGTCAAAATGATTAGTATTTTAGAATATACTTTATAAATGCTATTTAAGTGAGTATTAATAAACATTTTATCATGAGGATAGAACAATGAAAGAAGATATTTTATTAAACAAACCTGCTCCCCAATTCAAGCTCCCTGATAAAGATAAACAGGTAGTAGAAAGCAATAATTTCAGAGGCAAGTGGGTAGTTGTTTATTTTTATCCCAAAGACAATACCCAAGGATGTACCCTGGAAGCTATCGATTTTACCAAAAGCATAAATGAATTTAAAGATTACAATGCTGTTGTTTTAGGCATTAGCCCCGATAGCCCTGAAAGCCATTGCAGATTTTATGATAAACATAACCTTAATCTGATTCTCTTGTCGGATACTGATCATACAGTGGCAAAAGCATACGGGGTATGGAAAAAAAAGAGCATGTATGGCAAAAACTTTATGGGGATAGAGCGAAGTACATTCCTGATTGATCCTGAAGGCAGGGTCAGAGCAGTATGGCGAAAGGTTAAGGTGCCAGGGCATGTTGAAAAAGTATTGCAAACGATCAAATCTTTACAGTAAAGGAGGTTGCCATGAAATTGCAGGAAGCTATTGAGACAAGAAGAGCATACAGGTCACTTGCAACGGTAACAATTAATGAAACAATGGTGTCAGAGCTTGCAAAAGCGGCCTCCCTTGCCCCATCGTGCTATAATAATCAGCCATGGAGGTTTGTATTTGTCTATGAATCGGGAAAACTTAACGAAGTAAAAAAAGCCCTGGCAAAGGGCAATGAATGGGCTCTTAAGGCTTCCATGATTATAGTGGTTTTCAGCAAGGAAAAGGATGATTGTATCTTGAAAAATCGTATATATCATCAATTTGATACGGGAATGGCTACAGCACTTTTACTTCTTAAAGCAACTGAATTAGGTTTGGTGGCTCACCCCATAGCAGGGTATGATGAAGAGGCAGTTAAAAAAGCGTGCGCTATACCTGATGAGTTTACTGTAATTACCCTGATCATTGTTGGTAAAAAAGATGATGTAATACATGATGATTTGAGCCAATGGCAAAAGGAAAGCGAAAAGAGCCGCCCACCACGAAAACCGTTACACGAATTTGCGTTTCATAATGTCTACGGTGGTTAAAGGTTTAAGGTCAGAGCCGCAATTCTCCCATCACAATTGCTTTGAAGCACTCAATGCATTCCTCAAGGCTATCACCCAGCTCTAAAAAATAATCATGATATGTTATTGTTATATGTGAGCGATAGTTACTGTCAAAATAAGCTTTAGATCCACCAAAGTAGCTTTCAAACGGGCTTTTTACCTTCCCTGCACGCACCGGATTGTTAGCAAAATACCAGATTAAATTAAGTAAATACATGCGTGGATTATCTGCAAATTCAACAATGGTATCTTTAAAGCGCTCATTCCACACAGGACCAGTTCGACCAGTTAATCTATTATACTTTTGTGCAAAACGCGATTTGATATACTGCACAATACGGGAGATGGTAGCCCCATCTGGCACAGTTGTAATAAGCAGGTGAATGTGATTATCCATAATCTGGTAGTTTATAAGTTTAAATGAGTATTTTTCCTGAGCGCGTATAAGATAATACTCAAGAATAGCTTTCATGGTATCATCCGACAATAAGTTTTTGCATTCTATAAGACGGCTTGTGACATGATAGGTTAAATTTGGAGCAATGATACGTAATTTACGCATGGTAATTTCCTCCCAAAGTATAAGATTTTTATGGTGTGCTATATATACAAACGCTTGAGGACGAAAAATTGTAAAAAAAAAATTAAAATTTCGGAAAAAAAGGTGTCAGAGCCAGGGGAAGTAAGTGGGTGAGATGTGAGGGGTAAGGAGATGACATTGCTGGTGTCAGAGCTGGAAAGATGAAAGCATGAAAAGTAAGGTGTGAAGTGTAAATAGTTGGGAAGAGATGGATAAGGTGTCAGAGCTGCAACAATAGCAAGGTTTGAGGAGATTAAAAGATGATGTGATAGGGATTAATTATATTTCATTATCATAGAAATCATGGTGTCAGAGCCAAAATTATATCACTGTGCTGGAGTTCGCAAAAATAAATGGATTAGCGAAACAAAATCAAAGTGCAGGACATAAGATTTTTAAATAACCGTGGTGTCAGAGCAAAAGATTTTCATAATTTCCTTGCACAATATAACTATTATTCATACGATGTATTCATGGATGGGTTACTTTTGAACAGGCAACTTCTATTGCTAATTGTATTGGGAACTATATTTGGAATTTTTGCTGCAATAGCTGCATTTGTTAATGTCTATAATGGATACAGCCATTTCCCCAATATATCAAAAACTAAGCGGATACGCATATCTTTATCTATAGCGCTTGGTGCATTTATTATTATTCTTGCAATTACTATTATTTCTATGCTGGTTTTAAACAAGTAAAAAATGAAATTGATAACATACACCATAATCAAATTATTGACAATTTTTACACTTATTTTTTTGTTGAAAACACATGCAATAATGGATAAAATACTAGTATGTTATCCGGCGATGGAGTTCGCCGTAAACCGCTCTTAAAGAGCTGATAACTCCTGTGGCAAATATATTACTATAACAGGAGGTTATTTTATATGAGCGGTAACACCAACACCAATGTTTCACATCACAATAGCCATCAGTTGACACAATCTCTTTTAAGTTTAATTCAGCTTATTGAAAAAATGGGCAGTGAATATGAGCTCTATAAAATTAAACTTGAAGAGATAGCAACGCGTTATTCGCAGGGGAAAATCCATCTGGCAGTGTTGGGACAGTTTAAACGAGGGAAAAGCTCTTTGCTGAATGCTATACTGGGAGCCAGACTACTACCTACTGCTGTAATCCCTCTGACGTCAATTCCTACATACATACGATACAGTGATCGCCCGTATGTACATGTTACCTTTGCGCACAATAAAGCAGGAGATACATTTGCCTCAGATAAGCCCGAAGAGCTGCAACAATTCCTTTCTATGTATGTTTCAGAAGAAGCTAATCCTAACAATGCATTGCATGTTGAAAGTGTTGAATTTTATTATGATGCTGACATTTTGCTCAAAGGAGTAGTGCTTATTGACACTCCGGGAATAGGATCCACCCATAAGCACAATACCGAGGCAACCCTCAATTTTTTACCACAATGTGATGCGGCGCTTTTCCTGATATCGGCCGACCCACCCATTACCGAGGTTGAGCTTGATTTTTTGCGTCAGGTAACTACCAAGGTTAATAAGATATTTTTCATACTTAATAAAATTGACTATCTTACTACAGATGAGTTGAATGAGGTACAGCAATTTATATCAAGAGTTATTCGGGAGAGAGCTAGTATAACTGAAGATTTGGCAATGTATCCGGTTTCAGCAAAGCATGGATTGCAGGCAAAATTAAGTAACGATGCCGTCTTGCTATCAAAAAGCAGATTAGATGTCCTTGAAAACCATATTGTTGATTTTATGTCAAAAAAGAAGGAAGCGGTTTTGCAAAAGAGCGTTCCCAGAAAAAGTCTTGATATTCTCTCTGATCTGGAATTGCAATTACAGCTTTCGCTAAAAGCGTACATGATGCCTCAGGAAGAATTACAACAAAAACTAATAGTATTTGACCACACCATACAGCAGGCAGAACAGCAGAAAACATTTTCTTCGGATATTCTGACGGGAGAGAGGAAACGGCTGCTTGAGCTATTGGAAGAGCAGGCAGAAAATTTGCGAAAGAAAGCCAGAAATTATTTAGAATCAGTTGCATACCGTAACCTATATGAAAATGGTACAGTAAATGAAGATGACATTACCAAAGCTTTAGCCGAAGCTATACCGGAATTTTTTGAGCGCGAGTTGGGAACAATGTCACAATTTTTTGACAACCATGTTGCACAGGTTATTGAAATGCATCAGAAACGTGCAAATGAGATAATAGACTCAGTGCGCAAAGCAGCTTCGGATTTATTTGATATTCCGTATATCCCTCATGCCCCAATCAGTGGTCTGGAAGTAACAAAAGAACCGTATTGGGTAATGCATCAATGGCGCTATTCGTTTATGGCAGTGCCTGAAGAGCTTGTTGACAAACTATTGCTAAAAAATGTTAGGATTAAACGTATAAAGAAACGAATTGACCGGCAAATTCAAGCTCTGGTACTCAACAATGTAGAAAATTTGCGCTGGGCAACTGTGCAGAATCTGGATTCAACATTCCGTACTATAATGCTGAGCATTGATGAACAGTTTGAACGGGTTATCACCATCACCCGTAAGGCAATTAATATTGCAGTTGAGCGGAAGCAATCATATAGCAAGGAAGTTGCAGACCAGATAGAGCATTTGAAACACTTAATTGCTGCATTGAGTGAGTACAAGAAGAATATAGCTTCATTCATCACGGATACTGTTTCGGTTTAACGAAAAATTTTTAAGCATTACTTTAAAGCGATAGTTCATCGTAAAAGGATTATTGTGATAATTTTTCCTCAAATGACATTGCATCAAAGGATACTGTATCGGCACCGCTTTTTTTTATAAGCTATTAGATAAGGCTAAATTATAGAATATCATGAACCCTGCTTTTTAAATATTACGTACTCACAAATGGTAATGCTGTCCTGCCATTGGGCACCCATTGTGTTAAATGCTCCCACATTTTGTAACGACATTAACACATGAATAAATATAATTTTTTTATTGACAAATACAAATTAATATATATATATTACAATATAATGATTATACAAATTAGGAGATTAATTTATGAAATCACCATATGCTTCAAAACCATGGTTAAAACATTATGACAAGGATGTCCCGGCAACAATACAATACCACCAGACGCCATTGCATAAAATGCTTGAAAAAAGTGCATATGAATATCCTCACAACACTGCACTCATTTTTGAAGGTTACAAGGTAAATTATATTGAACTTTTATTTATGGTAAAAAAATTTGCAACTTTTCTCAGTTCAATTGGCGTCAAAAAGGGGGATGTGGTTGCTATCCTTTTGCCAAATATGATTCAAACTGTAGTGGCATATTATGCCACTATAAGTATTGGTGGAATTGTTGCCATGTGTAACCCACTGTATAGTGACCGAGAGCTTGAATACCAGTTTAATGATTCAGGGGCAAAGGTTTTGGTATGTCTTGACCTTCTTGCAAACCGCATGATTAAGCTTCGCTCTGTCACCGGCATTGAGCACATCATTTATGCTTCTATTGGTGACTATCTCCCATTTCCCAAAAATATTCTTTTTCCTCTTGTTGCCAGTAAAAACAACATGAAGGCCACGGTGTCTCCTGCATCAAATGTCTATCATTTTAAATATTGCATCAAGGTGTCAGAGCCCAATCCTCCAAAAGTAGATATTACCTTTGATGATGTGGTTGCCTACCAGTACACTGGCGGAACAACGGGTGTATCAAAAGGAGCAATACTCACTCACCGCAATTTGGGGTGTATGGTGCAGATGTACGAAAAATGGTTTAATACCAATCGTGGTGAAGAAATAGCAATGGCTGCACCGCCAATATTTCATGTATTGGGGATGTCAGCTGCTATGAATTTGCCATTATATATGGGATGGACAATAGTTCTTATACCAAAACCACAGCCGGAAAATCTGCTTAAAGCCATACGCTTGTACCGACCTACCATGTCACCGCTTGTACCAACAATGTATGTTGGCATGCTGCAACATCCTGATTTAAAGAAAACCGATATGACCTGCTTCAAGCTGTTAACATCAGGTGGTGCTTCATTGCCACTTGAAGTATTGCAGGAGTTTAAGAGGCTTACCGGTGTTGAGATTAATGAAGGCTTTGGCATGACCGAAACATCACCACAGACCCATCTCAACCCGTATAAGGGAAAGAAAAAACCGGGCAGCATTGGCATACCATATCCTGATACTGAGGTTAAAATAGTAGATTTGGAAACAGGAACAAAAGAAGTGCCAATTGGTAAGCCAGGTGAGATGCTTTTCCGCGGCCCACAGGTAACCCAGGGGTATCATAATAAACCTGAAGAAACCAAAAAGGCTTTTACTAAGGATGGATTTTTAAAATCTGGCGATATAGCTTATATGGATAAAGATGGGTACTTCTTTGTCGTTGACCGCAAGAAGGACCTCATTATTTCGGGTGGATACAATATATACCCGCGTGAAATTGAAGAAGTGCTGTATCAGCATGAAAGAGTTGCTAAATGCGCCGTTATAGGCATACCTGATGCAAAACGTGGGGAAAACGTTAAAGCGTTTGTTGTTTTAAAAGAGGGTATGAGTGCAACCCCTGATGAATTAATTGATTTCTGCAAAGAGCGTCTGGCTAAATATAAATGGCCTGTTGAAATTGAAATCAGAAAGAGCTTGCCCGAATCCAATGTTGGTAAGATTCTTAAAAAGGAATTACGTACTGAAATACCAAAGAAGAAATAGTTACCGTTTTTGAAACACACCGGCAAACCAGCCCTGGCTGGTTTGCCCGTCTTTCAAGATACAGTTATGTATTCTAAATGTTTCTATAACCTCATGTTGCCTTTCATCAATAATACCGCTGACAATACAATATCCCTGGTGTTCAAGCATTGAACTAAAAGCGGGGACACTTGCAATGATAAGTGCAGTCATGAGATTTGCGGTAATGCAATCGTACATTCTTTTTGGTTCAAAGCTCTGTATATCGCAACACTGTATAGTAATGGGAAATCTATTGCCAATATTTTTACGAGCACATTCATACGCCTGAATGCTTGCATCAAATGCATCGATATGTCTAACACCCATAACCGCTGCAGCTATAGCCAGAATTCCTGTTCCTGTACCAGCATCAAGCATACTGATTTGGTCAAGCTTTTTTGCAATTCCAGAGTGCAACGTTTCAGCAAGTAACGCCAGACACATATAGGTAGTGGGATGTTTGCCATTGCCAAATGCGTGTATGTGCGGCAAACTGAATTCATAACGGGTAACCGGCTCATGTAATGCCTGTACAAAATCAATAGCAATGGTGTTTTCTGAAACATGTATCCTGGCCTTATCGCTTCCATAAACTGCCTGAGGAACTATAGCATCATACTGCTCCTTTATGGCATCAAAATATGAAGTTGCTCCAAAGGCGCTATCATTGTCTGTATCAAAAATTTGAAACATTGTGGAACCTCACTGACAACGGTGTTTTAAGACACTATATCAGGTAGTATCAGTGACATCAAGAATTTTGTGCGATAGTTACTGTGTAATAGCTTATGCTGGAAATGAAAGCATTGCCCCGAAAATTTTTAATTTCGTGTTTCGCAAAATTGTATGTTTCCACATTCACTGCATGAAAATATTTGTAAAAAATATTGACATTATTTTTAGTCTTAACTACATTGGTTGGTGGTAATACCACCAACCAAAACGAGGCATTATGTACTTAGAACCCTTAAAAGCCGATAGCCTGGTAGAAGCGTTTGTGAAGCGCTTTGAGGAACTCATTATATCAGGCAAACTCACCATTGGTCAAAAAATCCCATCCGAGCGCGAACTTGCAAAACAGCTGTGTGTCAGCCGGCCGGTGGTGCATGAAGGGCTTGTTCTTTTGGAGCAAAAGGGGCTTATTTCAATAAAACCACGCCATGGTGTAGTAGTCAATGACTACCGGAAAGAAGGTTCGCTTGCACTGTTACAATCGCTTATTCATTACAACAGAGGGCAACTTGAGCCACATATACTGGAAAGCCTTTTAGCTACACGCAAACTCATTGAGATGGAAACAGTACGACTGGCTGCAATAAAAAGAACAAGGGAGCAGCTGAATGAATGTAAAGCATTAATTCAAAAGGAAAAATCACTGAGTAAAACACAAACACGGGCAATTGTTGATGTGGATTTTCAGTTTCACCATTCACTGGCAATAGCAAGCAACAACTTTGTGTATCCTTTGCTTCTTAATTCCTTTAAGCAGGTGTATACCAATTTAACATATCAGTTCTTCCTTGATCCAAAGGTTGTAGATTTTGTTTTTAATGCTCATGAAAAACTTACTAACGCTATCGAACTAAAAGACAGCAACAGGGCAGTAGAAATAATGGCATTAATCCTGGATCACGGGGAATACCATCTTAAAAAATTTATACGTAAGCAAAAAACAAAGGAGGGTGTATGAGCCAGATATCACCACAACAAAAATTAAAACAGCCGGGGAATTTATCACCACGGATTCAATGGCTGCGTGATTATTACTTTAAAGGCGCAGAGAGGAAGTGGAATAATGAATATACATGTTTTACTACAGGATCTCCCTGGGATGCCCAGTTTAATGAAATGAGCTTTTATATAGTTCCTGAAACCTACATGCTTATGCAGACTATGTATCAGTCATACAGGATGGCTGCACATACTGTTGCTGTGCCACAGGATTTTTATTCATGGAGCATTCCAGAGCGAAGAGCATGGTTTAACAAAGAAGTCATGGTGAACTATCTTCCCCATGAGATACTACCAGGCGATCTTATTGCAGGTGCCAGGTTCAATATTCAAACTTCTTTTTGCTTAACAAAAAAAGAGATGAAAAAGCGCACAAAGCTTGTGATGGGGAAAAACGGTGCGCGAGCAAAGATGAAGTGGTTTCATGATCATGGATTTGGCAACGCTGGTGCAACCAGTGGTCATCTTATCCCCGATTATGAAAAGGTGCTTAAAGCTGGATTTAAAGGAATCTATAAAGATATTGAAGCTTATTACAATGAACTATCGCCAAAAGAAAAAAAAGGTAAAAAAGGTGCTCAGCTACGTGCCATGATGACCGCTGCAACCATGCCGCGCGACCTTGCGTTGAAATATGCAGAGGTGTGCAAACAGCTATCTAAAGAAGAAACAAATGCTGAACGAAAGGAAGAGCTTTTACAGATGGCAGCTAATTTAGAAAAAGTGCCATGGGAACCTGCAACCACATTCTGGGAAGCAGTGCAGGCATTATGGCTTGCCCATATGCTGGTCATGAGCGATGAAAATTATCCGGGTCCGGGTGTATCATTTGGTAGGGTTGATCAATATTTGTATCCGTACTGGCAGTATTCACTATCACGTGGTATGGATCGTGAGTTTGGCAAGGAAATCTTAAAATGCTTTTTTATACACTGTAACACTGCCTACGATGCAATGATCCGTACGGGCAATCAGGGAATAACATCAGGCTTTGGCCAGCTTATTACACTGGCTGGTGTTGGCAAGGACGGTAATGATATGTCAAATGATCTGACTTTTGCATTCCTTGAGGTTATAGATGAGATGTCGCCAATACTTGAACCAAAGCCAAATATACGTTTGCACCAAAAAAGCCCGGATGCTCTCCTTGATAAAGTAGTTGATATGATTGCCTCATGTCAGGGCGCTCCTTTCCTTTTGAATTTTGATGAGCGATCTATGGCAGGGATGTTACGGGAGGCCAGGAAAGCTGGAATTGAACATCTGATACACGAAAATAATGTGTATGATTATGCACCTGTTGGGTGCCTGGAAAATACCATGGTTGGCAATGACCGGTCAGGTACTGTGGACAATAATCTTAATCTGGCAAAGGCCGTTGAGCTGGCCATTAACAATGGCAGGGACTTTTTCCCATTTACCGATCCGGTTACCGGGAAAACTGAACCAATAAAACAGATAGGCCCAAAAACGGGCGATCCACGTACATTCACTTCATTTGAGCAGTTCTGGAAGGCGTATGAAATTCAAACAAAATTTATTATTAAAAAGATTGTTGAGCTCTATGAAGAGTCTGAACGCATACGTGCGCAATTTCATCCAACGCCCTATCTATCATGCCTTGTAAAGGGGTGTGCTGAAAAAGGAGTGGATATTACACAGGGTGCAGCAGAGATAAGCTTTACAACACTTGAAGCCGTCACGTACGCAACAACGGTTGATTCACTGCTTGCTATCAAGTATATGGTGTATGATAAAAAGATATGCAGCATGGATGAACTTATTAAAGCGTTAAAAGCTAACTGGGAAGGGTATGAATATCTGCAAACTGTTGCAAAAAACCGTGCACCAAAGTATGGCAGAGATGATGATGAAGCTGATAGCATGGGACTTAAGGTAATGGAGCTATGGACTGAAGAAACATGGAAGTATAAAACCAAATCTACCGTAAGGCAGTTTAGACCCGGTATGCTTTCATGGAATTACTGGGTTGGTGATGGATATATACTGCCTGCAACTCCTGATGGCAGGAAAAAGGGTCAGTTTTTATCAAATGCAATATGCCCGGTTAACGGTGCTGACATTAAGGGACCAACAGCCAACGCAAATTCCGTTGGGAAGGTGCTGGGTGGCAAACACAACCCCGGTGATTTTGGCGGATATGTTAACCTTCTTCCTAATGGGGCAAGCCATACCATTACATTTAATCCGTCTATACTGAAAGATCCTGAGCACAGGGAAAAGTTTAAAGCATTTTTACGTGGATATGCAATTAACGGTGGAACTGCATTGCAGATTAATATGCTGGATCCGGAAATGTTACGTGATGCGCAAAAACATCCGCAGGATTACCGCCATCTTTTGGTCAGGGTAACCGGATACAATGCATACTTTGTTTCAATAGGCAAAGAGCTTCAGGATGAGGTGATTGCCCGGTTGTCGCATAGCAGATTTTAGGGTATACTATGGATCACAAAACTGGCATTGTATTGGAAATTCAACGCATGTCAACCGAAGATGGTCCCGGCATACGTACCACAGTATTTATGAAAGGTTGTCCGCTCAGATGCGTGTGGTGTCACAATCCTGAAAGCATTAATCCAAAACCGCAGGTACAGTGGATTGGGGTCAGGTGTATAGGCTGTAAAGCATGTGTGGCAGCGTGCCCCAATGGTGCTCTAAGCTTTGATAATGGAATACAAATTAATAGAGATATTTGTAAAGGGTGCGGGACATGTACTGAAGTTTGCCCATCCACTGCTATGGAATTATTGGGAAAAAAGTGGGATGTGGATGCATTGGTAAAAGAACTTCTAAAAGATGCTGCATATTTTTCTACATCAGGTGGTGGGGTCACTATATCAGGCGGAGAAAGTACCTTCCAGGCACACTTTGTAAAGAATGTATTATCAGCATTGAAATTTAACGGCATTCATACAGCGCTTGACACCTGTGGTATTTGTAACAAGAGTACTCTTGCAATGCTGCTTCCGCATGTTGACCTTGTTTTATATGACTTAAAAGAAGCAGATCTGCAAAAGCACATTGAGTTTACCGGAAAATCAAACCTTATTGTGCGTGAAAATATCAAGTTCATTCTTTCATTTATGAAAGATCATATTTTCCCGCGCGAAGTGTGGATTCGCACACCACTAATCCCCGGGAAAACGGCACGGGATGAAAATATTGTGGCGATAGCTCATTTTATAAATGAGTTGCTTACTATAAATCCAAGAGCAATCACCCGATGGGATCTGTGTGCATTCAATAATTTGTGCAGGGATAAGTATACGCGACTTGGGATCAGGTGGGAGCTTGCAGATACGCCTCTTTTAACAAAGGAAGAGCTGGAACATTTTGAAGCGATAGCAAAAGCTACGGTAAAAAATTCTTCAATTGTGAAAACAAGCGGTTCAACCCGCATGGAAGAGACCGAGGAGCACATACCTGAACCAAAGAAAACATCTGGATGTTTTTGAGTTTACCATAAGGAGGATCCGTATGAGAACACGCAAAGCATTTACCATTGAAGAGATACGTGCATTGAAGCCAAATGAAAAGATAGCATTAGTTGCCACAATAAATGAACAGGGTCTTCCCCATGTTACCTTATTGACATCGCTGCTGGCACTTGATGATACCCATATGGCATTGGGTGAATTTTCAAAAGGATTGAGCAAAGAATATTTTAAAAAGAATCATAATATTGGATTTTGCATTTTAACTATGGCAATGGATATGTGGCGTGGTAAGGCACGCTATACCAACAGTGCCAAGGAAGGTCCTGAGTATGAGATGTTTAACGAATTTCCAATGTTTCGGTATAATACCTATTTTGGCATAAATACAGTACATTTTTTTGACCTCATAGAAGCAAATGAAAAAGAAAATCTTCCCTTTGCTGCAATA
Source organism: Spirochaetota bacterium (assembly GCA_037481795.1). Taxonomy (GTDB): domain Bacteria; phylum Spirochaetota; class UBA4802; order UBA4802; family UB4802; genus UBA4802. Next base: position 95,200 of record JBBFLA010000005.1, read on the forward strand.
GCACGTGCCTATATTGCAACGCTTGCTGGAAAATGGAATGCAAAGCAAAAGAAAACTGAAACACCGCTTAACCCAATTGCTTTTGAGTTATTCAACAGAATGGATGCGCTCAAATTTGCTGCATGGGTTGATGATGACGGCTTCCCAAAAATTGTGCCGGTTCTGCAGGCAAAGGCTGCTGATCCTTCTACTGTGGTTTTTTCACCAAAAGCATATCGGGATGAGCTTATGACTCTTAAACCAGGCACACCACTTGCTATATACGCACTTACTGTTAAAATGGAAAACATACTAACCCGGGGAATATTTCAGGGCTACAAACGCTATGCCGGTATAACACTGGGACGATGCGATATTAACTGGGTATATAACTCAATGCCACCAGTGCATGGGCAGGTATATCCAGAGGTGCCACTACAGCCGTTGAGAGAGTTTTAAAAGTGGTGGTTTTCTTTGGTAAAAGTTAATATTACAAAACCTGATTTGCTTTGTAAAGATTAAACGGTCATTGGCAGATATTTTTTATAATTGCAATCTTTGTATATAAAGTAAGAAAAGCTTTTTGCTTGGGCAAATAGATAATGAGTACAGTATTTTTTTTATGAATAAAGATTTTTTTTGCATGACTTATTTTTTAATATACTAATTAAATAGGTTCAATGCCTCATACACGTTTATATTATTTGGGTAAAAAAATAACTATAATGTATTAGTCTGGATAGTAAACTTTAATTATTTCTTAGTTGCGGTTTAAATAATTTGTGAACTTGTAATTTCGTTTATTAAGTCAACTATTTTGTTGTTGCTAAACTGTTTCTTAAATTTAATTGTTACTTTGCCATCAAAGAATTTTTCGGCATGTTTGATTTTGAATTTTTCTTCCTCACGGAGTTCGTTCGTGCTTTCAACATTTTTTGTTTCGACGATGAAATATAATTTTTGTTCACCATTGTTAAACTTCAAAATATAGGCAAAGTCGGGAGAATAACTTCTTCCACCTGCTACAGGAATTTTTATGGAGTTTTTGGGAATTTTTGTAAAAACAATTACCTCTTTAATCTCAGTTTTAATGTTTGTTCTTTCTAATTCGGAATCATAATACAATTGTTCAAAGAGATAGTTGCCTGCAACATTTTCGTCTGAGAACAAAATACCTATATCTGAAGCCGAGATTTCAGCTAAAACGTTCCCATTTGCATCGGTAATTTTGGTTGGGTGAATGCTATTTGAAATCTTTTTATACTCTATGGTATATTTATCAAAAGCTTGTGTCATTAAGAAAAAGTCAAAGTTCTGTTTAATGATTCTCAGGGTTTTCTGGTTGAGATATTTGTTTATGTTTATCCCTGCGTCAATAATAGACTGATGTAATGTTGCAATATTTATGTTAGTGATTTTTGAAAGTTCTTTTAAAAAGTCGCTGTACTTCATGGTTGAAATACTTTTAACATTCCGGTTGTAAATTGATTCAGGCTCTTTGACAAAGGCTTTGTCTTCTTCTATTTCAACTTTTGCAATTCTTTCGTTTATACTTTCCTGGGTAAAAATTTTTTCCTGTGCTTTCAAAAAGTCGGTGAATAATTTTTTAAAACTTGCTTCGCTATCAAACTTATATTCTAAAATGACCTTTTTATTGAGTTTTTCCCAGAGCTCTTTCAACTCTTGATATTTCTCGGTTCTAATTACAACCTTCTTTTTGGGGTCACTGGCTTTACGAACTTTATTAGAATTAACACCTTCAAATATAAGTGGATAATGTTGCTTAATATAATCAAATCCACCTGTTTTAAAGGAATTCGCTCTGGTGATAACATTATTTTTGTCCAACTCTTCCAGCAGTTTTTCCTCAGTGATATTATATACCTCATAAATCTTTTGAATCATTTGTTCTGTTAATTTTTCTGGAATCTGTTCAATAGAAATTGCTCCTGATTTTTCATTGATTTCATTCACCAATTTATCGACAAAATCACTTTCAGTAAAGTCTACAAAATAATTCAAATAAAATTGTTCGTCTTTTACACGATTGCCATATTCATTTACCGGTAAGCGCAGACCTCTTCCTACTTCCTGTAACTTTGAGATTTCGCTCCCACTGCTTCTAAGTTTACAGATTTGAAAAACATTGGGGTTGTCCCATCCTTCACGGAGAGTCCATTTTGAAAAGATAAATCGTCGTGGGTTATCTAAGTCAAGCAAAGCCTGTTTGTCGTGCAATATTTCATTTATCTCTTTTTCAATCACTTCATCCTTTTCTGTATTATCTTTTGAGAAATATCCTGCATGTGTTGCCGAAATGTCTTGCAATGTTTTTTCAAGATAATTCTTATAGTGTTGAGTGCTTAGTGTTGAGTTTTTAGTATCAATTAAAGACTCAAAATTCAAAACTAAAGACTCGACTTCGGCTTTGATGTATTGCTCAACTGTTTTTCGGATATACCCATCCTTGTTTCGATATTCATCGATGTTGTCGATAAAGAAAAGGGTCAGGGGTTTTATTTTTACCTCTCTTTTTAACAGCTGTTTTTCAATTTCAAAATGGCTCTTAATTGCCCTTTGAATCATTATTTCCTGCAACTTTTCTGCATAAGAGTAGGGATTAATTTTATCGCCCTTTTTGAGCTCTAAACCATTGGACAAAACAACCATGCTTTTATTCAAATTTTCAATAAATAAATCTGTCATTTCGGGGTGAACTTTTTTAAGGCTTTCTTTTTTAGATACTTTTACGGTTTTTGATTTATTGTTTTCAATTAATTCAAAAGTAGCTTCTGTACCATTTGAATCTATCAATTTAACCATTGCATTTTGTCCAGTGTCAAACTCGGTAATGTGTCCAATAACACCCTTGACTAAATTTCTATTAAAAGCATCAACAGCGGTAAGGGTATATATGAGATTCTCGTATTCCTGAAAAGTGGCTCCATATCGCAGTATAAACTGGGGTTTCATTTTTTGAATGTTTTCCCAGGTTTTATTATCTTTTCCAAATCTGTGGGGTTCGTCAATGATTAAAAAGGGCTTGGTTGCCGCAATAGCATCAAAGGGAACATTGTATTTATCAAATAAACTTTTATCAAATCTCTTTTGCATGGTGTCGGAGTTTATCATACCGGCGTTGATTATCATTACCTGAATACTGTTTTTTTCAAAGTTACCGGCATTGACAAAACTACTTACGGCTGGCGGGAGGTACGATTTTTTGTTTTTATTACCTTTCTGACTTTCGACGATATGCAAATGAAGTGTCTTGCCGTATTGCTCCTTGAAGTGCTCCCGGCAGCTCTCTGATTTTAGAAAATCAATGGTTCCGGCTTTGATAGAGAGTGTGGGTACCACTATGACAAACTTGAAAATCCCATAATGCTTATTAAGTTCAAAGATGGTTTTCGTGTACGTGTATGTTTTACCCGTCCCTGTTTCCATCATGATGTCAACAATATTGCTCTTCTTAAAATTTTCCTTAATAGCGTTGTTGTATTGAATGTTTTCAATATTGTTTTTGTATTGAATATCATTTTCCCAGATGATTGAAGGATTTATGTAATTTTTATCCACATCTGATGGCTGTTTGATTTGTAAATTTTCAAAAACGGCTATAGTACTTTCGACAGCTTGTTTTTGATGCGGTAAATCTTTTTCAAAATGAAAACCCTTCATCATATTAGCTTTGCTCCTTTAAATGTTTTTGTAATTTCTTGCCTTTTTCTGTAAGGCGGTATCTTTGGTTTTTACTGGTTGGCTTATCAGGAATGGTAGGTTCTACTAGTCCAAATTCAATTGACTTTTCAAGATATTCTTTTCTAAAGTGCTCTCTGTCAGATAAATGAAGTATGTTTTGTAATTCATTTCTAGATAATTCTCCATTTAATATTTTTACTAATGCAAGAACTTGCTGGGTAACTTGCTGGGTAACTTGCTGGGTATCTTGCTCGGTAACTTGATTGGTACTTTCTTCATTTTTAAGGTATTCAATTACTTCTTCGTCAGCATAAAAAATGGTCCTGGTGAAATTCTCTGTAAATTTAAAAGAATCTCTGCTGTAAAACTGTAGTATTCGGGGTAATCCTGATCCCAATTGTTCTACCAGTTCAAGATCTTTAAAAATTCTCATCAACTCTTTGTTTCGCGGGACAGAGACTCCGTCAAAAAACTCCTCAACAGACAAAAAATCTGGTAAGGATCCTGCAAAGGTAATTTCAATTCTGTCGTCAAAAATTTCAAATTTTGGTGGGACTTCTCTGGTATAGTCGTTATGCACAATGGCATTGATGATTGCTTCCCTTAAAGCCACTGGTTGCCATAGCCGTTTTTCTATTCTTTCCTTTGGAGTAATTCGGGCATACACTCTGTTTTCTATGTTTATTTTATCCAGAACATTTTTTGTTGCCTTGATGAGTGAGCAGTATCCAAGTTCGGTATTTTCAATCAAATTTACTCTATCCTTACCTGCATATCTTGCTATTTTTATAGATATGCCATTTTCATCGGCAAGCAGGTAAGCAACATAATTCAGATATCCATCTTCGGTAAGCAATTCAAGATTTTTCTTAAATTGTTTATTTAATGGTTTTCCTTTTTCCTCGTAATAGATTCGTAGTTGTTCAAAGGTTAGATCCTGCCTTGGAGATTTTATTTTCCCTATGGAATTTCTTGTTCTTTTTACAAAAAGTTCATCAATTATTTTTTGTGGCATGGGTTCAGCGGCAGTTCCTACCCGTATAAAGCAACCCTTTTCGGTCATACCATATTTTCTCTTAAAATATGGCTTTTCTGTTCCACTTGCCACAATGATTTTAATCACGGGTTTATTTTCTCTGGTTTCCTCAACCACATCAAAAAGTCCCATTGCAGATGGTTGTATGTTGTTTTTTATGCGGTCTTTTATTTTAAGGATGATTTTATCTGTGTTTGATACACCGACTACTTTGCCAGAATCGTCAATTCCAATATAAATAAAGCCGCCTTCCCGGTAGTTGAGAAAGGCTACCACTTCTTTTTCAAGATCAAGATCATCGGAATATAATTTTTTGTATTCTATACGTGATGATTCCTTTTTCATTTTAATACCATCAACTGATTTTTTGTTGACATAATTTAAATTTTCTCAAAGTTCATTCAAATTTTACTTTTGTTTTTAATTTTTAATGTTGAATTTTGAGTTGTTTTTACAATACTTGTTAGTATTTTTATTAACTCTTCGCAATCTTTAATAAAAGGTTTAAAATCAAAATTTACCAAATTACTTTTTTCTAACAGCTGTAACCAATATAAACATTCCCTAGCCTCTTTACTTGCTATTGCCATTTTATTTGAAAAATCTGCTTTACTAACTCCCGCCAATGCCTCACTAATATTTGCACCTATGCTAGTGCCACTTCTCAATAGTTGTTTAGACAAAATAAACTCTTTCTGAGCTTGCAGAATTTTGTACAATTCTATTATGCTCAGGGCAAAATCAAAACTTTTATTTTTAACAACACTTTCTTTCATAACTCAACACTCAAAACTCATAACTCAAAACTAAAAACTAATACCTTATAATAAACTCTATATCAATATGCTTTTTGTTGGCATAGTTTTTTACATTCTCACTCAGTTCCCTGAGGCGCGCACTTTCAAAATGATATCCAAAGGCAATGATGCTTTTGGGCTCGAAGTGTCTGTCGCTGTCGATCTTTTCTAAGAGGGCTTTGAGGGTATTGGTTGTAAATCCTTTGTGCATAAGATAGACTTTCCCATTCCCATAATAGGTCGGGTAGCCATCTAAAGTAATGGTTTCTAAATCCTCTGTTAAGGGCATGCCATCGTAGGTTTTCCAGGTTGTAAGTAGTGCTTTAACGTCATCTTCGGTTAGTTTGCTCGTGTCAAAAAGTTCCTGTTGTGGGTTAAACTCTTCTGCTTCAAAATTGTAGTCTTCCCATATGGGCATGGTCTCAAAAATCTTGAATCCCAAATCTTGATTTTTCAGGTTTTCAATCTCTTGTTTCAGTGTGTTTATTTTTTCATCTCTCTCTTCTAAGTTTAATTCACTCTGTAATTGTTGCAGTTCCTTTTCTTTTTTGGCTATTTTTTTATCAATGGTTTCTTCTTTTATTTTCTTTGCAGCACGGATAAGGCGTTCTTTGCAAATCTCAAAAATCGTTGGTTCGGCTTTAAGTTCGTTTTTGACAAAATTATAAGCCGTTTGGTTTTTCTTGGGTTCAATGGGTTCGGGGAGTTGCACAAGGATGTATTTACGGTTGCCTCCATCTTCGGCATTGAGTTGCATC
>JBBFLA010000006.1:0-82147 GCA_037481795.1 Spirochaetota bacterium
GGTAATCTTTAAGAGCAAAACATATCTGTCCAAATAGATAATTAAATTCTTTATGGTCCGGTTTTTCCTTTAACGCTAAAAGTATTGCCTTTTTGGCTTCTTCATAATTCTTATTCTTCATTAGCAATTTAGCCTTAAGGTAATTATACGATGCCGAAAGGGGAACTGTTGATATTGAATTTAAGATTGACAGAGCTTCATTATAATTTTTCTTTTTATACAGAGTAATGGCTTTTTTAAGATAATTTTCAACAGCTACAGGCTCACCTATCTCAATAATACAAAGGGTCACGTCATCACGTATGACACCCTCTTCTGATTGAATGAAATTTTCAAGATCTTTAATAATTATATCTATTTGATCCTGTGGAGCAAAGTCTCGCGATGCAACAAGAATATTGGTAAAACGTTCATTACCATATAAAAGACCGCTTTTTGCCCTGGCTTCAGTTATCCCATCAGTATATAAAATAATGCGGTCTTTGGTGTTTAGCTCAAATAGGCATTCCGGGTAATTAATATGTTCATCAGCTCCTATAAAAAGTGAATCGGTTGTCAATGGGTACACTGTATCATTTACTGTAATAATATAAATATCAGTATGTCCACAGTTGGTATATAACAATTCCATATTGACAAAGTCAATGATACCTAAAAATAGTGTAAAGTAAAAACCACTTTCCTGTAATATTGGGGTGAGCTTCTTATTAAGCTGAGTGCAGATTGCTGCAGTTGATCTGTACAATCGTGATAAATTTTCAATCTCAGTTTTAATCATTGACGTAAGTAATGCCGATGGAATTCCATGCCCTGAAACATCAACAATACCTATCATATAATGTGTGTCATCAAGTTGCTCCAACAAGAAGAAATCCCCGCTTACTTCCACATAGGGCCTGAAATACACTGAAGCATACAACTGATTATTTGCTGGAAGAACAGAAGGCAAAAGCGTTTTTTGAACTGTCTTTGCTAATTTAAGCTCAAATTCCATTTGTTCATTTTTTTTCTGAAGCTGCTGTGTACGTTGCATTACCAGAGCTTCCAAATTATTCTTTAAGTTGCTCAGGCTATGATACATAAGTGAATTGGCGATTGCTATTGAGGAAGCAGATTTAATATTTTGAAGGAACTCAATCTCATCATTGGATAATGCTTTTAAATTGGCACGTTCAGATAAAGCAATAAAACCAATAAATTCATTATGCTCAAGGGGGATGATATATTCTGCAGATAATTTTTCAAACCAGGGCAATAAAATATTCTTTACCTGTTCATACTGAGGCTTATTTTCAATCAGTTTTTTCTCAATCACCCATGGATTTTTAAATAAATAATCCTGCACCTGTTCATCTATTACTATAACTTCGCCATTGAGATTATATAATTCATTCTCTTTATCTTCAGCTTTAATAAAAATTTCTACATTTTTAATTAGCAACGTGCGTTTTAAGATATACGATAGTTCATTTAGCAACAGATGCAAATCTTTCAACAATGCAATATCATTAATAAACTGTGATTCAACTTTTTTCAGATTATATTTTCTTCGGTTAAAAACCTGGTCTATGAGTGGCTGTACTTTTATAAAATACAGATAGTTAACTCCAAACCAGATTGTTAATAGAAAAAACAGCAATGATTTATCAATAGATTTGAAAAAAGGATACAACATATTAAAAATAATCACATTGGGTACAATAATCACTGATGAAATGCACAACCATATAAATGTGACATGCAACACACTCTGTATATCCATTAAGCGGTAACGCAGGATACCATACCCCAGAAAAATTAGAGGGATAAACATTAAATTGCTGAGCGGATAAAAATTATACCCAAGCATTGCAGGAACATTACAAGCAGTAAAAATACCAATTAAATTCAATCCAAGTATGATGTATTTTATTTTTAAACGAACTAACTCATTTTTTTCCTGTTTTAATTTTAGAATACTGATAACAATCCCATAAATAAGAACAGAAAATGCATATACACCAAAAATCTGGAAAACTATACCACCTTTGGCTATATGTCCCCATGAGTATGTTAACAGGTCTGTTATATAATACGGTGTATGGACTAAAATTGCAAAAATTGCACTTACAATGAAAGTTGCTATCTCAAGATATGATCTTTTAATATTCAACGCAGTGTGATAAAATAACATACCAATAAAAGGTATGAAAACATAAAGAGTATGGATGGACCTTTCCATTTTCAATATAGTATTGACATCTTTAATTATAAAATGGCCTAAAAAATTTGGAGTAAGCAGCGCATACCATAAACAGAAGAGAGCAAACAGTATATTTTCTTTTTTCAGTTTACCTTTCAATATTGCTATGCTGGCAATAACAATGCTTGTCAGTAAAGTTATTAATGGTGGCAACATAAAAATGTTAAGCGATGCAATGATTTCGTGCATACACAACCTCTACAACCCCAATAATGTTAGTAGCACTGTATTTTTAAATGACGTTATAGTCAATAGTATTTTTTTTTAAGGTTAAGGCTTTTTGCACTTTAAGAATTATTCAGTCAACATGCTCCATTTCTTTAATTATACTGTTGACAATATCCGTAATTTCATAAAAGGAGTGCGCAATCCATCTGCAATGAGCTATCTCTTCATCATTATGACCAAATGCACAGGCAATAAACGGCAGGTTATTTATTTCTGCAGCAACCATATCACTGGTTCTGTCACCAACCATAATGAGCAACTCACACTGAGGCAATGTATTAATATAAAATGATAACAAATGGGTTTTGTCTGGTAAATTATTTTCTTCAAGTGTTATTATATGTAAAAAATAAGGCGACAGCTCATACGCATCTAGCACTGCCTGTATATATTCCCTTCTTCCATTTGATGCTGTTAATAAGCCATATCCTGTGGCAAATAAAACCTGAATAGTCTCAAAAACTCCCGGTAGAATTATCCCTTTTTTTTTCAGAACCAATTGTGAAAGTTCTCGTGTACAATAATCATTAATTTCCTGTAACTCTGATTGTGACAATGCCGGGAAAAGCTTTGCAAATATCTCATCAACAGGTATACCAACTAATTTCATTATTTCTTCAGTTGTTGGTTTGGGTATTTTAAGTTGCGGATGTTTTTGTATAAATACTTCAATTCCAAGCGCAAAGGCTTGACCAACAATAGGTGAACAATCATACAATGTGCCATCAATATCAAATGCAATATATTTCATAGAAGATAAATTTTATACTATGATATTCTTTTCAACAAAATTTTATTTCAATTATTTATTTTCTTGACTCATTTGTGGTATAATTATACTTCACAATTGCAAATTATAAATATTTTGCTGGAAAAACCGTGAATCTTTCTGTCACAATTGGCAATTTACAATTAAAAAACCCTATAACCGTTGCATCCGGCACTGCAGGCTATGGCGAAGAGCTTTCGCAATTTGTTGACATTGGTGCCTTAGGTGCAATTTTTACAAAAGGGTTATCCTTAAAACCGCGTGCTGGTAATCCCGGCCCACGTATAGCTGAAACGCCTTCAGGGATGCTTAATTCCATTGGACTTGAAAATGTTGGACTGGAAGCATTCCTATTGCACAAGCTGCCATTTTTGTTAAAAGCCAATGCTACCGTAATTCCAAACATTGCAGGACATTCAGTTGAAGAAAATGTTGAACTGGCAAAAACACTTTCACACACCAATGGTATAGCAGCTATTGAACTCAATGTATCATGCCCCAATGTAAAAGAGGGCGGTATTGCTTTTGGACAGGATGTTATGATATTTTCCAAACTACTTGAAAAAGTCCGCAATGTAACCAATGGGGTTTTAATTGTTAAGCTTTCGCCAAATGTTACTGATATTACACAATTTGCCAGAGCTGCCAAAGAAATTGGTGCTGATGCAGTATCGGCAGTAAATACTTTTATTGGAATGAAAATTGATATAACCACAGGGAAGCCATACTTTGCAAATACATTTGCAGGTTTAAGTGGCCCTGCAATTAAACCATTAGCATTACGGATGGTATATCAAATTGTCCAGAACGTTGATATACCGGTAATTGGCATTGGTGGTATATTCAGTTTTGAAGATGCACTGGAATTCTTAATGGCTGGTGCTCAGGCCATACAGATAGGCACTGCAAATCTTATTCATCCTGATATATCAGCTGTTATTCTGAAACAGCTAAAAGATTACATGAAAACGCATTCAATTAACACAGTAAAAGATATGATTGGCATTGCACAAAAAAGGAGTAACCAATGAAGTACTGGAACAAACGTTTGCAGAAGATGACAGAATACATTCCCGGCGAACAGCCCGATAACCTGAATGAATTCATTAAACTTAATACTAATGAAAATCCGTTTCCACCTTCACCAGCTGTACTTGATGCTTTGCAAAAAGCATGTAATGGAGATCTACGCCGCTATCCTAATCCCAATGCACAGATGGTACGTGAACTGTTTGCAAAAAAGAATGCAATAGCAGCTGATAATGTTTTTGTTTCCAATGGTTCGGATGAAATATTTACATTGTTATTCAGAGGATTTATTGAACCTGATGGCATTGCAGCGTTTCCCTATCCTTCGTATGCACTCTATTATACAATGGCCGAAGCAAACGGAATTGCGTATGATAAAATTACCCTTGATGATAAATTTGATATCCCATTTGATGAATTCTTAAAAAAGAAATATAATCTTGTTATTATTGCCAATCCCAATAACCCCACCGGCAAAGGGGTTCCCATTGACCAGATAAAAAAGTTTTGCAGCAAATTCAAAGGGTTGCTTGTTGTTGATGAGGCGTATGTTGACTTTTACAATGAAACAGCTCTGCCACTTGTCAAAGAATTTGACAATATTGTAATAACCCGTTCATTTTCAAAATCATATTCCCTGGCAGGGTTACGGGTTGGCCTGGCAATAGCTCATAAAGAAATAATCCACGGCTTAATTAAACTAAAAGACTCATATAACGTTGATAGAATAGCGCAGGCAGGAGCGTATGCAGCTCTACTTGATGATAAAGGTTTTAAATATAATATCTCTATGGTCCGTAACAATAAAGAATATCTTGAAGATTCGCTGGAAGCATTAGGCTTTATTAATGTTCCTTCCAAAGCTAACTTTGTGTTCACAAAACATCCTGACATTGATGCCCGTACTCTGTACAAAAAGCTTAAAGAGCAAAAGATACTGGTGCGCTATTATGCAGGCCCCATTCAGTCAGAATATATTCGTATTACAGTGGGGACAATGATGGAAATTAAAAAACTAATCAAGGTGCTTTCTGAAATAATAGCAGGTTAATTATTTTACCATCAAGTCTGGTTGTGGTGCTGCGCGCAATAAGCTCGGGATATATTATTTTATTCTGCATATAGTGTTCAATATCCTTTTTTTCTATCCATACTATTATTCCTTCAGGTCCTTCAAAAAACCAGTAAAAGCTTATGACAAGTCCCTGAATATTCTCGTCCTGTAATATCTGATGTAGAATTTTTGATTTTGTCAACACAGGATTAAGGTTTTTAAAGATAATATTCCATGCACGCAGTGGAAATGAATCGGCACCAATAGTACCTCCCACATCACAGTCAAATCCCAGATATAATTTATTTTTTTCTTTTGTTTTATTATCATAGTAAAAACCAAATGTCCTGGTTCTGGGCACTAATGGCTCAATCTTTTTTATTTCCAAACCCAGATCATTAAGTCTGGTGTTATACATTGCATTTAATTTTATACCTTCCTGTGTAGTGTACTGGAATTCCGGTACGGCATAATTATTATTGACTGCTTGCTGTTGCGTTGAGCTATCGCTTGCTGATTCTTGTACACTTTTTTCATTAGCAGTGGCACATGCACTAAAAATAAACAATGATAAAACAATTAATATAGACAATCTTTGCATACACTTCATCTTTATGAACCATACTTTTAATGTTTTTTTAAAACATCAACAGGTATTGAAAGCATTGCTGTTGTGTTATTGATTGAAATGACGGTTACCGCTTTATCAGGATCAATGCCTAAATTGTACAAATAACTGTCAATCTTGGCATACCCCAGACCAAAACCAGAATCACTTGTATCAATATTATTTATGAAAAACTCATATTCCTTTCCTTCTTCTTTATATCGGCGGTATTCTTCTCGCTTTGCATAGATCCTTTGCAAATCATGTGAAAGGATGGGCGCTGTATTTGTAATTTCTATATAAATATAATTATCGCGCAATTCAATCTTTAAAATTATTCTAATATCATATTGTTTCAGCTTTTGTTGCAATTCTTGAAACAGTTTTAATTTTTCAATTGATTGCAAATCATCACTGGTAAGCAAACGATTTTCACTAAAGGCTTTGTTCTTGATAACTAAAAACGCTCCCTCCTGATTTAAAACTTCTCTAACCTTCTGTGCAATATTTTCTTTTTTTAATACAATTGAAGCCAGCGTATCAAACTGTATTTTGTCTTTAAGAATATCTTTGATATATTCCTGTACCTGTTGTTCTGTCTTATCTTTGTATTGCAACTGGAATTGCCGTTGAAGGGCTTCTACAATTAAAAGGTGCTTATAGTTTGCTTTTACTGCGTTTTTAATCAGTTCATCAACACAGGCACCAATATCATCAAGATGCTGTTCAACGCCGGCCGCTTTAAATATCGCCAACCCTGCATTATAAATCTGGTCACGTGCTTTCCGCGTATAATGCCTGATTATTCCTGTAATACGAAGTGAGTTCATAACTATTATTTGTACAGAAACTCCATAAACTTTTGTAAAGCATCTGGTAATGTTCCATCATCACGCTGGTATTTTTTAAATTTTCTTTCATAATTTCCTACTTCACGGTTAAAGACATTCCTGAACCGGTTTGCTATTTCTGTATATGCTGGCATATTTTCAAGCCTATCGCGCAATTCCTTCTTAAATGGTATATGACGATAAAACATATCTCTGACAACATTATTGAGCTTCATTATACCATCTTTTTCATATAGAACCCATTGTATATAGTCATCAGCAAATCTGTCGCGGTTATTGCGTATACTCTTGAAGCGTTCTACAACCTTTTGCTTGGCTTCAAGTGATAGTTTTGGATTCTTTTTAAAGGTATTAATATAATCAAAGTAAGCTCCAGTCAACCCACCTTCTATTGGGTCAGCCCACATCCCTCCCATAATGGTACGGTTAAGCTCCCATCGGAATGTTGCAAAGGTATGAGCCATTGTGGGCATCATATCACCCATAAATAATATAGGCACAACAATTCTTCCTCTGGTCCTTCGGTTGGTGCCATCAAGCTCCTGCCATAACATTGTCTTAGTTCCAAATGATGGCAACAGAATAAAATACGGTACTATCTCTTCTTTAATGAGTTCTTTGGTATTACCTATCATGACAGCAGTTTCACGATAAAAAACAGAAAAATCAACATCCCGCAGTGCATTAACAATGGATTCCAGTTTCTTTTTTGATACATAGTAATGCGATATGCTGCCACGCATATTCATTGATGTCAATATTGGAAATGATGTTGCTGTGGAACCAGAACACACCGAAGAAGCAGTTGCAATACGATGATTTATTTCATAAATGACTTTCTGCACATTATCTGATTCTTCTTTTGCGTTACTGCCTTTGATGTGTTTTTGTTCTTCCCTGAGATGAGCTTCATAGGATAAACCCATTTCATTTATACTTGGATTTTCTTCACTGTTGAATATTTTTGTTAAAAATTCATCTTCATACAATATTGGGATATTGGTTTGTTCCTGCCTGCGCAGTATAATTTCATGCAATTCGGCAAGCTGTTCCTGCTCAATCATGGTTTCATCCAGAAAACCAAACCTGAGCATTAGTTTAACCGGCTGAGGCACAGTAGGTTCTGACTGGCTTCGCACAAAAACTTTTGCATAGATATCATAATAAAAGCGTGCAATCTGCCTTCTTATTTTTCGTGCATCAATTTCCGATGAAAGAGGGTCTTTCATTTTTTTAAATTCTGATAATAATTTTAAAAGATTTTTCTGGTTCTCTTTTTCTATCAAACCAAACTCAAAAATTTGATAAATGGAATTTTTATAAAGCTGACTTAAATTTTGAGGAATTCGTGAAGGCCGCTGTACTTCTTCAGTGGTTTTTGGCTGCTCTTTAATTGTCTGGACATAACTACTGAGCTTTTTGAAGCTATCATACTTTTCCGAAAGTAGCTCACCAGATATTTCCCGGTAAAATTCATGAATTTTGTTGGCAATTGACACAAACCCTTTCAGAAAATCATCACTTACTCTACCGGATCCAACCCATGTTTTTATCCTTTGTTTATCTATTAAATATGATATAAACCCGGTACTGCCAAATAAAAACTCTAGCTCGGTATCAATTTCCGAATGGACTGATTCAATTCTATCTAAAAGTTTAACAAGGTTTTCAGAAGCACAGTTGAATATATAAATTGGTATGTTTGGATCACTTCTGAACATGTTAATTAGAAGTTGATTATCCAGACTTACTAATTTCTTTAAAAAGTTACATTGCTTTAAGTCTATAAGGCTTTCCACCGGCAGTCCCGGAAATGAATATTTTTTCTTTAAAAGATTGGAATTATCCTGAATTAAAAATTTTGCATCAATACGTGATGGGAAATCACCGCCGTTTTGTGTAAAAATCCTGTATAAATCACCTGCACGCTGTGCTAAAGTATCAGGCAGATTATCTGAAACTTCACCTGCAACAAGTGAAAAATTATCATTTACTCTGCAAAGGTTCTGGTACAACAACGTATATCTTTTTACATCGTTTAATGACACCTCAAGTCTTTTCAGTACATGAGTTAATAACAAAGCAGCAAATGATGGATCATCAATTACTATCTGTTTGAAGCCACCTTCCCTCAATGGATACTTTTTTACAACACAATCATCAATTGCACGGATAGTTTTTTTATAAGGTTCAGTAAAAAGTAAACTCAGTCCGGCAATAACACTTTGCTCATTAATAATTCCAACCCGTTTACTTTTATCTATAATTATCTTGCTATCAAGCCCTTCATATTCTGCAGGTGCGGAAAGGATTTCTACCGAACCCCTCTGCAAATAATAAATAAAACGGGGTTCTTCGCCCTGCAAAATTATAATTTCACCTTTCCTGATTTTTTCAGTTCCATTACTTTCCATAATTGTCTTTTACACTCAAAGGAAGTTGATTTACTATTTTATTAAATTTTGCATTTTTGCATTAATGTATGGTATTGCAATAAAAAAACAATAACATTTTTTTTTAAAGATAATTTTTTAGGAGCTCATCTTTTTTATGGTTTGTAGATATTCTTCCCATTCAACAGGTAATAGCGCCTTCTTTTTAGTATTACATTCTTTACAACAGGCTACAATATTAATCTTATCAGAATTGCCGCCGCGTGATAACGGGATTACATGATCCATGGTAAGCTCGGATGGCTTATATTTCCTGCCGCAATAGTAGCAAATTCCAGAAGCAATCTTTTTTTTCCACCATGACGAATGGCGCAAATCTCGCGCTTTTTGTTTTTCACGTTTGATATGATTTTCAATATCACTCAGCTCTACGTTTAAGACACTGAATATATCCTGCTTTTGACGCTTAAATTTTTTTGATCTATCGCCCATGGTACTTACACAAACCTTTCACCATCCTGTAATCGATAGCCATTTAAAAAGGCACCTGCATCCATTGTTTTTTTTGTTTCAGGTTGCAATTCCAACACCTCAATTTCACCATTACCAGTGCAAACAAACAATCGACGGGATCTTACTATAAGCAGCCCCGGATTACCAGCAGAACTGTTAGCGGAACTATCGCCCAATTGCGTTTTCCATATTTTAATTATTTTTCCCCTGAATGTTGTCCATGCTACTGGTTTGGGATTAAATGCACGCACCATATTGTGAATTTGCTGCGATGGGCTATTCCAATTAATATGTGCTGTTTCATTAGTTATCTTTCCACAATAGGTAGCCTGAGAGTGATCCTGGGGTACTGGCTGTAGTGTGCCATCGTATAATCCATGTATTGCCTGTACTAACAACTCTGCGCCAAGTGGCAATACTTTATCATATAATTCCTGAGCTGTTTCATTGGGGGCGATAGTTACTGGTGATTGAATCACAATATCACCAGCATCAAGCTCTTCATTAATAAGCTGTACCGTAACACCAGTCTGCTTTTCACCATTGTACAATGCCCACTCAATTGGTGCTGCTCCACGATATTTTGGCAATAGCGACGGATGCAGATTAATAGTACCCAGCGGCGGCAGCGAAAATATTGAATGCGGTATTAATTTGCCATACGCAACAACAACAAATATATCGCACATATATCCTGCCAATGTATGGCGCAACGTTTCATCTTTTAGCGTTTCAGGCTGGTAGCAGGGAATTCCATATTCAATGGCTTTTTCTTTAACAGGTGGTGCAGCAAGGTGTTTGCCACGTCCTTTGGGCTTATCGGGAGAAGTAACAACAAATGCTATATCAAAATATTTTTTAAGGTGCTGTAAACAAAATAAAGCTATATCAGGAGTTCCAAAAAAGCCTATTTTCATTATTACCTGTTAAGTTTTTTTATCTTTTTCAACTGCGAATTCAGTTCTTTCCGTTTGTAGTCCTCTAAATAATCTATAAAAAGTTTTCCGTTTAAATGGTCAATCTCATGTTGCAGTACCCGTGCAAAAAGACCGGTTGCCTCCAATTTTACCGGCTTTTCATTAATTGCCAATCCCTCCACCTGTACTGAAATTGGCCGTAATACCTCAGCAGTTATACCCGGTAGTGACAGGCAGCCTTCCTCATACCCATCCTTTTGATCAGAGAATGCAACAATCTTTGGATTAATGAGTGCCATCATTGGCCCTTTATTAGAACGTAAATCAATAACAATAACCTGTAACGGTACATCTATCTGAGGACCTGCAAGCCCAATCCCCTGCTCTTTATGCATGATTTCAAACATCTCGTCAACTAAATCGCGTACCATTTGTGATACCTGCTTAACCTCCTGAGCAGGGGTACGCAATGTCTGATTTCCATAATAAACCAATCTGTGCTGAGTGCCTGTTACCATAACTATCTCTTAATTAATAAATTTAATTATACTAATATATCACGTTTTATTTGTATTGTCAATATATGAATAGGAATTTATTTGTTTTAGCTTAAGGTAGTGTTTTATTAAATTGAATTATTTTTACAAAAATATATATTTCATCGTTGACAAGCACTATCATTAACTTTACCATTAACAAAGTATAGTGTTCAATTTTTATAATCTAATATTGGATAGTCATCCAAGATTATTGTTTACTTTTTGGGTCGTCTGGGGATGTTTGTATAGTTTTTCACAATACGGGAATAGCTATTGTAACGTTATTTTATTTGTTCATACATACAACTTCAGGAGGAGTAATTATATGACTTTTAAAGAATACAATAATTACGACGCTACCGGCCTTGCAGAGCTCATCAAAAAAAAGAAAGTTTCTATTAAAGAGGTTACCACCGCAGCAATACAACATATAGAAAAGATTAACCCTTTAATTAATGCTATTATTACACCAATGTATGAAAATATTGACAGTGAAATAAAGAATATCCCCAAAGGACATTTTTATGGTGTTCCTTTTTTAGTTAAAGATTTGCTGACTTCAATAAAAGGTGTCAGGATGGCCAGCGGCTGCAGGGCTTACCGTAATTACATACCTGATTTTGATAGTGAAGTTGCAAAACGGTATAAATCGGCCGGCCTTGTTATCCTTGGAAAAACAAACACACCTGAATTTGGATTGGTTGCATATACCGAACCCAAAATTTTTGGGCCCACCCGCAATCCCTGGAACACTAACCTAATTCCAGGGGGTTCAAGCGGAGGTTCGGCTGCTGCTATTGCAAGTGGCATGGTACCGTTTGCTGGTGGTGGCGATGGTGGCGGTTCTATCCGCATCCCATCAGCATATTGTGGTTTATTTGGCTTTAAGCCATCCCGCGGACGTGTTCCAGCAGGTCCTGAATACGGGCAGATATGGCAGGGAGCCGCTGTTGAGCATGTCTTAACCCGCTCAGTTCGCGATAGTGCAGCCATGCTTGATATTTTACAGGGCTCTGACCCCGGAGCACCGTATATCATTGAACCACCAAAATTGCCATACAGTAAGGAAATTCAAAAATCACCCGGGAAACTTAAAATAGCCATTTCCACTGATTCACCTATAGGTACTGCCGTGCATCCTGAATGTAAAAAAGCAGCTCTTGAAGCAGCAAAACTATGTGAACGTTTGGGTCATCATGTTTCAATTGACTCCCCAAAAGTTGATGGTGTTGCACTGGCTAAAAGTTACCTCATGCTTTATTTTGGTGAAGTTGCTGCTGATATTAAAACTATTGGAATTAAATTAGGCCGAAAACCAAAACAAAGCGACGTTGAAGTAACCACATGGACATTGGGGCTTTTAGGAAGAACCTATAGTGCCGGTGACTTTGTAATGGCTCTGAGGGAATGGAACACTGCTGCACGTGCATTGGGTGAATTCTTTACAAAGTATGATGTATACTTAACACCAACGACAGGACAACCCCCTGCACCAATAGGCTCGTTAGCCCCAAAACCAATTGAACTTTTTGGATCAAAGATTATGAATTTACTGGGGCTTGGTGGACTACTTAAAATATCTGGCATTGTTGAAAAGCTGGCAATACAGAGCTTATCTCAGGTGCCATTTACTCAGCTGGCCAATTTAACCGGAATTCCTGCAATGTCACTTCCTCTCCATTGGGGTGAAGATGGACTGCCTTACGGTGTTCAGTTTATGGCATCGTTTGGGAATGAGGCACTCCTATTCAGGTTGGCTGCCCAGCTGGAAAAAGCAAAACCATGGTTTCATAAACGTCCTCAGTTAATTTAACTTTGCGGAGTTATATTATGGGAAAGTTTACAACAGCTCTAATTGAAATTGTATATTTTATATACCGGCCTGTGTTTTACCTTTTAGTTATTATCGATACAACTATTTTAGGCATTCTCACCATTGCCCTATCTTTTTTTGATCCAACGGGCAATACTGTTCACTACATTGGTGTATTCTGGTCAAGGCTTAATCTTTTTTTATCTGGAGTCAGAGTTCGTGTTCATAACAAGGAATACATACAAAAAGATCAGCCTTATATTGTTATGATGAACCATCAAAGTCACTATGATGTGTGGGCTGCCATTGGTTACATTCCATTGCAGTTACGATGGGTAATGAAAATGGAATTACGAAGGATACCCATTTTTGGATTGGGCTGTGAGCGCATGGGACATATCTATATAGACAGGGGCGATTCACATCAAGCACGCGAAAGCCTGAAAGCTGCCGGTGAAAAAATAAGAAACGGAGCATCAGTAGTATTTTTCCCCGAGGGAACCAGAAGCCCTGACGGGAAACTGTTGCCCTTTAAGAAAGGTGGATTTGTCATAGCAATAGAATCGCGCGTACCTATTCTTCCTATTACCGGAATTGGTTCACGTGCAATTTTACCCAAGGGGAGCATGGCAATTCGTCCAGGAACCATTGACCTTTTCATTCATCAGCCTATTGAGGTTACAAGCTATACTCAGGAAAACAAAGAAGAACTCATAAGAAAAGTACGCAGTGTCATAGCAAGCAGGCTTGAAATATAACATTTGCCATTCACCATTAACAATTACCACTGTTACCTACACTCATAGCATTTTGCTAAAATTTGAATTATTTTCTTGACAATTTTGAAGTACAACTTCAAAATATTAATATGTGGATTGAAAGAAATATTGAAAAAATAATTTTACAAATTTCCAATATAAGGCCATGCATTTTAGTCACAGGATGCAGACAGGCCGGTAAAACCAGCCTTTTAAAAAAAATCTTTCCTGATTTTCGTTATATTTCCCTGGACATTCCTTTATATGCATCAGAAGCTGAATCAGCCGGGGATATATTTTTACAAAAAATTGGAGAACCTGTCATTATCGATGAAATTCAATATGCTCCTGCATTATTACGGTACATCAAAGTAAAGATTGATGAAGATCGTGACAAAAATGGTCGCTTTTTTGTTACTGGCTCACAAAAATTTTCCTTAATGCAGGGAGTATCAGAAAGCCTTGCCGGACGTGTTTCAATCATAACCTGCCTGCCATTGAGTCTTGCAGAACTGGAAAAATGGTATGGCAAGCAAATAGAAGGAAATACTTTGATACGCCTGATGTTTCTGGGTGGTTATCCCGAACTCCACGCCAAAGAACTTGATCCGGAACGTTTTTTTAGTGATTATATAGTAACGTATCTGGAAAGAGATGTCCGACAAATTGTGAACGTTAAAAATTTACGGGTTTTTGATACTTTCCTGCGTCTTTTGGCATTAAGATCCGGACAAATTTTATCAAGCAATTCTCTTGCTTCTGAAGTTGGTGTCAGTGCACACACCATTAAAAGCTGGATTGATGTTCTTGAAGCTTCCAATATCATTTATCTTCTTAAGCCATACTACGCAAACTTAGGCAAGCGTCTTATAAAATCACCCAAGATATTTTTTCTTGATACCGGACTTCTTGCATATCTTCTTGGCATTCATAGTGAAGATGAACTTATTAAAAGTTCATTTCTTGGAGCCTTTTTTGAAACACTGGTGCTTGGTCAATTATTAAAGGCATATACATCTTTAGGTAAAAATCCAGATATCTACTTTTACCGTGATCTTTATGGTCATGAGATAGATTTTATAATACCACGAGCTGACAGATTCCATCTTATTGAATGTAAATGGTCCGCAAGTCCTGAAGACATACCCCGGGGATTTTTGCTTATGGAAAAACTAATAGGCAAAGAAAGAATCCTGTCAAAAACCGTCATTAATCAGCGAAGAGGCTTTTTCCAGAACGCCAATGGTATTGTGTATGCCGATTGCGTCGATTGGAAATGGCTTGTTGAAAAATAATCGATACCTTACCAGGAAACACACTTGACATTATGGTATCATTCAATTTCATCAATCATAATCCGTTGCATAATTAATAATCTGATTGAACAAAGCAAGTATTTATGAATTGTGAAGACGGTAACATTATTTTATCTGTTACGTAAGGATATTATGTATGACATTATTGACATGTCGTTAAATGATAGGTAATAATATATAAATAAAATAAATTGTAAGAATTTAATAACAAGGAAGGTATCGTGCTGTGAATTTTAAAGAACGATTACAAAAGCCCTATCCACTTATTATGGATGGTGCTATGGGCACAATGCTCTTTAATGCAATACCAGATTACAAAGGAAACCTGGAATTACTTAATATAGAGCGTCCTGATATTATTGCATCAATACACGCTGAATATATTAACGCAGGTGCTGATATTGTTGAAACAAATACCTTTGGCGGAAATACAATAAAATTGGCCGAAGCTGGATTGGACTCAAGATGTGAAGAAATCAACAGAGAAGCAGCAAGAATTGCAAAATCAGTGGCAAACGGAAAAGCATTTGTAGCAGGTTCAGTTGGTCCAACAGGTACTCTTGTAGAACCAATGGGAATAACCCCGGCTGAAGCAGTATACAACGCATTTAAACGACAGATTCAGGGTTTGGTTTCAGGAGGTGTTGACTGCATCGCTATCGAAACTATGACCGACTTACAGGAAGCTCGTCTGGCGTTGCGCGCTGCCAAAGATGTGGCAGATATTCCTGTAATTTGCAGTATAACATTTGAAGCTAATGGAAAAACCGTTACCGGCACCGATATCGTGACTGCACTTGCCACACTTTCACAGATGGGTGCGGATGTTGTTGGGGCTAATTGCAGCATGGGCCCTGATGGCTTAGTTGCACTTTTCAAAGGAACTATCGCCCAGCTTAATGAATTGGGAGTTCCTCTTTCAGTGTGGGCAAATGCAGGGCTGCCAGAGCTTGTTGATGGAAAAGCAGTTTATACTCTTAACCCACAACGCTTTGCATCACTTTCACTGGAATTTGCAAAATTGGGATTTGCAATAATTGGTGGTTGTTGCGGTACAACCCCTGCACATATAAAAGCGCTTGCAACAGTTGTAAAGAATACGTTGATAAAAATAAAAAGCTCAAAAACATACTATTACATTACAAGCAGATATACGAATATTAATGTTAATACTCATGAGGGTTTGCTTATCATTGGTGAACGGCTAAACCCAACTGCACGCAAACAATTTGCTGTTGAACTTAAAGAAAATACATTTACCTACCTGCGTAATGAATCCAGGAAACAGCAGGATGAAGGTGCTCATTGCTTGGATATTAATGTTGGCGTTCCCGGGATTGATGAACCAAAAGCAATGAAAAAAGCTGTTACTATTCTTTCTAATAGCGTTACCATTCCGCTTATGATTGACTCAGATAATCCAGTAGTAGCTGAAGCTGCGTTATGGCACTATCCCGGCATACCAATTATTAACTCCATCAGCGCAAAAAAGCAAAGCTTTGAAGCTATGCTTCCGCTTTTAAAGAAATTTGGTAGCTTTGTGGTAGCAATGTGCCTTGATGAAAGCGGCATTCATAAGGAAGCCAGCAAGCGCATTGCCATTGGGGAAAAGCTCATCGAATTGCTGCAACATCAAGGTATTGCACCGTCACGCATTTTTGTTGACCCACTCATTTTAGCCGAAAGCGCAGAAAGCGGCGCAGCACAGGAAACGCTGCAGGTTATTGAACATTTTGCAAAAAAGGGAATCAAAACAAGCATTGGATTAAGCAATATATCGTTTGGTTTGCCACAGCGCAAATTTATTAATACTGCATTTTTGAAGCTGGCTTTGCAAAAGGGGCTATATGCTGCAATAGTCAATCCAGGAGCCATAGACACAAATACCGCAAAACCTTACTCTACTGAGGAACTGCTGGCACTTGATTTTCTTGAAGGCAGAGATAAGAATGCTTCACACTATATTGCACATTTTCAAACAGGTCAGCAACAAACACAACAAAAGAAAAATACTGTATCTATACTTTCAAGGATTTTTGAACTTGTTGTTGCGGGAAATACCGATGATATTGAACCAGCCGTCAAAGAAGCGTTGAACCAGCACACTCCCGAAACTATTATGAATGATGCTCTTATTGCCGCCTTAGAAAAGGTTGGCCAACTTTACAGTAATGGCGAATATTTTCTGCCTCAGATGATTGCCTCGGCTGACACCATGAAAAAAGGTTTCAATCTTTTAAAACCGCTTATGCTGCAAAAGAAGGAATCGGTACTGGGCAGGATAGTAATCTGCACCGTTAAAGGTGATATACACGACATTGGTAAAAATATCGTTGCCATGATGCTTGAAAATCACGGCTTTGATGTGATTGATTTAGGTAAAGATGTGCCAAATGAAAACGTTATTGAAGCAATACATCAGCATAAACCAGACATTGTGTGCTTAAGTTCACTTTTAACAACTACTATGCCTAATATGGGTACTATTGCAAATGAAATTAAAACCCAAAAGCTGCCATGTAATTTGATGATAGGTGGTGCGGTTGTGACAAAAGAATATGCTGACAGCATTGGTGCGTTTTATGGAAAAGATGCTGTTGAAGCTGTTGCTGTGGCAAAAGGTATTGTGAAGAAATCTCAATAACTTTTTTTATAAATTTAGTTGACATAAAGATTGTATATACAAGAATTCGCTTATGTTATTATGGTGGATTGTTGTACAAATCCGCTTCTTTTACTATAATTTTACAGGTTTTTACATTACAACAAAGATTAAGGAGCACGTCTGTGAAAGGGACACGTTCTTTTCTACTCTTTTTCTTACCTTTTGTTATATTTGCATACATCTCATTTATAGTTTTTCAGCAGGCCTGTGATTATGCTATGAATGTACAGGCAAAGAAACTTCTTCCATTCAATCATCGCACACATACCACTAAATACGGTGCTTCAGACTGTGAAATATGCCACAGCTATGATAGCAATGGAAGATTCAATGGCATCCCTACGGTAGCAGCATGTAAACAGTGTCATGATCCAAACAAAGCAAATAATCAAGTGTTTTTTGCTGGTTTTGGCGATAATGACAAACCATGGGAATCTTTTGCCCAGCAGCCCGACCTGGTATATTTCAGCCACATCGCTGTGATGAAAAATGAAAAGAAAGCACAGTGTATTTCATGCCATGGTGATAAGGGCAATTCTACTACAACTGCTAAAATTAAGGGGAAAATGGCTATGGGTACATGTATGGATTGCCACACAGCTTTAAAAATAAGCAATGCATGTACAGTATGTCATGATTAAATTCTTATTATTGAATCGAAATTCAAGCAAGGAGTTATTACATCCATGAAACTCGAACGAAAAGATTTTCTAACAATGATAGGTGGTGCGGTGGTAGGTACCGGTGTTGGTACGCTGATTTCACCCGGTCCATGGATGGGTCTTCAATGGCTGGTTGAATGGACCCAGGACCAGTATCGCCCTCCTAAAGGTGAAGAAAAATATTTAGCAAGTATTTGTGACCAGTGTCCCAATAAATGTACCGTACAGGTCAGAATGATTGGGGATAGAGCTGTTAAAATTGAAACATCCAATCAGGGTTGTGCTGCAGGACAACTCCTTTTACAGGTCCTTTACCACCCTGAACGAGTAAAAACCCCATTGAAACGAACCGGCAAAAAGGGAAAAATTGATTTTGAGCCGGTTTCATGGGAAAGTGCAATAGCAGATATCTCCAGGAAAATAAATGATGCCATAAATAACAAAAAACAGGACCAGATTGTAGCAATAAATCCTGCTTTCCCCGATGCAACAGCAATGTTAAACGAACGGATAGCGCTTTTTGCTGGTAGCCCTCATATATATCAGGAATCAGGATACTGGGCTCTATCCAATGCCTGTTCAGTAGCAACCCAGAAAACTGAAGGAGCTATCGATTATGATTTTGAAAATGCTGATTGCGTTGTAAGCTTTGGTGCACGCCTTTTTGAAGGGTGGGGAAATCCCGGCAGGATGCACAAGGTATTGAATATCTGGAAGCAAAAAGGTGTAAAATTTATACAGGTTGATTCCATTGCATCACGTACAGCTTCATTAGCAGACCAGTGGGTTGCAATAAAACCTGGTAGCGAACCAATTTTTGCCATGGGTGTTGCAAATTATCTGCTGAAATATGGTAGGCGCTCTGTTGCAACTAATTTTGGCAGATTTACAGAGCTACTGATTAATAAATTCACTCCTGAAAAGGTTTCTGAGCTCACTGGTGCATCACTTGAAACAATTGAATCTGTAGCAAAAGCATTAATCCAGGCACGAAGACCTATTGCAGTAGCTGGCAAAGGCGGAAAAGTTGTATCTTCTTCAGTTGCCGAATTTGCA
This sequence comes from Spirochaetota bacterium, assembly GCA_037481795.1. GTDB lineage: Bacteria > Spirochaetota > UBA4802 > UBA4802 > UB4802 > UBA4802. The sequence goes on from JBBFLA010000006.1 coordinate 19,413, forward strand.
ATAATTCAAACAATAAACAGTATGATTGGCAGTCTTGGTAACAGTGTTAAACTTGTTACTTTTGCAACTCCTGCAAAGCCAGTAGTAGCAAAGAAGTCCAAGGGATTGGATGAATATATAGCAAGCGATATGACCTGTGATATAGTGCTGGTAAACAATGCTAATCCAGTGTATTCAAGTGTATATGGCAAGCGCCTTTCTGAAAAGCTTAAAAAAGCTTCAATGGTTGTGCTATTTACTTCGTTGCTTAATGATACTGCACTGTATGCTGATTATATTTTCCCAACACTTACTTCGCTTGAAATTCCTTTTACAGGTCAGGCTGTATCAGCCAAGTTTGAAGCAAAACATGCTGGCGACTCATTGCTGGCAATAGCAAAAAACATACCCAATTTAGCTGCTCAATTCCCATGGAATAGTTATTTAGATGTGGTAAAAGCTGTGAGTTTCCAGTCTAAAAATGTAGCAAATCTGGATATCCCTGTTGATGTTATCACTGCAAAGCTGGAAGAATTAGAAAAGTTGCTGCAAGCTTCAGGCTCATATTCTATTTCTATGGTACCATTTGAAATACCAGTAGTTGGTGAGGGAAATGGACTTGCACTTCCTTATGTATTAAAGGCACTTCCAGACACAGTTTTAAAAGGTGATACAAGCTGGGTATGGATGAATCCAGTTACAGCATCAAAAGAAGGAATTTCCGAAGGCTCCAAAATCGATATTGAATCTCCCCGTGGTGAACTTGATACAGTCAGAGTACATTTAACCAAACGCGTTGCTTACGATACTGTTGCAATGCCTATCGGTTTTGGCCATGAGGAATTAACCGAATATGGTAGTGAAAAAGGTGTTAACCCCAAACCCATAATGTCAGATGCATTAGACCCTCTCAGTGGTTATGCTGACTGGTGGTTAACACGTGTAAAATTGAGTTAAGAGGTGATGAATTATGGCCAAGATGACAAGAAGATGGGGAATGGTTATTGATTTAGATAAATGTACTGGTTGCGGTGCATGCAATATTGCTTGTGCACAGGAAAATAATCTTCCAATTTTCAAAGATGATTCTGATGTACCCAAAAGGGTCACGTTCCTTGACCTTATAGAGGTAACTAATGATAAAGATTCTAAAGCTCAGTATCCTGATGTTAAAGTGGCATATATACCCAAGATGTGTCAGCAGTGTTCAGGGAACGATCCAAATAATCCGCATCCACCATGCGTTTCAGTGTGCCCGGTTGTTGCAACTGACGTAGGTGAAGATGGCGTTGTAAGCCAGATATGGTCACGATGTATAGGTTGCCGATACTGTCAGGTAGCCTGCCCATATGAAGCACGTGTATTCCACTGGTGGAAACCTCGCTATGAAGGATCTTTCAAAGAATCTCTTAATCCTGATGTTTCAATAGCTTCACGTGGTACCATGGTAAAATGTACATTCTGTTCACACATCTGGAAGCGTGAACGTGACAAAGCCATAGCTCAGGGTATAACCGATATAAACGCAGTTACGTACACTCCAGCCTGTGCAAGTGCATGCCCAACTAATGCCATACTATTTGGTGACCTCAATGATCCTTCTTCGCCAGTATATGAACCTAAAATACAAAAGGATCCCAGGGCTGTACGTCTGGTACATTCCATAGATGAATTACGTACAAAAGATCCGTCTGAATATGAAAAGCGGACTAAAATCAAAGAATATCCAAATCCAAAAGTATATTATTTAACCAGCCAGCAATGGCTTCGTGATAAAATATCTATATTTAAAAACTCCTAAAAAAAGCAGAAGGAGAGTATACCGTGAGCAAAGTAATTGAATTTTTGAAAAATGAATGGAATAGTTACCCCAGAAATATACAGATATCTCTGTATGTGCTCTTTGCACTGGTAGCACTGTTTGTAATTTTTGCTATTCAGATCCTTTTCTGGGGCTTAGGTTACACCGATATGAATAACCGCTTTGCAATGGGGATATGGATAATCGGTGATTTAGGATTTGTTGCGCTGGGCGGTGGAGCGTTCTTTACAGGTTTTATGCTGTATATATTCAGGGTTGATAAGCTACAGCCGTTAATAAATTCCACTGTCCTTATAGGTTTCATGTGCTACCTGTTCACATTTATATTGCTGGTATTTGATATTGGACAACCACTAAGGGCCTGGTTTGGATATGCATATCCCAACTGGGGACCACATACTATGCCACAGTCAATGCTTACCGAAGTAGTCTGGTGTTTGACATTTTACTTTATTGTTCTTTGCATTGAGCTTTTCCCCATCATACTAAGCAATAAATATTTAGATAGATATCCAGCAGTTCATTATTTTGCACATTACTTGCACAAATTAATGTGGATATTTGCAGCAGTTGGAACATTCCTTTCATTCTTCCATCAGGGCTCTCTTGGTGGCGGAATGTGGGGTGTACTATATGCCAAGCCATACTGGTTCAGGCATCATTATTTCTATCTGGCGATAGTAGCTGCAATAGCTGGCGGTCCTTGCCTGATGATGCTTGCTCCAAAAATTGCAAGCTGGATTGCTAAAAAAGAGTTTGTTCCCAAAGATGCGTATATGACATTAGCACAGATAGCCGGAGTAACATTTATAGCATACTTTTTATTCAGAGTCTATGATCTTTACACACTGGCAAAACACTTTGCCCCACTATTTGACCGCAATCTTGTTGACATGATGGGTGGATATTATGGCTGGTGGGTAGTTGGATTGGAATTGCTTGCTTCTCTGGCAGCAATTGTTATACTGAATGTAAAAAAATTCCGTGAAAATGAACAGTATTTCATTGCTGGTTTAATTAGTGGCGTGCTTGCCATAGTAATGCTAAAAGTGGATGTGCTCCTCCATGGATTTTCCATACCTAACTTCCCATGGCAGAATTTCTTTGGATATAATCCAACTATTCAGGAATGGTTTATATTCTTGGGTTCTCTTGCATCCATGACCCTTATTTATATGTGGTTTGTAAAATACATTCCGCTATTTCCTGAAAAACACCATGAAGAAGCTCACTAAGATTTTGGTATAGTAAATTAAACAAAAAACCCCGCATATTGCGGGGTTTTTGTTTATATAACTCACCGTCGGAAGCGGCAGTTATTCATTAATAGATATGTTATTTTGTAATTTAAATGCCTTCACTGTATTTTTTAGTAGCATTGCTATTGTCATGGGCCCTACCCCTCCTGGAACGGGGGTTATAGCATAGGCTACTTCAGAAACCTCATCAAACTTCACATCACCCACTAATTTTGTTTTACCCGTATTTTCAGGATCCTCTATTCTGTTTATACCAACATCAATAATAACCGCACCTTTTTTAACCATATCTTTTGTAATCATATTAGCTTTACCAACAGCAACTACCAGAATATCTGCCTGTTTGGTGTAATACCCTATATCCTTTGTTGCAGTATGGCATACAGTTACAATGCAATTTGCTCTGTTATTTTTCTGCACCATTAAATTGGCAAGTGGCTTGCCAACAATATTGCTGCGGCCAACAATTACAATATGTTTTCCTTTAATATCAGGCATCGTCCTAACAATCAGTTCCTGACATCCATACGGTGTACAGGGGATAAAGCAGTCTTCACCAATGACAAGCTTCCCGATATTTACTGGATGAAAACCATCGACATCTTTATCTGGATTAATTGCATTAATGATTTCATTTTCATTAATATGTGACGGCAATGGCAACTGCACAAGAATGCCATTAACATTATTATCACTGTTAAGCTGGTTAATGAGAGTTAGCAACTCTTTCTGGGTAGTATTTTCATCCAGTATTATCTGTATAGAATTAATTCCTACTTCTTCAGAGTTTTTCTTTTTGTTGCGTACATATACTTCAGATGCAGGATTATTACCCACCAGAATGACAGCTAATCCTGGCTTTTTCCCATACTTTTGTTCAAGCTTTTGTACTTCTTTTTTTACATCTTCTTTAATTTCACTGGCTACAGCTTTTCCATCAATGATTATTGCCATGTTTACCTCATGTTTTATTATAAATTATACATCTATTACTATAAACGACTCCCACTCGTCATCATTAATTTTTTCACATTTTACCTTATGCATCGTTACAGCTTTTGGATCAATATTAATATCATATCCATTTGTTATATAATCACCAATACAATCAGCTTCAAAAGTGAAAACATCATTGCTATATATAATTTGTATAGCTTCAGGATATACTAACAGCCCTCTGGTATCTTTAATAAATATTAACTCATTTAAAAATTTGACAAGCAAAAGATCTAGATAGTTATGCTGAAGGAAAACATGACATTTTTCAACTTTTTTCAATTTTGAAGGTTCTTCAAGGCACACATGCAATAAAGCTTCAGCATTTAATTTAAAGATCTTTTCAACCGTTTTAGCTTTGCAGTGGATTGCTATATCCGCTAATGTTATATCCTCAACAAATTCAAAATATTCGTTACTATCTTCACTCATCCTTTTATTGAACCTATTGGAATCATACGTGCAACAGGAATACTCAACCCTGCCCTGGTAATTGCATCAATAACTTCATCAATATCTTTATATGCAGCACCTGCTTCCTCAGCTAAACCACTGAAAGACCGTGTTTTCACTATAATTCCTTCTCTTTCCATCTGGTTAGCTAAATCTCTGCCTTTGAAACGCTTCTTGGCTTGCTGTCGTGACATTACCCTTCCACTTCCATGAACAGTACTATAGAAAGATTCTTTTGCCATGGGTCCACCAACCAGAATATATGAAGCAGATTGCATACTTCCACCAATTAATACAGGTTGCCCTATCTCCCTGTACAATTCAGGTATACCCTTCATGTCTTTGGTGAATGCTCGTGTAGCACCTTTCCTGTGTACCAGTAATTTTTTATTCTTACCATTAATATCATACTGTTCAATTTTTGCTGTATTATGGCATACGTCATATATTAATTTTATTCCCAACTCTTCAGGCGATTTCTTAAAAACCTGGCACAACACATCACGAACAATATGAAATATTAATTGCCTATTTAGAAATGCAATATTTATTGCACAATTCATTGCATGAAAGTACGACTGTCCTTCCTTTGAATGGAATGGTGCACATGCAAGTTCTCTGTCGGGAATATCTATGTGATACTTTTGCTTCATTACGGAAATAAAAAGTTCCAGATAATCAGTTGCTATCTGATGACCAAAACCACGACTACCGCAATGTATCATACATGCAATTTGATTATTGCCCGTAATACCAAACCTGTTTGCAATATCCCTGCTCTGAATATCATTTTCACGTATAATTTGAAACTCTAAATAATGATTACCTGACCCCAATGAACCAATCTGTTCTTTGCCACGTTCCCGTGCTTTTCCTGAAACAGCTTCAGGTTTTGCATTTGCAATACACCCATTTTCCTCACAAAAAGTTAAATCCTCGTTTATCCCATACCCGTGTTCAATAGCCCACTGGCAACCCTTAACCATTGCTTCATCAAATTGTTTGTCATTTAATGACACTATGCCTTTTCCTCCAACTCCACTTGGTATTCGTGAAAAAAGCATGTCCATTATCTGATTAAGTTTTGGAGAAAATTCCTGAAAGGTTAAACTGGTAATAAAAAACCGCACACCGCAATTAATATCAAACCCTATTCCTCCCGGAGAGATGACACCATCTTCAATATCTATTGCCGCTACACCTCCTATTGGAAATCCATAACCGGAATGCCCATCAGGCATACACAGTGCGTAATTCTGGATCCCGGGAAGCATGGCAACATTTGTAAGCTGTTCAAATACAGCATTGTCCATGCTACCAAGCAATTCTTCAGAAGCATAGATACGTGCCGGTACACGCATCCCCTTTTTATAATCTCTGGGTATTTCATATAAGCAATTTCCAATTTTTTTTGCTATGCCATTTACCATAGTTCCTATTTTTATTGTACCATAGTATTACTCTTTAGCTATTAGTTCTTTCTGGTTTTGTTTTTGCTTTTGAACAGGTATTGGACTTTTAATCATTTCACATTTGCCTTCAAATACAACACCATCAGCTATTATAAGCTTCGATGTTTGTATATTCCCAAATAGCTTGCCATCGCTTTGTATTTCAATTCTATCCTTGGCTTCAATATTCCCGTATACTGTTCCCTTTATAATAACTGTATTAGCTTTGATATTAGCTTTAACAGTAGCTTTCTCACCTATAACCAAAAAATCTCCTGAAGCAATTTCACCTTCAAAGTATCCATTAATCTGCAATGATTTCTCAAATGTTAGATCACCGTAGAATTCTGTATCTTTTCCAAATACAGTTGCTATCATTCCAATTTCATATACCGGATTTTTATTAACCTGAATAACTTTTTTAGCCATTGTACATACCTTCTTCTGTTAAAATAAACATTTATATTGAAAAATTCAAATTATTACAAAAGCAAGTTTGATTTTTGAATTTAATTATACAAGCTAAATTTATAAAATATATTTTATTTTGTTGTCATTGTGAAAACACCATCCCAATCATCCGGTGGCGGAGTGAGTTTATATTGCTTGCACCTTTCTAAATATAATTTTGACGGCCCGTCATTGGGGTCAACTTTTAAAGCTTTTTCAAAAAAATCTATAGCCTCATCCCATTTACGCTTTTTATAGGCATCTAATCCAGCGTTGTATAACCTTAAAACATCTTCTTTTTCTTTTGTTATCATAATTTAGCCTCGCTGATAATATTTTCAATATGCCTCCAATTGACAAATAATAAAACAATTAATATCTTCTGTCAATAAAGAATAATGCCAGCTCAGTCATAACATTCTTAAATTGAGTATCCGGAAATACTGATAGAAGTTTTACTGCTCTTTTAACATATTCAGCTGCAATATTTATACAATATTCAACTACATTATAGTTTGTGGCTTTTTCAAGAACATAATTCCAGTTTTCATTATTTGGATGTTTTGCATAATTAATTATTAATTCTTTCTCTTTATCCCCTACTATTTGTAATAGCCGTAACAATGGCAAAGTAATTTTGCCATTAATAAAGTCGTTGCCTGCATCCTTACCAGTAATTTCCGCATTATTCAAATAATCCATCGCGTCATCAGTAATCTGAAATGCATAACCCAGTTGCAAACCACAATTATACAATATATCTGACTGCTCATTATCCATTTTTGCAACACATGCACCAAGCTTTGCACAGGCAGCCATAAAACGGGCTGTCTTCATTTCAATAATACGGTAATAATGATCTTCGGTGATTTTATCAATATTAGAATATTGTATTTGATACAATTCACCTTTCACCATTTCAATGGTTGCATCCACCATAATAGGAAAAAGGTCAGTACGGTTATTTCCTACAGCAATTTCTAAGGCTTTAGTGTACATATAATCACCAGCCAGCACCGCAACTTTTGGCCCATATAGCCTGGCAACGGTTGGCAAACCCCGACGCAAATCTGCGTTATCAATAATATCATCGTGTACCAAAGAAGCAGCATGAATTATTTCAGCAGCACAGGCAATATCAATAATGTCATCCGGGATAGAATTATTCAATCCACTTGATAAAATAATCATTGAGGCACGTATTTTTTTTCCGCTTTTTTTAAACGTATGCATACTACTGTCGTCTAAAAGATTAATGCCTGTGTGCAACTTGTTTTTTATAGCTTCATCAACAGCTTTAAGGTACTGTTCTATAGGCCTAAGAATTGACTGCAAATCTTTTTTAGGGGTCATTTTTGTGTGTTCCTTAATCAATCAAATGCGCTAAGACATTCACGTTGTGATTCAAAAATTTCAAATACCTTATCAAGCATTGTAGTCTGGAAAAGCTTAAGCAGATTTTCATTTGTAATGACTAACTTTATATCACCTTCGTTTTTTATCTTTCTTTTGAAAGCAACAATTACGCCAAGTGCAGAACTGCATATATGCTTCACATCGGTCATATCCATACAGATATTATTATAACCTTCATCAATTAATTTTTGTAATGCATTTTCCAGATCCTCTGATATTTCCTGATCTATTCTTCCATCTAAGGTAATAATAGCTAAATTATCATCTTTTTTAATTTTCATATTCTACCTCTTGTATTCATATATTACTTTGTTATTATACATAATTATAATTCATATTAAATATAATTACAATAATTATTTTAACAGCAACTGTTATACAATAAAATATTTTAAAGCTAACAACAATGTACCATTAAACTGTACTTACTGATTATATAAATTAGAAAAAGTCTATAGAATCATTTCTTTCAACATTGCATACGCAACGATACAAGCATATACATGTTTTACTCCATTTATTTTTAGCAGGCGTGCACATTCATTAATAGTTGCCCCTGTGGTATAAACATCATCAATAATAAGAACCGATTTATCAACAATATCACTGCTATGCTTAATAATTTCATATTTCTGGTATGTATTGATAAACCGTTCATTGCCACTCAACTTTTTTTGAGCAGCTTTCTCATTTTTTATATACAATAAATTCAACACATCTTTATTGCACATTTTACTTATATAGCGTGCCATAACTTCCGACTGATTAAACCCTCTTTTCCATAAACGATCTTTAGTTACAGGTATGTATGTTATGTAATCAAAATGCCATTTCATTATATTAATAGCATCAGTACAATACTGTGCAAATAACATGGCAATAGATTTATTATGTTTAAATTTCATATCGTAAATCAGTTTTGTGACAGGATCCTCATATTTAAACAGCCATACACCATCATCTAAAAACCATTTTCGTTTGCCATGGATTTTTTCCTCAATTTGAAAAACGTAATCACCTGTGTAGTTCCTCATATCCATGTCTATTAACTGCTTGCATTGACTGCAGACTCCTGTATCATTATTGGAAATGATTTTTCCACAAATACTACAAAAGGGCGGAAATACAATATCAGTCAGTAGAAAATGTATTGTTTTCTCTATGCTCAAATTTCTCATACTATCGGTCCAAAGCAGGGTCAATTATACCTGCTTCCTCAAATCCTTTCCTGCGTATTTTACAGCTATCACATACTCCGCATGGCTTGCCATCAGGTGATGGATTATAACAACTTGATGTTAATGAATAATCTACACCTAAGGACATACCTAATTGTATTATTTGACTTTTGGTAAGATTTATAAGAGGTGTTTCAATAACTATGGGTTTGCCCTCTATACCTGTTTTTGTGCCTAAATGAATCATATTCTGAAAAGCTTCAATAAACTCAGGCCTGCAATCGGGATATCCACTATAATCAATTGCATTGACGCCAATGAAAATGTGTGATACATTAACAGTTTCTGCATAAGCCAGTGCCATTGATAAAAAAACAATATTTCGTGCAGGGACATACGTTGCTGGTATATCACCCGAATGATTCAAAGGTATGTCCTTTTGAGATGATCGTACCAACGCTGAAGATTTAAATAATGCATCCGGTAGATGAATTATTTCATGGGAATGAACCTTAAAATAACTGGCTAACTTTGAAGCAAACATTACCTCGATTTCATGCCTTTGTCCGTATACAAATGTTAATGCAAAAAGAGTATATCCTTTGCTTTTTGCAAAAGCAGCCACTGTGGCGGAATCAAGACCGCCACTTAGCAACACTACGCATCTATTGGCATCCATTTTCTATCTTGTTATCAGGCTTCTTTTTTTGCTTTCCGCATTGGAAAGTATTCATAAGGTTTCATGCCATATACTTTTTCAAAGTCCTTTTCAAAGGGACACATGTTACAGCTTGCCCTATATACACTTTCCAATGTCATTATTGCTTCATCATACAGAACACTGTTTTTATCAATTTCTGCATTCCTTATTTTAAGGAATGCGCATGATTTGCATTTTTCAGCATTTTCTTTTATCTTGTCGGTAATTAATCCCATTTAAATACCTCCCACAAAATTGTAAGTATATAAAATATAATTTATACAATATTACAAAAATAGCAATAAAAAATCCAGCATAATTTTAATAAATAGAAAATAATCAACAGTAACTATCGCCCAGATAACATGTTTATACTATTAAAACAGTACATTAAATATCAGGATATTTGCTTGTGGTTTACAGCTGTTTGTATAATAACAGATTGAATAATCGTGCAATAAAGTATGCCCCACAAAATAAAAAGAAAGGCATAGTAAAAAAGAAAATTAAAATTTCTTCAAATTTGACGACAGTTCCATGCAATACTTTTTTACCAAAATAATTGTAATGAAAATGTTGTGGGTTCTTGCTCCTTCTGTATATTGCTCTGGCTATACTGATTTTTATAAATAGCATAATAAGCATTATAAATCCTGTCATTAACCATAAAAGCAGCTTAAAATCAACCTTTGTTACATAAACAGGATGAATAACTGCTAAAGCAGTGATAGATCCAGCCAGAAGCACATTACTGATAGTTGTATTGATGAATCCTTTAAGATATTTATTTTCTCTTCGCAATACATACAGAACAAGTGAATAAATGTGTAACGAAAAGGAAATTTGCAGAAGTATGAAAAGGGCAATTAACATCAGTATTCCTGTATACTATTATTCGAATAGCAAAACACTTTTTATGATACAGGACAATACTTTAATTTGCAAGCATTCTTTATTATTTATTATTTTATTTTTTATAATATGAAATTGTTATCGGGTACGCGAATTTATGTTAATAAGGATTCCAGCACTTATAAGTGACATTATTAAATTTGAACCACCATATGATAAAAAAGTCAGGGGAAGACCGGTAACTGGCATTATACCCAATGCCATGCCAATATTAATAATCACATGAAAAAATATCATGCATGTTATTCCACCTGCAACAAGCATGCCAAATTTATCTGAAGCTTTTAATGCAATGGTAAATCCCTTATAGATGATATAGGCATATAACAAAAGTACTATAATTGCACCAATAAAGCCCCACTCTTCGGCAATAACAGAAAAAATGAAATCAGTGGATTTTTCGGGTAAAAAACCCAGTTGCGATTGTGAGCCTTTTAAAAATCCCTTGCCTATAATTCCACCTGAACCAATAGCTATCTTTGATTGTATCACATTATATCCTGAACCATAAGGGTCTAAATCAGGATTTAAGAAAACTAAAATTCTTCGCTTTTGATATTCTTTTAAAAATCGCTGAATAATTACCGAAAAGAATAAACCTGATGAAAATATAAATGAAGGAATATAGATTGCTCTGTATATTTTAGAATTAAAAAAGAAATAAAGAATAAACGTTATAATAGCAACAATTAATAGCGATCCAGAAATTATATATAAAAGATCATTGCCCTTTAAGAATGAGAAAATACCACCCGATATACTTACCCCACTCCATTCCAGATATGTCAGCATCATTGGCACAAACAGGGCTATAGTGGCTATCCCTACAATAGAAATCAGTTGTGGGATGTCGGCACCACCTAAAAATAATAATGTTAAAAATATTGGAACATAAATCATTGCCGTGCCAAAATCAGGTTGCAGGTAAATGAGCAAAACAGGAATGCCAATAATAGCAAACGGGATAAATAATTCACGCAATCTTTTTATATCAAATTGCCGCAATTCCAGATATTTTGACAGTATCAAAATGCTTGCCAATTTCATAAACTCAGACGGCTGTACGGCAAAAAACCCAAAACTTAACCATGCACGGGTATTACGTATTTTTGCTCCAAATATGGTTGTAATTAAAAGGAAAAATAGCAATATTAAATATATATATAGCGAATAATCACCCAGTAACCTATAATGTATTCGTGAAACCGCAAACATACATCCTGCACCAATGATAAACCATAACAACTGCTTTTTGTACAGCCCACTGTTGACCTTTTCAATTGGGTCAAAGCCTGTTGCATAAATAGTAATAATACCAATTAAGACAAGAGCAATAATGGCAAAAAGGAAATTAACATCATATTCCTGAAAGGCTGATTTTATGGTTTTGAACATATTAAAAATATCCCTTCTTTATAAGTGTACTGAAAACTTGTTCAGCAACTGGTACGGCTGTAGCTGCTCCTGCAACGCCATATTCAACCATGACAACTATAGCTACAACCTTTTCTGGCTCTGCATCATATGGGCCAAAACCTACAAACCAGGCATGCTGACTTGTATCTTCCTGCCTTTTAGAACGTGTTTGTGCGGTTCCTGTTTTGCCACACATTTGCACTTTCAAATACCCTAACCGTGCTGCAGTACCACTGATTACAGCCATTCTCATTCCCTGTTTGATAGTTTCCAGTGTTGTTGGCGACAAAGGGATTTCCCGCAATTTTTCAGGAACAACAACTGAAACTATAGATGAATTATCATTTGAACGAATCTCTTTCACAAGATGAGGTTTAAAAACAACCCCTGAATTAACAATTGCAGATATAAAATCCATCATGCCCATAGGGGTTACCAGCATAAAACCCTGACCAATGGAAAGATTTACCGTATCACCATCAAACCATGGCTGACCAAAGGTCTTTAGTTTCCATTTTTTTGAAGGTATGAATCCTGTAATCTCACCTGGTATATCAATACCTGAAGGTTCAGCTAAACCTAAATAGCCCGCATAGTTAAAGATGGTAGTTGGCCCTAATTTTAAGCCAAGCTGGTAAAAATAAACACTACATGATTTTGCAATAGCCCACAATAAATTAACTGAACCATGAGCCTGATAGCAATAAAAATCCCTGTCTACATATCCCTTCAATGTATATTTACCAGAGCAATATAATGTTACATTGGGATTCCATTTTTCTTCTTCCAATGCAGCAATTGCAGTAACCAGTTTAAAGGTTGATGCAGGGGGGTATCGCGACTGGATAGTCCTATTTAAAAATGGTTTATTCTTATCATTATTCAATTGTGTTATTATTTTTGCATTATTTTTTGATATAATCAGATTTGGGTCATAATCAGGCTTGCTTACTAAACTTAAAATTTCACCAGTTGCTGGCTTCATGACAATAACAGAACCCCTATTATCGCCCAATGCTGTATAGGCTGTTTTCTGGACATCATAATCAATCGTAAGAACGATATTATACCCTGGCTTGGGATGCTGGCCAATTTCTTCTCCTTCAGTTCTGTTTTTGGCATCAACAATACGGCGTACATAACCATCAACACCTCGTAATGTTGAATCATACTGCCGTTCAATTCCTGCTTTCCCTATCTTCTGATAGTATTTGTATCCAACATCCTTATAGGTATTATATTCATCTTTAGTCAAGCTTCCAATGTATCCCAACACATGCGAAAACATGTTTGCAAAAGGATATACCCGTACCGGTGCATCTTCCCACATAATGTTTGGAAATTTATCTTGATTAGTAGCGATAGTTACTACAATATCAAAAGGAACATCTTCCTGAATAATATATCTGTTATATGGATTACTTGACTGGATATCCGCAATTATCTCATTATAGGGAAGTTTTAAAAGTGCACATGCATTTTTTATTGCATAATATAATGTTTGTTTTTCCTGATACCGAGCGGGAATAACAATGATATTAAAAGATGGTCTGTTTGTTGCCAGTACCATATTCTGTTTATCAGGAGCAAAATTTGTGTCATAAATTTCGCCACGGGATGCAGGAATAGGAATATTGTTTTCCATGTTCATGCGTGATTTTTCCGAATATTCCTTCCCCTGAATTATCTGCAGATTTACAAGCTGAAAGAAAAAAATACCAAACATGGCAATAACAATAATGCCAACAAAAAAAAGCCGTTTTCTGAACTCTTCTATTATCTTTGTTCTTATTGAAGCAAATTGCATATCTTAACGACCTTCCCTGGACAACTCCTGTTCAAATATCTTATCAAAAAGGAAGAATAATGGTGGGGATAATAAAGCATTATAAAATGATTCAGGTAAAATAATTGAAGTTATTGAGGATAATAATCCCTGATGAAATAAATAACATAATATAAGTGTTATGACACCTTTGGCAACAGAAGCAAAAAAGATCAAAAGAAAAACAGTAAAAAGATTTTCTTTAAAAATTGACCTTCCAAAAAAACCAATTATATACCCCAGAGCCATTTTTGGGAAAGCCAGTAATCCTAATGGTGAGTTGGAAATAGCATCATGCAATAGTCCACCTATAAATCCAGTAATCTCACCATATAATGAGCTAAAGCTGTAGGCAAAATATACAACAACGATAAAAACCAGGTCAGGTTTAACTCCACCTATTCTCAGAACATCAAAAGAAGAATGCCCCTGTATTATAAGTGATGCCAGCAATAGAGCCCCTGTTATTATATACATTAAAATCATAATTGTGATTCATCCTGAATTAATTTTAAAATCTCTTTATCCGGCTCTTTTTTTATGACTACAACATTCTCAATAAGGTCAAAATTAATGTATGGCTTAACAAGAACACGCTGAAATGCACCAGATTCAGATGGGAATGATTTAACCGCAACTCCCACAAGTAACCCAGGAGGGAACACACCACCCTGGCCAGAAGTGATAACTATATCACCTGACTTGATAGTTGCCGTCTTATCAACATAATCAATGACACATAATTTACCAATAGCCGAATACCCACTTAAAAGGCCGGGATATCTACTTTCTTGAAAAACAACACCAATCTTTAAATCAGGAGAAATAATTGGCACAATGCGTGATATTGAACCCCGTACTTCAATAATTTTGCCAACTATTGCCTTTTCATCTCCAAAAAATGCAACTACTGGCATATTGACTTCTATACCGTCAGAACTACCTCTATTAATAATTATTGTTCTGAACCAATTGTCAGGATCTTTGGATATTATTGTAGCCAGAACTGAGTCATATTTTAGCCTTTGCTTAAGGCCTAAAAGGTTCCTTAGCTGCTCGTTTTCTCTCTTTATTTCTTCAAGCTCTTCTGCAACAGATTCATATTGCTGTAGCCGTAATCGTGTTTTTTCCAGTTCCTGTTGAGCATTCCGCAACTGTGAAAAACCTGACCATAAAAGAGATACATTGGTTTGAACAGCATGGTATAACTTCTGGAAAGGGAAAATAACAGCATTACCAGCTCCCTCCACAGCATTTGTCACCCCGGACGATTGTAAAGAGAGTGATATAAAACAAAATAGGGTAAATAGTATAAATAATACAATTGTTTTATGCTTTATAAAAAATTCCACAACAAACCTATCATTTATTTTAAGTATAAAATAAATACTCCTGCATAATATGCAAGAGCATTTGTATATAGAATGAATTACAGCCAGAACTACTTCAGGTTAGAGCGGTAAAGATTTTTAATCTCCTCTAAGAATTTGCCCGCTCCCATGACCACACAGGTTAAAGGATTTTCAGCTCTTATAACCGGGACACCCGTTTCTTTGCTGATATACTTATCAAGACCTTTAAGCAGTGATCCACCACCTGATAGTACAATTCCACGCTCAACTATATCAGCTGCAAGTTCAGGGGGAGTACGTTCCAGGGTATGCTTAACAGCATCTAAAATCTGGTCCACAGGCTCTTTTAATGCTTTTCGTATTTCAGTAGAATCTATTTCCAATGTGCGAGGTAAACCAGAGATAGCATCGCGTCCTTTTAATTCCATAGTTTCAATTTTCTTTTCGGGGAAAGCATTGCCTAACCTGAATTTAACATCCTCGGCCATTCGTTCACCAATAACCAGGTTGTACTGAGTTCGCATATATTTTATAATTGCTTCGTCAAATTCATCGCCCGCAATCCTTACTGAATCAGCAATAACCATACCACCCAGTGATATAACAGCAATTTCAGTTGTACCGCCACCAATATCAACAATCATGTGACCGGCTGGCTCATGAATTGGAATGTTGGCACCGATTGCCGCCGCCAGTGCTTCTTCAATGAGATATATTTCCCTGGCACCAGCCTGTTCAGCAGACTCCCTGACAGCACGTTTTTCAACTTCCGTAATACCTGATGGCACACCTATAACAACCCTTGGGCGAACCAGAGTGGTACGCTTATGTACTTTCTGTATGAAATATCGTATCATTTTTTCTACCGTTTCAAAATCAGCAATAACACCATCTTTCATTGGGCGTATTGCAACTATATCACCAGGAGTTCTCCCAAGCATCCTCTTTGCTTCATGTCCAACCGCTAAAACCTTACCTGTACTGGTCTGAACAGCAACAACAGAAGGTTCACTTAAAACAATACCCTGACCTTTTACATGAACCAGAGTGTTGGCGGTTCCTAAATCTATCCCCATGTCATTTGAAAATAAACTATAAACCGAATCAAAAATCATAATAAGTTTACCTTTTAGTCAATAAATTGATTGTCAGTATATTATGTGCAATTGAATGATACTTTTGAGCCGTTTTTGTCAAGCGATTATCATTAAATTTTTTTATCAAAAATGAAAAAAGATTACATTATCCCCAGTAATCGCTTGGCTTCGGCATTTTCTGAATCAAGCAAAAGGACCTCACTCCATAACGCCTTTGCCTGAGATACATTCCCAACAGCTGAATATACTTTCCCTAACCAAAGTTTACACTGCACATCATGATCATCAATCTGGAGGGCAGCATTCAGATGTTCAAGAGATTGTTCATAAACTCCTTTTCTATAAAATATCTTTCCTAATTCAATGTGAACTTCTTTAATAATAGTATTATCCCTGGAATTCTGGAGTATATTTCTATATTGGATTATTGCATTACTCTGCTGATTGGCATAAAGATATGATGCAGCTAAAAACATTCTTCCTTCAATATTATCTGAAATGCCTCTGGATTTTACAAGCTCAATCCCTTCTTCATAATGCCCACTTTTTATGGCTATAAGGGAATACATTCTGATATTATGTAAGGATAATTTTTGTATATTTGAAACTTTTTGAATTATGGTATATATTTCATTAACAGGATAATATCCACTTAAATATAAAGATGCAGCCTGAATAACCCTTGTATTGTCATCAATTGAAGACCGGCCTCCCAGAGCTATCCCTTTATTTATAGCTTTTATAGATAAAAGAAAATACTGGCGTATATTAGCTGAGATATTCTGTAATACCGTTTCATCATATAGCGAATAAATTGGTTTATTTAAAAGACTATAGGCATAATGACAATATGATTCCCCCAGTAAATAATATGCATCTGAACTCAACGGATTGCTTTCAGCATATTTATATGCTGCATTGCAGAGATCTTTTAACTGCTGCTGGCGGATGGTAATATCTGGCTGCTTTGATGCTATCTCAATTTTTTCCTGTAATTTATTTATTGTATATTTCCAGAAGAAAATATATTGATGATACTGGTGAATAACATAGAAAGCAGCAACTATTAATAATATATTAACAACCCATTTAGTTGTAATTTTTCTTCTCTGTTTTGATTTATAGCGATAGTACATGATAAAAAACCCACCCTTAAAATTAAGATTTGGTAAAACTAAAATATTCCTTTTCAATATTCAGTAATATATCAGACTCTTCATTAAGAACTATGCAATTAACAGTATTTTTGCCTTTTATTGTAAATAACATGTAATTATCCTGTGCTTTCATAGAAGCAATACGATAAAAGTCATAGCGATACAATTTATTATTAATTGTAATATTGATTCCCTGTTGTACATATTGTAAATAACCTGATCCAATTCTTGTCAGAAAACTCCAGTCATGCGAATTTAGATGATCAGAAATAGCACCAATTTTACCACTACTATCAACATATAGAATAACATTATACCCCTTTCTGGCTTCTTGAGATTGCAATATACTATCTTTATCTTTATCTTGATCTTTATTCTTATTCACAGACTCTTTTTCAGGTTTGGTTGAAATTTCATGGGTTACATCAATATCAATATCCGGTAAATCATCAAGATTTTGTTCATCCATTTGTGAAATTACTGTGTTTGTTGTTTTATGATGTTTGGATGCAAAAAAGTCATCATCAAAATTGGGTACAAATCTATCCTGCGGTAGTGTCTTTTTTATAGAAACTTCAAAAAACTCAGAATACAATACAAGCAAAACACCTGCAAATACTAACGCAACTGCTACATATAATAAAATCATTTGGCTATCCTGCATGATAATAATAAAATTAAAACACACATCTTAAATAAGATATCAAGATTAATACGTTATTATGGAAAAATTGGTTTTTCCTATAAATATTGTCGAAATTATAAATTTACAAGTCAAGGATTAATTACAAAAATTACGGTATTTTCCATAAACCAGCTTTAAGGTAAGGCTTACTTTTTGAGGGGAAATCTTCTGGTTCATGTTCCAAAAACTCTAATTTCCAGTGTTGTGGATGTAATGACCGGTAATCACGTACACTCATGGAAACGGCATTAATTGTTGTCAGGGCATACCCTCCTTCTGTAATATGCTCAATGAATGATAGATAATCTCTGTAATGTGTTTTAACACTGAAATTTTGCTTTTTATTTCTTGAAAACGTCGGCGGATCAAAAATCACAAAATCAAAATGCGCTTTTTGCTTAACCTGCCTTTTTAAATACTGCCTGCAGTCCATTTTAATAAAATCCCTTAAGTCATACTGAATATCATTTAATACATAATTCTGTTTTACTCTGTTCAAAACCGTTTGTGAGATATCCACATTAACCGCATACTGTAAGCCATTTTTCAGTGCATGAACTGAAAACAGTCCTGTATAACAAAAAAGATTACATAACCTCCCACCGTTTTGATAATAATTGACCATTGTTTCACGCACCTTTCGCATATCAAGAAAAACGCCCGTATTCTGTCCATGAATAAGATCAACATATGCAGCAATATTATTTTGTTTAATTGCAAAATTATCTGGTGGCAGGTTCCCATCTATAAGGATGCTGGTGCGCAGCTTTGCAATTTGCTGGGGGTCATTAACTTTGGTTCTGTCTTTAAGCAATATCCCATTTACAGGAATATGTAATGAAGAAAGGATTTTTTTACAATCGTTACATATTTTAGGGTAGTCCTGATACAATGAACTATCGTACAACTGTAATAAAACAAAGCTATTATAATAATCAATAATAAGACCTTCACAATTATCGCCATCACTATTGAATAACCTGAAAGCATTGGTGTGAGTGCTTTTAAAAAGATGCTCGCGTTTTTGTATGGCCTGCTCTATGATTTTCAAAAATGGCATTTACCGTGTAATACTATCCAAAGTTTCTTTAATACGATTTTCAAGGACATGAAAATCATTTTTGTCAATTAATGAACTATCAACAATATACGACATTCCGCAGGCAATAACATTAGGAATTGCTAAATACTGTTTAATGCTGGAAGGCATAATACCGCCTGTTGGTATAATGGAAAACGAAAATTTTATAAACGGCTCTATAATTGCCTTAAGATATTTAACGCCACCTGTATATTCTGCCGGGAAAAACTTTAACATTGTACAACCTGATTGCAAAGCATGTGCAAGCTCAGTGGCTGTTGTAAAACCAGGTATGTATTGTATATCGGTAAAGCTGTGCGATAGTTCTATTAATGAGTCGCTGATGCAAGGAGAAATCACAAATGCAGCTCCTGCATTAATTGCGTCCTTAAAGTCATCCTGGCTCAACACACTTCCTGCTCCTATAGTAAGCTGCGGGAACGATTTTTTTAGTGCAGTGATACATTCAAGTGCCTGTGGAGTCCGCAGTGTGACTTCGATACAGTTTATGCCATATTGAAGTAATATTTTGGCAATAGTTATTATTCTGGAACTATCGCTAAAAACACCAATTGGGATAACTGGAACTGTAAGGTTGAACTGCATGGCATGTAAGAACTTACAATGAAAGCCGTGGATATCGCAATTCTATCTTGTTGCCGTCCGGGTCAGTAAAAACAACCAGACGACCTTTACGAATATTTTCTGGTCCAAATACTATAGGAATATTTTTTTCCTCTAATTCATCAATCGCATCATCAAAATCTTCTTCATCAATATAAAAGCATATATGGCTTTTTGAGTTCTCAGGTGCTTTGTAGTCTTTCACTTCTGCAAGCTTGATTAAAATATCACCAACTTTTATATACGCTTCACCTGAATTGCTTGCTCTTTCAACCACTTCAAAATCAAACAAATCACTATAAAATTCAATAGATCTATCCAGATCTGATACAGTTATACCTATGTGATCAACATTCTCTATTACTATCATTTCTGTTTCTCCTTTTCAATTTCTTGATATATAAAATGACAGATCCTTTAATTCAGTATTACTATTAGAAATCATATTCAACCATGTTTTAAAACTCTTTTAAGTATTGTCAATTATTTAAAGCCATTCACATGAAAAATATTTTCTTTTTTATTCAACAGTAACACTTTTTGCTAAATTTCGTGGCTGATCTACATTACACCCGCGCAAGACTGCAATATGATATGCCAGAAGCTGTAAGGGAATAACCGTTAAAAGTGGTGATACAATCTTTCGTGTTTGCGGAACATACAAAACATGATCAGCATATTTTTTAATGTCTTCGTCACCTTCGGTAGCAATTGCAATGATTTTTCCTTTACGGGCTTTTACTTCTTGCATGTTGCTTATAACTTTCTGGTATACCTCATCCTTAACTGCAATAAAAACAACCGGCATATCTTCATCAATAAGGGCGATAGGCCCATGCTTCATTTCTGCAGCAGGATACCCTTCTGCATGGATATACGAAATTTCTTTCAGTTTTAATGCACCTTCAAGTGCTACTGGAAATTGAATTCCCCGTCCTAAATACAGAAAATTACGGTGATCCTTATATAATTGTGCAATTTTTTTTATTTCATCATTTTTATCAAGAATCTGCTTTACACATTGTGGTGCATTAATCAATTCCTGCAAAAACTCCCTTCCTGCATCAGCGGTCATATACTTTCTTCGTGCTAAATAAAATGTTAATAATATTAACACAGTAATCTGTGATGTGAACGCTTTAGTGGAAGCAACACCTATCTCAGGACCTGCGTGTATATATACTCCGCCATCACTTTCCCGCGCAATGGTGCTTCCCACAA
This sequence comes from Spirochaetota bacterium, assembly GCA_037481795.1. Lineage (GTDB taxonomy): Bacteria > Spirochaetota > UBA4802 > UBA4802 > UB4802 > UBA4802. The sequence continues at coordinate 40,487 of JBBFLA010000006.1, forward strand.
CATTGGTTATACCAAGCACCTTTACTCCACGGGCCTTTGCTTCGCGCAGGGCAGCCAGAGTATCGGCTGTTTCACCTGACTGGCTTATGACAATTACCAAATCGCCTTTATCAAGTATTGGACTTCTATACCTGAATTCTGATGCATATTCAACTTCAACCGGTATCCGTGCATACTCTTCAATAAGATATTCACCTATTAATCCAGCATGCCAGGATGTACCGCATGCAATAAAGATAATTCTTCTGATTGCATTTAATTCATCTTCAGTTAATCGTAAGCCATCCAAACGCGTTTTGCCCTCATCCAGTAGAATTCTTCCTCTGAAAGCATTCTGTATGGTTTCAGGCTGCTCAAATATTTCTTTGAGCATAAAGTGGGCAAAACCCTGCTTTTCAATATCAGCAATATCCCAGTCAATTTTGTCAGTATGCTTTTCAACTGTTTGCTTTTTCAGATCAAAGGTTTTAACCGCATTCTTTGTAATTTCAATTATCTCCCCATCCGATACATATATTACATTACGGGTGTGTTCCACTATTGCACTGGCATCAGATGCCACTATCATTTCACCATCACCCACACCAATGATTAATGGACTACCATTACGTGCGGCAATTATTTTATCCGGTTCTTTTTTTGAAATCACGACAATGCCATACGTGCCCTCAACTTTGGTTAATGTCTTTTGAACTGCATCTACCAGTGGCATTGTCTGGTGATAATACTCAATAAGGTGTACCAAAACCTCGGTATCTGTTTCACTTTTAATAGTATGTTCATGCTGTATGAGAATTTTTTTTATAGCTGCATAATTTTCTATAATGCCATTATGCACCAGAGCTATTTCACCATTACAATCAGTATGGGGATGCGCATTAATATCATTTGGCTCACCATGAGTAGCCCACCGTGTATGCCCAATCCCAACGTTAAAATTTTTAAATTCGTCATAATTTAAAATGGCATTGAGCTCAGAAACTTTTCCTTTTTGTTTTTGAACAATTAGCTTGTTATTGAGTGCGGCAATACCCACAGAGTCATACCCCCTGTATTCAAGGCGGCGCAATCCATTAATGAGAACTTCCGCTACGTTTTTATTGCCAATATAACCCACAATGCCACACATACAAATTTCTCCTTTGAAAATTGCAAATTATAATATTCATTCCAGAGTTTTCAATAGCACCCAGGATGTCACCACCTAAAGAGTTTGTAACAATAGATTTAATTTAACAACAACATTTATACTATTACTACAATTGATACACTTAATCAATATAAATACTATTTCATGTTTAAATATATCGCCACGTAGGTTGTTAATAATGACTTAATTATAAACTATTTTTTTATATAAAGCAAAACATTTTTTTATATTTGGTATTTATTAACAGCAATGGGGCCTTAAAGCCCCATTGATATTATACTTCAACTATTGCTTCAGCGGGACAGACATCAACACATGTACCACATTCTGTACAAGCATCCTGGTCTATAACATATCTATCTTTGCCCTCAGAAATTGCCTGAGATGGGCATTCAGCGGCACAGGTTCCACACATTGTACATTCTTCAGTTATTTTATAAGCCATGTATATATCCTCCTAAATTATAGTAGTAAGTTTAACTATAACAATTAAAATAAATTAGTAGCACAATTTTTATTACAAAACAAAATTTATAGAGATATTGATGCCAGTATTGTACAAAATATAAATAAATTATCATTAATATGACCAGTTTTTTATTTCCAACCATTATTTCAATGATATTAAAAATATATGTTTTATTACAATTATATTTCATATATTTATGAAAAAAAAATGCTTATGTATACCTTTTAGTCGGTTTTTGAATTGACTTTTTATTGGCTTCAATAACATTATTATCATAGTGTTATATGATAATCTACTGAGTGAATATTCACTCAACTTGCCATTGCCTATATATTAAATTCTATTTTTTTAAAGGGGGTTCTATGAAATATATTTGGAAAATTAGTATTGTATTATTGTTCGTTTTTACATGCACTGCAGTTTTTGCGGGCCAATGGGTATATAAACCAATGAGTATTAATGCCCAGAAAGGTGATATCATCTTATCAACCAGTCCCGGTTTTATTATGGATCTATTAGCTATTTTAGGTTGTTATTGGAGTCACAGTGGGATGGCTGTTGATAATGGTTTCAATATTCGCCATAACACCATGTATGTGAGTGAAGTACCCATTGAATATAATTATATCTGGTTTATTAAAACAACACCAAAACGCATGGATCCTAACCGATTAAGCAATGGATTACCGGGAATACTTACTGAAGATATTGACACAACCTATAATGTAACTAAGAATTTCCATGCTGCGGGCGGTGCAGTATTAAAACCAACAGCTGCAAATGAAGCATTATACCGGCAGTATCTGCTGTTAGCTGCTGACAAATTGCTTTATGTAAAAGGTTATTATCGCGTTAATGCGTACGTTAATATGTACCAGTTAGATTATGTAAACTATTACATTACCGGCCGTGGCAACCACTGCTCCGGTACATGCTGGTATGCCAATTACTTTGCAGGAAAAACCATGAATGTTGCCTATATCCCGCCTTCACTGGTAACCCAATGTGCCTACAATCTTTATAATTCAGTAAAGAACATGGTAAGGGACGAAGCTGGTGGCTTTGGAGCATTCATCATTGACATTGAGGGCCTCTTTGGCACTGGTGCTGATGAAAAGATAGCAAATCAGATTGTAAACACGTTTGGCTGGGACAGGTCATGGGATACCTCTTCATACTGGAGAAGCTATATAAATCAGAAATCCGCAACAGCTAATGCTCCTGACCATCTGTTGCTATATACATACACCAATCCTGCTGGATATAATCCTGGTGTACAAACTACCTCCTCTTCATACTATGGACAGGTTGATCCACTGGTTATTACCTCCGGATACTATTACTGGGTGGATTAACTGCATGAACACAACAATCCCGGGTGTTATTTTTGCCCGGGATTTTTTTATTGGTTAAATTAATTAATTATAATAATATTGCCAAATATAAAATTAGAGTATTTAATAATCTTATAACACTATTGTGTAACACGGGATACCATCTATGAAACGCACTTACATTATAACTGGAATCATTATTTTTTGCATTGCAGTAGTTTTATTAATACTATCTGTTTACAACAGCAATCAACATGATGATGCTTCATCAAAAACACAATCACTGCTTAATGTATTTCAATTTATGTCTGCACCCGAACCACAGGAAGAAATACCACAGCCTGACCCTGAAAAGGTTGAAACATATGAAATTGAGCAGGCAAATTTCATTAAAGAGATAATTCTAGAAAAAAATCCAGTCTGCACAGGTGAGGATTTTAAAGTTACTGTTATTGCCAAAAATCCCTTTGGGCCTGATGCACATTTAGTGTATCGCATCAGCAACAAACTGGGCAATCCTGCAATTTTACGATTTACCAAGGCAGGTTTACGCGAATTCTATGTAACAGTACGTGATGAAGGTAAACATATTGATATGCGTAAAGTCCAGATAAATGTTGTTGATTGTGCTGATAAACCAATAGTTACCTTGAGTACGCGGTTACACAATCTGGAACCTGAATCAGCAATATTTGAAGTTACTTCACAGAAAGGGCTAACCGGTAAATGTACATATGATTGGGATTTTGGTGATGGTACATACGCAACAACACAAACGGGTTATATTACACATAGTTACGCCTCACGTGACCAGAAAGGATTGCAGTCAAGCTTTATAGCACAGGTCAAAGTGACTGATGCTAACGGAATATCTGCAATTGGCAGAGGGAGTATATCATTCCCTAATGTTCACTATCTATCCAATCTTATGGGAAATCCTGTAATACCAGTTCTTTATAATAAATTTCCTTCCATTGATAATGCTTACATCACTGTTGAAATTAATATGAAAAATATTTTTGATGAACCGGTTGCATTCAATAATGCTGTTCTTGAATGCAGGCCGTGCAATACTGCACTTTCACCTGATTATAAAAATATTAATCCAGACCAAATTTTAGAATCAACATATATAGCCCCAAAATCATCTGTGAAACAGTTGTTGAAAGTGCCAAAATCATTATTGCCCAGGTCTACATGCAATCTCAATATTACCTTATCAGGTCCATATCCAGATAAACGGGAAGTATATGCAAAGATTTTTCTCAATATCCCGCCTCAGTCAAAAGATGATATTGACACATCACGGGATAAAATAATCACCGACGATGAAATGATACAAAAGCTCAATAAAGCAGCTCAAATACTGGGGAAAGACAGGCCTATAACACCACAGGATATACAGAAATTGGAGCGTGAAGGTAAATTATAAAATATTTATGATAGCAGTATAAACAGCAATATAGCAATTACAATTAAACCTGCTAAAATTCCAATAACCAGGCTTGCTTTTGAAGAAGTAGTTTCTTCATCTAATACAGCAAGTTTAGTTTTTACTTTTATATCCTGTTCCTCTGTTGTTTTGCCATAAAGGCTTTCGGTAATTTTTACAAAAAGAGTATATCCCTTTTTCTTATTATAATTAACCGAATAAACTTCAGCTTCAATTGGTGTGTTTTTATTGTCAACTATCAAATTCAGTGTCCTGGCAATGTCATAGCCATACGGAGTTGATGTATCTATTAATACATAAATAAGATCTCCTTTTTGCAATTGTGAAACCTTTTTGCCAGAAGTTGGCGATAATACTAAATCAACAGCAACCAGCTTTTTATCAAATTTACTATCGCCCTCCTCCTGATTTTCCTTTTTTTCAAACTGCGATGGGTTATACAGCATATGAAACCTGATAACATCTGTGCGGTGCAATTCAGCACGTACCTGAATATCTTTAAACTGCTGTAACAAAGATGCAAATAACTGGCTGGCTAAACCTGATGCTTCATGTTCAATTGCATGTATTAAAGCATCAACATCTACTTTCCATAAATTTGATTGAATTTCGTGCTGTACAGGCGTAAATCTGTTTGTTTTTTGTGCTGCCTTAACAATTCTACTAAATAAATCGTATAATGCATCACCACTTTTTACTTCAGACTGTACTACACTGTAATCATCTAACCAGCAAAAGCAATATAACAATTTGTGAGTTGTACAATTGACAAAACAAAAACAGATTCCACTAAATTGGCTTGAATCAAGGTAAAGCATAGTAATGCCAATATCCTGTTTGCTTTTTTTTATGGATTCCTCAGCTACCTGCCTGTCATTATCATAATACGGTGCAGCAATTTCTACCAGCTGAGCCAATGTTAAGGAATCAATTTTTTGAGTAATAATGATTTCATTGTATTGAGCATTTGAAATACTGTCAAACTCAGAATACACATCAACTATATCAATATTCAACGCTGACTTAATTATACGTTGTACTTCATTTACTGCAGTTATTGAATTATTTTCAATATTATGAAGCAATACATTTATATTTTTCTGGTCCACTCTTTGCAGAAGATAATTTTTAATGATTTCAAAATATTCTTTTTGAATAGCATATTGCTGGGATGCGATGGTAATAGCTTCAATAAAATCAATAGATGAAACGTTAGTTCGGGCATTTTTTAAATTATCCCCTGAAATAAAAACGCCGTTTACACCTATGATTCTGTTATTTTCTTTATCAATAACAGTCAAGAGTAAGCCCGATATATTGAGTTTGGCACAATATAGTTTACTTTTTATTGATATAAGTGTTTTTGCTGACATAATTAAAATCCTTAATTTTTAATTTAAACACACATTATGAGCAAAAGCAATCCTTTTTTATTATATTAATTTTATCATTATTGAGATAAATATTTTCACCAAAATATTGTTGACGTTTAGTTAATTCCTGCATTTAATAATTGAATATTATTATAATAAATAAGCAGGGATTAAACAGTATGAAAAAAATAATACCTAAATTAAAAAATAGAATACTGGAATTTAAAAATTTTATAATACAGATAATTAATCAGATTTACCGTGGTGAAGAAGCTTTCAACTGGCTAACTACCAAGATTATCAATATGATAAAAGTATTCATTGTAGCATCGCGGAAATTTATGAAAGATGATTGTCTTACTAAATCTTCTTCAATTGCCTATACAACAATTGTATCGCTTATTCCAACGCTTGCAGTTGTACTTACCATTTATTCCATTTTCTCAGGGGTTGGCGACAAAAAAGATGAACTGTTCAGGCAAATTACGCTCTTTCTTGTTGAACATAATATTAAAATTAACGTTGATCCATTCTTCCAGACAATCAGTACATTAATTGATAACGCTGCTAAAATAGGTGGCATAGGCGCCGTGGTTCTGGCTTTTTCAGCAACTGCTGTTCTCAGAACTCTGGAAAAATCTCTTAATGACATCTTCAGGGTTACCAAACAACGCTCAATGTTTTTAAAAGTTATTTATTACTGGGCAGCATTGACACTGGGTCCAATCATGATTATTGCAGCAACAGCCGTAGCAACACAAATCTCAAATACATTGTCTGCTCCCCATCTGCATGCAATAGCTCATTATAATAATGCCCATTACGTAGTGGGCAACAAAGCTACGATACTCTTTAATAATAACGATGATCTTAATTTTACTCCTTTGCCCATTGAAAAAATTGATTTTGATAATCAACACATTTTTTCATATAATCCCAATGATAAGCAGTTTAATGCAGAAGAATTCAGAATAGAGCTTATTGAATATAAACGTACTAAATTTTCTGACATTGCCCTTGCAGGCCAGAAAGGATTCATTATTGGTGATAATGGAATTATACTCAAATCATATGATGCTGGTAAATCATGGCTTATAGAAAAATGGGGAAATTTTTCTTTCAATGATATAGAAATGATTGATGAAAATACAGGGTTTATTGCTGCAAATAATGGGTATCTTTTAAAAACAACTGATGGCGGTAAGTCCTGGCAGGTTATAGAATGGGAAAATGTGAATTCTAATTTTAATGCAATAAGTTTTTATAAAGATAAAGGGATTATAGCTGGCGACAGATCATATATACTAACAACTATCGATAAAGGAAAAACCTGGCAAATAAAACAGCTTGCTGAAGGTAAATACAAAAAGAATTTCCTTAATTTTAACGATGTCCAGATAATTGATGATTCTAATGCTATCATTGTAGCTGATGAAGGCTTCTATTTAATCAGTTCAAAAAATTTCACTTCCTGGACTGCTCACAAGTTTAAGGATAATAACCTGTATGCAGTATATTTCATTAATCAAAATGAAGGTTTTCTGGGGGGCGAAAAAGCTGATATTTATATAACGACAGACGGTGGTGAAAAGTGGACAATTAAAAAACTTAAAGGTGAACGTATTAATGAACTATCACTTAATAATAATCTGTTGTGGGCAATTGGGAACAATAGTTTTCTCATGCTTTCAAAAGATATGGGAGCAACGTGGCAAGGCCTAAAGGGAAGCAGTATTTTAGTGTATCTGCTCAATTTCTTTGCACCATTCTTCTTTATCTGGATTTTATTTTTAATGTGTTATATGATACTTCCAAATACAAAAGTTCCTTTAAAACCAGCAGCACTTGGTGCATCATTTACCAGTGCTGTTTGGGTTATCTTTATTCTGCTGTTTATAGTATACATTAAAGCATTTGCAAAGAGTACATTTGCCATCTATGGGGCTCTTGCTGCATTCCCAATATTTTTACTGGTAGTGTATTCTTCAGCCGTGATCATTTTATATGGAGCTGAAATTTCATACGTTTTGATGAATCCATTAAGCTATAAATATTTAAACAGGGCATTGAAGGATAAAAAGGATATTCACGTTTATTCGGCTATAGCCATGTTACATCATATATATAAAAAATTTGAATCAGGAAAAGGCGCAACAAGTTTTCAGGAATTGTTGCCAATGACGTTGAATGATGTTGACCTGCTTGATATGCTGTTAGACCTTTTTATTAAAGAAAAGTTTATAACACACACTGAAGACTTTGGCATCATTCCGGCAAATGCAAGCAAAAACATAAACATTGCTAAAATCATTGATACAATTTACAGCATATCACTGGATATTCCAGTTACCAAACAGGATAAATTAAAATCGTATTTAGCTGATTTATTCAAGGATATGAAACATTCACTGGAATCTATCGTCAAAAATAAAACGTTAGCTGATGTAATAAATGCAACAGAAAAGAGTGAATAGTTTACTGTGATACAATCCTGAATAAAAATGGTATAACTATCACTCTACCCTGAATTTCATCCGGCACTTTGCCAAAATTTTTAGAAAGACGAATTGCATCAATACAGGATTCATCTATAGCTTTATTCCCTAATGAATCCACAAGAACAACGTCAAGAACGTTACCTTCACGATCCATAGTAAAATATAATTTAACATCCTGAGTAGGCACAGCCATAATCCTCATCCTTCCGGGTGCCATACTTCCTGTCATTGGATTATAACCATATATGACTGCATTGGCAAGAAGTGGTGGGTGCCAGTTGGCAGCAACCTTATCTTTCATATTTTTAAAGTATTCAAAAGGTTTGAATTTTACCGTATTGAAAGAAAAGAGTCCATCACTGGTAAAAAACAGCGCATTTTTTGGTGTGATACTATATTTATCAGGGATGCGTGTAAATTCATTATCGCCCTCAAATTCAGGGACTCCTCCCGCCACTTCTTTAAAGAAAGTAATGCTATATTCCGTATTTTCCTGTGCAACCATGATTTTGTCTTTTGCAGCTGTGCTACTTGCTATCCCACCTTTACCTAACTGCCGAAGCCCTTTTTGCATCTTAAAATCCAGTGAATTATTGAGCCATCTATCACCTTTTTCTTTTGTGATATAGCCTTTGGCTTTTGACGTTTTATCAGAAAGAAGTGTATTTTTATTTATGTCTTTGATATCATCCTGATTAATGTTGACAATGATATCCCTGCCTTTGAATAATGAATCGGCTTGCTGTTTTGCAAACACTCCATACCGTATTTGTGCAATTAAAAAAGAAACAATCACAATACTGTGCATGAAAAATGAAACCAGAAGTACAAGGTCAAATCTTATTTCAGCACGTTCCATCTTCCAATACCTTTTCTGTATATTTTTGTTTGACCACGCACCTCTTCCAGCAGTTTACGATGTTCAGCAGTAAATTCTACATTGCGACGTGACATCATTATTTTGCATGTAGCAAATAATTTCTCCTCTGAAGGCAGGTCAACAATCTTACCATCTATATACCAGCTGAAGGGTGGTATAAACTTTGGTGTGATTGCACCATTGTGAATAACCATACAACCCGGTCCCATAACAGTACCGGTATTAATTAATGTTCCTATACTGGTCATAGTGTAATCACCTATAAAACATCCCACCTTAAGCAATCCTGTGTTTATCTTCTCTTCACCTATAAATAATTTAACCGTTGTATAATTATTTTTCAAATCACTGTTGGTAGTCAGTGCCCCTAAATTTACCCAGCTACCAACATACGAATGCCCTATAAATCCTTCATGGTATTTATTGGCATATCCCTGAAAAATACATTCTTCCACTTCACCACCAATCCTGCAGCAGGGCCCAATACTGCAACCTTCTCTCACTTTTGCCTGTAATAATATTGTATTATCTGCAACTGCACATGGTCCTTCAATTCTGGTAAAGGATTTTATTGAGCAACCTTTTCCAATATATACAGGTCCTTTTGTACAATCTATAACTACATACGGTTCTATTGTTACATCATCTTCTACTATTAATTGGGAACTATCGCCTAAAATTGTTACACTATTATGCCCACAGGTTTTTTTTATAAGCCTGAAATCCTGTGTTATAATATCCCCGTTTTTACCAACCAATTCCCACAGAGATGTCAGCACATAATCGTTATAATTTTCTATTTGAGCTTTGTCCTGTAAAAAATTTTGTACATCTTCAGTGGTGGTAAATTGTGGAATGGTAGTTTCATGTATTTTTGCAAGTACAGGGATGCCATTATGCATATAAATGGTATTATTATGTAAGTGCGATAGTTCCGGGTATATTACTCTTGCATTAATAAACAGCAACTCTTCTGAATGGTTGATTTTCACCGGTTCATTAATATGGAGATGTGGATACTGTATATGAACTATCGCTTCTAAATGATGTCGTGTATAAAAATAGATTGAGTCAGGAAACTGAGATGTGAACAAGGTGGCATATCGCTGGTGAATGGTGAAAAGTCCGCAGCGAATATCCCATACGGGCCTTGTTAGGGTTATTGGGAAAAAGTCATTATACTGTGAATCTTCAAAAATTATTATTTTCATAATGCATACTGTGAATTAATGTAGATAGCTCAGGGTAAACATTTATACAATATTTATTTTGATTTATTTTTTACCTCTTTACATTAACTTTTGCCTTCCTGTCATTGCCAGGAGTCCCGATGCAATCGAGATGACGAAGCAATTCCCTCTTGCGTGGTATTGAGATTGCTTCCCTTCGACAAGTGGTTGCTGAGCTCGTCGAAGCACTCATGGCAGTCGGTTACTGAGCTTGTTGAAGCACTCAGCACAAGCACTGCGCTCACAGTGACGCACACTGTGGTCATTGCATGCCCCACGGTTTCTTTTGAAACGGCCCCTTTTTAAATAATACATTGCTGAAAACATTATTTATTTGCGTCTTCTTCAGCAAATTCTTTCTTGCGTTCTTCAATAACTTTTTCAGCAATCCTGCCTGAAATTGGCTCATAATGTGAAAAGCGCATTTCAAAGGTAGCCTTACCACTTGTCATTGCACGCAGGTCAATTGAATATCGCAGCATCTCGGCCAGTGGCACCAGCGCTTTAACTACTGATATTGGGGATTTCCCTTCCTCATCCGAACTTCCCATGCCCAGTACCTTGCCACGGCGGCTGGTGATATCATTCAAAATATCACCCATTGAATCCTTTTCAACATACACATCCACTTCCATGATGGGCTCTAACAGAATGGGACCTGCAGCTTCAAGACCTTTTTTCAATGCCTGTCGCGCTGCAATTTTAAATGACATTTCAGAAGAATCAACAGGATGATATGAACCATAGTAAAGCTCAACCGAAACATCCACAACCGGAAAGCGTGCAAGCACACCCTCATCCATTCCTTCTCGCAATCCCTTTTCAACAGCCGGTATGAAGTTACGTGGAATAACACCGCCAACAATGCTGTCTATAAATTCAAATCCTTTGCCACGTTCAAGTGGTGCAACTCTTATAAATACTTCACCATATTGCCCATGTCCACCTGTCTGCTTTTTGTGCTTATACTGAGCTTCAGCTTTTTTGGTGATAGTTTCCCTGTATGCAATCTTAGGTTCGGACGTAACAAGCTCAATTTTATTCTTTTCTTTTATGGATTTCAATATAATATCCAGCTGCATTTCACCCATTCCTGACAGAACAGTTTGTTTGGTTTCAGGATTAAATATATAGGTGATAGTTGGGTTTTCATCAGTTATTCGTGAGAATATCTGGCCAATTTTATCTTCATCGCCCTTCTTGGATGCCTGTACCGCATATGAAAACACAGGATTTGGTAACTGTATTATTGGCAACAACACTGAATGCTTTGTATCACATAATGTATCAAGAGTTGCTGTTCTATCCAGTTTAACAACAACACCAATATCACCAGGAAGAAGTTTTGGCACTTCAACCGGTTTGTTGCCAATCATAGTATATAGTTTTGTAACGCGTTCTTTATAATTCTTGGTGGAATTTAATACTTCAGTTTCAGGTAATAATGTTCCAGAAATGATTTTCAAATAATTGAATCTGCCAGCATACTGGTCAATGTATGTTTTCCATACAACTGCAGCAAATGGTGCATCAGGTTTTGATGTAATAACCACTTTTTCTTCTTTATTGTTGGGATTTAGACCTTCAATCTGTTTGTTTAATTCCCATGCAGGAACATAATTTTTAATAACGTTAAGCAAATTCTTTATACCAATAGCTTTCAGTGAAGAACCACAAATAACCGGAAAGACCTCTGCTCTTGCAACAAGTTCTTTCAAGCCTTTTTTCATTTCATCTTCAGTTAATGGTTCACCCTCTAAATACTTTTCTATCAGTGCGTCATCGCCTTCAGCTGATAGTTCCATCAGACTATTGCGTGCATCTTCTGCAGCCTTTTTCAAATCTGCCGGGATATCGCTTGCTTGAATTTTGCCATCAGGTTTAGGCATCATAGCCTTCATTTCAATCAGGTCAATAACACCGCTGTGTTTATCAGCTTCACCAACAGGAATGCAAACAGCTGCAAATTTAGCATTAAAATGGGATCTCAGGTTATCAATAATAGCATTGAAATTTGCCCGTTCTTTATCCATTTTGTTTATAAAAATGATTCGTGGAATCTTTTTTGATTCTAAATAACGCCACACTTTTTCAGTTTCTATCTGTACACCATCAACTGCATCAACCACTACTATAGCTGCTTCGGCCACCTGAATAGCGGCTCGTGCTTCACCAACAAAATCTGACATACCAGGTGTATCAATAATATTTATTTTAACATCATCTATCTCAACATAACCCAGTGCACTACGAATTGACATTTTCCTGCTTTTTTCTTCCTCATCATAATCCGATGTCAGCGACCCGTCATCCGGCTTGCCAATTTTGTCAATTTGACCACCTATAAACAACATTGCATCAAATAATGTAGATTTTCCGGTACTTCCATGCCCCACAATGGTAACAGTTCTAACGTTTTCAGTAGAATATTCTTTTAGCATCATACCCTCCAGCGTACTATTCACTAAATTAAAATGAGATATTCTCTTTTAGGACGAAAAGACAAAAGCTTTTGCAGAAAAGTAAAATGCTATATGTTTTTTGTAAAGTATTTTATTTTATAAAATTGAAAGCTATAGCACAAGTTCACAAAGAATATTCATAATCAAGTTAGAAAAGTAGTTTAATAAAACATTATCTTTTGAAAAACAAAAGTTTTTCTTACCACTTCCTGGTATCGTAGTTATGTAGCAGTATAGTATAGTGATAGGCAGTTACTGTGCTGCTTTTTGTAGTAATTCTGGTGGTGGTCCCCAGTAAAATTGACAACACGGGATGCCTTCTTCTAAATAAAATGAAAATGTGTAGCCACTAAAACGATAGTTATCGGTATTATCTTCACTGTCTAAGGCTGCAAGATAATCATAAAGATAATTCTCTACACAATAGGCTATAACCTTTGCCAAAGACATCTTACAGACTTTGCGCACATCCATCACAAACTCATACTCGTTCTCATACAAATAAAGATGCACCCGCTTCCAAGCTTGATACCGCTTTCTATATTTCAATCGCGAATAACTTTTTACCGGTATATGTTTATACGACAGCACATAGTTTATGAAATTAATAATAAATGTATGAAGCGATAGTTTACGGATAGTGGCATTTTCTTGTAAAAGCTCTAAGTGTTCATAGGCAATACAGGTAGTCGTTTCTATATTCATGTGTTTCCTCCAAAGTATATATATAATACAACAATACTACTACTGAAACAAATTTCAACTAGAAATTGAATATTGTAAAAAAATAAAAAAACAAGTATTACGGGATTCCTTCAAGCAAATAGAATTGTAAATATAACTTGGTATGAGGTTTTACAGGGATAACTTACTGTAGTACGTTCTAACTTGAACGTGCACAACTTCATAAGAACTATATATAAAAAAGACTTGCAATTACGCCTTCTTTTTAGTATACGTTAAGAAGATAGTATATCTGCAAATTTTTTATTCATTTTGATTATCATGGAAAGTACATTAGAAAAAATTCAATTCAGGCTAAACCAGAGCAGAGAAAAAATTAAGCTGGCTTCTATTTTCCTTGATAAGAAGAAATATTGTGATTCGGTTTTGGCTTCTTACAGGGCAATTTTTTACGCTATCCGTGTGTTTTTAGTTGATAAAGATATAGATTCAGATGATCCAGACAGGATTATAGAAATATTTGAAAAATATTTACAATCTACATTATTTGGGAATACAAAAATTATTGAAATTGCAAAGCAATCAAAAGAGATCAAGGATTATGCTGTTAATTCAAATGGTCAGATCCAGTATGAACAAGCTGAAGTGATGCTGAACAATGCAACAGCAATTTTACATGAAGTTGAGCGGTATTACTCACATTAACCACTTTTCCATTGGGCACCATCATTGAAATATTCCTTTTTCCATATAGGAACACTTTTTTTTAATTCATCAATTATAAACTGAGATGCATTAAACGCCTCTTTTCGATGCATGGCAGTAACAATAATTACCACGCTTGCCTGCCCTATATCCACCCGGCCTAATCGATGTACCACAATGCAATCATTAATGGTAAATTGTTCTGAAGCATTCTGAATAATTCTATTCAGTTCTTTTATTGCCATTGATTGATGTGCTTCATATTCTAAGTATACTACTTCCCTGCCATTGTCAATATTCCGTGGTCTGCCAATAAAACAAACCACCGCACCATCGGAAGGGTTTGTGCACTGTGCCAGCAATGCATCCACATTAATTGGCTCATATTGTAATGTACACTGTATCATAGAAAAATCAGCCTCCTCCTACGGGAGGGATAATGTCAACAACATCATTTTCATGGATTACCGCATCAGGGGAACAATACTCTTCATTTATTGCTACAAATATAGTTTTGGCAATACGCTTAAATTCTTGATTTGAATGCGCTAAAAGACGTACCAGTTCAGACGCTGTTATATCACTTTCTACATCAAATTGTTTTTCCCTGAAGCCTAACACTTCAGCTGCTTCAGCAAATGCCTGTACTACAATTTTCATAATTTTTTATTTTTTCTTGGTGTTTCGTTTTTTCATAAAAAGGTAATGTTTCACATAAGGGTGAAACATCTCCGGTAGTGTTGTCAGCTCTAATTCATCTGAGTGATCAATAATCTGATTAATAAGATTTTTGGTCAAATCCTCTTCAGCAGAATCTATTACAGTCCTGAAACGTTTTACCACCTCTTTGTCAACAGCATCAACAGAAAGTTTATTCATAACTGTACATAATTTCAAAAGATTTGTTTTTCTTTTACCTTTTGACTGTGGCTTTTTTGAATCCTTCTTCAATGGCATGAGACAATTACCTCCCAAAAAAATAATCTGCAATGTTAAAAGTATTCTATATTATGTAAAGATTAATTTCAAAAAAATATAAACAATAATAATGTTAAAAACTATGTATTCCCATATACAAAAATTATGGAAGAAAAATATGAAATTCATATGTTGATTCTTATACCACAAAATTTTTTTATAATAATTACTGTTTTAAAAATATTCTTTTACCGAAACATGTAATGTATCATTCTTTATGCAGGAGAAACGTATATGAAATGTGACAAATGCGGTTGCAAGATAAACCAATTAAATCATTATTATATTCCTGATCCAAAACACCATAAAGGGAAACGATATTGTATCCGTTGTGCTAAAGAAGAAAATATCATAACGCTCATTTAACTGCAATAAATAGCTTTTTCTTAAAAACTTTTTTGCATAACAGCTACTACAACTAAAAACATTTAGCTTGACATAGAAACATAATTCATGCCACAATTTAAGTATGACAAGCAATCAAATTACAATTTTAATTGTGGATGATGAAGAAAAGATCTGTAACAGATTGGCATCTGTCATCCAGAGAGAAGGTTATTCTGTTACAGCAACCACGCAACCTGATAAGGCAATTGAATTTCTTTCACAGCAGCCATTTGATATAATTTTAACAGACCTCAATATGCCACAAAAAAGTGGCTTTCAGATAATGGAATTTATTCAGCAGGCAGGACTTAATGTTCTTATTATAGTCATCACAGGCTATGCTTCTGTTGATACTGCAATACAATCAATCAAATTAGGCGCTTACGACTTCATACAGAAACCATTTGATATAGAAACACTTAAGTTAACCATTAAGCGTGCAGCATTAACAATAAAACTCAGGCGAGAAAACGAACGATATATTGAAGAATTGAAAAAACTTAATACCTTAAAAAATGAATTTATATCAGTAGTATCACATGACCTTCGCTCACCGCTTGCAACTATTGGTGCCTATGTTAAATATCTTACTAAAAAAGACGATTTCCCTCAACAGTATGTACGATATCTTCATATCATAGGCGAAATTGCAGAAAATTTATATTCACTGGTTAATGAATTGCTGGATATTTCAAAAATTGAATTAGGTATTTTACATTTAAACTATGAGGATGTTGATATTAATGCTGTTATACATTCAACAATTGAAAATTTTTCAACACTGGCAAAAGAAAAATATAATGAAATTGTATATACACAAAAACCTGATAATCCTATTATCAGAATTGATAAAATTAAAATTATGCAGGTTCTGAACAATCTTATAAGCAATGCAATTAAATTTACTGAAAATGGTACAATAGAAGTTTCTGCGGTTTCCAGCAATAACGGGATAATCATTAATGTTAAAGATAACGGCATGGGAATTGACGAAGAATTAAAAAAAAGTATTCTTGACCCATATACCATTTTCCATACTAACGGTACCCGTGGTGAAACGGGAACTGGTCTAGGGCTTGCCATATGCAAGCGTTTTGTAGAACTTCACGGAGGAAACATTGCACTTGAAAGTGAGCTTGGGAAGGGCAGCACTTTTACAATATATATTCCTCATGCAAAACAGTGATAAGTGCCAATATCATGAAAAAAATTTTTACAGTCAGTTTTTCTAAACGCTTCCCACTATTGATAATAGTAACTATCACATCCTGTATTATTGCAGTAAGCTTTATAACAATTAAAACAATTTCCCGGATATATACAACTTCACTTGATTATGCACACAAGACAACCATTGAGCACATTGAATCCATGAGCATGGTGCTATATAATTTTTTGAATAAAGCATATACTGATAACAAAACTTATGAAGATGAATTATTAATGCCTGTTAAAAACAATATCTCAGTGTATACCGCATATATTGTGAAGCCAACTGATGATGACAGGAACTATACGGTAAAGAAAGTTATTAAAGGAAAACCACAGATAAAAAATTTAACCCGTGTTGATACATCACATGAGTTCTTGATACGCAAAGGTTGTGCGTATGTTACCATTAATCCTGCAATAGAAAAACAGGGCACCATTACCTATATCGAAAGTTATATACCACTTCATGGCAATAACAAAACACAGTGTTTAATTATACAGTGGCTTGCACCCAATATTGCAATCTTACAACAAAAACATGACTTGCTCATAAAAACATTAATGCAGACTATTGCCATCGTCATTTCGGCAACCATCATTATCATTATTGTTATCTCAATCATTCAGTCATACCGAACAAAATCACTTATTCAGGAACTATCGCACAGTATTCAAAGCATTGCAACAGGCTCTCTGGATATTGCCCTTAATGATAGCAGTGATACTGAACTTAAAACTATTGCAACCTCATTTAACAGTCTTGTGGAAAAGATAAAACACAGTGACCAGATGTTACACACAATTAAAGAAGAAACACTGACAGACATTTTTAAAAAAGGTGTTGGGTTGCTAAAAGATGGAAAGCTGGATGAAGCCCTGGCTTGTTTTACTGTGACCATACTGTATAAGCCTCAAAGCTTTGCAAGTTATTTTAATGCTGGCGTGTGTTTAGCAAAAAAAGGGCAGTTTAATGATGCACTGCAATACTTTGAAAAAGCAAGGGAACTAAACCCTGACAATGAACTGGTCCTGCGCTATATTGGTAAAATAAAAGCAATACAATGACACAATGCAGTAAATGAACAACAATCTTGAACAGAAAATAAAGAACCTGCCATTAAAACCCGGTGTATATCTTTTTATTAATCAGAAAAAAGAGATTATCTACATTGGTAAAGCTTCATCATTAAAGAAACGAGTTGCTTCGTACTTTCAGAAAAATTTGGATGCAAAAACACGCGTCCTTGTTTCACATATTTCTGATATTGACTACATTGTTACTCAGAGTGAAATTGAAGCTCTGTTATTAGAAAGCTCCTTAATAAAGAAACACAAACCAAAATATAACATACAGCAGAAAGATGATAAGCGTTTCCCGTATATTGCCATAACGCTACATGAAAAATACCCGCGGGTAATTTTTACGCGCAGGCTTGTCCATAATGGCGATAGATACTATGGACCCTACACCGATGCTCATGCAGCGCGCAAAACGGTAACACTGCTCAATAAAACCTTTAAGCTTAAAACATGCACCAGGGATTTACCCTTAAAGCCACATGAGAGGCCCTGTCTTAATCATCAGATGGGACGATGTCAGGGTGTATGCACTGGCATTGTTACTGAAGATGAATATCGCAGTGTGATAGATACTGTTATGCAATTTCTGGATGGCACTATTGACCCGGTGCTTGAAAATCTTACGGCACTTATGAATTCGTATTCACAGGCAATGCGTTTTGAAAGTGCAGCTTGTGTACGCGACATGATATTTGACATTCAGAAGATGCTGCAATCACAACACGTTGTTACACCATTGGGGCAAAATCAAGATTATATTGGCATTACCACACACAAGGATGAAGCGTATGTTCTGGTTTTCCAGTTCAGGCATGGCAGCCTGACAGGCAAACGTATCTTTGTGTATAATAATGCTCTTTACACCAGCCGTTCATCACTTATTGCACAGTTTATTGTTGAATACTATGCTAATAATGAACCACCACAAACCATAGTCATTCCTGACATGATTGAAGACCGTAATATACTTGAAGAGTATTTAAGCGCTAAAACCTCTCAACCTGTACACACCGTTACTCCCAGAACAGATCACGAAAAAGCTGTTATGCAAATGCTTCATAAGAATTTAGATCTGACCTTAGCTCAAAAGATTGCCCCAGGCTGGCAAAAGGCTCTTTTTGAATTACAGGAAGTGTTAAAACTTCCAGCGCTGCCCATGGATATAGAATGTTTTGATATATCAAACATTCAGGGAACCTTTGCTGTTGCCTCTATGGTGCATTTTACTGATGGGATGCCAAACAAAAAGGAATACCGCCGCTACCGCATACGTGCATATTCCAAGCCAGACGATCCTGGCATGATTCACGAGGTTGTGGGAAGGCGCTTGCAACACCTTTTAAATGAAGGACTTCCAATTCCGGATCTACTGGTCATTGATGGCGGTAAGGGGCAACTTTCACGCGCACGTGAGGTGATGGAAGCGTTGGAATGCTCTGTCCCCGTTATAGCGCTTGCAAAACGGTTAGAAGAAATTTACCTGCCACAGGGCTCTGACCCCCTGCGCCTCCCCAGGACATCACCTGCACTGAAACTACTGCAGACTATCCGTGATGAAGCCCATCGCTTTGCCATAACCTATCACCGCAACATTCGTGATAAAACCATGACTGCTTCTGTCCTTGATCATATAGGCGGTGTTGGTGCTCAGTATAAAAAGAAACTGTTGCAAAGCTTTGACACAATAGAACACATCAAACAATCAGATGCAAAAACTATTGCTGAAAAAGCAAAGATTCCTGCATCAGTTGCTCATAAGATCTATGATTTTTTTCACAATGAGGAAAGCAATTAAAAGTTTTTGCACAGTAACTATCGCCCAATAATATTAATTTGCGATAGTCCATTGATAATAAACTGAACTGCCATTGCCGAAAGGATAAGCCCCATAAGTTTGTGAATCACGGAAATCCCTGTTTGACCAAGCATCTGCTGTAGCCTGCCAGCAAGTGCCATGACAACCATGGCAATAATGAATGTAACCGCTGATATAACCGATATTATGGCAAGCTTTATAACATCACCTTGCGCCTGCGAACTAAACATGAGCAGTGCAGCAATATTTCCCGGACCACACAAAAAGGGAATAGCAAGCGGAAACACGGCAATATCAGTGTCGGCCTCATATTCTTTATCGTCAAGCTTTTGCGTTCGCCGCGGCCGTGCAAGCAACATGTCCATGGCAATGACAAATAAAAGTATTCCCCCTGCAATCATAAATGCACCAGGCGTTATTCCGATGAAGCGTAAAAAAATATGAGCACTGAAAATGAAAAAGAGTGAAACAATAATTGATATGGCCGTGGATTTCACAATTACCTTTTTGCGATACAATGCATCATACGGTGCTAAGTATGCCACAAATACAGGAATAAGGCCCAATGGGTCCACCACAAAGAAAAGCGTAAAGAATACCGCTGGTATAAACGTTGATTCAGGCATAGTTACACAACAACATAGTTAACATCAAGAATTTCTGGTAACTGTGCAAGGTTTTCAAGCACTGCCTGCTGGATATCCTCATCTATTTCCAGTATCACCAGCGCCTTACCGCCACGGCGTGTCCGTGCCAGATGTAGGTTGGCAATATTTATATGATTTTTGCCCAAGAATGTCCCTATTGCACCAATGACATTGGGAACATCATTATTGTGCATAACAAGCATTTTCCCAGAAGGTATAAAATCGATAAGATATTCATCACAGCGTACAACCCACGGCTGCTTTGCAATAACCGTTCCCCACAGTTCATTGGTAAGCGTACCACCTTCAGCCTTAGCCTGTACAAGGTGAGCCCAGTCACCAGATTGCGTACTTTCACCAACATGCACCTTAATGCCACGTTCTGCTGCTATCATTGTAGCATTGACATAGTTTATAGGCCTGTCAATATAGGGCGATAGTAACCCTTTAAGGTATGCTGCTGTTAACGGTTCCCTGCTATATTTACCAAACTCTCCAGAATAATACAGCTGAACAGAACGCACCTTGCCAGCTAACATGATTGCCTGAAATTTCCCCATGCGCTCTGCCAGATTAATAAATGGCTTGAGGAAATCATACTGCTGCATATCAACTGATGGATAATTGACACTGTCATGAATCACACCCTTTGTAAAGTAATCGATTACAGTTTGTGCTGCCTCAATGGCTACTGAAACCTGAGCTTCATACGTGTATGCACCTAAATGAGGCGTGAGGATAACATTATCAAGCTGGTGGAATGGAGGCAGATTTTCAGGTGGTTCCTGAGTAAACACATCTAATGCTGCACCCGCTATTCGTTTTTCTTTCAATGCTTTGTATAAATCCTGTTCATTAACAATGCCTCCCCGTGCACAGTTTACAATGCGTACTGTTGGTTTTAATTTTTTTATAACATCAGCATTAATGATGTTTTTTGTTTCATCGGTTAATGGTGTATGAACGCTGATAAAGTCAGCTTTTTTCCATATTGTTTCTAAATCAACAATGTCGATATCCATAGCTGCCAATTTTTCTTTTGCTAAATAGGGGTCAAAGCCTAACACCTGCATCCCCAAAGCCTTGCACAATTTAGCAAGCTCTGCCCCTACTCGTCCCAATCCTATAATGCCAATAACTTTACGTCGCAGTTCAACTCCTTCAAATTTTGTCTTTTCCCATAGTTGCTTTTTCATTGATGCATCAGCCTGTGGAATGTTGCGGGCAACTGAACATATAAGTGAAAGAGCAAACTCTGCAGTGGAAATGGTATTCCCACCTGGAGCATTGGTAACAATGATACCTTTGGCCGTGGCAGCTTCAACATCCACATTATCAACACCTATACCAGCACGGGCAATGATTTCCAATGCTTTAGCTTCTTCAATTATATCAGCTGTAACATGGGTTGCTGAACGGATAATAATAGCATGGGCATCTTCTATCTCTTTCTTTAATGCAGTTTCTTGCAGCCCTGGCCTGTATACTATATCAAAATCAGGATTGCTCTGTAAAAGCTGCAACCCTTCGGGAGCAATGTCATCGGTAATAAGAATTTTCTTTTTCATAGTTTTCTCCCTTAAAAAAGTAAAATTTAGTGTACTATGTCAATACCACCAAAACCTGTCAAAATAACAAAGTAATTATACCGTTTAAAAATTAGAATTTCCATTTCACTAATACTGACAATGACTTTTATTATAATCATTCCCTGACTTCAATACATGATTGCCAGGGCCAATTAATGCACTTAACAGTCGCCAGAACTATTCACCCTTAACTATAAAACATTTTAAATGAAATGTCAACACATAGAAATGGTTATTCAATGTAGCCTACTTTCTTTGCCACCACCATGCAGCAAGAGAACCTGAAATATTATGCCATATACTGAAAATTGCACCGGGCAGCGCAGCTAAAGCCTCAAAATGTACAATAGCAAGTGACACCGCAAGCCCCGAATTCTGCATACCCACTTCAATAGCAATGGTTTTTCTCACCTTGTTATCAAATCCCATTACAGTAGCAGCACCATACCCTAATGTTAACCCTACCACATTATGCAGCACTACCACAAGTATGGTAATACATCCCACAGTGTGCAGGCTAGGAGCATTTGCCGCAGTGATCCCTGCTATAATAGTAACTATCGCCACAACTGATACCGAAGGAAGCACCATTAACACACGGTCAATATATTTTTTTAAAAGAATCCGAACCATAATGCCCAATGCAACCGGCACAATAATAACCTGTACAATAGAAATAACCATGGAAATAAGTGGAACCGGCACCCACCGCCCGGCAAGAAGGTACGTTAACAGAGGGGTCAGAGCAGGTGAAAGCACAGTGCTTGCAGTAGTCATTGCCACAGAAAGCGCTACATCACCTTTTGCTAAGTACGTAATAACATTGGAGGCGGTTCCTCCGGGGCATGTGCCAACCAGAATCACACCAATGGCAAGCAGCGGCGGTAGATGAAAAAGCATACACAAAAGCCAGGCAACAAGCGGCATGATAATAAACTGCGCCACCACACCGGTAACAAGCGCCAGCGGGTATTTTATCACCACAACAAAGTCAGAGGGCTCTAACGTTATGCCCATTCCAAACATAATTATTCCTAAAAAAAGCGGTATGTAGTTTACCAGAGGTTTAAACGCCAAAGGGAAATAATACCCGCATAACGATAACAGAACAACCCATACTAAAAAATATTTTTCAATGATGTGTGTAAACCTGAGCATATAGGTGTACCATCTAAAAAAGGGTGGCGATAGTTACTGGTAAGAAATACCGTATGCACAATAAAATTTTTGTACCATTTACTTCTATTTTGTTTACGCAATCATATATATAGAAAATCATGCGCTCTCCCCGGGAATCGAACCCAGACGCACGGCTCCGGAGGCCGACGCTCTATCCATTGAGCTAGGAGAGCACATATACCATATATGGGCATATATACCAGAAGAGCTTTATATGTGTCAAGATTATTTGAGATACTGTAGAGTAGTTTTAACGCAATCGATATTCTTTAGCAATATCCTCTATAGTTTGAATTGAATGTGGCAATACTGTATCCGGCACATAACCATATTTCTGCATACATTGAAATCGTTTGCACTGATTACGGCCTTCAATACCAGCTTCACAATAGAAAGATTTAAAAACTTTTGTGGTTACAACCATATCCTGTAAAATACCCGTAAATATTGGGCATTTATCTGCATATTGACATTTATCCTTCATAGTCGCAATCGTGAATATTTCTTTATACAACCTTAATTACAACAATGATTCATGTACTGTTTTATTAATATCACTTATTTACGAATTATTCAATTATAATAAATTTAAAAACAAAACCCTCTTTTTATACAATACCTATGGTATATAACAAAATTTTTTCATTTTTAAAAATTATATCCATACCATTCCGTCTTTTAGTATAAAACATTTTGTTATATCATACAGAGTATGGGGAGTACGCAGGTAATAGGTAATACATAGCAAACAGAATGATACACATTTCTTGGTATGAAAAAAAGCAAAGAATAATACTGCACAATAAAATAATAATATACACTATACATTATATAGACATGAATAAAGGAATTTTTTAAAGGATTAATACAAAATTTTTTTGTTTTTTTTGCCGATATACGCTATAAATATACTTGACAAGTAAGCAACAAAATTTTTTTTGGTGCTATACTTTCCTCCAATTTAATGATTGGCGAACCTCCAAATTCTCTTTAGAGGGGAACCCTCTTCCCCTCTACTTTTTTATTACGAGTGATGTGAAAAGATCAAAGATATTAATAAAATCCCTGGTATTCGTTGCGGGAAATGCGGTACTTTCGTCTATAATACTTGACAATGGCAGGCTTGATCATAAGGTAGCTGGCAATTATCCTGTCAGGCCAACCATATTCCAGGAGTTTTATAATTGTTTTTCTCATGCTTTCCTCCTTGATTTTTGGGCAGACTATTCCGTTGGATTTATATTATAAGTAATTATAAATTTTGCAAGCTTTTTTTAGTAAAAAATTTAAAAATTTTTCCGATATATATAGTTTTGGCACAAAAATTTTATGTCACATTAGAATGGGTAATACAATCAACACCCCATCTCTTCTTTATGGCAGGGATGTTTATTAATTTGATAATAAGAGAACTTTTAAAAACTATTTTTTTTGTATGTTCCCTTGTGGGCACAATATATTTAGGATAAAACTGCTTTCTATTATATGAATAATTTTGGAAAAAAGCAGTTTTTAGAGGTGCCCATAAATAATACTTGTTTTTTAACCTGTTATTTTGTAGTGTATCCTGCATAAACAAAGTAGTGCGTAAAAAATAAGGGAACTTTTAAAAACTATTTTTTTGGATGTTCCCTTGTGGGCACAATATATTAGGATAAAGCCGCTTTCTTTTTATTGTATCCGTAATGATAAAATCGGTTTTTTTACAGGTGCCCATAAATATTATATTGATAAATAATAGGAATATGGCACGGACAAATAAATTTAATATCGAAGACAATATTGTTAACAGTATCATAGGCGAAGGTTCTGAATTCAAAGGCGAATTCAACATTAACGGACTTTTGCGTATAGATGGCAAATTCAAGGGAACTATCGCCACTGATGGGAAGGTGCTTATTGGGCAAACAGGCGAAGCCATAACCGACATCAAGGCACGCGTGGTGGTGATAGGGGGCACTGTGAAAGGCAATATCTATGCCACTGAGCGGGTGATTATGTTGTCAACAGGCACCATACATGGCAATGTCATAACGCCAAGCCTTATCATGGAAGATGGTGTCATCTTTGAGGGTAACTGCACTATAAACAAGAGGCAGGAATGACATGATTGAGATAGTACCCCCAAACCCCAAGAAAGAAGAACAAAAAATTGTTAAACGCAAAAAAGGCACAAAATCCGCCGGCGTGCATTCAACATTCAGATCCACCTTTGAGGGAACTCTTGAATTTTTGCTGCCTGAAACCTTAGATGAACTTCTTGAAGATTTAAAAGACCAGGAAAAAAAATTTATGGCCGATCCCTCATTGTACAACATGCAGCGGTACAAGGCACTGGTTCAGCGTATACTAAAAATCCTTGTGAGCGAAGAATATGTGGTAAACACGTTACAACGAAAACGCCGCGATCGTGCTGATTTTGTGGTTATACAGCAAATACAGAATAAGCTTGAAGAGATAACAAAAGCCTATATAACAAACAACAAGGCTTTTGATATATTAAAAGCCTTTGATGAAATCAGAGGATTAATCCTGGACCTTACCCACTAAAACCATGACACAAATTTTAGGCAATACTGTTCAGCAATCAATATTATTGCACGCTGCCAGCAACAACATCCTCCCCCATTCTTTGCTTTTTTCAGGGCTGGAAGGCATTGGCAAAAAACTTTGTGCAATTAAACTGGCCAAAACAATGCTATGTGCCAGTGGCAATGCGTGCAACACCTGTCCTTCATGCAGGCAAATAGATCATGCCACACACCCCGACGTTATCATAATTGAACCCAATGAAAAAGGGAACATCCCCATCGGCAGCGACGAACAGGAAGGAAGTATACGATGGCTTATTGGTCGCGTGAATTTAGCTTCCCTTAACCAGAAACGAGTCATCATCATTAATGATGCTCATTGCATGAACATTCAGTCCCAAAATGCATTGCTCAAAACCATTGAAGAACCACCAGCACATACGTTTATTATCCTTATTAGCTCTGAACGCAATCAACTGCTGCCAACCATACGTTCCCGTGTTACGGAATATGTCTTTCATCCTTTAAGCGATAGCGACCTCGTGTCCATCCTGCAAAATAGTGGCATTGACAGGCAAACATATGATTCCATCATCCCCGTTGCAGGAGGGTCCGCTTCCTATGCTCTGACCCTTGCTCGTGATACTCTCTTTTCACAGCTTAAAGAAGCATACAGCGCTATAGCCAGCTTTCTATGTCAACCTGAAGTTTTTTCCTATGATCTATCGCCCATAATTCAGGAAATTGGTGCATACAGAACAGTTGACCTTTTGATTAATATATTCAGACTGCACTGCACTAAAAACGCGGTGCCGTGGTTACACAGCGCACTTGACCAAACGCAAGCTGTAGAAATTATTAAAATATTACTTGAACTGCGAAAGGGTATTTCCCACAATATTAATATTAGAATGGCACTTAAAGGTATGCTATACTCTTTATGTTTTACTAAATAATTTTTTTGCGAAGGTTTACCTATGGATATAACAGGTGTAAAACTTAGATGCAGCCAGCAGGTTTATTATGTATATACAAACAATCTTTTTGTTCGTCGTAATTCCCTGTGTGTTGTGGAAACGGAACATGGTATAGATATTGGCAGGGTTTTTAAGAAACTTACTTCCTTGCCCGATGAATCAATAAAGGTGACAGGGAAGCTTTTACGCCTTGCCACACAGGAAGATTTAAACCTTTTGCCTCAGATTGAGGCTCTGGAAGACAGGGCTTTTGCGGTGTGCAAGGAAAAAATCATTGAAAAAAAATTAGAGATGAAACTTGTCATGGTGAAAAGCCTTTTTGATAAAACCAAGATTATCTTCTATTTTGTGGCTGACGGGCGTATTGACTTCAGGGAACTGGTGCGGGATTTAGCTGCAGTTTTCAGGACACGCATTGAGATGCGACAGATTGGCGTGCGTGATGAAGCGCGCATGTGCGGCGGGTATGGAACCTGTGGCAGGCAGCTGTGCTGTGTTAACCTGAAAGAAGAATTTGAACCGGTTTCCATCAAAATGGCAAAAGACCAGAATATGAATTTGCACTCACTGAAAATTTCCGGCATGTGCGGAAGGTTACTATGTTGTCTTGGATATGAATATCACATTTATCGTGAGATTAATGAATCATTGCCAAGCCCGGGTTTCCAGTTTATTGTCAATAATATTCCGTTTGTGGTGGAAGCTATTGATAGCTTAAAAGAATCATTAATACTGAGGCATAACTCCAATACTGTTGCCATTCACAGGGATGAAATCAGCAATATGAATGGGACATTTGTATTAAGCGATACAGCAATTGAAAAATTAAAACATTCACTGGAAGTTGTTACTGAAGAGGTATAATTAATGGAAAAGCGCTTTTATGTTACTACGCCTATTTACTATGTCAATGCTGAACCACATATAGGCCATGCCTATACTACCATAGTGGCTGATTTTGTAACACGCCTGTATAAAATGCGTGGCTATGAAACCTTCTTTTTAACCGGCACCGATGAACATGGCGACAAGATAGTCAAAGCTGCCATGCAGAACAATGCTAACCCCCAGGAATACACTGACAAAATAAGTGCCATCTTCAAGAAGCAGTGGCAGTCAATGGGCCTGGAGTTTAACGATTTTATCCGCACCACTGAAGAGCGTCATAAAAAAGTGGTGCAGTACGTATTGCAAAAAGTGTATGATAATGGCGACATATACTTTGGAAGCTACGGGGGTTTTTACTGCTTTGGCTGCGAGCGCTATTTTACCGAAAAAGAGATGGTTGATGGCAAATGTCCCGATCATCAAAAACCTCTGGAATTTATTAAAGAAGATAATTACTTCTTTAAAATGAGCAAATATCAGCAATGGCTGATTAATTATATTAATGAACATCCCGACTTTATACGGCCTGAACGCTATAAAAACGAAGTACTGGCAATGCTTGAAGGTGAGGCACTGGAGGATTTATGCATTTCACGCCCCAGGGCACGTCTTTCATGGGGTATACCGCTTCCCTTTGACAACAACTTTGTAACGTATGTGTGGTTTGACGCCCTCATTAATTATATCAGTGCTATTGGGTATCCCGACAGTGACCTGTTTAAAAAATTCTGGCCTGTATCCAACCATATCATTGCAAAGGATATTGTTAAACCACATGGTGTGTTCTGGCCAACCATGCTGAAAGCTGCAGGCATTGAGCCTTACCAGCACCTCAATGTCCATGGCTACTGGAATATGGAAGCTGCAAAAATGTCAAAGTCATTAGGCAACGTGGTAACACCATCACAGCTCTTAGAAAAATATGGCAATGACGAAATCCGGTATTTCTTTTTACGGGAAATGACGTTTGGGCTTGATGCAAAATTTTCAGAAGAGGCGATAATTAATCGTATTAACTATGACCTTGCAAATGATTTAGGTAATCTAATAAACCGCACCTTTAACATGGTACAGAAATACTGCGATGCTAAAGTGCCACCATTTCATGGCGACAGCCCCGCAGGAAGAACTGACATGCAGAAGGCACTGAATGATGCAATGAACCATTATTTTAATTATATTGATGGCTTCCAGTTTAACCTGGCGCTTGAGCGTCTGTGGGATTTTATACGCTACTGCAATAAATATATAGATGAACATAAACCATGGCAGTTAGCCAATGAGGGGAACACCAGGCAACTTCAGTCCCTTCTGAGGAACCTGTTAGAAGGAATCTATGCAATAGCATGCCTCCTTGCCCCGGTGTGCATCACCAAATCACCTGTCATCATGAAATCACTCAAGGCTCCTCTACAGTATCCAGTTGAACAACTTGTAAACTTAATGGCCCTTACCGAAGGCAGCATCATTGATAATCCAGGCATACTGTTCCCACGATTAGAAAAGGAAAATGATAAGGCATCACAAAAAGCCAAAAAAGAGGAAAAACCTATGGAACAAACAGAAGGCCTCATTGACATCAAGGATTTTATGAAGGTTGAACTCCGTATCGCAAAGGTATTGCAGGCACAGGCTGTTGAAGGCTCAAATAAACTCATTGAATTACAGATAGATACTGGCAAGGATACTCGCACTATTGTTGCGGGGCTTGCACCTCATTATACTCCTGAATATCTTGTTGGGAAAAAGATCATTGTTGTGGCAAATCTTAAACCAGCCACATTGTTTAAACGAACATCACACGGGATGCTTTTGGCGGCTAAACTTACAAAAGATGATAAACCCATTTTGATTGAAGTTAATGATACAGTGCCGGTTGGTGCAGTACTCAGTTAATACACCTTGAGGATATATGAAGATTGGATTAATATCCGATACACACAATGATATTGAACTGGTTCAGAAGGCAATTGCTATATTTAAAGAACGCAATATATCTGTTATTATCCATGCTGGGGACCTTACCTCATCCAAGATCATTTCTCTGTTTAAAGGCTTTGATGGCAGATTTGTGCTGGGTAACTGTGACATTGATGTTGAAGAAATAAATTCAACTGCTTCTGAATGCGGGTTTGGCTGCGTTGAACATTCATGCCAGTTCACGCTGGATGGCAAGAAATTCATGGTGTTTCACGGAAACAATGTCCCCATGTTCAGAGAAGCTGTTAACAGTGGAAAATACGATTACATCATCAAAGGGCATACCCACATCTTTGAAAATTATGTCAGCGGAAAAACACGAATTATTAACCCCGGATCCCTGTACCGCGGTGAGGAACACACTGTTGCCATTCTTGATACTGATACTGATAAAGTGGAAAAAATTCGTATAGATATTGAAGAATAACTACCGGTCACCTTTTATAAGGCTTACAATGCGTTCAAAATCATCAAGTGAATAAAAACTTATTTCAATACGCCCCTTCCCCGCTGAATGCCGTATCTCAACACGGGTACCTAAAAATGAGATTAACTCTTCTTCCAGTTTTCGGATATGTGCATCCTTTGCTTTCTTTTTCTTTTTGCCAGGGGTTTTTGGAACTTCAGCTATTGCTTTTTCTACTTCACGCACCGACAGTCCCTGATGAATAATCCTGTCAAACAATGCCTCCTGTTCATCCCCGGAAACACCTAAAAGCAATTTTGCATGTCCAACATTAATCCTGCCATCCTGTAACGCTTCCTGCATGTGCTCGGGCAGATTAAGTAAGCGCATGATATTGGCAACCGTTGCCCTATCTTTGCCCACACGATCAGCTATTTCTGATTGTTTGAGCTTGAAGCGTGTTGCAAGCATTTTGTATGCTTTTGCTTCTTCTATGGGGTCTAAGTTTGTTCGTTGAATATTCTCAATAAGAGCCAGTGTCAGATTCTGCTCTTCGGTTGTGTTCATGACAATGGCCTTGATAGTGGGTTTTCCTAATAATTTGCATGCACGCCACCTGCGTTCACCGGCCACGATAAAATATTCCTCACCCTGCTTGCGCACAATAATTGGTTGAAGCAACCCCACGTGCTGTATGGATTGTGCAAGCCCTGCTATCTCTGCTGCATCAAAATGGACTCGTGGCTGGTCAGGATTTGGCATTATGGCATTAATAGGAATATCCACAACACGTTCTCTGTCCTGTAGTAAAACCTTTTCAAAATCACTTACCGGGGTAGGTGATGTGGTAATGATTGCTCCTAATCCTTTGCCTAAAACTTTTTTTGCCATTGTCTGCTCCAGTACGGTATCCTGTGACTATCGCACATTCTGAATCAGTTCATGTGCTAACTGCTCATAGCTCATGCTGCCACTTGAAGTCCTGTCATAAAGATTAATGGGTTTGCCAAATGACGGTGCCTCAGAAAGCCGCACATTACGCGGGATTATTGCTGAAAACACTTTATTTTTAAAAAATTGTTTTACATCAGAGACCACCTGTTGCGAAAGATTGGTGCGCGGGTCATACATGGTAAGTAGTACTCCTTCAATTTCCAGCTTTGGATTAAGTGTATCCTGTACCATGGAAATAATTTTCAATAGCTGGCTTAAACCCTCAAGTGCATAGTATTCACACTGCAGCGGAATAATGACCGAATCTGATGCAACCAGGCTATTTAAAGTGAGTATTCCCAGTGAGGGTGGGCAGTCAATAAGTATAAAATCAAATGTGTCGCGTACCTTTTCCAGCGCCCTTTTTAATAAATACTCTTTATCCTCCATATCCATCAGTTCAACTTGAGCCCCGGCTAAATGCATATTGGATGGAACTATATAAAGATTTTCAATAGTTGTCTTGAATATTGCTTCCTGCACGGGAATGGTTCCCAGCAAAACCTCATACACCGTTGTTTCCATTTCCTCAACATTGACACCTAAGCCAAATCCTGCGTTTGCCTGGGGGTCAATATCTACAACCAGAACCTGTTTGCCCTTTTCTGCTAAAAATGCAGCTAAATTAACAGCGGTTGTGGTTTTGCCAACTCCTCCTTTCTGGTTGGAAATGGATATAATTTTACCCATTGATAGCTCCCTTTGAAAAATATTCCCATTTGTACAGACTATAAGCCAGTAGCAATCACTATATACCGGTAATCAAAATAGTTATATATACGTGCAGTGCGTATATACTGTTGTAACATATTGGCACTGTAAAATGTATACATATGTATGAATTGTATACCTTCAATTGCAAGCTTTTTTTGTTATATACTCACACCACCTGAAGTTGTGAGGTAATATTAATATCAGTTTATTTTTGCCTATGAATAAAATGCCCATCCCTGAACCAGTAGCGGCGTTTTCCAGTAAACTTTCGTGGATTTATCCTTTTCCATGTTAACCCTAAAAGCACCATGACAGCAATAGCACCCATGCAAAGGCGCACTACTGGCATATAAGGGAGTATACGTCTACCCTGTGCTATAACCAGTGCAAAAGGTTTATAGGCTGCCCTGTTACACTGATATACATGCACTGTAACATCCTGTGTTGCAGGGTTATAGAATGATATTTCATTTATAAATCCAGCGTCCCATGAACCCAGGAGTTTTTTATTGGCAAAAATATCAACCTGCACCGGATAAGAAGCTGGAAGATATATAGTAATAGCACCCCGAGGCAATGTGCACGTATAACTTCTGGCATATTCATCAGCCTTGAATGTATCAACCACCGATAACGCTATGCTCTGACCCCAATACCATGCTTTCTGTAACAGCTCATCAAGCAGCATGCCATACGCTGTTCTGAAAATAAAATAGCGCATGTAGAGAGAGTCTTCACTGGTATGGTATGCCGAATAATACACCATACCATTGCCATATTTTTTAAAGAATGCAACAGGCCCTTCTTGCTCACCACCAACAGTGGGGAAATACCCTTTGGCCAGTATGGATGCATTTGCTTTTTGCAATGCTACCCATCCATTATAGTTGACATTAAGCTGCATGTCATCACGCATAACAAATGAAGCAAAATCATCATTTAAAAAGCTGTGTATCCTGCCACTGGTGCCATAATGCGGGAAATTATTAAAAAAGGACAGAGAACATCCCAATGTTTCAACAAACCGGTATGAATATCCTGCAGCATACAACCTGCCACCGCTTTTAACAAAATCCTGAAGCAGCGCATGTAATCGCTTATAATCTATACCCTCATAATCATCTTTTAATGCAACGCCCTGAATACGCTGACCGTGTGCCATTACCTGGATGCTTGCCTCAATAGGCTGCTCAACACCGCAGGGTATAAACACAGCATCAAATCCTGACAGGGAACTATCGCCCGCCACTACCGATGCACGTTTTACAATATACGGAATACGATATACATCAAGTAGATAGGTAAGGTTATCATGATACGATTTGAACACCAGAACACGTGGTGCAGCCTCAACGCCCACCGTAAAAAAAAGCATAACAAGGATGACCAAAAGCCTCATGAAAGACTCCGGATTTGCGATAATATTTTTGTACGTTCATCCAGTATGCCATACAGCCTGTCATTGAGACATACATGTGCCACCTGCAGGCAATAGGCAACCATCTGTGGAAATACTCCATCACGCAGTGTGGGATGTATTACCGGCTTGTGCAACAATAGTTTTGACAGCGGCCGCATTTTTGAAAACCCGGTTATAATACAATCTGAAAAGGGAACAGGCATTGCTTCTGTGTCATCAAGTGATGATAAACCTGATGTATGCACAGAAAACGCTGTGCGCATCACTGCATCGTCTTTGCCCGGTGAACCACTTAAAACCCACCTGCGGTGACGGTTATACAGTGTAAACAACTCAATGCCAATATCATAACACATATCGCCAATCACGGTCATAAATCGTTCAATGGGATACAGGCTTTTTTTCTTTTTATTTATACCTTCTATTAATTCATCACGGGTTACATGAAAGGTGGGATTGTTGGACCTGAATGTATTAATTTCTGAAAGTATCTCAGAAAAACGTGCTAATTCATGCGAAAAATAATTTTCAGTAAATATACAGCCTTCGTAGTGATTCTTATTGTTTTCAAAATATATCGTTGTGCCATCAAGCAGTGCGCCATATTCATTAATAAAACCCAGAAGCATCCCTTCAAGTGCAATGAGTATATCTTTATTGTATACATCATCAAAAACCTCATTGCGTTTATCTACCATTTTACGCTGATCATCAAACCCCTGAATGGCAACTTCCTTCCCCTCAGGAGCATAGGACAGGAACCTGTACAATTCATCGTACGGGTCAAGCTTTCTATGCAGCTGTTCCTTTGCTTTCTTCTTTAACGATTCAGGGTCTTTGCCTGCTTTTACCAGTTCATCGTGATCAAAATTCCAGTCAGTATCGGAAACCTTTGGAGCAGTTATATCAAATAGCGTAACTATATCAGATAACACAACAGGTTTTCCCAGAACCAGTGCCTCAACGCAGGCAATACAAAATGCTTCAAATGATGGCAATGACCCTTCTTTTTTAAGAAGGTTGGTTAGTGAGCATTCATTAGTGAAAGAAGGATAGAGCAGACATCTAAGCGTGGTGATGAAATCATAGATATATTGTTCAATGGTCAAATTCTTTTTATTCATTGCTTCATTCTTCTTCAGATCCTGGCTTTGACGCAATTTCTGGTCAATTAATTGAATCATTGATTCTTTGGTCTGAGCATCACACAGGGAAAGCTTTAGCATTGAATCTATATAGGGCGATAGTAACTGCTTAAACTTCTCAGGCCGTGTCCATTTGAGTTCAATATACTGCTTATCAATCAAGCATGAGGATGCAAGTGCATTGTACAGAACAACACAATAATTAAAAATCTTAGGGTCAGATATTGACTGATCATCGACAATATCACAGAGCAGCCTGTACAGGCGCTGACGTAAGGCATACTGCAGTTCAAATGATTTTTGGGAAAGCTTTAACAAGCGTTGTGACGGGATAAGCCGCCGTAAAAATCCAATACCAAACTTATTGTTTGCATGGACAAGTATCCTTTTTTTAAAGAGTTTGGTATGCTTGTATTTCTGGTATATATACGGTGTATTCCTCGAGTTATATTCCTCAGTTGTTTTAAACTCTTCCCCTTTCACTTCAACCTTGCCTAAAGCCACTGGCTTTACAGGCTTATCGGGATAATTTTTAACCAGATCTATGATGGCATTATATTTCTCTTCCTCAAGAATACGGTCATTGGCAAGAATTGCCCTCACAATATCCATTTTTCCAGCAGGGATGTCCTTTGACAAAAGCAGGGCTTTGGCTTTTCGTTTAAGTGCTTTAATATCAGTTTGCATAGTCCTCTTATTTTATGAACTGTCACTAATACTAAAATGCACTTGTTGTTGTGTCAAGATTAATTACCTGTTTGGTTTTGGGCCGGAATAAATGCTCTGACCCCTCATTTTTACTTGATTATTTGCTTATGCAGTGGTATGTTTTATTTCCATGTTTCATACATTTCAAACTATCTGGCATCCTGAGTGGTATCACAATCCCGCTAAGGGTCCCTATTTTGAAGGCTGGTACTACAAGCAAGTTGATAAAGATGGAAAGCAAAGCCTTATTGTAATACCTAGCATATTCATAGAAAAAGACAAAACAAAATCTTATGCGTTCATACATATTTTCAAAAAAGGTCAATTGCCTCATTTTGTAACCTAT
Organism: Spirochaetota bacterium; assembly: GCA_037481795.1. Classification (GTDB taxonomy): domain Bacteria; phylum Spirochaetota; class UBA4802; order UBA4802; family UB4802; genus UBA4802. Next base: position 75,720 of record JBBFLA010000006.1, read on the forward strand.
CCATTTAATGAGTTTAACGCAACATATAAACCTTTCTCCATAAGCATTGCAGAAAATCATTTCACACTAAATAGCATAACACTAACAATCAAGTCGGGGGAAATTTGTGTTTCGGGACAATGTAGCTTTGAAAATGGCTATCCGTGGCCAGTAAAGCTTTTTTCACCCGGTTCTATGGGGTGGTATGCATTCGTTCCTACCATGGAATGTAATCACGCTGTGTTAAGTATGGATCATTCAATAAGTGGTGCTATCGGCTATAATGAAGAACTCATTGATTTTACCGGTGGGCGTGGTTACATGGAAAAAGACTGGGGTAAATCTTTTCCCAGTGCCTATATATGGTTTCAGACAAATCATTTTGCTTTACCGGGGACAAGTATATTTGGCTCCATTGCCACAATACCATGGAAACGGTCACAATTTACCGGTTTTCTTATTGCATTACTGCATAATAACAGGTTATATACATTCACCACATATAATAAGGCAAAGTGTACATTATCTGTTACAGATTCACTGGTAAACATTAGCTGTAGTAAAGCTAACCTTAACGCAACCATAACAATTAATAGAACGCATGGCATAGCCTTACCAGCACCATACAACGGATCCATGCAATCCAAAATATATGAAAGTTTAGATGCGAAAGTTCACTGTATACTAAAAGAAAATGACCATACTATTTTAAACGATACCGGTAGCCATGCAGGATTTGAAATAGTTGGTAACATAGATAATCTTATTGCACATTTATAATCACAAAAATATCTTACAAAGAAAGGCAACTTTATTATGAAAAGCTGGTATTATGACACAGCAAAACATTCAGGTGTTAATTACGATGTAATAGCGCTCATACAGCCGTATGATGAAAATCACTCAAAATTCAAAACTTTTTCACACGATGTTTTGAAAACCCTTTGCAATTTTACTACCATATAAATCCAACAGTTACACCTACTGCAGCACCATTATCAAAATAGTAAATAACAGGAATGTCCAGTTTAACAGGGCCAAAATTAAACCCAATGCCAGTCATAACGCGTGCGCGTGCCCATTTAGGCTTTTTACCTACAGTTTGTCCATCAATAGTAAGCTTTCCAGGTGTTACCTCATATTGACTCTTTGGCAAAGTATTACCATCAACAGCAACATTTTCAACAGTTGCATCCGCTGCTGCCTTTAACACCAGATCGCTGTTACCGGTTACAAGGTCAATGCCTGCTCCAAGGTTGAGGTTTAAAAGCCATAAAAGCTGAACGGCAGTTGTTACTTCAAACGGGACGCTTACTGTGTACATATCCAGTGTAATAGCAAATGAAGGGTCAACAACAACATCACCTGTTACAGTATTAGAACCATTATTATCACTAAAATGTTGACTCACAGGATCAAGACTTACCTTATACCATACATCGGTAGTCTGGTACACTACTCCGGTACCAACAGCAATACCACGCCATCGAGCTAGCCCAATACCCTTTTGGTCAATAAGGCTATAGTTTACACCAAGGCCTGCAATGAATGTGTTAAAACTGAAATCTTCATTATCATAAACCCAGGCGCTGTCAAATTTACCAAATTTAACATTCACATATAATCCTGGTACAAATATCCCTGCATTGACACCAATATTAAAAAATGCAACGCTTCCTGCAACCCCTACATACAAATCACCGTTTGCTTCAAGATCATCTTCAATTTTTCCACCGGTATAATAATCTATATTGGAAGTTGGTGCCTGTGCAGCCACCATAACACCGGTTGTGATGGCAAAAAGGCTATAGTTAGGGTACCCCTGATGTGTTGCAGCATTTGTTGAGTACATATTAGCATTGGCAAAACCTGTAGCCAGTTGTTCCTGATCCTTATATTGTGCTAAATCAGCATTTGCCTGTGTAATGGCATTTGCAAATTCAGTTGCAATTGTATCATTTAAATCACTAAAACTATAACCACTTATTGTAAGTTGAGGCGCAGTACCGGTAATTGTTGCACCAAAAACCTGTGATCCTGATAAAATCACCAATACGGCTATAGCAATTAATTGTTTTGTTTTCATACATTCACCCCTTATATCCTTTATAAGTATACTTTTTGTCCGTTTATTTAAAATACATCATCCCGGTAGTAAAAGGCAAAAAAATTTTTCTTGTTTTAAAAAATTTTAAAATCAGTTCAAACTTATGATTTATACAGCAGGGCTTTGACTTTTTATCAGTAACTATCGCCCTTTATTTATTTGTTTTTCATACTTTTTTATATTCATCTTTACTAAAAAATAAAAAACCATGAGTCCCAAAAATAACGAACACGCAATTGCTGCAGGAATGCCATATCCGCTTACCTGAAACATTGCAACAATCTTTGCTGGAACAAAAATATACAGCACTGCAAATATAAATAAAATACCAACATATTTCCACTTTGTTTTTTCGGCAAACGGACTCATAACAATCTTAAAAAGCAGCACAATCCACATAAAAAGAGAGGCAATCATTACAAGAATAAATAACAGGGAAGCATCAATCATAGGTGTATCCTTATAGGTTTATTGAGCATCATTTTGAATATAATGTATAACGGCATCTTTAAAGAGTATAAAGTCTTTTAGATGTTTCTTCAAAATAGTAATAACAATGGTTGCATCTATAGTATCATATTGATGAACGATAATATTCCTGAATTTTGCCATTTTACTCATAGTGTCAAATAATTTTTCATTAATGATACTATTTTCTAATAAAACCTTAAATGTATCAGAATAACTATCGGGTGGTCTTAATCCCTTATCTGATATAATATGATTTGCTATATCTGTACAGGTTTCTATCATCATCTGCAATGTTCTTTCAACAATTCTCTGAGTTTTCCAGCTTGCTGTATATTCTTCAAGCGTAATTGCAGAATATTCCTGGATCTGTGTATAGTAATTTTCTAGATCAAGTATTTTTCTTAAAATCAGTGGAGTATTTACCAATTCCATACCTCCTGTAGAGTATTAATTTTTCTTTTATGGAAAAGTCAAAATATTTTCGTAAGGTAAGTGACTCAAAGCTGTGGCGAATAAAAGGCTCCTTGTCAACAATCACCTTTTTTTGTGATACTATCCTTCCTGCAAGAGCAACGGGAGCAGTATTTAACATAACAAGATCTATTTCTGATGTGTTACACACTTCACAAAGCTTTACAAATACATTCATTACATAGTCAGCATCATAGTGACGGCAATATAGCGCAATATCAATATCCGAAAGCGGCGTAACAGTTCCTTTTGCAAGACCACCAAAAAGATATGCAAATATAACATTGGCATCATCATTGAGTAGCTTTTTGACATCTTCAAGCCGTATAAAAACATCCTGTGGTATTTTTTCAAAATGGATCATTAAGTACCATCCTGCGCAGTGCATATATCATATATACCGCAAAACCTGCTGTCAACCAAAAGTACATAAAACAAAGTTTTTAATATATCCATCTGACAGGAATTTTTTCAAACGGCATTACAACAATATTTTCTGCAAGATTGTATTCTTTACTACCTGGATATATCACCCACAATTTCTTTAAGTTAAGGTCTTGAACAGCATTAACCATTGATTTTGTTTTCACCGGTGCATCCTGGAATTTAAATTCACATCCCCACATACTGCCATCATGCTGCCACACCAAATCTATCTCTGCTCCACTTTGCACTGAATAGAAGAACACTTCTTCATCGTTTTTTTGCAATGCCCTGCAAACCGCCTCCAGCGCAAATCCTTCCCACGATGCACCAACTTTTGGATGTCGATATAACTGTTCACTATTTTCAATTAATAAAAGCGTATGTAATATTCCTGAATCGCGTATATAAACCTTGGGTCGTTTTACCAGACGTTTGCCTACATTTGCATAAAAAGGATGAAGCAACCTTACCATAAATGTACCGGCAAGTATATCAATATAATGTCTGATAGTGACATCTGAAACACCAAATGAACGTCCCAACTCAGAATAGTTTATAATATTTGCATGGTAATGAGCCAGCATCTGCCAGAATTTATGCATAGTATACGCCGTAATTCTTATCCCTAATAAAGGCAAATCCCGTTCACAGTAGGTTTTAATATAATCCTTACGCCATTGATTGCTCATTGCATCATCTGGTGCAAGCAATGAACGTGGGAAACTTCCTCTAAAATGGAAATGCTGCAATGCATCTTTTGGCAAATCATCTTTTCTAAAGCCCATTAATACATAATACGAAACCCTTCCTGCAAGGGTTTCAGATGATTTTTTTATTAAATCCGGTGAAGCACTCCCTAAGATACAAAAACGCACATCTTTACGGGTGTCACATAAAAATCTCAGAGTAGTGAAGAGCTCAGGTTTTCGCTGTATTTCATCTATGACTACCAGCCCTTTTGTACGTTGTAATTGTAATACTGGATTTTCCAGTGCTGCAACATCTGCCGGATTTTCTAAATCATATACTACATCAGGATTAAGCATATGCGCCAATGTAGTTTTACCCGACTGCCTGGGTCCAATTATAGCCGTTACAGGAAAATAAGAAATACGCTTAAGTATTTCTTCTTTATCTAAGTGTCGTTCAATATATTTCATTAACCATGCAATTTCTAAGATTATATTAGAAATTACATGGTATTTAACTTCCTCAAATATGTCAATCAAAATTTTTGCGGGGTCAGAGCCTTATCAAGCAAGTTCAAGTTTGAATTACAAAATTTTTTGGAAACATGTTTGACCATAATTTTCTCTTATGGTACTATATTCAAGCTAATATAATTTATGCTCATCATGGCACATTGTAGACAGCATTAATGCATACAGTGTTTACTAAAACAATTGTATCACAGGATTTGGTACATAAAATAGAGCAAAAAACTGATTATAGTATTGTTTATAATTGAGAGGGTTTTAGATGATGCTTGATGATAATATTCAATCTTTTCTTCAATCAATTAACGATAGAGTGTATATCCTTGACTTTGACAGAAAAATCATCTTCTGGAATAAAGCCGCTGAATCTATCACTGGCTTTACTGCTAGTGAAGTTATAGGCAAATCCTGCAGTGATAATATATTGCGTCACATTGATATGGATGGCAATTCGTTGTGCATTTCTTCATGTCCCATGCTGATAGCTATTAACAATAGGCACGTTGTTTAAGCAGATGTGTATCTCCACCACAAAGATGGGTATAGACTGCAGGTTCATATTAAAGGTATTCCCTGGTATAGTAATGGTGCACAAATTGGTGCAATTGAAATATTTTATCCTGTTTTATACCAGCAGCAGAAGATAAAACAAGATCTGATTAAATTAGCACTTATCGATCCTTTAACAGGTGTATTTAACCGGCGGGGCTTTGAAAGCCTTTATTACCCACGCTATCTTGAAATGAAGATGACAAAACCATATACAGGGATTCTTTTCTTTGATATTGATAACTTTAAAAAGCTTAACGATACATACGGCCACGAATGTGGTGATGCGGTGTTAAAAACTGTTTCACAAACATTTACCAATAACGTCAGGGCGTACGATATTGTTACACGCTGGGGTGGTGAAGAATTTTCCATTATTCTTTTTGTTGATAACCCTTTAATGGTACCTTCCATTGCAAACAAGCTGTGTACCCTCATTGCCAGTGCGTTTATTGAATTTCATGGAAATATCATTACATTTACTGCTTCATGCGGTGCTACGCTGCTAAAAGAAAATGAAACCGCAATTGATGCAATAAACCGTGCTGACGCATTAATGTACCAGGCAAAGAAAAACGGGAAAAATAGAGTTTGCCACGACATCACGTAACAACGGGTATCTCATCCCAGTGTGTGGTGTAGCGCGGTGAAAGATATTTCCTGCGCATGGACCAGGGGCAAGCCACCCCTTCCGAAGCAAAATACACAGTACCACGACCATGCTCACGGTTAACGCTGTCAAGTGCCTGCATGAGCCGGTAGCGCTTTTCATAATTGTGCATCTGTATAAAAAGCGTGGGCGATAGTTCCTGATACGGGATAATGTCAGTAAGCATAATAGCCACTTTCTTATAACGATATCCCTGCCGGTAAATGCTATGCAACGCTGTGCGTGCTGCTGCAATGATATCCGGTGTGTACGCTGAGTGCATATCAAGAACAACCGTTGCACTACATGAATACTGTGGTTCGTTCTTAAACGGGTTGGTTGACACAAAAACGGTAACTGCACCAGCCGCACAATGCTGCGTTCGCAGTTTGCCTGCAGCAATGGCGCTGTAGTGTGCCGCTGCCTGGTCAAGTTCATGTAAGCTTTCCACAGGCCTTCCAAACGATCGTGAGCTTACAATGGCTTTTTTGGGCGGCGGTGCATCCTCCCATCCAATGCAGGGAATACCGCGTAGCTCATACACCGTGCGCAATCCCAC